>SCPB01000059.1 GCA_005502445.1 Microbacteriaceae bacterium X2B
GAGGGCGGGAGGGCAGAACGAGTGCCGAACCCTCGCCCGGGTTCCTGAATTGTGGACGGGACGGAGCGGCGAGCGGGACTGGCGGGTCAGGCGCCGCGGAGGCGAAGCAGTTCGGCGCGGCGCTCGGCTTGCGCCACCGGGTCGGGCACGGGCAGTGAGGCGAGCAGGCGCCGCGTGTAGGGATCGCGGGGGCTCGACAGGACCTCGGCGCCCGTGCCCTCCTCGACCAGCCGACCGCGGTGCAGCACCGCGATGCGGTCGGCGAGCAGATCGACGACGGCGAGGTCGTGGCTGATGAACAGCGCGGCGAAACCGAAGTCGCGCTGCAGCTGCGCGAAGAGCTCGAGCACCCGCGCCTGGACCGAGACGTCGAGCGCACTCGTCGGCTCGTCGGCGATGAGCAGCTCGGGCCCCAGCGCGAGTGCCCGGGCGAGGCTCGCGCGCTGGCGCTGCCCGCCGCTGAGCTCGTGCGGGAACCGGTCGCCGAAGGCGCGGGGCAGTTGCACGGCCTCGAGCAGCTCGTCGACGCGTTCCCGCGCATCGTCGGCATGCTCCGCCTGACGATGGATGAGGAACGGCTCGGCCACGCACTGCGCGATCGTGCGCCGGGGGTCGAAGCTCGAGGCTGGATCCTGGAAGACGAAGCCGATACGGCTGCGGACATCCCGGAACCGCCGCTCGCGCACGCCGAGCATCTCGTGATCGAGCACCCGCAGCGAGCCGCCTGTGACGCGCGTGAGGCCGGCGATGGCGCGCCCGATCGTGGTCTTGCCCGAGCCGCTCTCGCCGACGAGCCCGAGCACCTCCCCCGGCCGGATCGTCAGGTCGACGCCGTCGACGGCGAGGAATCCCGGGCGACCGAGCCGCCCCGGGTAGCGGATCTCGAGCCCGCGCGCCTCGACGACGGGCGCCTGCCCGGCCCACCCAGCGGGTCGAGCGGCCGCGCGCTCGACGGCCCGGGCCGTTCCGTGCCCGACGTACGGCACGGCCGCGAGCAGCGCCTTCGTGTACTCCGCCTGCGGGGCCGCGAAGAGCGAGCGCACGTCGGCCTGCTCGACGACCTCGCCGCGGTACATGACCGCGACGCGGTCGGCGAGATCGGCGACGACGCCCATGTTGTGCGTGATGAGCACGATTCCGGTGCCGAACTCGTCGCGGCAGATCCGCAGCAGGTCGAGGATCTCTGCCTGCACCGTGACGTCGAGGGCGGTCGTCGGTTCGTCGGCGACGATGAGCGCGGGGTCGAGAACGAGGGCTTGCGCGATGACGATGCGCTGCTTCTGCCCGCCCGAGAACTGGTGCGGGTAGTGGTCGACGCGCACCTCGGGGTCGGGAATGCCGACCCGTCCGAGGATCTCGACGGCCTTCGCGCGCGCCTGCTTCTTCGGCACGCCGTGCGCGCGCAGGCCCTCCATGATCTGCCAGCCGACAGTGAACACGGGGTTGAGCGAGGTCGACGGCTCCTGGAACACCATCGCCACGTCCTCGCCGCGCACCTCGCGCAGCCAGCGCGGCGGCAGCGACACGATGTCCTGCTCGCGCGTTCCCTCGCGATTCGACAGCAGCACGACACCGCTCGTCGTCGCGGTCTCGGGCAGCAGGCCGAGGATCGACTTCGCCGTCACGGTCTTGCCGCTGCCCGACTCGCCGACGATCGCGAGCACCTCGCCGCGCTCGACGTGCAGCGAGACGCCGACGACGGCCCGCACCGTTCCGGCGTCGGTCGCGAACGACACCCCCAGGTTCTCGATGCGCACGGCATTCGTCACGATCGGGCCTCGCTCTCGGGAAGGGCGGTGGATGCGGGCGTGCCGCCCGGCACGACCGACGTCGGCACGGAGGCACCGACCGGCCCGGCCGCGCGCCGTCGACTCCGGAGGCGCGGATCGGCGAGGTCGTTGAGGCTCTCGCCCACGAGCGTGATGCCGAGCACCGCGAGCACGATCGCGATGCCAGGGAACAGGGCCGTCCACCAGATGCCGCTCGAGACATCCGCGATGGACTTGTTGAGGTCGTATCCCCATTCCGAGGCGGCCGTCGGCTCGATGCCGAAACCCAGGAACCCGAGACCCGCGAGGGTCAGGATCGCCTCGGAGGCGTTGAGGGTGAGGATGAGCGGCAGCGTTCTCGTCGCGTTCGGCAGCACCGATCGCACCATGATCCGCGCGCTCGAGGCGCCGAGCACGCGCGCCGACTCGACGAAGGCCTCGGCCTTGATGCGCACCGTCTCGGCGCGGATCACGCGGAAGTACTGCGGGATGAACACGACCGTGATCGAGATCGCCGCGGCGAGGATTCCGCCGACCAGGCTCGACTGCCCGCCCGAGATGACGATCGACATGACGATCGCGAGCAGCAGAGAGGGGAAGGCGTAGATCGCGTCGCACACGACGACAAGCACGCGATCGAGCCAGCCGCCGAGGTAGCCCGAGACGAGACCGAGCGCGACGCCGGCGACGATCGAGAGGATGACCGCGACGATGATGACGAAGAGCGCCGTCTGGGCGCCCCACAGCACGCGCGACAGCACGTCGTAGCCCCCGACGGTCGTGCCGAGGAGGTGCTCGGCCGAGGGAGGCTGCTGACCGCCGAAGGCTCCCGACTCGTCGCGCAGCTGGTTGAAGCCGTAGGGGGCGAGGAGCGGTGCGAGCGCCGCCGTGAGCAGGAAGACGCCGGTGAGGATGAGGCCCGAGACGAGCATCCCGCGTTGGAGGCCGACGCTCTGACGCAGTTGGCGCAGAACGGGGATGCGATCGACGAGAGGGCGCGCCGGGCGCGCGGGGGTCGTGGATGTCGTGGTCACGTCAGTACCTCACTCGCGGATCGATGAGGGCCGCCAGCACGTCGACGACGAAGTTCGTCAGGGCGACGATGACGGCGAGGAGAGCGACGATGCCCTGCACCGCGACGAAGTCCCGCGCCTGCAGGTACTCGGCGAGCTGGAAGCCGAGGCCCTTCCACTCGAACGTGGTCTCGGTGAGCACCGCCCCGCCGAGCAGCATCGCGATCTGCAGCCCGATGACGGTGATGATCGGGATGAGCGCGGGGCGCCAGGCGTGCGTGCGCACGAGGCGCACCTCGCCGACGCCGCGGGATCGGGCCGCGTCGATGTAGTCCATCGACAGCGTGCCGATGACGTTCGCGCGCACGAGGCGCAGGAACACGCCCGCCGTCAGCAGACCGAGCGCGATCGCGGGCAGGACCGCGTGGGCGAGGACGTCGCCGAGCACGGCGGGGTCGCCGGTCGCGATCGCGTCGATCGTGTAGATGCCGGTGGGGTTCGGCAGGAACTGCAGTTCGAGCTCGGCTCGCGTGCTCGCTCGACCCGCCACGGGGAGCCACTTCAGCTGCACGGCGAAGACGAGCTTGAGCAGGAGCCCGGCGAAGAAGACGGGCGTGGCGTAGCAGAGGATCGCGAAGACGCGGAGCAGGGCATCCTGGCCGCGATCGCGGAATCGCGCCGCGATCATGCCGAGCGGGATTCCCACGACGAAGGCGACGATGAGGGCGTAGAAGGCGAGTTCGAGCGTCGCGCCGCCGTAGGTGACGAGGATCTGCGTCACCGGGCGGTTGTCGCTGATCGTCGTGCCGAAGTCTCCCGTGACGACGCGCCCCAGGTACTCGACGTACTGCACCAGGATCGGCCGGTCGTAGCCCGCGGCCGTGATGCGCTCGGCGAGCTGCGCGGGGGTCAGCCGGCCGCCGAGGGCCGCCGTGATCGGGTCGCCGGTAGCGCGCATGACGAAGAACACCATCGTCACGAGGATGAACACGGTCGGGATGATGAGGAGCGCGCGGGTGCGGACGGATCAGCCCTTCGAGAGCGCCGCGTAGCGGAACTTGAAGGAGGCGTCGAGCGTGTCCTCCGTGCCCTCGACGTCGGCGCCGACCACGGCGACCTGCGCACCCTGGAGGTACGGCACCGTGGAGAGGTCGGCCGCGACCGTGCGCTGGATCTCCTCGATGATCGCCGTGCGCTCGGCCTCGTCCGCGGTGACCGCTGACTGCAGGATGAGCTCGTCGACCTCCGGGTTCGAGTAGTGGTTGCCGAGGAAGTTCTCGGTGAGGAAGAACGGAGTCAGGTAGTTGTCGGCGTCGGAGTAGTCGGGGAACCAGCCGAGCTGGTACGCCGGGTAGACGTCGGCCGAGCGATCCTTCGAGTACTGCACCCACTCGGTCGTCTGCAGGTTCACGGTGAAGAGCCCGGCGGCCTCGAGCTGATCCTTGATGAGCGCGTACTCGTCGCCCGAGGACGGACCGTAGTGGTCGTTCGAGTACTGCAGATTCAGCTCGACGGGCGTCTCGACGCCCGCATCCTCGAGGGCGGCCGCGGCCGCGTCGGGGTCAGGGCCGCCGGATCCGTCGCCGTAGAGCTCCTTCAAGGGCTCGACCGCGCCCGTGAGACCGGCGGGGACGTATGAGTAGAGAGGCGTGTACGTGCCCTTGTAGACCTGCTCGCTCAGCTCATCGCGATCGAGCAGGTGTGCGACCGCCTGCCGCACGGCGAGCGCCTTCGCCCCATCGGCCTCGGCCGTCTCGGCGCCGTACGGCTGGGTGTTGAAGTTGAAGACGATGTAGCGGATCTCGCCGCCCGGACCCTCGACCACCTTGACGGCATCGTTGCCCTTGAGGTCTTCGACGTCGGTCGCCGACAGGCTGCGGAAGGCCACGTCGATGTTGCCCTCCTGCACCTCGAGCTTGAGGTTCGAGGAGTCGGCGTAGTACCGCACGTTGATCGTCTCGGTCTTCGCCGGGCCGAGAAGCCCCTGGTAGTCGGGGTTCGCCTGGTACTGGATGAGCTCGTTGAAGCGGTAGCTCGAGATCACGTACTGACCGGCGAAGGCGTTGCCGTCGACGATCTCCTGGTCGGGGGTGAGCTCCGTGGCGGAGAACACGTCCTCATCGACGATCGGGCCGACCGGGCTCGAGAGGATCTGCGGGAACACCTGGTCGTTCTCGCTCTTGAGCGTGAACACGACCGTCGCGTCGTCGGGAGCCGCGACCGACTCGAGGTTGTACAGCAGCGAGCTCGGGCCGTTGGGGTCGGCGATCGCGAGCTGGCGGTCGAAGCTGAACTTGACGTCGGAGGAGGTCAGCTCGTTGCCGTTGGCCCAGGTGAGGCCGTCCTTGAGCGTGACCGTGTATTCGGTGGGGCTCGTGAACTCTGCCGACTCGGCGATGTCGGGCTCGACATCGGGGCTGCCGTACGGCGTGTTCATGAGGAACGGGAACACCTGGTTCATGACGGCGAAGGAGCCGTTGTCGTACGAACCGGCGGGGTCGAGCACTGTGACCTTGTCGGTCGTGCCGATCGTGAGCGCCTCGCCGTCGCCGCCGGCGCCCGTGCCGCCGTCGCCGCCCGCGGCGCAGCCGCCGAGCACGAGCCCGGCGATCGAGAGACCGACGACCGTGGTGATGCCGCGGCGGCCGATCGAGAATGCGGATGCGTTCATCCGTCCACCTCTTCCTGTCGAATGGTTCCGCGCGATCGCTGTGACGCTGCACGGAAACCCACAGCATTGCACGGAGCCCGGACACCGGGCGGATCACGCGCTGCGTCCTGTGCACGAATATCTCTCGACGACCCGCTCATGCGTGCACCGACCGGCGCGGACGCGCGAAAGCGCGGACGTGCGCGCCCGGACCCCGCCAGCCGGCGGTCCGCGTCCCGGGTCTCTCCGCCCGGCACTCTGTCGACAATTCAGGAGTCGACGACGGGCGAGTCGTCGGGATACGCACACGCGCGCGGGTGCCGCGACCCGTCTGGCGACGAACTCCTGAATTGTCGACGGCACCGCAGGTGTGGGCGAAGCGGTTCCCCGGGGCGGCTTGGGGGATGCCGCCCCGGGGAGGGGTGCTGCCGGCGCCGGGTCGCGCTGGTGCTGTCGTGCTGTGATGCGGCCGTGAGCGGTGGGTCGGCGCTCACGGGGGGCCTGCCGGGGCCGACGCACCCGATATCCGTGCGACCCCGGCAGACGTCAGGGGCTTCGGGCTGTCAGGCGACCTGCTGGTCCATCGCGTCGGCGGGGGCGAGTCGAGGCGCGACGGCGGGCCGACCGAGCGCTCGGTAGGTCCACCCCGCGGCGAGGTAGGCATCTTGATCAAGCGCGTGTCGGCCGTCGACGATCCGCCGCTGCGCGACCACGAGGCCGAGGGCGACGGGATCCATGGTGCGGAACTCAGCCCACTCGGTCAGCAGCGCCACGACACCGGCTCCGGAGACGGCTTCGGCGAGCGAGGCCGCATAGTCGAGGTCGGGGTAGAGGCGATGAGCGTTCGCGTTCGCCTCCGGGTCGTAGACGACGACGGATGCTCCCTCGAGGTACAGCATTCGCGCCACGTCGAGCGCCGGAGCATCGCGCACGTCGTCCGAGTCGGGCTTGAACGCCGCCCCGAGAGCCGCGACGCGCACGCCGCGGAGGTCTCCCCCTGCCAGCTCGCGCACGAGGTCGACGGTTCGGAGCCTCCGTCGCAGGTTGATGCCGTCGACCTCCTCCAGGAAGGCGACGGCGTGGCCGACGCCGAGCTCCTCGGCGCGGTGCCGGAAGGCGCGGATGTCCTTCGGCAGGCATCCGCCACCGAAGCCGAGGCCCGGCTTGAGGAAGCGCGAGCCGATGCGATCGTCGTAGCCGAGGGCCTCGGCGAGCCGCGTCACGTCGGCTCCCGTCGCCTCGCACACCTCCGCCATGGCGTTGATGTACGAGATCTTCGTCGCGAGGAAGGAGTTCGCCGCGACCTTGACCAGCTCGGCCGTCGGCGTGTCGGTCACCACGAGCGGCGTGCCGATTTCCAGGATCGGCGCGAACGAGGCACGGAGCATGCTCTCGGCCCACTCGGAGGCGACGCCGAACACGAGGCGGTCGGGGTGCAGGGTGTCCTCGACCGCGAAGCCCTCGCGGAGGAACTCGGGGTTCCAGGCGAGCTCCAGCTCGTCGCCGATCGGCGACAGGCGCTGGACGAGCTCGGTAAGGCGCGCCGCGGTGCCGATCGGGACGGTCGACTTGCCGATGAGCAGCGCCTTGCGGTCGATGCGCTCGGCGAGCGCCGTGAAAGCCGCATCGACGTATCGCAGGTCGGCCGCGGCGGAGCCCTCCTGCTGCGGGGTTCCGACGCAGATGAAGTGGACGTCGCCGAACGCTGCGGCTTCGTCGAACGAGGTCGTGAACCGCAGTCTGCCCGAATCGAGCGCTTGACGGAGCTTCTCGGGCAGCCCGGGCTCGTAGAACGGCACGCGGCCGGCGGCGAGCGCCTGGATCTTCTCGGCGACGACGTCGACGCCGAGCACGTCGAAGCCGAGGGTCGCCATGCAGATGGCGTGGGTGGCGCCGAGGTATCCGGTGCCGATGACCGTCATGCGCGGCCGTGCGGGGATGGGGGGCGGAGCCTGGAGCGGGTGGTGCGACATGGTTCCTCCTGGGTGGGGAGAGCGGTGCCGGGGTGGGAGATGGTGCGGCGGTGCTGGCGCTGCGGGGACAGTCGCGCTCGATCGGGGCGGCGCGCTTCTCACGTGCGGGTGCAGGTCACATTGCTGAATCCTTCCCCCGCCTGGGAAGCCGTGTTGTCGCAGTCGACCGCGTTGTCGAGCGCAGGAGTGAGCGAGTAGCCGAAACCGGGGCCGTTGACGATCGCGGTGTTGGCGCGGAAGACGTTGCCGGTTCCCCAGCCGTCGAGGATCTCGTGCGTCTGGAACCCGTCCTGCGAGGAATTGACACCCGTGTTGCCCTCGATGAGCCAGTTGTTGCCCTTCACGTCGACCCAGGAGTCGGCCCCCGCCAGGGCCGAGCCGTCGAAGGTGTTGCCACGGACGACGCCGCCCGAGGTTCCCTCCTTGATATCGACCGCCTCGGCCGTCGTGTCGCTGATCGTGTTGCCTTCGACGACGTTGCGGTCGGATCGGTCGGGCTCGCAGTCGCTGATGTCACACCAGTTGCTCTCGGCGGTGCCGATGTAGACGCCCTCGCCGAACTTCTCGCGAGTGTTGCCGGTGTCGCTGATGCGGTTGCCGATGACGACGTTGTCTGTGCTCGCGCGCCGCAGATGGATGGCCTCGTGGCCGATGCCCGTGACCGTGAGCCCTTCGATACGCGAGCCGACGGTGCCGTCGGCCATGAGACCCTTCTCGCCGTTACGGATCGTGAAGCCGCGCACCACCCAGTTGTCGGCGCCGTCGAGGTGAAGCACGTAGCCGTCGTCGACGGTTCCTCCGTCGAGGATGGCCTCCGTCGGTCCGCACAGCGTGACGGGCTGCTCGGCGGTGCCCGAGGCCTCCGCGACGAAGTTGCCTTCGTACACCCCCGGCGCGAGACCGATGACGGTGCCGGGCCGCGCAGCATCGAGCGCGGACTGCAGTGCCACGGCATCGGCGACGACCGTCGTCGGCTCGGGGCACGGGGCACCCGCCCCGGGGAGCGGAGCCGGCGGGTCGTCGGCGGGGCGGGCATCCTCGCTCGGCGGGGTCGCCGGTGGCGCCGAGGCGCCGACGATGGGCGCCTCGCCGTCGCCGAGCGCGGTCGCCAGAAGGGCACCGCCCGCCGCGCCGAGCAGCAGCACGCCCGCGAGCACGGCTGCGACGATCGCGGAGCGCGGGAGACGGCGCCTCGTGCCCGCCACGGCCGTCACCCCCGTCCCGGCGAGGGGAGCTCGTCACGCGAGACGATGCCGCGCGTGAACGAGGTGAGCGGCGCGTGGTCGGCGAAGGGGTCGTGCACGCCGCGCCGACGGCGGCCCGTGAACAGCGCGCCGAACAGAAGGAGGAGGCCGATGCTGATCCACAGGATGGTGAGCGGCTGGAAGACGCTCGCCAGAACGACCGCGAGGGGCTTCGTGCTCTGCCAGGCCTCGGTCGCGTTGTCGCGCACGGCCGTACCCGAGGTGCGCACGACGTCGACCGCTGTCGGGCCCGAGCCTGCGATCGCGTTGCCGACGACGATGCTCGCCCCCGTGTCGCCGATGAGCGTGATGCCGTGGATGCTCACATCGACGATCTCGTTCCGCTCGAAGGCGCCGCCGGCATTGCGGGCGTAGACGCCGATGCGTGCGCCCTCGACACGGTTGCCCACCACCTCGAGGTCGAGCCCGGCGTCGCGCAGCGAGATACCATGCGAGGTCGAGTCGACGACCTCGTTGTCGAGCACGGCCACCGCCGAGGCGCCGCCGGTGACGACGATGCCCATGACATTCCGCTCGACGGTGTTCCCGCGCACCGTGATGTTCGTGCCACCGGCGACCTCGATGCCGTAGCGGCCGTTGTCGGTGGCCGTGCTCTGCGAGACCTCGTTGTTGCCGTAGACGGTTGTCGGGATGCCCGTCGCGCTCGGCCCCGAGACGAGGGCGCCGCTCTCGACCGAGATGCCGTTGCGGCCGTTGCCGTCGGCCGTGAGGCGGTCGAAGATGACGCTCGACGTCGCTCGCGTCAGGCGGAATCCATCACGGGCGTTGTTTCGCGCGACAGTCGAGAGCACCGTGCTGTTGGTGACGTCGCGGTGCAGCACGAGCCCGTCGACGAGGCTGTCCTCGATGAGCGAATCGCGCACCTCGACGCGGTCGGAGTTCGTCACGAACAGACCGAAGGCGTTGCGCGCGAGGGTCACCGACTGGATGAGGCCGGAGGCATAGCCGAGCTCGTCAGTCGCGCCCTCGAGCGAGAGGGTCTCGAGATCGCCCTCGAGCGGCATGAAGCCGTCGATGGCGTCGGCGGGGTCGCTCGAGCCCGCGTCGGGAAGCGTCTCGAAAGGGCCTCCCTCCGCGGCGTCGATCGGCTCGGGCAGCGTCGTGCCCGTGAGCGAGACGCCGCCGGTGAGGCCGCTCCAGAACCCGAGGTCGCCGAACTCGACGTTCGTGAACTCGGCACGCCCGCCGAAGACGCGCACATAGGCACGGCCGTCATCGGTCGACGTGTCGGGCGCGCCCGCCGCGGTCGACCAGCTCTGCACGGTCGTTGGCGCCGATGGCTCGCCGGCGATCACGAGCGAGCCGCCCGCCGCGACGAGAGCGACGAAGCCCTCGTCGTTCGACTCGAGGCGCACGGTCATGCCGCCGCGGCCGACGAGCCGGAGCGTCGCTCCGGGGCCGACGACGACGTGCTCGCTCACGACGTAGGCGCCATCGGAGTCACGAGAGATCGCGCGCGGGGCGAGTTCGGAGAGCTCCTCCAGCGAGTACGCCGAGTCGCGCGCAGGGAGCACAAGCGTCGGGATGCGCCCCGTGTCGAGCCTGTAGGGCCGACCGGTCGACACGCCGAGCCGCGTCGCCATCGACATGAGGGCGCGCACATCGATGACGCGCCGCTCCTCCGCGGCGACGAGAGCCGCCTCGGCGACGGGGTCGCCGGGGTAGGGCACGATCGCCGCGGTCGAGGTCGCCCGCTTGCTCGAAGTCGATTCCGCGGTCCTCGATGTCGACTCGGGGGAGCTCGATGTCGGTTCAGGCGAATCGGCGGGGGCACCGAAGGATCTCGCGGCGGGATACGCGACCGCGGGAGCCACGGCGACGACCGAGACGGCAGCCACGGCGGCGAGCATCCCGATCAGGGCCGCAACGCGCCGGCGCGGCGTGGTCATGCGAGCACCGGCTCGAGCTGCGGGCGGGCCGTCAGGGTCTTCGCCGTCTGCCCGTCGCCGCCGACCGTGTGGGCATGGCGGGTCAGCCAGCCCTGCTTGTTCATGGTCGCGAAGGCGTAGAGCTTGATCGGCAGGGCGACGAAGATCACCACGAGCACGACGAGAGGCAGCAGCAGGATCTCCTGAGGGTGCCGGCGCAGGTGCGAGATGCCGCGGATACCGCGGCCGACCAGCAGCCACAGCGCGACCGCCGTGATGCCGACCGTCGTGAGCTCGAGCCGGCTGAAGGCGATGTAGCCGATCGTGAAGCCCATCGTCACGGGCGTGAGCAGGATCTGCAGCACCGTCACCTGGGTGACGAAGGGTGTGCGCCAGAGCCACCCCTTCGCGATCGCGGTGAGATAGCAGCGGTAGGAGTTGCGGCTCCAGCGCACGCGCTGCTTGACGAAGGCGCGGAAGGTCGACGGGAACATCGAGATCGCGCGCGCCGACCGCTGGTGCACGGTCTTGTAGCCCGAGGCGAGCACGAGCCAGGTCAGCCGCCCGTCATCGCCGGCGACGCAGCGCTTGCCGAGGAAGAACTCGTTCTCGAGCTGTTCGAGCACGGGGTGCACGGCTGCCGCGCGATAGACCGCGGTGCGGCCCGAGATGCATGGGACCGCGCCGGCGCGGCCCATCGCGGGAACATAGTTGTAGTAGCGCAGGTTCACGAGCCAGTCGGCGATGCGACGCCAGATGCTCGAGGTGCGCTGATAGACGTTCTGCTGCGTCGAGACGCCGCCGACGAGCGGATCGGCGAAGGGCTTCTGCACCTCCTCGAGGAGGCCGGGCTTCCACGAGGTGTCGGAGTCGGTGAGCACGAGGATCTCACTCGTCGCGAGTCGGATGCCCGCGCCGAGCGCGGACCGCTTGCCCACGTGCTCGAACAACACGGGCTGCACGCGCGGATCCTCGAGCGCGGCGATGCGGTCGTATGCCTCGATGTCGGCCACATCGAGCACGATGATGATCTCGCTCGGGTTCTGGGCCCGCCACGATGCGAGGCAATCGAGCAGGATGTCCGGATCCTCATGGAATGACGGCACGACGACCGAGGTCGACGTGCGGAAGCCGCTCTCGATCGGCTTCACGCTGGCCGAGAGGACAGCCCGGTACAGCCAGAGCAGCCAGACGATCGTGCCGGCGATGGCGATCGGGAAATACGGGGCGAGCGTGGCGAGCCAGTTGGCGATCGCCTCGGTGTCGACGGTCAGATCGTCGACCGGGGTCGCGGAACGGGGGGCG
>SCPB01000005.1 GCA_005502445.1 Microbacteriaceae bacterium X2B
CGGCGCGCACCGCCGGCCGTCGTCCGCGCCGACGCCGCCTCGAGAACGGGCAGCGCCCCGGCTGGATGGCCTACGGGTTCCTCCTGGCTGTCATGCTCGGCTCGATCTTCCCGCTCTACTGGTCGTTCCTGATCGGCTCGGGCGACGCCTCGACGATCACGCGGCAGGACATCGTGTGGTGGCCGGGCGGGAACTTCCTCGCCAACGCCGCCGCCGTCGTCGAGAACGACAGCGTCAACTTCTGGAAGGCGATCACCAACTCGATCATCGTCTCGACGGTCGTCGCCGCCTCGGTCGTCTGGTTCTCGACGCTCGCGGGCTTCGCGTTCGCGAAGCTCCGCTTCCGCGGGAAGAACGGCCTGCTGATCTTCGTCATCGCGACGATGGCCGTGCCCACCCAGCTCGGCGTCGTTCCCCTCTTCATCGCGATGAGCCAGCTGCAGCTCGCGGGCACGCTCAGCGCGGTCATCCTGCCCGCGATCGTGAGCGCGTTCGGCGTGTTCTGGATGACGCAGTACCTCAGCCAGGCGCTGCCCTACGAGCTCATCGAGGCGGCTCGCGTCGACGGCGCGAGCATGATCCGCACCTTCTGGTCGGTCGCGCTGCCCGCCGCTCGCCCCGCCGCCGCGATGCTCGGCCTCTTCGTCTTCATCTCGACCTGGACGAACTTCTTCTGGCCCTTCATCGTCCTCGACCGGCAGAGCCCCACGCTGCCCGTCGCGCTCTCGCTCCTGCAGAGCAACTACTTCGTGGACTACTCGGTGGTGATGGCCGGTGTGATCCTGTCGACCATCCCGCTGCTGATTCTGTTCGTCGTCGCCGGCCGCCAGCTGGTCAGCGGCATCATGCAAGGAGCTGTCAAGGGATGACCCTCTCGACTCCGGCGTCCGCTGTGGCGCCTCACCCCGGCGTGCGCGCCTTCCCCGCCGACTTCCGGTTCGGGGTCGCCACGGCGGCCTTCCAGATCGAGGGGTCGACCCACGTCGACGGCCGCACCGACTCCATCTGGGACGCGTTCGCGCGCGTGCCGGGCGCCGTCGTGAACGCCGACAACGGCGAGCCGGCGTGCGACCACTACCGCCGCTCGAGCTCGGACGTCGCGATGATGCGCGAGCTGGGCATCCAGACGTACCGGTTCTCGACCTCGTGGGCGCGCGTCCAGCCCGACGGCCGCGTCGCGAACCCCGCGGGGCTCGACTTCTACTCGCGCCTCGTCGACGATCTGCTCGAGGCGGGCATCCAGCCCTGGCTGACGCTCTACCACTGGGACCTCCCGCAGGCGCTCGAGGAGGCCGGCGGCTGGCCCGCGCGCGACACCGCGCACCGCTTCGTCGAGTACGCCGGAATCGTGCACGACGTGCTCGGCGACCGCATCCAGGCCTGGACGACGCTCAACGAGCCGTGGTGCAGCGCCTTCCTCGGCTACCTCGGCGGCGAGCACGCCCCCGGCCGTCAGGACCCTCAGGCCTCGATCGACGCGGCGCACCACCTGCTGCTCGGCCACGGGCTCGCGGTGCAGGAGCTCCGCCGTCGCGACCCGGAGCTCCAGCTCGGCATCACGCTCAACCTCACCGTCGCCGACCCCGTCGACCCGACCGACGCGGGCGACCTCGACGCGGTGCGGCGCATCGACGGGCAGCACAACCGCTGGTTCCTCGACCCGATCTTCCGCGGCGAGTACCCGGCCGACATCGTCGACGACCTCGCGGGCATCGGCGTCACCGTGCCCGTGAGCGACGGCGACCTCGCGGCGATCGCGGCGCCCATCGACGCGCTCGGCGTGAACTACTACCACGGCGACGCCGTGAGCGCGCATCCCTTCACGGGCACGCCGCTCGCCCCCGCCGCGCCCTCGGACCGCCCCAAGCGCTCGCCCTTCCCCGTCGACCGGGGCGTCCACTGGCACCCGCGCGGGCTCCCCGTCACCGCGATGCAGTGGGAGGTCCAGCCCGAGGGCCTGACCCGCCTGCTGACTCGGATCCACGAGGAGTACACGGCCCCGGCAGGCACCGCGCTCCACATGACCGAGAACGGCGCCGCGTACGACGACGTCGTCGGCTCCGACGGAGGCGTCCACGATGCCGAGCGCGCCGCGTTCCTCGAGGCCCACCTCGCGGCGATCCTCGACGCCATCGACGCCGGAGTGAAGGTGGGCAGCTACTTCTACTGGTCGCTCATGGACAACTTCGAGTGGGCCTGGGGCTACGACAAGCGCTTCGGACTCGTGCGCGTCGACTACGCCACGCAGGAGCGCACCGTCAAGGAGAGCGGCCGCCACTACCAGCGGATCATCGCCGAGCGCGCGCTGCGCAAGCCCGCCGCCGGCGACCCCGGAGCGGTCGATGCCGGTTCGACCGCTGGATAGACTGCCCAGCATGACGACAGAGGCCGGCTCCGCTCGCTCGGCGCCGACCCTCGAGATGGTCGCCGCGGAGGCAGGAGTCTCTCGGTCGACCGTCTCGCGCGTGGTCAACTCGTCGCCCAAGGTG
The DNA here is from genome assembly GCA_005502445.1 of Microbacteriaceae bacterium X2B. Classification (GTDB taxonomy): domain Bacteria; phylum Actinomycetota; class Actinomycetes; order Actinomycetales; family Microbacteriaceae; genus Microcella. The sequence goes on from SCPB01000005.1 coordinate 2,490, forward strand.
AGCCCGGATGTCCTGGAGGCCGTGCAGGCCGCCATCACGCGCCTCGGCTACACCCCCAATCGCGCGGCGAGGTCGCTCGCGAACCGGCGAACGATGGCGATCGCGCTCGTCGTGCCAGAGGACACCTCGCGGTTCTTCGGCGACCCCTACTTCGCGGCGGTCGTGCGCGGCATCAGCCGCGTGCTCGACGCCTCGGACTACGTGCTCAACCTGCACCTCGCGAATCCTGGCCCTTCGCAGAAGACCGTCGACTATCTGCTCAGCGGCAGCGTCGACGGCGCGATCGTGGTCTCGCACCACTCGAGCGACCGATTCCTCGAGAAGCTCGGCGGCAGCATCCCCGTCGTCTTCGGAGGCCACCCGCTCGGGCCGGATGCCGACGCGGGCGCCTACTACGTCGACGTGGACAACGTCGCAGCCGCCGAGGCGGGCGTGCAGTACCTGATCGAGCGCGGGCACACTCGCATCGCGACCATTACCGGTCAGGCCGACATGCCCGCCGGCATCGACCGCGCGGCCGGCTGGCAGCGCGCCCTTGCGGCGGGGGGCCTCGAGCCGGGCCCACGCGTGGACGGCGGATTCACGATGGCCGGAGGAGCACAGGCGATGCGTGAGCTGCTCGACCTCGGCGGGTTCGACGCCGTCTTCATCGCGAGCGACCTCATGACCCTCGGCGCCCTCTCGGTGATCGCGGAGCGCGGGGTGCGCGTACCCGACGACATCGCGGTGCTGAGCTTCGACGACAGCCCCGCGGCCGAGGCGGCGCTCGTGCCGCTCACGACCGTGCGGCAGCCCTCGGAGGAGATGGGTGAGGAGATGGCGCGGATGCTCCTCCAGCGCCTGCGCGGAGAGCCGACGGCCCGCACGGCCATCCTCCCGACCGACATCGTCGTGCGCGCGAGCGCGTAGCTCTTCCTCGGCCAGGGGGACCCTGAGCGGGGTGTGCGGCGGCGCGGGTAGGGTCCCGTCATGACTCTCACCGTCACGCACGAGCCCGACGCCGACCGCTACGTGGTGCACGACGCCGCGGGAGAGCTGCAGGGCTTCATCGTCTACGACTCCTCCCCCGGACAGCTGCGGCTGATCCACGCGGAGGTGCCGCCGTTCCTGCGCAGCAAGGGCGTGGGCGGCGACATGGTGCAGGCGATCCTCGACCACCTGCGCACCGAGAGCACCGACCGCATCGTGCCGTCGTGCCCGTTCGTCGTGATGTGGATGCGCCGCCACCCCGAGTACGCGGACCTCACGACCCGCTAGCACCTGCCTCGCGATCGCGGCGCGCGCCGCGCATCGAGACGGGGGTTTGTGCCGAGTCGGGCAGACGGTAGGCCCGTCTCGACGGAAAGGCCCGTCTGGCGCCGCCGGGCGGCGCGCGGCTCGGCGCGCTAGCGGTCGGCGGGGACGTCGATGCGGAGGCGACCCGCGTATCCGGGGGCGTCGGCGGGAGCATCCACGATGCCCAGGGGGCCGTCGCCGGGGACGGGAGCGGGCGCGGGGAGGATGGTCTGGCGATCGAGCTCGACCTGCGCCTCATGGCGAGTCGGGTGGAAGACCTCGTCGCCGATGCCGAGCACGCCGGGGCCTCCGCCGCCGCGGCGCGACTTGTCGCTCAGATCGATCCATCCGCGGGCGTGGGCGAGGATGGACACGGCGACAGCCGCGCCCACGAGAAGGACCCACCCCCATACCGGCACGAGGGTCAGGATACCCGGGCGGCCTGGGAGGGTGTGTGAACGCGCGGTGAACGCGGAGGCTCCACCGGAGCCGACGGACAGTCAGCGAGCGGTCGACTCGGACCGTCGCGTGGAGTGATCGTGCGCCCACAGCGCGATGGCGAGATCCGTGCGGTCGCCGTCCGCGAGCGGGTCCCGGCCCACGACGTCCCGCACGCGGGCCAGCCGATGTCGCACGGTATTCACGTGGAGGAACTGCCTCGCGGCGGTCTCCGCGATGGACCCGCCCTGCTCGATGAACACCCGGAGCGTGTACAGGAGGTCCGGCCCCCCTCTGACCTCCTCCCCCAGCAGGGGACGAACCAGTTGAGCGATGAACGGCTGCAGGCGGGACCGCGGCTGCTGCTCGAGGAGGGCGGCGAGGGTCGCGAGAGTCTCCGGTCCCGCGATGCTCCCGCGTCGCCGAGCGAGCATCAGCGTCGCCCGCGCCTCCGCGATGCCGTGCGCCAGCTCGGTCAGACCGACGGGACTGGAGTAGCCGAAGACGAGCTGCAGGCGGTCGGAGATGTCGCGCGCCTGGCCATCGTCCTGGGTGACCACGAGCACGTCCCGAGCGGTCTCGGCGACGACCGCTCCCGAGTGCTGACGTGCGACGAGCGCCCCCGTGCCTTCGGGCCATGCTGAGACCACGAGCCGCTCGGAGTCGAGGCCCGCGGGATCGAGATCGGGCATCAGGGCGGCAGGGTGCGCCAGCCCCTCGACGACCAGCGACATGAGCTGCCCGACTCGGCGCCGCGCACTCGACTCCTGAGCGAGTTCCGCCCGTCGCGCGATGTGGAGGACGCGCGCGAACCGCTCGAGCAGAGCCCGATCGGGCGGCGAGCCCTCGCCGGACCAGCGCAGCAGCTCGGCATCGTCCAGCTCCACCTCGACGAGCGACGCGGACTCTCGATGTCGGCCTTCCGCGGAGTCTGCGCTGCTGTCGGACCGGTGCGCGATGTCGATGCGACCCCCGAGCTCATCGGCGATGAGGGCGAGCATGTCGAAGGCCCCTGCGCCCGTGCGCAGCAGCTCCAGCGCCCCGGCGAGGGGATCAGCCGATCGAGACGACTGCATGCGCGTCTCGACGAGAGCGTCGCTGATGGCTCGAAACGGAACGCCGTGCGCCATGACCAACAGGGCGACGCCCCATCGACGGCAGGCGCGCTCCAGCGCTGCTGGGACCTCCGTGTGCACCTCCCCCAAGCCGAGGCACACCCCCACGCAGCCTGCGTCGTGCACCGCCTGCACGAAGCGGGCGGCCTCTCGGGGGTCCACGAGGGCGGCGCCGACAGTGCAGATCAGCTCGTCCTCGCGGATGTGCGGTCTCGGGTCGACGACCTCCGTCACATGGATCCAGGAGATCGGGCGCTCGAGCGCCTCCTGTCTCGCCTCGATCACCGTGAGTCCGAATCGTGGATCCGCGGCGAGGTCGCCGATCGTGGCGTTCTGCGCGACCGGCGAATCGATCATCGTTGTACGATACTCCAATTCAGGTGCCGATTCAGAGCCGTGCGTCCAATCTGCGGGCGGACACGTTGTACGCAAGCACTCTCAGGAAAATAATGGGCGCAGCCAAAGGAGGCCCGCATGACCCACGCGACCACTGCTTCGCCCGCTGCGAGCGGCACCACCCTGCGTCGGGAGTTCACGCTCCTGTCATCGTTCGCATTCGCGTTCGCGTTCATCTCCCCGATCGTCGCTCTGTACGGCATCTTCGGACTCGCGCTCACCACCGCCGGGCCGAGCTTCTGGTGGGGGTTCCTGCTCGTCTTCGCCGGGCAGCTGCTCGTCGCCCTCGTCTTCGCGATGCTCGTCTCGCGCTGGCCGCTGGAGGGCTCCATCTATCAGTGGACCTCACGCCTCGCCGGACCCACCGCAGGCTGGTTCGCCGGGTGGGCCTACTTCTGGACCCTCGTCATCGCGATGGCGACCGTGGCCCTCGGGGCCGCCGGCTTCCTCGCCAACATCTTCGGCCTGGAGGAGCCGACCGCGGTGGATCGGGCCTGGATCGCCTTCGGCGTCCTGGTGTTCGGCACGATCGTCAACCTCGCCGGGCAGACCGTGCTGAAGGTCTTCATGCTCGCGAGCATCGTCGCCGAGGTGATCGGCTCGATCGGACTCGGCATCTGGCTGCTTGCCTTCCACCGCGTCAACGACCTCTCGGTGCTGTTCACGGGCGGCGACGGCGTGGGCGGCGGCTCGAGCGACTACCTGGCGATCTCCGGCCCGTTCCTCGTCGCGCTCGCCTTTATCGGCTTTTCCTTCGTCGGATTCGAGAGCGCCGGCTCGATCGCCGAGGAGGTCGCCGAGCCCCGGAAGAGTCTGCCGAAGGCCATCCTGTTCTCGATCTCGTTCATCGCCGTCGTGGTGATGTTCTCGAGCCTCGCGATCATCCTCGCCATCCCCGACCTCGAGGCGGTGCGCAACGGCGAGGTCGGCGACCCCGTCTACGAGACGCTGACCACGCAGCTGGGTGCCGGCATCGCCGTGCCCATTGAGATCCTCTTCGTCATCGGCTTCGTCGCGAGCTTCCTCGCGCTGCAGACGTCCGCCTCGCGCATGCTGTGGGCCAAGGCCCGCGACGGCGCACTTCCCGGCGCCACGGCACTCGCCCGCCTCAGCGAGAAGCGCCGCCAGCCGACCGTCGCCCTGCTCGTCACCACCGCCATCGGGACCCTGCTGTTCCTGCTGAGCAACATCGCGAGCGACCTGTACACGCTCATGGTCAACTTCACCGCGGGCGGGTTCTACCTGTCCTTCCTGTTCCCGCTCATCGGGTTCGTCATCGTGGTCACGCGCAAGACCTGGCGAGCCGGTCCGTTCAGTCTCGGCGGCGCCACGGCCATCGTCGCCTGGGTCGCCGTCATCTGGGCGAGCCTGCAGCTCATCAACATCGCCTGGCCGCGCGCGGTCTACGAGCAGACCTACCTCGATTGGTCGATCATCATCGGCACCATCGTCATCGGCTTCGTCGGGGTCGCGGTGTGGGCGAGCGTGCGCTCGCGCATCCCCTCGGTCACCGGCGTCGAGTACGAGGACGACGAGACGCGCGCCCCGTGAGCGCGGCGGGCGCGGCGACGGTGGATGCTCCGGCCCAGCGCATCGCGGTAGTCACCGGCACGGCCAGCGGCATCGGCCGCTCGATCGCGGCAGAGCTGCGGGGCGAAGGCTGGCGGGTCGCCGGCATCGACCTGCGCGAGTCGGCGGAGTGCGACCTCAGCCTCGTCGCGGACGTCACCAATGCGGCGGCCATCACGGACGCGGTCCGGCGCGTCGAGCAGCGCTTCGGCGCCGTCGGTGGAGTCGTTTCGGCAGCCGGCCACTACGAATCAACCCCGGTCGGCGATGTCACCGACGAGCAGTGGCGCCGCATGCTGAGGGTCCACCTCGGCGGCTTCCTTCATCTCGCACGGGCGACGCTGCCGGGAATGCTCGCTCGCGGATCGGGCGCGATCGTGGCGATCACCAGCGAGCTCGCCGTCGGAGGCGGTGGCCCAGGCGATGCCCACTACTCGGCAGCGAAGGGCGCCCTGCAGGGGATGATGCGCAGTCTCGCCGTCGAGATGGCGCCCAGAGGGGTTCGAGTCAATGCCGTCGCCCCCGGACCCACCGACACCCCGCTGCTGGCGGCCGATTCGCCCTGGCGCGCGCCGGACTACCTGCAGACCCTGCCGGTGGGCCGTCTCACCCGACCCGAGGAGGTCGCGCTGTGCGTCGCCTACCTGCTCGACGCCGGCACCTTCTGCGTCGGCGAGACCCTCAACCCCAACTCGGGAGCGGTGATCTGATGACGACGCTCATTCTCGACGGAGCGGTCGCTCTCGTCACCGGGGCCGCCCAGGGGATGGGGGCCGCGCATGCCCGCCACCTCGCCGCCTCAGGCGCCCGCGTCGCCGTCAACGACCGCGCGGAGAGCGCCGAACTCGTCGCGCTCGCGGACGAGCTGGGCGGCCTCGCCGTACCCGGCGACGTGTCTCAGCGCGCCGATGTCGACGCGATCGTCGCCGCCGTCACCGAGTGGGCGGGCGCACCGGACGTGCTCGTCGCGAACCACGCCTATATGACCATGTCGCCGCTTCTCGACGCCGACCTCGACGACTGGTGGCGAGTCATCGACACGAACCTCGGCGGCACCTTCGCGCTCATCCAGGCAGTACTTCCGGGTATGCGCGCGAAGGGCCGCGGACGCGTCGTGGTCGTCACGAGCGAGTGGGGGGTGACGGGATGGCCGGAAGCGACTGCGTACTGCGCCTCGAAGGCCGGACTGATCTCGCTCGTGAAGACTCTCGGTCGCGAACTCGCCCCTGAGGGGATCATGGTCAACGCGCTCGCCCCCGGGGTGACCCGCACGCCGCAGCTCGCCGTCGATGCGCGCGCGGCGGGCGTCGACCTCGGCGAGATGATCAGCTCCTACGCCCGGGAGATCCCGCTCGGACGCGTCGGCGAGGTCGATGAGCTGGCCCGGGCTGTGGTGTTCCTCAGCGATTTCCGCCAGGGTGCGATGGTCGGCCAGGTGCTCCAGGCCAACGGCGGGTCGACACGCGCCCGCGCGTGACCCGCGCCGAGCATCCATCGCCCCGCCCCGCCCCGCCCCGACCTCGAGGAGGAATGTCGCACATGACCACGAATTCCGCACCGCGCCCCGCGGGCGCTCCCATCGGCCCGGTCGACGGCCAGATCTCGCCCCGCTATGCCGGGTTCAGCACGTTCGCCCGACTGCCGCGCATCGATGATGTGAGCGGCTGGGACGTCGCGGTGGTCGGCGTGCCCTTCGACGCGGGGGTGACCTTCCGATCGGGTGCGCGGTTCGGCCCGTCGTCCATCCGAGAGGCTTCGCGCCTCCTCCGACCGTACAATCCGGCTCTCGAGTCGATGCCGTTCGCCGATGCGCAAGTCGTCGATGCGGGCGACATCGACGCGAACCCGTTCGATATCGTGGCGGCGCTCGACCAGATGCAGGCGGGGTTCAGCCGATTGATGAGCGACGGGAGACCCGTGATGACCCTCGGGGGGGACCACACGATCGCCCTGCCCGCCCTGCGCGCCATCGCCGCCGAACACGGACCGGTCGGTCTCGTCCATTTCGACGCGCACCTCGACACGTGGGACACGTACTTCTCGGCGCCGTACACCCACGGCACACCGTTCCGACGCGCGTCGCAGGAGGGGCTGCTGCGCAAGGACCGCTCGGCGCACGTCGGAATCCGTGGCTCGCTGTACAGCAGGAAGGACCTGATCGACGACGAGGAGCTCGGCTTCACGATCGTGCACTGCCGCGACTTCGACCGCATCGGTGCGGAGGGCATCGTCGACAGAATCCTCGACCGGATCGGGGATGCCCCGCTCTACGTCTCGATCGACATCGACGTCCTCGACCCCGGCTTCGCTCCCGGCACCGGCACCCCGGAGGCGGGAGGGATGACCAGCCGCGAGCTGCTCGAGGTGCTTCGCGGGCTTCACGGGACGCCGATCGTCTCGGCCGACATCGTCGAGGTGAGCCCTCCGTACGATCATGCCGACATCACCGCCGTCGCCGCCGCGAATCTCGCCTACGAGCTCGTGACGATCATGTCGTCGCAGCAGGCCGCCCGATGAGCGGCGGGCTCTGGCCCGAGGGAGTCCGCTCCGCGGCCTCGTTCACCTTCGACGTGGACGCGGAGTCGGCGGTGCTGTGGGGCGCGCCGGAGAACGCGCGGCGCATGAGCGTGATGAGCCATCAGGCGTACGGTCCACTGATCGGCGTTCCGCGCATTCTGTCGCTGCTCGCCGACAACGGCATCACTGCGACGTTCTTCATCCCCGGATACACCGCCGAGCGCTACCCCGAGGTCGTCCGCGACATCGTCGCCGCCGGTCACGAGGTCGGTCATCACGGCTATCTGCATGAGCAGCCATCCGCGCTGACCCGCGACGAGCAAATCGTCGCTCTCGAGCGCGGGATAGACGTCCTGTCGGAGATCGCAGACGTCCGACCGGTCGGCTATCGCGCGCCGATGTGGGACCTGTCGTGGGAGATGCCCGAGCTGCTCCTCGAACGCGGATTCCTGTACGACTCGAGCCTCATGGACGCCGATCTGCCCTACGAGCTCGCGATCTCCGACTCGACGTCATCCCTCGTGGAGATACCCATCCACTGGGCGCTCGATGACTGGGAGCAGTACTGCTATCTTCCGGAGATCAGCGGCACCGGGTACATCGCGACGCCCGAACAGGCTCGCGCGCTCTGGGAGGCCGAGTTCGCCGGGCTCCACGACGTCGGAGGATGTTGGGTCCTCACCAATCACCCCTTCCTCTCCGGACGACCAGGGCGCGCCGCGTCCCTCGGCCGATTGATGGCGGATATCGTCGCGACCCCCGGCGTGTGGGTGGCACCACTGCGCGACATCGCCGGACACGTCAGAGCCCAAGGACTCGCGCCTCGAGCGATACGTCCGATCTGACCCTCCCCCTCACCGGGAGCCCGTCGGGGACGACTCGCCCGCTCAGGGCACGCGGTGGAGCCACTCCTCGGTCGAGAACTTCTCCGCCACGAGAGCGTCGATGCGCTCCATCTCCTCCGGCGTGATGGCGCTCTCGGTGAGGCCGTTGCGCGCCCGGAAGGTCGCGACGAGGCGGTCGATGATCTCCTCGCGCGGGAGGCCCGTCTGGCTGCGCAGCGGGTCGACGCGCTTGTTGGCGCTCTTGACGCCCTTGTCGCTGAGCTTCTCGCGGCCGATTCGCAGCACCTCGACCATGCGGTCGCCGTCCATGTCGTAGCTCATCGTCACGTGGTGCAGCACGGCGCCCGACCCGAGGCGCTTCTGCGCGGCCCCGCCGATCTTGCCCTTCGTGCTCGTGATGTCGTTGAGCGGCTGATAGCTCGCCTCGATGCCGAGCCCCTTGAGGCCCTCGATGACCCACTCGTCGAGGAAGGCGTACGACTCGGCGAAGCTCATGCCCTGCACGAGCGCGACGGGCGCGTAGAGGGAGTAGGTGATGACGCTCCCGGCCTCCATGAACATCGCGCCGCCGCCCGAGATGCGCCGGACGACCTCGAAGCCGTAGCGGTGCGCGTTGTCCATGTCGACCTCGTTCCGCACCGACTGGAACGAGCCGATGACGACGGCGGGGCGCTCCCACTCCCAGATGCGGAGGGTCGGGCCGCGACGGCCGTCGCCGACCTCCTCGGCGAGCACCTGGTCGGCGGCCATCTGCTGCTGCGGGGTGAGCGGCGGGCCGACGACGAGGCTCCACTCGTAGTCGGTGAACGCGGTCGCCTCGGCGAGCGCGCGGCGGATCGTCGTGGCGACGGCATCGGCGCTGAATCCGAGGAGCACGGCGCCGGGAGGGAGGGCCGCGGAGATCGCGCGCGCGAAGGCGGCGTGATCGGCGTCGGCGGGCATCCCGATCGCGGCGGATTCGATCGCGGGGATGGCCTCGTCGGGCTCGACGAAGAAGTCGCCCGCGAGGCGGAACGCGGTGATCAGGCCGCCGTCGACCTCGAGATCGACGACGACGAGCTTGCCTCCGGGGACTTTGTACTCACCATGCATGAGGCCAGCCTAGGCACCCGTCGCGAGGGGCCGCTGGGCGTCGGCGGCGTACTGCGACCACGAGCCGGGGAAGAGCCGCCCGCGGCCGAGACCCGCGTGCTCGAGGACGAGCAGCTCGTGGCACGCCGTGACCCCCGAGCCGCAGTAGGCGATGACGTCGGAGCCCGATGCGGCGCCGCCGGGGGCGAGACCGAGCTGCGCGAAGCGGGCGCGCAGCTCGTCGAGGTCGCACAGGCGGCCGTCGCCGCCGAGGTGATCGCGCACCGAGAGGTTGCGCGCGCCCGGGATGTGGCCCGCACGGGCATCCACCGGCTCGGTCTCGCCGGCGAAGCGATCGGCGGTGCGCGCGTCGAGCACGACGGCGCTGCCGTCGGCGGCGCGGGCCTGCGTCTCGTCGATCGAGGCGAGGGCGGATGCCGGCCACGGGCGGGCGGTGAAACTCGCGTCGGTGCGCGGCGCCGCTCGACGCCCCGCGACGGTCGCGCCGGCTCCGAGCTCGCCCGGCCAGCCGGTGATGCCGCCGTCGAGGACGGCCGCATCACCGCCGAGCACACGGAGCATCCAGACGAGGCGGGCCGCGATCACCCCGCCGGCGTCGTCGTAGGCGACCACGGTCGTGTCGTCGCCGATGCCGGCCTCGGTCATCCCGCGGGCGAAGCGCTCGGGGTCGGGAAGGGGGTGGCGGCCCTCTGCGGCGCTCGGCGGGCCGGCGAGCCACTCGTCGAGGTCGACGAAGACGGCGCCCGCGATGTGACCGGAGTGGAACGCGTCGCGACCCGAGCGTCCGTCGAGGTACCAGCGCACATCGGCGATGACGAGGCGGCGCTCGTCACGCCCGGCCTCCACGATGAGGCCCTCGAGCTCGGCGGCGGAGACGAAGGGAGGCAGAGTCGTCGGCATCGGTCCAGGCTACTCAGCGGGTGGGCGGCGGCGTAGGGTGCGGTCATGGACTCCCTCGCGCACGACCTCGACCGCCTCGCCGACCACCTGCTCGAGCAGGCGCTCTCCGCGCCCGACAAGCGCGCGACGCTCAAGCTGGATCTCGGTCAGTCGACGCTGCGGCACCTCGCGATGGCCTTCGACACGGGCGGCGGGCTGCCCGCGCACGGCAACCCGGGCGAGGCGACGCTGCGCGTGCTGCGCGGCCGGATGCGGCTGTCGTGGTCGAGCGAGACGGGCGACCACGAGATCGAGGCGCTGCCCGGGATGCTCGTGCGCATCCCCGACGCGACGCACCGGGTCGAGGCGCTCGAGCCGAGCGTCATGCTGCTCACCGCCGTGTCGCTGCCCGGCGGGCACGCGCACTAGGCGGTCGGGAAGAGTCGGTCGTCCATCCACTCGAAGAGGTCGCGCCGGACATCCGCCTGATTGAGCTCGTTGAAGACCTCGTGGCGGGCCTCCGGGTAGACGGCGAGCTCGATGTCGGTGAGGCCGCCGCGGCGCGCGTACTCCTCGACGAGCTTCACCGCGCCGGGCTCGCCGCCGAGCGGGTCGTCGTCGCCGACCATGACGAGCAGGGGGATGTCGCGGCCGAGGCGCTTCGGGCGGCCGAAGAGGCGCAGCCCGTCGCGCACGCCGAAGAGCTTGAGGATCTTCGCGTCGAAGGTGAGCGGGTCGGCCCGGAAGAGCTGGTGCACCTCGGGGTCGCGGCTCAGCCACTCGACGCCCGTGTCGCCGAGGTGGGCGTGCTTGGCGTTGAGGTCGCCGGAGTTCATGTAGCCGGGCATCCGGTAGCTCGTGCCCGTGAGCACGGCGGCGTCGTAGTCGGCGGCGTGGTCGTTGAGGATGATCTGCGCCATGAGCGAGCCCCACGAGTGCCCGAGGAGCACGAGCGGGAGCTCGGGGTGATCGGTGCGGATGATCGCGCTGAGGTCGCGGAGATCCTGGATCGTCGCGCGCAGCCCGCCCGGGCCCAGCCTGCCCATCTTCGAGGAGTCGCCGTCGGTCATCTCGACGCCCGTCACGCCGTGGCCGCGGTGGTCGTCGGCGTAGACGGCGTATCCGGCGTTGACGAGCTCTTGCGCGAGCAGCTCGTAGCGCAGCGCGTGCTCGCCGACGCCGTGCACGAGCTGCACGACCGCCTTGGGCCGCCCGGGAGCCCATACGTAGTAGTGGATCGTCACGCCGTGGGCGTCGACGAAGCTGCGGTGGTCGCGTTCGGCGATGAACTTCATGGGTGGCCTCCCTGAGTTCATCGTAGGGGCGGGGTGGTCGTTAGCCAGGGTAATGACCTATGCTAATGATGACATGACGATCACGAGCGACCCCGACGAAGAACTGCGCGTGCTCATCCAGAAGGTGGCGCGGCGCATCCGCGCCGAGCGCGGCGGCGACGGCATCACCGACACCCAGCTCGGAGTGCTGTGGCAGCTCGAGAGCGGCGGCCGCACCACACCGGGCGTGCTCGCCGAGCGCGAGCGCGTCAGCCCGCCGTCGATGAACCGCACCATCAACGCCCTCGAGGCGGGCGGCTTCGTGCGTCGGGATCCGAGCGATCAGGATGCGCGCCAGGTCTGGGTGAGCCTCACCCCGGCGGGCGACGAGCTCATCGCCGAGACACGGCGGCTGCGCACCGCCTGGTTCCATCGTCAGCTCGCGTCGCTCGAGGCCGAAGAGCGCGCGGCGCTCGAGGCCGTGCGCCCCGTGCTGCGGAAGCTCGCCGACTCGTGAGGTCGATGTTCCGCAGCCTGGGCCTTCTCAACTACCGCATCTGGTTCGTCGGCGCGATGGTGTCGAACATCGGCGCGTGGATGAACCGCACCGCGCAGGACTGGCTGATCCTCACCGAGCTGACGAACGAGGATGCCGCTGCCGTCGGCGTCGCGATGGCCCTGCAGTTCGGTCCCGCCCTCGTAATCGGGCCGTACGCGGGCATCATCGCCGATCGCGTGAAAGGACGGCGCCTGCTCGCCCTCACGCAGGGGCTGCAGGGACTGCTCGCGCTCGGCCTGGGGCTCATCGTCATCCTCGGCATCGCCGAGCTCTGGATGGTCTACCTCTTCGCCATCGCCCTCGGCTTCGCCACCGCGCTCGACGCGCCCGTCAGGCAGACCTTCGTCGGCGAACTCGTCGGCCCCGGCCAGCTGCCCAACGCCGTCGCGCTCAACTCGGCCTCGTTCAACGTCGCACGGCTCATCGGTCCCGCCGTCGCCGGCCTGCTCGTCGCGCTCATCGGCGCCGGCTGGGTCATAGCGATCAACGGGGTGACGTACGGCGCGACCCTCATCGCCCTCGCCATGCTGCGCGGCGACCAGTTGCACCCGCTGAAGAAGGAGGCGAAGCGGCAAGGGCAGCTGAAGGCGGGCATCCTCTACGTCCGCCGGCGCGCCGACCTCGTCGTGGTGTTCACGATGGTGTTCCTGGTCGCCACCTTCGGCTTCAACTTCGGGATCTTCACCGCGACGATGGCGCGCGTGGAATTCGGGCGCGGAGCCGGCGAGTTCGGGCTGCTGTCGAGCATCCTCGCGCTCGGATCGGTGACCGGCGCGCTCATGTCGGCCCGCCGCGAGCGCCCGCGGCTGCGCGTCATCGTGCTCGCGGCCCTCGGCTTCTCGCTCAGCGCGCTTTCTGCCGCGCTCATGCCGACCTTCGAGACCTTCGCGCTCGCGCTCGTGCTCGTCGGCTTCACCTCGCTCACCATGATCACCTCGTCGAACGCCTACGTGCAGACGACGACGCGACCGGCCATCCGCGGGCGGGTGACGGCGCTGTACCTGACGATCTTCATGGGCGGCACTCCCGTCGGCGGCCCGCTCATCGGCTTCGTCGCGAATGAGGCGGGGTCGCGCTGGGCGCTCGTCGTCGCCTCGATCGCCGGCCTCGCCGCGGCGATCGTCGCCGTGCTGTGGATGCGCTCGACCCGCAACCTGCGGGTGCGGCGGCGCGGCGGCGTCTGGTGGCGGCTGCGGGTGCGCTACGACGGCGATGACTACGACCTCAAGACGGCGACGCAGGAGATCGCGATCGTCGAGGCGGAGGCGCGGCGCGGGTGAGACGTTGCTCTCAGCCTCGAGACACGCGGAGGTCCAATCGCGGAACGTCTGAGCTGTCGATCACGAAGTACAGCTCGACGGCGTACCCGTCGACAGCACCCTCCGCTGTGCTCGCGCTGAACTCAGCGCCAAAGCGGTTCATGCGTTCTGCACCCACGCGAGCAGGGCTATGAACGCGCCGGTGCAGATCGTCACGATGTCCAGTGCGGTTCTGGTTCTCATCGCACCCCGGAAGTGAATCATTCACGTTCAGGCTCTGCTCGGGTCGGAAGGCCTCCGAGTGGGGCACGTGAGGCAGGATGTTTTTGTGAACAACACGGAAGCCGGAGTGGCCAACGCCGACGAAGATGGTGCGCTTCCTGATCCAGCTGGAATGCTGTCGTCCCCTTCGGTCGAATTTCCCTCGGGCTATCGAGTCGGCGTGACTCGATATGCCGACATCATCCTCCGTAACGCGTTCCCGAAATTGCACGCGGACCTCGTGCATGTCATGCAGAACTTCCGTATCGATGTTGAAGAGATTCTCTCCGGAGGAGGCTCTCGGGCCACTCACACGGCCCGCTTCGATGCGTCGCTCGGCGCTCTCGGCTGGGGCAAGCGGACAATCACCATCGAGAAGCGGCTTGACGGGCAGTTATTGCACCGAACGCGCGGACACGAGATCGACATGTTCGGCGGCGGACCCAGCGGGAACGAGTATCCGGGGATAGCGCTCGAGGTCGAATGGAACAACAAGGATCCGTTCTTCGACCGTGACCTGCTCAACTTCCAGGCCCTGCACCGCGAGGGCGCTATCGCGGCCGGGCTCATCGTCACTCGAGGCCCGCGACTGCAGCAGGTCATCTCAAGCACTGTTCGGACGAGCGGTTCCAGCGGTAGTGCGAAGTTCGGCCAATCGACGACGCACTGGGACAAGCTGGTTCCGCGGGTCAATCTCGGGGGCGGTGGTGAGTGCCCTCTCATCCTGATCGGAATCGAACCGGATCGGATTGCGGGTTTTGACGTCATCGCGCGCGCCCACGACGCGGGTGAGTCGATCTGGCAGCTGCCCTTGTAGCGGATCCGGCGCGGCGAACTCGGATGTCGGTGGCGCCCTTTAGGATCTTAATCGTGCATGAAAAAGATCCTTTTCCCTCCCTGCAGTCTGCCGAGCCCGCTCGAGACGAGTTGCCCCGCGTGGACGGAGGATTCAAGACGATCCTTGCCGACCCTCCATGGCGCTTCGCGAATCGCACCGGCAAAGTGGCTCCCGAACATAAGCGGCTAGACCGCTACGGGACGATGAGTCTCGATGAGATCCGTGCGTTGCCGGTCGGGGATGTCGCCGCCCAGAACGCACACCTCTACTTGTGGGTGCCCAATGCCCTGCTCCCTGAGGGACTCAAAGTGATGGAGCACTGGGGATTCCGCTACGTGTCTAATGTCGTCTGGGCCAAGCGCCGTAAGGACGGCGGTCCAGACGGCCGCGGAGTGGGGTTCTACTTCCGCAACGTCACCGAGCTGCTCCTGTTCGGCGTCAAGGGCTCCATGAGGACGCTCCAGCCGGGCCGTTCACAGGTCAACATGATCGAGTCGCGCAAGCGCGAACACAGTCGCAAACCCGACGAGCAGTATCCGCTTATCGAAAATTGCTCGCCGTCTCCAAGGCTCGAGATGTTCGCACGTTACGCCCGAGAGGGATGGGCGACCTGGGGCAATGAAGCCGAGGACACGATCGTTCCTCGAGGGAAGGTTCACCGCGGCTACGCTGGCGGAGCCATCGATGTCCCTCACCTGCATCCGCGCGAGCGCTTGTCCGACTTCGACTCGCGCGAACTCGGGGCGACACTCGCGAAACGCTATGAGCAGGGGCTCTCTTTGCGAGACCTGGAAGTGGAATCCGGATTCAGTCACAAGCGAGTCCGCACACTGCTCGAACGTCACGGTGTGGTGCTTCGGCCGCGTGGCCGACCTACGACCACGACCGCCGAACGGCCCGATCGAGAGGCCTCATGACAAGCCCGGCTAGGCCTCGCGGGTGATCTCGACGCGCACGAAGAGCTTCGAGCTCGAGGGCCCGGCGTAGACGCCGCGCAGCGGGGGCACGTCGTTGTAGTCGCGGCCGCGGCCGACGATGACGTGGCGCTCGGCGATCTCGAGCGCGTTGGTCGGGTCGTATCCGCGCCAGATGCCGTCGAACCACTCGACCCAGGCGTGCGACTCGCCGGCGATCGTCTCGCCGAGCGCGGCGTTCGCCTTGGGGTGCAGGTATCCGCTCACGTACCGGGCGGGGATGCCCACCGACCGCAGGGCGCCCAGCGTCAGATGCGCGATGTCCTGGCAGACGCCCTTGCGGTGCGACCACGCCTCGCCGGCAGTCGTGTGCACGCCCGTCACCCCGGGCATGTACTCGACCTCCTCGTGCAGGAAGTCGCTGATGCGGCGAGCGGCGATGCCCGGTTCGGGCGCGTCGCGCGCGATCGCTCTGGCCCGGTCGACGACCTCGGCCGGGGGCTTCGTGAGGCGTGTCTGCCGCGTCGCCTCGATGAGCGCGACGCCGCGATCCACGAGCTGCGGCAGGGTGTCCCACGTCGCGGTCGCGCCGCCGTCGTACCGAGGCCGCACCTCGACGAGGCTCTCGGCCGAGAGGGTGAGCTCGCGGTGCGGGTGCAGCTGCTCGAACGACGTCACGCGCGTCGCCCAGTAGTCGACGTAGTGGTGCTGATGCGAGCTCGGAGTGATCGACAGGTGCGAGTGCAGCACGAGCTGGCTGTCGGAGCTGGCCGGGAGCATCCGGGCCTCGTTGTACGAGGCCGAGACATCGCCGACGTACGCGTACCCGGTCGTGTGGCGCACCCGCAGTCGGCTCATGAGTTCTCGGCCACCCAGCTCGGCGCGGCGTTCGTCGGGAAGTAGCGCTGCCGGACGGCCTCGCTCGTGGCGCTCGTGGCGAGCTGCACGGCATCCATGTGGCGGGGCAGGTCGTCGAGGATGTCGGCGATCGAGCGGTACTCGAGCTCGCTGCGGATCTGCCCGAGCTGGCGCAGAGCCTGGTCGCCGACGCCCGCGCGCTCGGACCGCGGCTCGATGTCGCGCAGGCACGCCTCGGCACGCGAGACGGAGTAGAGGATCGAGCGCGGGAACAGCCGGTCGAGCAGCAGGAACTCGGCGGCGTTCTTCGCGCTCGGCATGCCGCGATAGGTGCGCAGGTAGGCCTCGTACGCGCCGACGCTGCGCAGGATCGTCGTCCACGACGGCCCGCTCGCCTCGGTGAGCGAGCGCGTCGCGAGCAGCCGCGCCGTCATGTCGGCGCGCTCGACCGAGCGACCGAGGGTGAAGAAGCTGTACGCCTCGTCGCGGCTCGTCGAGCTCTCGACGATGCCCACGGCGAGCGCCGAGCGCTCGCGCACCCAGGCGAAGAAGTCGGCGACCTTCTCGTTGGCGACCTTGCGGGGCATGCGCGCGCGCGTGGTGTTGAGCACCTCCCACAGCTCGGTGCTGACGACCTCGCGCGCCCGGCGGGCGTTCTCACGCGCCGCCCCGAGCGAGTAGGCGATCGAAGCGGGGTGCGAGCGGTCGACGGCGAGGATGCTCAGCACATCGCCGCGCGTGAGCTCGGTGGCCGGCTCGACCTCCGAGCCCATGACGCTCAGCAGCGAGCGGCACGCGGTGTCCTCGTCGATCCACGGATCCTCCAGCAGCAGCTGCAGATGGACGTCGAGGATGCGCGCGGTGCCGTCGGATCTCTCGACGTACCGCCCGATCCAGAACAGGCTCTCGGCGATGCGGCTCAGCATGCTCGTCCTCCCCCCGTGACCGTCGTGGGGCGAGCTCCGTCGATCGCCGTGTGCTGCCTCGTACCTTGCGCTTGCTGCTGCTGCTGCTGCTCCTGCTGCCCGCGTCGCGGGTCGTCGAGGGCGTTCGTGTCGGGCCGGTGGATCTCGGTAATGATCGGGATGCTGCTGGTCGCCGTCGCCTGCTCGGCCACGATCCCCTGCACGTCGCGCTCGTCGCTCACCATCGCCTGCCTGCCCACGACCCAGGTGTCTTTCGAGCCACCGCCCTGGCTGGAGTTGACGACGAGTTCGCCCTCAGGCAGTGCCACGCGGGTGAGTCCGCCCGGCAGCACCCACACCTCGCGGCCGTCGTTGACCGCGAAGGGCCGGAGGTCGGCATGCCGTGGGCGCATCCCGTCGTCGACGAGCGTGGGGATCGTCGAGAGCTGCACGACCGGCTGGGCGATCCAGCCGCGGGGGTCGGCGATGAGGCGGGCGCGCAACTGGTCGAGCTCCTCATCGGAGGCCGCGGGGCCCACCACGAGTCCCTTGCCGCCCGAGCCGTCGACGGGCTTCACGACGAGCTCGTCGAGGCGGTCGAGCACCTCGGCGAGCGCCTCGGGCTCTTCGAGCCGCCAGGTGTCGACGTTGGGGATGATCGGCTCTTCGCCGAGGTAGTAGCGCGTGAGGTCGGGCAGGTAGGTGTAGACGAGCTTGTCGTCGGCGACGCCGTTGCCGACCGCGTTCGCGATCGTGACGTTGCCGAGCCGCGCGGCGAGCATGAGGGCCGGTGTGCCGAGCATCGAGTCGGCGCGGAAGCTCAGCGGGTCGAGGAACTCGTCGTCGACCCGGCGGTAGATGACGTCGACGCGCTGCGGGCCGGAGGTCGTGCGCATGAACACGCGGCCGCCGGAGCAGAACAGGTCGCGGCCCTCGACGAGCTCGACGCCCATGAGGCGCGCGAGCAGCGTGTGCTCGAAGTAGGCGGAGTTGTACACGCCGGGGGTCAGCACGACGATCGTCGGGTCGTCGATGCCGGCCGGCGCCGCGGCCCGCAGCGCGTTGAGCAGCTTCTGCGGGTAGTCGCCGACCGGCCGCACGCGCATCGAGACGAAGAGCTCGGGCAGCGTCTGGGCCATGACGCGGCGGTTGGAGATGACGTAGCTGACGCCGCTCGGCACGCGCACGTTGTCCTCGAGCACGCGCCAGTCGCCGCGCTCGTCGCGGATGAGGTCGATTCCCGACACCTGGATGCGCACGCCGTTGGCGCTCTCGATGCCGTGCGCCTGACGATGGAAGTGCGCGGAGGAGGAGACCAGACCGGCGGGGATGACGCCGTCGGCCACCGCGCGCTGGCCGCCGTAGACATCCGCCAGGAAAGCCTCGAGAGCGCGCACGCGCTGGGCGACGCCGCGCTCGAGCACGCTCCACTCGGCGAGATCGATGACGCGCGGCACCGCATCGAGCGGGAACGGCCGCTCCTCCCCCGCGAAGTCGAAGGTGACGCCCTGCGCGAGGTACGAGCTCGCGAGGTCGTCGGTGCGGCCGCGCAGCTCGTCGGTGCTGAGGCGGGCAAGAGCCGCGTGCAGCTCGCGATACGGCAGGCGCACCGTGCTGTCGGGCGCGAACATCTCGTCGAAGGCGACCGTGGAGCCGCCGCGGGCGGATCGGGCGCCGTACTCGTCGAAGAGGTCGGCCATGCCGCGAGCCTAGACCGGGAGTGTTGCGGGGGTGTTTCGGGGTTCGGCGCCGACCGGCGCCGCTCAGCGGCCCGGCAGCACCACGACCTTCATCTGACCGGGCTCGTGGCCGGCGGTGAGAGCCGACTCGACGTCATCGAGGCCGAATCGGGCGGTGACCAGCGCATCCAGGTCGACGACGCCGCTCGCGACGAGACCGATGCCGATCGGCCAGGTGTTGGCATAGCGGAAGACGCCGCTCAACCAGATCTCGCGGTTCTGGATGAACGAGACCGGTAGCTCGACGTCGTCGTTGCCCATGCCGACGAGGATCACGCGCCCGGCGGGCCGCACGGCTCGGATTCCCGCGCGGACCGCCGACGCCGCTCCCGAGGCGTCGATGAACGCATCGACCTCGAGCCCCTCGGTGCTGTCGACGAGCGGGTCGATCGCCGACGTCGCGCCGTGCCGGAGCGCGAACCGCCGCCGGTCGCTCGACACGTCGGTGATGATCACCTCGCTCGCCCCGAAGGCTCGCGCCACCTGCGCCGTGATGACGCCGATCGGTCCCGCGCCCGCGATGAGCACGCGGCTGCCGACCGTGACCTCGGCTCGACGGCAGGCCCAGATGCCGACCGACAGCGGCTCGATGAGCGCGGCGGCCTCGTCGGAGATCTCGGGCGGGATGGCGTGGGCGAAGTCGGCGGGAATGGTCACGTACTCGGCGAAGGATCCGTGCACCGGGGGCGTGGCGAAGAAGCGGATGTCGGGGCACAGGTTGTAGCGCCCGGCCTTGCACTGGCCGCAGACCCGGCACGGGTGCTGCGGCTCGACGGCGACGCGCTCGCCGACGCGGTTCGGGTCGACGCCCGATCCCACGGCCGTGATGATGCCCGAGAGCTCGTGGCCGAGGATCAGCGGCTCGTCGACGACGTACGGCCCGATGCGGCCGTGCTCGTAGTAGTGCACGTCGCTGCCGCACACGCCGACGGCGGCGACCCGCACGAGCACCTCGCCGTCCTCCGGCACGGGCACCGCGATGTCGCGGACGGCGATCTCACCGCGACGCTCGAGGAAGGAGGCTCTCATCTGAGTGGGCATGACTGTCTGCTTTCTGCGGTGGGGCGGTCAGGCGAGCGGTTCGGCGTGCGCCAGTCGGCGCACCGTCTCGGCGGCCCCCCGGTCGTGGAGGGACGCGAGCGCCGCGAGGTACGCGTCGACGAAGCGCGGCTCGTCGAGGAGGTCGCCGAACAGCGCGCGGTTCGCGATGAACGCGGTCGGATGCTCGCGCTGAGCCCGGGCGATCGGCACGAGCTCGTCGCGCAACGGATCGACGACGTCGATGGGCGCTCCCGACTCGTCGACGCCCTCCGCGTAGCGGGCCCAACTCGCCACGATCGCCGCGGAGAGGGCGACGGGGCCGCCGTTCGCGAGCTGCTCACGCACGACCGGCAGGAGCCACTTGGGAATCCGGTCGGAGGATTCGGCGCACAGTCGCGCGAGCGTGTCGCGGATCTCGGGATTGGAGAACCGCTCGATGAGCGTGCGCCGGTAGAGATCGAGATCGATGCCGGGGACCGGGTGGAGCGTCGGCGACGCCTCCTCGACCATGTAGCGGAGCAGGAACGTCGCGATGGCGTCGTCGGCCATGGCCTCGTGGGCGAACCGGTGACCGGCGAGGTAGCCGAAGTAGCAGAGCCCCTGGTGGCTGGCGTTGAGCAGCCGCAGCTTCATGAGCTCGTACGGCTCGACGTCGGCGACGAGTTGAGCTCCGACCCGCTCGATCGGCGGGCGCCCGTGGGGGAAGCGGTCTTCGACGACCCACTGGAAGAAGGGTTCGCAGACCACCGGCCACTCGTCGACGAGACCGGTGAGCCGCGCAACCTCCTCAATGTCGTCGAGCGAGGTGACGGGCGTGATCCGGTCGACCATCGAGTTCGGGAACGACACCTGCTCCGCGATCCACTCGGAGAGTTCGGCATGCTTCGCCTTTGCGAAAGCGGTGAATGCGAGTCGGGCGACATCGCCGTTGCCCTGCACGTTGTCGCACGACTGCACAACGAAGGCGGGGATCCCGCGCTCGCGCCGTCGGCGGAGCGCCTCCGTCACGATTCCGAAGACCGTCGTCGGCACGGCGCCGGGAGCGAGATCGGCGGCGACCGCGGGCTCGTCGAGCCGGAACTCCCCGGTGACCCGATCGACGCCGTAGCCGCCCTCCGTGATCGTCAGCGAGACGATGCGCGTCGTCGGAGCGGCCATCCTCTCGATCACGCGCTCGGTCTCGTCGGGAGCGAAGAGGTACTCGACGATGCTGCCGATGACGCCGACCTCGCGCCGACCATCTGGATGCTTGACGAGCAGCGAGTACAGGCCGTCCTGCTCATCGAGCACGCGCTTCATGCGGCGGTCGCCCTCGAGCAGGCCCACCCCGCAGATCGACCAGTCCGTCTCGCCGGCGCTCAGCAGTCGATCGATCGCCACCGCCTGGTGCGCGCGGTGGAAGCCGCCGACCCCGATATGCACGATCGACGGGACCAGGGAGCCGCGCTCGTAGGTCGGGCGCCCGACTTCGGCGGGAAGCAGGTCGAGGGTCCGCGCGCTCAATCGCGGTCGCTCGCGCTCGACGGCAGGGCGGATGGGCGCGGTCATTTCACGGCCCCCATCGCGAGGCCGCGCACGAGCTGCTTCTGCGCGATCCACCCGGCGGTGATGACGGGAAGGACGGCGAGCGTCGATGCCGCGGAGAGCACCGCGAGGAACTGGCCGCGCCCGTCGACGAAGCTCGCCAGGAAGGGCGGCGTCGTGCGGGCCTCGAAGGTCGTCAGGATCGTCGCGAGGAAGTACTCGTTCCACGAGAAGATGAAGCAGATGAGCGCCACGGCGGCGACACCCGGCAGCACGATCGGCAGCACGATCCGCAGCAGCTCGGTTCGGAGCCCCGCGCCGTCGATCTGCCCGGCCTCGACGATCTCGAGCGGCACCTCGGAGAAGAACGACCGCATCATCCAGACCGCGATCGGCAGGTTCATGACCGCGTACAGGAGGCCCAGTGCGGTGATGTTGTCGAGGGCGCCGAGGGACTTGAGGATGAAGAACACGGGCAGGATCGACGCGGCCACCGGGAGGAACCTCGTGGAGATGAAGAAGAAGAGCACGTCGCGCACGCGACGGATCGGCCGGATGCTGAGCGCGTAGGCCGCGGGCACGGCGAGCACGAGCACGAGGGCGGTCGACCCGAGGCTCGCCATGAGCGAGTTCACCAGGTACGGGGTCATGCCGCGGTCGAAGACCGCCGCGTACTGCTCGAGGGTGAACGCCGCGTCGAAGCGGGGCGGGATCGCCGCGGCGTCGACCTCGCTCTTGAAGCTCGTGACGATCATCCACGCGATCGGGAAGAAGAAGAGCAGGACGAGCACCCAGGTGGCGGTCGTGATGATGACGTTGCGGAGGCGTCTCATGTCAGCGCTCCCCTCCCTTGACGAAGACCGAGAACAGGCTGCGGAGCGCGATCGTGGCGACGACGATCGTGACGACGACCGTGACGACGCCGAAGGCGGCGGCCTCACCCACGTCGAGGCCGATGAAGGCCCGCTCGTAGAGCAGGTAGGCGAGGGTCTTCGTGCCGCCCGTGCCCTTGGTCATGATCGCGATCGGGTCGAAGGCCTGCAGCATCATGATCGAGCCGAGCAGCACCCCGATCTCCATGTACTGCCGCAGGTGCGGCAGCGTCATGTACCGGAACGTGCGCCACGGCCCGGCTCCGTCGACGGATGCCGCCTCGATGACCTCCCGGTTCTGGCTCTGCAGTCCGGCGAGCAGGATCAGCATCATGAACGGCGTGTACTGCCAGGTGAGCAGGATGATGATCGTCGCGATCGGCAGGTCGGTGTTCCAGGCGATCGCCGGCAGACCTACCGCATCGAGTGCGACGTTGACCATGCCGACGTTGACGTCGAGCATCGACCACTTCCAGATGAGCGCCGCAGCGGCGGGCATGACGAGGAAGGGGGTGATCATGAGGGTGCGTGCGAGACCCCTGCCGAGGAAGCGACGGTCGAGCAGCACCGCGAAGAGCATGCCGAGCACGAGCGACATGATCACCGACGTGCCGGTGATGAGCACGGTCGCCCAGAGGGAGGGCAGGAAGTCGGGGCCCGTGAAGACGACCGCGTAGTTGTCGAGCCCGATGAACTCGATCTCGGCCGGCCGCAGCTGGTTCCAGCGCAGGGTCGAGAAGTAGATGGTGACGAGGAAGGGGATCTGCGTCAGCGCGATCGAGAAGAAGAGCGCGGGGGCGACGAGGAGTCGCGCGTGGCGCGATCGCACGCGGTTCGCCGCCGCCCGCAGTTCGATGCGGGTCGCGTCGGCGGTCGGTGAGGCCGTCGTGGTCATGGTGGTGCTCCTTGGGAGTCGCGGAAGGATCGTCCCGGTAGGGGGATGGGCGGGGCCGGCTCGGTCGAACCGGCCCCGCCTCTGGGATTGCTACTGCTGCTTCTCTCCGGCAGCCTGAGCGATCTTCTGGCCGGCCGCGAGGGCGTCTTCGACGGTCGATCGACCGGCGATCGCATCCGCGACGAGCTGAGCGACCTGGTTGCCGACGTCCTGGAACTCGGGGATCGGCACGTACTGGATGCCGACCCACGGCTGCGGATCCACTCCCGGCTGCTCGGGGTTCACCGCGTTCATGACCTCGAGGGTGATCGGGGCGAAGGCCGCGGCGGCCTCCTTGTACTCGGGGATCTCGTACGTCGAGGTGCGAGCGCCCGGCGGAACCCGCGTCCAGCCGAGGGTCTCGCCGACGAGCTGGTGGTACTCCTTGCTCGTCGCCCACTTCACGAAGGCGATGGCGGCGTCGGCGTTCTTGGTGGTCTGCGGAACGGCGAGGTTCCACGACCACAGCCAGCCCGACTCCTCGGTCTTGTAGACGGGAGCGTGGGCGTAGCCCATCTTGCCCGCGACCTCGGAGGAGCTGGGGTCCTCGAGGATCGAGGCGGCGACGGAGGCGTCGTACCACATGGCCGCCTTGCCGCTGCTGAGCGCGTTGAGGCATTCGGTGAAGCTGAACGACACGGGGTCGGCCTGGCCGGATTCGGCGAGCAGGTCGACGTAGAACTGCACGGCCTCGGTGAACTCGGGCGAGTCGACCTGCGCGTTCCAGTCGGAGTCGTACCAGTTGCCGCCGAAGGTCTGCACGACGGTCGTCAGCGGAGCGAAGAGGTCGCCCCAGCCGGGCTTGCCGCGCAGGCAGATTCCGGCCCGATCGTCGGTCTTGAGCGCGGCGGCGAACTCGGCGACCTCCTGCCACGTCGGCTCATTCGGCATCTCGAGGCCCGCCTCGTCGAACAGCTCCTTGTTGTACATGAGGATCGACGATTCGCCGTAGAACGGCACGGCGTACTGCCGGCCGTCGACCGAGAGAGCGGCGCGCACGGGCGGCAGGATGTCGTCGACGTCGTACTCGGCGTCGTCGGCCAGCACGTCGGTGAGGTCGGTGAGCCAGCCCTGGGCGCCCCACTGCGGCACCTCGTAGGCGCCGACCGTGACGATGTCGTACTGGCCGGCTCCGCTCGCGACATCGGCCGTGACGGCGGCGCGCAAGTCGCCCTCCTCCATCTGCACGAAGTTGACGGTGATGCCGGGGTTGTCCTTCTCGAACTCCCCCTTCAGCTCCTCCATGTCCTTCATCTGGGGGTTGTTGACGGTCGCGAGGGTGAGCGTGACGTCGCCTCCGGCGGGCTGATCGCCTCCTGCACCCGCGCAACCGGCGAGCGCGAGGGCGGTGATGACCAGCCCTGCTCCCGCTGCGAGGGAACGCGATGATGTAAGCATTGACACTCCTTTGTGCTCGTGGTGGTGGATCGGGCGCGATCGGATCGACGCCCTGCTGCGTCGCGCCGGATGCCCTTTCGAATGCGGAACCCTGCATCTCTGCTGCCGGCGCGGTTCGACGCTAAACCGATGGCGTCGCGATGTCCGCCTCGCTGGAGGCGCAGTTCTGATACTTTCTTTCCACCCAGAGGCGCGCATCCCGGTCAGGATTCCCGGCATTCCGGGCGAGAGGATGCGTCGTGACGGCTAATTCAGTACCGATTGGGGCGATCTCCCTCGCTCCGCGGCGCGTCATCGACCGGGAGCCCGCGCGGGAGGTCATCGCGCACCTGCCGAACGAATCGTTCCGCTGGGCCGAAGACGACTACCCCTGCCAGAGAGCTCGCTGGAACTACCATCCGGAGTTCGAATTCCACCTGATCCGGAAGTCGACGGGCAGCTACATCATCGGCGATCAGGTCGGCCCGTTCGGGCCCGGCCATGTCGCGCTGATCGGCTCGAACCTGCCGCACGACTGGATGAGCGACCTGCATGCCGGCGAGGTGGTGGAGGCGCGCGATGTCGTGCTGCAGGTGGATCCGGCGTGGCTGCAGCGCTGCGTCGAGACGCTGCCCGAACTCGACCACGCGCGGGCTCTCTTCACGCTCGCCGGCCGCGGACTCGTCTTCGCGGGCGCAACGGCGCGGGCGGCGGCCGTCGAGCTGGAAGCGATCGGCAGCAGCGCGGGAGCCGCACGCCTCGCGCACTTCTTCGCACTCGTCGCCGTGCTCGCCGCCGCTCCCGAGAACGAGCGCGAGGTCATCGCCCAGGAGTGGTTCGTCACGCCCGAGAGCCACGAGGGCCGGATCGCCGTCGAATCGGGAGTCGCCTACATCTTCGAGAACCTCGCGGGGGACGTGCGGATGGCGGAGGCGGCGCGCCTGGCGCACATGTCTGGGCCGACCTTCTCGAAGTACTTCAAGAGCGCGAGCGGTCTGACCTTCAGCGACATGGTGCGCAAGCTGCGGATCGCGAGCGCGTGCCGCCTGCTCGAGACCACCGCCGACTCCGTCGCATCGATCGCCGCGGCCGTCGGCTACGGCAATCTCGCGAACTTCAACCGGCAGTTCCGCGCCGAGACGGGCTCGACGCCGCGCGAGTACCGCAACGGCAACTGACGGCGCGTACGGCCGGCTCCGAGCAGGCCAGCACGTTCAGAGCCAACGGCTGGCGCGGAAGATCGCGAACAGGCCGACGCTCGTCAGGAGCATCGCACCGAGAGCCGCCGGGTAGCCCCAGGGTTCATCGAGCTCGGGCATGAACCGGAAGTTCATGCCGTAGATCGTGCCGACGAGGGTCGGGGCGAAGAGGATCGCCGCCCAGGACGAGATCTTGCGCACCTCGTTGCTCTGCACGAGCGAGGCCTCGCCGAGCGCGCGCATCTCGTTGTTCTGCCGCTGGGTGACGAGCGTCGCGTTGACGGTGAGCGCGTTCTGCAGCACGACGCGGAAGGTGTCGACGCGCTCACCCACGCGCAGGGCGTGGTCGAGCACATCGGCGAAGGAGTCGCGCAAGCGCGCATCGTCGGCCCCCGCCGCGAGCGTGCCGATGATGTTCGGCAGCGGCTGCACGGCCCGC
The DNA here is from genome assembly GCA_005502445.1 of Microbacteriaceae bacterium X2B. Lineage (GTDB taxonomy): Bacteria > Actinomycetota > Actinomycetes > Actinomycetales > Microbacteriaceae > Microcella. The sequence goes on from SCPB01000005.1 coordinate 28,609, forward strand.
TGCAGCTCGATGACCTCGCGCGACAGCTCGTAGATGCGCCGCGAGACGGAGTCCTCGCCCGCGAAGAGCTCGTCCTCGATCTCGTCGATGTCGTTCTCGAGCCCGGCGAGCACGGGGGCGTACTCGTCGACGACCTGGTCGAGGATCGCATAGAGAACCGCCCGCGATCCGAGCGCGAGCAGCTCGGGGTCGGCCTCGAGCCTCCGGCGCACGAGTGCGAGGTGCGGCGACTCGGCGTGACGGACGGTGATGACGGAGTCGTCGCCGACGAAGATGTGCAACTCGCCGATGTCGACGCGCTCGACGTCGTCGATGTACCGCGCGGGCTTGAGCACGATGAAGTCGCCGCCGCTGTGCCGCTCGAGCTTCGAGCGCTGGTGGCCGTGGTGGGCGTCCTCGACCGAGGTGGCGTTGAGGGAGAACTCGTCGGCGACGCCCGCGAGCTCGTCGGGGGTGGGGCGGTACATGCCGATCCAGGCCAGGCCGCCGCGTTCTCGGGCGAGCTCGGCGGTCACGTCGAGCGAGGGAGGGTCGGGGGTGCGAGCGCCGTCGACGTAGATGGCGATGTCGATGACGGGCATGGCGGCTCCTTCGCGTCGCCGACCGACTCTAGTGTCTGACAATGCTGTTAGGCTCCGGGCGCGCGGTAGGCGCAGGCCGATCGACGGGACCAGGAGGGGAACGCGTGGAGGAGGCGCTGGCGGTGACCACCCTGCCGCATGCCGTGTACGAGGCGCTGCGCGAGAGCATCCTCGCGCAGCGCGAACCGCCTGGGGCGACCGTGACCGAGAAGGCGGTCGCCGACCGGTTCGGCGTTGCGCGGCCGACCGCGAAGGCCGCACTCGAGCGGCTCGTCGCCGAGGGGCTGCTGCGCCGGAGCACGCATAAGACGGCCAGGGTTCCGCAGCTCGATCGCGACGACATCGTCGACCTCTACGCGAACCGCGCCGTCGTCGAGGAAGCCGCCCTGCGCCTGCTGGCCGCCGCGCCGCGCCCGCCGGCCGCTGCCGTCGCCGCGCAGCGCGTTCTGGTCGCCGCTGCTGCCGGGCCATCGGAGTCCGCCGTCGATACCGGGCCCCTCGCCCGAGCCGACATCGCCTTCCACCGCGCACTCGTCGAAGCGCAGCCCTCGCCCCGGCTCGCTCGACTGCACTCCCTGCTCATGGGCGAGATCGAGCTGTGCACCGGGCAGGTGCTGGCCCATCGCCTCCTCGCGCTCGACGACGTCATCGCCCAGCATCAGGGAATCCTCGATGCCGTCGCCGATGGCGATGCCGACCGCGCCGGGCGGCTGACGCGAGCGCACATCGAGGGCGCGCGCGATCGACTGCTCGGCTACTTCGACTCGGCGCGCGAGACCGCCCTGCCCGACACCGACGGCGGCGGACAGGGCGGCGGCGGACGCTAGAACTGGATGCCGCGCGTCAGCGCACCGTCGATGAGAAGGTTCGCGCCGCTCACGCGACTGGCTCGTGGGCTCGAGAGGAACACCACGCCCGCCGCGATCTCCTCGGCCGTTCCCATGCGTCCCGTGGGATTGAGTCCCATCGCGAACGAGAACAGGTCGGGGTTGCCGCCCTCGATGCTCTGCCACACCCCACCCGGGAAGTAGGTGTTGCCGGGCGAGACGGTGTTGGCGCGGATCCCCTTCTCGGCCACCTGGAGGGCGACGCCCGCCATGTAGCCGATGATCGCCGTCTTCATCGTGCCGTAGGGCCCGGAGGCGAAGTCGGCCTCGCGACCCGAGACGCTCGAGATCGCCAGGGCCGACTTGACGTCGCTGCGCTCGAGGTGAGGAAGCACCGCCTTGACGAGGTTGACGGTTCCCATCAGGTCAACGCGGAACGACGCCTCCCAGTTCTCGTCGGTGTCGGGGATGGCGAGCGCGCTGACGTTCGCGACGGCCATGTCGATGCCGCCGAACGCCGCCGCTGTCTCGTCGACCCAGGCCGCGAGGCCGGCGGCGTCGCCGACGTCGAGCACGGTGCCGACGGCGCGCACTCCGGTCGCGGAGAGCGCCGCCTCCGTGCTCGCCACCTCACCCGCATCGCGCGCGCAGAAGGCCACGTTCGCGCCCTCCGCGGCGAAGCCTTCGACGATGGCGCGGCCGATGCCCTTGGTGCCGCCCGTGACGATGGCGGTCTTTCCTGTGATTCCGAGGTCCATATCGATCTCCTTCGGGGTGCGGATCAGGCGCGGAGCGGTGCGCCGATGGGGAGCACCGCCTTGCCGTACATCTCGTTGATGAGGAATGCGAATGCGAGGTAGATGGCCAGAGCGCCGGTCAGGATGCCCTCGAATCCGCCGAAGAGGCTGATCGCGGCGTTGCCCGTGAGCGCTCCGACGCCGAGCGAGCCGAGGAGCACCGCGGTGAGGACGAGGATGATCGTCAGAACACGGGGCGCGACGACCGAGGCGGCGGCGAGGCCGATGGTGAAGACCATCCAGAGGATCAGGTACCAGCCGATGGCGACCGCCGACACCGTCCACCAGCCGTTGATCGCACCGATGTTGATGAACGCGAACGAGAGCCAGAGGAACGAGTAGCCGCCGAAGGCCGTGACACCGAAGGTGTCGCCGAGCCGGAAGAGCATGAGAGCGACGAGGGTCTGCGCCAGGCCGCCGAAGAACACGCCCATCACGAGCACCATTCCGTCGACGGCGAAGACGCCGCTGTTCGCAAGGCTCAGCAGCACGGTCGATACTCCGTACCCGAGCAGGCCGAGAACCGCCGGGTTCGCGGTTTTCTCTTCATTCATGTGTCTGTCCACTCCTTTGTGGTCGGGGTGTATGGGCCGCAGCTGCGACCCGGTTCTCGCTAGCGGAGGTCTTGGGCCGCTTGGCGAAGCTCGTAGTGGATGCCGTCGTAGGCGACCCCGCCCGGCATGAGCGACTTGACCACCTTCACGACGACGCTGTAGTTGGCGTCGACCGCGTTCGCGATCGGCGCGAGGGAGATCTGGGTGAGCAGCTGATACGCATCCATGCGATGCAGGTCGAACATCTCGGAGAACCACGTGACCATCTCGAGCTGCGCGATGCGCCACGAGTCCTCCATCGGCCGCGACGAGCCGACGACCATCCAGTACTCGTCGTTCTCCAGTCGCGGCCAGAGCGGCGCGGAGCCCTTGATCAGCTCGACGATGATGACCGAGTTCATCGCGCCTTCGACGGCGGTGCCGCAGGCCTCGCCCTCGCCCTGACGGTAATGACCGTCGCCGATCGAGAACAGCGCCCCCTCGACGTTGACGCCGAGGTACGCGGTCGTGCCGACCTTCATCTCGGGGGTGTCCATGTTGCCGCCGAAGCGCTCGGGCACGAGGCTCGTGCGCACTTCGCTCGCGCCCGGCGCGAGGCCGACCGTGCCGAGCATCGGCTCGAGCGGCAGCGCGACCTCGAAGTCGCCGAACCGCGCCTGGAAGCCGACCGTCCGACGCGCGGTGTCGACCTCGTAGATCCAGGTCGCCTCCGGCAGGGCATCCTGCAGCAACGCGGTGCGGTCGGTTCCGGTCAGGCCGCCGAAGAACGGGATGGTGGAGGAGGCGCCGAAGCCGCGCGCGGGCGCGAGGTCGACGATGTGCAGCGCGAGGGTGTCGCCGGGCTCGGCGCCCTCGACGTAGAAGGGCCCGGTCTGCGGATTCACGTAGCGGATGTCGATGTGCTGGCTCGGCAGGTGGTCGACCGAGGTGAGGGCGAAGTTGAAGGCGTCCTCCGACCACAGCCGCAGAGCGGTGCCGGGCTGGATGCGCAGGGCGGGGGCGGCGCCGCCGAAGGTGTAGACGTACTGCGAACGCTCCGGGGTGAAGGCGATCTCGCGCATGGATGCGGTCCTTCCGGTCAATCGGTGGTGTACGGGGTCAGTGCCGTGACATGGCGCGAGTCGAGCTCGTCGAGGCTCGTGACGCCGAGCAGTCGCATGGTGCGCGTGATCTGATCCGAGAGGATGCTCAGCGCCCGCTCGACGCCCTCCTGCCCGCCCGCCATGAGGCCGTAGAGGTAGGCGCGGCCGACGAGCGTGCTCCGCGCGCCCAGCGCGACCGCCGCGACGATGTCGGCACCCGACATGATTCCCGTGTCGAGGAGGATCTCGACGTCGGCGCCGACCTGCTTCGCGACCGTCGGCAGCAGATGGAAGGGGACCGGTGCTCGATCGAGCTGCCGGCCGCCGTGGTTCGAGAGCACTATGCCGTCGACCCCGTGCGCCACGAGCGCCACGGCGTCGTCGAGCGACTGCACGCCCTTCACGACGATGGCGCCCTTCCACATCTCGCGGATCCAGCGCAGATCGTCGAAGGTCACCGTCGGGTCGAACATCGTGTCGATGAGCTCGGCGACCGTGCCGCTCCATCCCGACATGTTCGCGAAGGCGAGCGGATCGGTGGTCAGGAAGTTGATCCACCATTCGGGGCGCGGGATCGCGTCGACGATCGTGCCGAGGGTCAGCGCGGGAGGGATGGACATGCCGTTGCGCTTGTCGCGCAGGCGGGCACCGGCGACGGGAACGTCGACCGTGACCAGCAGCGTGTCGTATCCGGCCCGAGCGGCGCGCTCGACGAGCGCCATCGAGCGCTCGCGGTCGCGCCACAGGTAGAGCTGGAACCAGGCGCGCCCCTCGGGGATCGCCTCGCGAACCGACTCGATCGAGGCCGTGCCCATGGTGGAGAGGCTGAAGGGGATGCCGAACGCTGCTGCCGCCCGCGCTCCGGCGATCTCCCCCTCGGTGTGCATCATGCGCGTGAAGCCCGTCGGTGCGATCGCGAGCGGGAGCGCGCTCGGGCCGCCGAGGACGGCTCGCGCGGTGTCGACGACGCTCACGTCGCGGAGGATCGCCGGATGGAACTCGATGTCGCGGAACGCCTGTCGAGCCCGCGCGAGGGAGATCTCGGACTCGGCGGCACCGTCGACGTAGTCGAACGGAGCCCGGGGGGTGCGGCGCTTCGCGATCGTGCGGAGGTCGTCGATCGTCAGTGCGGCGTCGAGCCGACGGCGACGTGCATTGAGCTCGGGGCGCCGGAAGCGCAGGAGGGGTGCGAGGTCGCGGGGGTTCGGAAGTCGTCGACGCACGCGCGGCATCCCTCCTCAGTGAGCTGAGTCGAACAGTAGAGGCCACGAGTGCATTTGTCTAACAATTCTTTCTCTCATGACGACGAGTCATGAGAGAGACGCCTATCGCGCCTGCGCAGTCGAAGCGGTCGGCCGCGTGGCCAGCAAGGCCTCGAGCCGCTCGACGTCGTCGCGATGGCAGAGCTCGGTGGCCTCGGTCATGGCCGTCGCGGTGCCCGCCGCCACAGCCGCGCGGAACGCCGCGGCGAGGTCACGCCCCTGCGCGAGCCGCAGCACGAGCGCCGCGAGGAAGGAATCCCCCGCGCCCACGGTGGAGCGCACCTCGACGGGCGGAACCTCCAGCCGGGTCACCCCCTCAGCCGTGACGAGCACGGCGCCCTCGGCGCCTAGGGTGAGCGCGACGACCTCGGCCGCGCCGCGCGCGACGAGCTCGCGGGAGGCATCCACCTTCGCTCCGACATCGGGCAGCTCGCGGCCGACCAGCTCGCCGAGCTCGCGGCCCGAGGGCTTGACGAGGAACACGCCCTCGGCGAGGGCGGCGGCGAGCGCCGGCCCCGAGGCATCCACGACGCAGCGCACACCCCCTTCGCGCGCCGCCCGCGCGAGACGCGCGTAGAAGTCGTCGGGCATGCCGGGGGCGAGGGAGCCGCTCGCCACGACGAACCCGCCCGGCACCATGGTGCGCAGGGTCGCCTCGAGGCAGGCGCCCCACTCCTCGTCGCTCAGCAGGGGCCCCTGCAGCACGAAGCGGAACTGCCGCCCGGTCGCGGTCTCGTCGATCGTGACGTTCTCGCGCGTCGACCCCCTGATCGGGATGGCGCGGCCGATGATGCCGTCGGCCTCGAGCAGCTGCCGGTACGCCTGCCCGGTCGGTCCGCCGACCGCGTAGACGGCGATCGACTGCCCGCCGAGACGGTGGATGACGCGGCTCACGTTGATGCCGCCGCCCCCCGCATCGGTGCGGCTCGGGCCGCAGCGCAGCTTGTGCTCGGGCTCGACGTGCTCGGTCTAAGTGCTCACGTCGAGCGCGGGATTGACCGTCAGCGTGACGATCGTCGCGGGCGCCGTGGCCGGGAGCGGTGCCGTCGATGATCGGCTCATGGCCGAGAGCCTAGGCCTCCCGCACGGCGCAGCGCATACTGCGCGCGCACCTCGGGGTGCGGGTCGGCGGGCACATCGACCGCGGTCGCGACGGCCCACGCCGGCAGTGCTCCGGCCAGCGCCCAGGCGGCCTGCCGGGCCGCGCCGCGCGCGACGTGCTCCCCCGGCTCGGGAACGGTGACGGGCATCCCGAACACGGTCGCCGCGACCGCGGCGACGGCGGGGTTAGCCGCAGCGCCGCCGATGAGGGCGAGCCGCCGCACGGGCACACCGAGCCGGGTGACGGCGTCGAGGCCGTCGGCGAGGCCGCACAGCATGCCCTCGATCGCGGCGCGGGCGAGGTTCTCGCGCGTCGTCGCCGCAAGCGTGAGCCCGAAGAGGGTCGCGGTCGCGTCGGGCAGGTTCGGCGTGCGCTCGCCCTCGAAGTAGGGCTGCAGCACGAGGCCTCCCGCGCCGGGCTCGGCGGCGAGAGCGAGACGCCCGAGCTCGTCGTGGTCGACGCCGAGCAGGCGCGCGACGGCGTCGAGCACGCGCGCGGCGTTGAGGGTCGCGACGAGCGGCAAGTGGGCTCCGCTCGCGTCGGCGAAGCCCGCGACGGCGCCGCCGGGATCGGCGACGGGGTGCTCGGAGACGGCGAAGACCGTGCCGCTCGTGCCGATCGAGACGACGACGTCGCCCGGCTCGGCGCCGAGCCCCAGCGCGGCGGCCGCGTTGTCGCCGGCCCCTGCGCCGACGAGCGCACCCGTCTGCAGCGTCGACAATTCAGGAACCGCGGCGTCGATCGCCACCGACTCGCCCGGCGTGAGGACGCGCGGCAGGACGACGGGGGCGGGAACTCCTGAATTGTCGACACGGGCAGGGTCGGCGGGCGCGGCAGGCGCGGCTCCGGCGACGCGCGCGGCGCGGCCCAGCGCGCGCTCGAACAGGTCAAGATCGTAGGCGCCCGAGGTCGGCGAGAAGTAGGCGGTGCCGCTCGCATCGGAGCGGTCGGTCGTGAGAGCGTCGAGCACGGGCCCGAGCGGGCTCTCGTCGGCGGGCCCGTAGCCGCGCAGCCGCCAGGTGAGCCAGTCGTGCGGCAGGCAGACCGCGGCGACGCGCGCGGCGTTCTCGGGCTCGTGGTCGCGCAGCCAGCGCAGCTTCGTCGCCGTGAACGAGGCGACGGGCACGACGCCGGTGCGGCGCGCGTACTCGGCCGCGCCGACTTCGGCGACGAGGGCCGCGGCGGCGGCGGCCGAGCGCGTGTCGTTCCACAGCAGGGCGTCGCGCACGACGCGTCCCCGCTCGTCGAGGGCGACCATGCCGTGCTGCTGGCCCGCGACCGCGACCGCGGCGACGTCGCCGAGGCCGCCGGCGTCCGCGATCGCGGCGATCAGGGCATCCCACCAGGCGGCCGGGTCGACGGCGGTTCCCTCGGGATGCGGCGCGCGCCCCTCGCGCACCGTCGCGCCCGTCTCGAGATCGACGACGACGACTTTGCAGCTCTGCGTCGAGGAGTCGACGCCGGCGACGAGGGTCATCGGCTGCGCGCGCCGGCTATCGGGCACCGAGCAGGTGCTCGGTCGCGAGCTGCTGCAGGCGCACGAAGCCGAAGCCCTTGCCGTCGAAGTAGGCGCCGCTGTCGAACTCCTCGTAGGCCGAGCGGTCGGCGAGCAGGTCGGCGATCGACTCGCCCGCGCCGAGCGTCGGCCGCGAGAGCTCGGCGACGCGGGCGGCGGCGAGCGCCTCCTGCACCTCGGGGTCGGCGCGGAAGGCGGCTGCGCGTTCCTTCAGCAGCAGGTAGGTGCGCATGTTCGCCTCGGCCGAGGCCCACACGCCCGATTCGTCCTCGGTACGGCTGGGCTTGTAGTCGAAGTGGCGCGGGCCGTCGTAGGCGCTGCCGCCGTTCGGGCCGCCGTTCTCGAGCAGGTCGACGAGCGAGAAGGCGTTGTGCAGGTCGCCGTGGCCGAAGACGAGATCCTGGTCGTACTTGATGCCGCGCTGGCCGTTCAAGTCGATGTGGAAGAGCTTGCCCGCCTCGAGCGCCTGCGCGATGCCGGCGGTGAAGTTGAGCCCCGCCATCTGCTCGTGCCCGACCTCGGGGTTGAGGCCGACGAGCTCGGGGCGCTCGAGCGTCTCGATGAAAGCCATGGCGTGCCCGAGGGTCGGCAGCAGGATGTCGCCGCGCGGCTCGTTGGGCTTGGGCTCGATCGCGAACCGGATGCCGTAGCCCTGCTCGGTGACGTACTGCGTGAGCAGGTTCACGGCCTCGCGGTAGCGCTCGATCGCGGCGCCGACGTTCTTGGCCGAGTCGTACTCGGCGCCCTCGCGGCCGCCCCACATGACGAAGGTGTGCGCGCCGAGCTCGGCCGCGAGGTCGAGGTTGCGCAGCACCTTCCGCAGCGCGAAGCGGCGCACGGCGCGGTCGTTGGAGGTGAACCCGCCGTCCTTGAACACGGGCGCGCTGAAGAGGTTGGTCGTGATCATCGGAATGCGCAGCCCCGTGGCCTGCGTCGCGGCGATGAGCCGGTCGATCTGGCGACGCCGCTCGGCGTCGGTCGATCCGAAGGCGAAGAGATCGTCGTCGTGGAGGGTGAGGCCGTAGGCGCCGAGCTCGGTGAGCTTCTCGACGACGTGCACGACGTCGAGGGGGGCGCGCGTGGGGCCGCCGAAGGGGTCGGCCCCGCTGTAGCCGACGGTCCAGAGGCCGAAGGTGAACTGGTCGGCGGGGGTGGGCGTCGTTGCGAATGTCATAGCTGGATTCCTTGGGTCTGTGGTGCTGGCTGGTGGATGGCGACGTGGGGGAGCAAGAGTCAGGACTCGCTGCGCCACGACTGGGTGGCCTGCTCGAGCACGTCGACGACGGCGATGGCCTCAGCCGGAGGAATCGGCTCCGGTCTCTCACCGCGCACCGCTGCCGCAGCGAGTCGGTAGAACTCCGCGTAGTTGCCGGGCTCGGTCGGCACGCGGCTCGTGGCAGGGCCGCTGGGTGTGTCTTCGGTAAGCGTGCCGTAGAACTCGGGCGCCACGACCCCGAACCCCGGGTCCGTAGGGCTGGCACCGTCGGCCAGGGCGGGCTCCTGAGGATCGAATCCGTACGAGATGAATGACCCCCTCGTGCCCAGTACTCGGAATCGTGGGCCTTGGGCGTGGCTCAATCGGCTCATCAGCAGGCGAGACACCGTGCCGGAGGCGTGCTCGAGATGGATCTCGGTATGGTCGTCGTTTCCGCCCCCGTGTCTCACCGTGCGCAGTCGTGAGTCGATCGCGACGGCGGGGCCGAAGAGCACGAGCGCCTGATCGACGAGGTGCGACCCCAGATCGAATGCTACGCCGCCCGCCACCGAGGCCGGGAGATGATCCTTCCACCCGGACGACACCTCCGGGGCCCAGTGCTCGAAGCACGATTCAAAGTGGAACACCCGACCGAGCCGACCGCTCTCGACGAGTGATCGCACGGTCAGGAAGTCGCCATCCCACCGCCTGTTCTGGAAGACCATGAGTGGCCTTTCGGCGCGTGATGCGGCGGCGGCGAGGGCCTGGGCATCGGCGACCGAACTCACGAAGGGCTTGTCGACGACGACGGCGGCGCCCATTCGGAGCGATCGCATGGCGAGGTCCAGGTGAGTGTTGGGAGGGCCGGCAAGCACGATGAGGTCGAGGCCGCCCGGGCGGGTCTCCAATTCGTCGAAACTTCGATATATATCAGCCTGAGGATGCTTCGCGGCCGCGTGCGCACGTCTTGTGTCGTCCGCGGTGACAATCGCCGACACCTCGAATTCAGGGTGTGCCGCGAGAAAGGGAAGATGGAAAACACTTCCAGACAGCCCGTAGCCTGCGACGGCGGTGCGGATCGGAGCGTCGTAGGGAGACCGCGCGTTCTTGAGCATGGGCCTATGCTATCGGCGGCTCGACATTTATAGCAAGCATGAAATAAAACGTTGCTGCTACTCTATGGAAGATGCGCACCGCTCCGGCGCGGTGCATTCCCGAAAGTCACAGAAGATGGAGCGAAGATGCCGGTCTATCACCAGACCTCGGGCCGAGAAGCCCCTGAACGCTTCCGGAAGATGCCCGGATCGAATCTCGACCACCTTCGCGCGCACAATCTGTCTGCGATCCTCACCCAGATTCACCACGGCAGCCCGCAATCGCGCAGCGGTCTCGCGGCGGCGACCGGCTTGAACCGGTCGACCATCACGATCCTGGTGAATGATCTCATCGAGCGGGGTCTCGTCGTGGAGTACCCCGCAGCCAAGGAGGGCTCGAAGAAGTCGGTCGGTCGCCCGAGCATGTCGCTCCATGCGAGCGATCGGGTGATAGCGATCGCGGTCAACCCGGAGGTCGACGCGATAACAGTGGGCGTCGTGAGTCTCGGGGGAACAGTGCAGCGCACTATCCGATACGAGACCGAGGAGCCGCCGACGATGCGCCGGGCGGTCAAGATCACCACCGCAATCATCGAGGGCATCCAGGCGGGGCTGCCGACCGATTCGCGCGTTCTTGGCATCGGCGTCGCAGTGCCCGGACTCACGAATGTGATCGACGGGTCTGTGGCACTCGCCCCTCACCTCGGATGGCGGCAGGAGCCCTTGGCGCCTGTCCTCTCCGAACGGACCGGACTACCGGTATGGGCCGCCAATGATGCCCACCTCGGCGTGCTTGCCGAAACGGTATTCGGCGTAGGTATGCACGCGGGCCACATCCTCTATCTCAACGGCGGCGCCAGCGGTATCGGTGGCGGCGTCATCTCCGGCGGTATACCGCTGAAGGGGGCGACGGGTTTCGCGGGCGAGCTCGGACACTTTCGCATCCGCAGCAATGGCAAGCGCGACTCGGCCGGATTGGAGGGAACCCTGGAGTCCGAGGTGAGCCGTGACGACCTGCTTCGAAGCCTGGGGCTCGATATCCGCGATTTCCCGAAGCTCGACACTGCATTGGCAAAGCCGCGCACGAGTGCCGCGCAGCGCGAGATCGATCGTCAGGTACGCGCGCTCGGCACGGCACTCGGCAGCATGGTCACGATCTTCAACCCCGAGCTCATCGTGCTGGGCGGCTTTCTCGGCTCGCTGCTCGACGCGGAACCCGACCGACTGAGAAATCTCGTCGCGCAGGAATCACTGGCTCCGCAGTACTCGGTGGTCGAGATCGTGCGGCCCCAGTTGCGTGAGAACGTGCTTCTCGTGGGTGCGGCAGAGCTCGCCTTCGACGCCCTTCTGCGCAACCCAACCGCATTCGATGCCGCTCCGCACTCGGCCGGCGGCCGGGCAGAGTCAAGGACAAACGGAGCGTGACTGTCCTGCGGCTCGCCAATCGACATGGGCTCTCCGTGCTGCTGTCGACGTTCGGAGCACGTGTGGTGGAACTGGTGGCTCCCGATCGCCACGGCACCCTCGGCAACATCGTCCTCGGTTTCGACAGCGAGCAGCAGTACCGTACCGATCCCGGGGCCTACTTTGGCGCGACGGTCGGGCGTGTGGCTGGTCGCATCGCCGACGCCCATTTCATAGGCGGCGGGCTCGAGTTCGAGCTTCGGCCGAATGAGGGATCCACGCACCTTCACGGCGGCCCGTCGCGAGCCCTCGATCGGGTCGAGTGGAGCATCGGAGAGGCGTCCGGCGACGCGAGCGCGGTGTTCCACTACACGAGCCCCGCTGGCGAGGAAGGCTATCCGGGAACTCTCGACGTGAACTGCTCTTACCTACTCACCGACGACAACGAGCTCGAACTCGTGATGACCGCGACCACAGACGGGGCGACTCCTGTCAACATCGTCAATCACACCTACTTCAATCTCAGTGGAGACGCGCGGGAGTCGATCGTCGATCACGAGCTCATGATCAGCGCAAGCACCATCCTTGCGACGGATAAGCACTTGCTCCCCGTCGGAGGAGTGCTCGCGGTCTCCGGGACACCGTACGATTTCCGCGTTGCGCGCCGGGTCGGCGATGACCTCCCGGCCAACAGTGGTGAGCCGTGGCCCGGAATCGACAGCACCTATCTCCTCGATCGGGCGGCTCATCGGGCAGCGACGCTGTGGGATCCGTCGAGCGGACGTCACCTGGAGATTCGAACGACGGAGCCGACGCTGCAGGTGTACACAGGAAATCGCATCGAGCCGGGTGTCGGGAGATCGCGCGCCCCGCACGATGCGGGTAAGGGTATCTGTATCGAAGCCCATCGAGTACCCGATTCACCCGCCCTGCCCGGCTGGCCTTCGATCGTGATCCGTCCGGGCGAGCGGTACGCGCAGCGCACCGTATGGAAGCTGTCGACCCGTTAGTCGATCGGGTCGTGACTCAGCACGACTACGCGCCAGCGTGCTTCGCGAGCGCGACGCGAAGAATGTGGATGTCCTCCTCGGTCGTCCCGCCTGAGATGCCCAGCCCGAATCGCTCACCGTTCGACACGAGGAATGGGGCGCCTCCCCCGAAAGCGATGAGCTTCGACCCAGAGTTGACAGAGAGTCCGTACAACGGCCCGCCCGGCTGCACCTTCTCGGTCAGTTCCTCGGTCGCCACGGCGAACGACGCCGCGGTGTACGCCTTGCGGAACGCCATCTCGAGCGAGTGCATGGGCGCACCCGTCATACGGTGCAGCAGCGCGGCATTGCCATGAGTGTCCACGACGCTGACGACGATCGCGAGCCCTGCGCTCGCCGCCTCGTCCTCTGCGTAGCCGGCAATGGTCTTCAGTTCATCGAACATGAGTGATCTCCTGTCGTTGGGGTGCGGTCATGCGTCATCGAGCTCGGCGAGCGCGATCCAGAGTTCGTCGGGCACCTCGGCCTCGAGCCAGCGCAGGTTCCGCTGCTGCTGCTCCACGCTGCGAGCTCCCATGCAGACGGTCGCGATCGCCTCATGTGAACTCGCGAAGCGGGTCGCGACCGCGCCGAGTTCGACGTCGAAGTCGGCGCAGATCCGTTCGATCCGTCGAACCCGCTCCACAACCTCCGGCGCCGCTTCGGTGTAGTTAAAGCGGGCGCCAAGTGTGGTTCCGGTTGCCAGGATCCCCGAGCCGAACACCCGCCCATTGATGACGGCCACTCCCCGTCTGGCGCACTCCGGCAGCAGTTCGTCGCGGGCGGTCGTGGATAGCAGTGTGTAGGTTCCCGCAATGAGAAGGCAGTCGAGATCGACGGCGCGGAGCGCGTCGAGGCAAACGTCGGTCTCATTAACTCCGAAACCAATGGCGCGGGTGACTCCCTCGTCGCGGAGGCGGACCAGCGCTCGGAAGGCGCCGTCGAGGGCCTGGCGAAAGCGCTCTGGTTGAGAATCCCCGTGTGTGAATCGGTCGGTATCGTGAATCAGCAAAGCGTCGAAGTAGTTAGTGCCGAGGCGCTGCAGGCTGGCTTCGGCCTGCCGCAGCACGCCGTCGTAGCTGTAGTCGAACGACATCGCAAGCGGTGGGGTATCCGTCCACGGCGAGGTGTCGCCGACCGACGCGGCGGGCGTCAGGGTGCGTCCTACCTTGGTGACCAGGAAGTAGTCCTCCCGGGGCCGATCGCGCAGCTGCTCGGCGATCCGGTATTCCGCGAGGCCGTGCCCGTACATGGGAGCGGTATCGAAGAACCGCACCCCGCCGTCCCAAGCGCTGTCGATGAGGGCGCGCGACTCGGAGGTCGGAACGCTCCTGCCCATGTTCCCGAGGGCGACCGTGCCGAGGCCGCCGAGGCTTACTTCAGCACCGATGCGGCCGAATGTGCGTGTCTGCATTGACGTGTGTCCGTCGTCTTCGCGGCATGTCGAGGAGAACGGGCGGGGCATCGAGGCTCCCGCCCGTTCTCACCGCACTACTTGGACGAGTTCTCGATCAGCTCGAGGAACTCGCGCGTGGACATGACGTCGGCGTACTGTGCCTGCATGTTGCGCAGGCCCTCCCAGTACTGGCCGTAGCCCTCGGGCACTTCGTGGTCGTAGTCCGGGTTGCGGCCGTGCGAATTCAGCGGAATCGCGGTACCGGCGTCGGCGATCACGATGACCTTGTAGCCCTGCTCGAACCCATCGCGAGCCGTGGTCGGTACGCAGTTTCCCGTCGACGAACCGCAGATCACGAGGTACTTACAGTCATCCTGCTTGAGCCACGAGTTGAACGGGGTTTCGAAGAAGCTGCTGTTGCGGTGCTTGCGCAGCACAGCCTCGTTCTCGGCCGGCACGAAGCCATCGCACAGCGCGCCGTCGAAGGTGCCGTGGTTGAACGGCGAGTCGGCGTTCTTCCACGCCGGGTACTTCTCGCCCCACAGGCCGATATCGAAGCCGTCCGGGTCCATCCCCCACATCGACCAGTTGACCTTGATGCCCTTCTCTCGCGCGGCATCCAGCACCTTCTTGGCCTGGACGAGCGTCTCCTCGCCCGACGGGGCGCCGCCGACGCTCTGCACGTAGTCGGCCCCGCGCTTGTCGAGACACAGGTTCTGCACGTCGAGCATGTGCACCACCGTGCGCTTGAGGTCGATCTCCTCCGGGATGTAACGGTAGGTGCGGTCGACCCACTTGTTGAGCTTGTCCTCGAAGTTCGCCATTGTTCTTCCTTTCGTTGTCGGGGCCTCAGGGCCCAGAGTGGGTGAGCTAGTTGTCGTCGGTCGGGGGTTCGTAGGTCAGCAACAGGTCTTTCCAGTCGTAGTCCTGCACGAAGAACGGCGCAGTCGTGTATGTGCCGTCCATGGTGTCCTTGAGCGATTTCGGCCCAGGGAACCCGATGACCTTCCAGCCGATCTGGTCCTTGTTGCCGCCGTACACTGGGTCGGCGTAGAAGCCCTGCCGCACGTGCAATGCGAGAGTGTCAAAGAAGCTTTTCCCCGTATCGCTGTTCCCCTGCAGACGCGAGTAGAAGACCTCGTGCTCGTCGAGTCGAACGTGAGTAGGCTTGGGGCTCCCACTGATGACGACGAGTACGGCATCCTGCGTCTCTTCGTCGGCGCTCACGAAATCCTCGGCGCCGTGGCGGATCGCCTCGGCGTCGAGTTCGCGAACTCCCGCGCGGTACAGACGCTGGAACTCACTCGTCCGTGCGCGCGCGGCACGGGCCTCCTCGCCCGCCAACTGGAGGAATCCACTGCCATCCGCGGTTGCGTAGTGGTAGTTGATTCCCGACAGGTACCGGTCGATGAACACGATCACTCGCGCTTCCCGGGCTCCGGGATCGCGGTCGGTGGGGATGATGCGGGCCGCAGCGGCCTCGATCGTGTCCCACTCGTGGTCGCTGAAAAACAGCTTCTCGTCGCTGTCAGGATCGATCGTGAGATCGAGCTTCTCCCATTCGGATTTCGATGCCATGGTCGTTCCTCTCTCTTACTTCGTGGCAGTGATCGGGTCCAGCACGAGACGCTCGCTCCGACCCTTCAGGTAGGTGTTCGCGATGTAGTCAGCTGCCCGCCAGGAGTGGGCCATAATCGTGAGGGTCGGGTTGACGCCCATCGCGGTGGCGAAGCCGGAGCCGTCCAGCACGAACAGGTTGTCGACCGAGTGGGCCTGAGCCCACTCGTTGAGCACCGATTTCGACGGGTCGGTGCCCATCCGGACGGTCCCGTGCTGGTGGCACGCGTTGCCGGTGAACTCGTTGCCTAGGTAGACGGGCATCGTCCGCACAGCGCCCGCGGCTTCGAGGATCTCGACGTTCTTGTCGATCTGCCACTTGCTCATCGCGGTGTCGTTGGGGTGCGGCTTGTTCGTGATGCGCGCGACCGGCATCCCCCAGCGATCCTTGACCGTCGGGTCGAGGTCAACCCGGTTCGTCTCCTGCGGAAGGTCCTGCAGGATCATGCCGATCTTCATCGAGTGCAGGAAGTAGTCGCGGTCGGCGTCCTTCGCGGCCTCGCCCCAGACGGGCTTGCCGGGGAGGATAGGGTTGATCGGCTGGCCGATCTGAGTCGTGGCGATGATGCCTCCACCGATGTGGCCGCGATCGTAGTCCGTTTCGTAGAAGTGCATCGAGCCACCGCTCTGATAGTTGCCGGTGAACCCGTTGAGAGCGGGGGACAGCTCGCGGTCGAAGAGCCCGACGGCGAACAGGTACTCGTGGAACGTGGCGTTCTTGCCCACGAGGCCCGAGTCGTTCGCGAGGCCGTCGGGGAAGCGGGCAGACTTCGACATGAGCATGAGCCGCGACGACTCGATCGCCCCAAGGGCGAGGATGACAACGCGCGCCTCCTGCTCGAACTCGGAGCCGTCCGGCGCGATGTAGACCACGCCGGTCGCCTTGCCATTGCGGTCGACGACGACCTCCTTGACGAACGAGTCGGCGCGCACCTCGAAGTTGCCCGTGGCGAGCGCCTCGGGGATGTAAGTGGTCGCGACCGTCGAGCGGGTCTCGGTGGGGTCGCCGTACTGGTTCCAGAAACTCGTGCGGTTCACAGCTTTGCGGCCGAGCTTATTGCGCTCGGTGAGGTGACTCATGGGCAGCGGCATCGCGTTAATGCCGAGCTTGCGGCATCCCGCGTAGAACTTCTCACCGAACTTGGTCGGGCCGAGCGGACCGCTGGGGTAGCGCTTCGACCGGAATCCGGCGCCGACCTCGGCGCCGTCGAGGCCCGAGATCCCGTAGCTCCACTCGACCTTCGTCAGGTAGGGCTCGAGGTGCTCGTAGCGGTATGGCCAGTCGGCCAGGCTAGCGCCCTCCACGTCGCCGTGAAGTGAATGCATGATGAAGTCAGACGGTCGGGGACGCGGGGTCCACCCAGCCATATGAGTGGTGCCTCCACCGACTGCGGATGGCACGGGCGAGAAGTTGAAGATGCGGCCCTCGGTGGTCTCGTCGCTGCGCACCGTGCGGGGCATCAGATCGACGTCCGGCCACAGGTAACTGCGATTCTGGAACTTGAGCTCGTCGCCCGAGTAGTGCTCGGGGCCGCGCAGCCACGGACCCTTGTCGAATCCGACTACCGAGTACCCGGCCTCCGCCAGAACTTTCGCCGCAGGACCTCCTCCGGCTCCCAGCCCGACGATCACTACGTCCACTGGGTCGTTCCTCTTCACCATAAGATTCGAGTCCTTTCTTGAGCGTCTCATCGACGGCGCGGGGTGGGCGGGGTTCCCCGTCGCGTCTGAGGGCGGGGAACCCCGGTGATGCTGGTGGATTAGTACTTCCCGGGTCCGGCCTGCGACGCGGCGATCTTCGCCTCGGCCCAGTCCACGTTCGTCTGGTCGACGACGACGGTGGGGATCCGGATGAACTGCGCAACGGTCATGCCGAGGATCTCGTGCTCGAACAGCGTGTCAATCATCGTGCGGCCCATGTCGACCGAGTTCACGTCCACAGTGGCGGTAAGCTTGCCCTGGCGGATCGACTCCATGCCGGAGATCAGTCCGTCAGCACCGATCGTGACGATGCCCTCGGTGCCGTCCCAGTGCTTGAGCCCGGCTAGGTCGATCGCCTGCGAAGCTCCGAGCGCCATGTCCTCGTTCTCGCCGTAGATCGCGGCGATGTCCGGGAACTTGGTGAGCAGGTCCTGCGCGGCGGTGAGCCCCTTGTCGCGCACGTAACCACCATCGGCGGAACCGACGATCGTCATGCCCGGGTACTCGGAGATCGCTGCCTCGAAGCCCTGCTGGCGCAGCTTTGTCCAGTCGGAGCCCGACGGGCCGAGGATCTGGATGATCTGGCCCTCGCCCTGGAGCACCCCGGCGAGGTACTGCCCAGCGATGTAACCCGACTGCCAGCGGTCGTCGTACCCGATGTTCGAGATCGTGTAGAGGCCCGCGGTAGGGTCATCGGCCTGCGACGGGTTCTCCAGCTCCTCGGTGGAGTTGAACTGGTAGAAGTCCACGCCCGCCTCGGAACCGGCCTTATAGATCTCCTGCATCGTCGCGTGCGGGGCAGCCGAGCTAACGAACACGGCATCGAAGTCGTTCGAGATGAAGTTCTCGACAATTCCGACCGCCTCGACACCGGAGTGGGCGTCGTTGAGCGCGCCCTGGCGCGACCACTCCCACTTGATGCCGAAGCACTCCTCGAGTTCGTACATACGGTTGAACGCGGCCTTCTCGACCTGGGTGTAGAATTCGGAGAGGATCGGTGGGGTGAAGCCGACCTTCAGGGTGCGGCCGGCGACGGCCTCCGTGATGGCGGCCTGCTGGTCTTCGCTACCGCAACTGGCGGAACCCGAAGCTCCATTGCCGGAGGGGGTTGACCCGCCGCCCACCGTGGAACACGCGGCCAGTACGAGGAGAAGCGCGGCGGCGCTGGAACCCAGTGCGATCGCGCGGCGCATGGGGCGTGCGCGCGAAGTCACTGGAGGATTACCATTCTCTGGGGACATCTGCATTTCCTCTCGAAGGGCGCCAGCGCAGCAACGCTGGCGCTGGCGGTTTCTTGGTGCACTCAAGCGGCAATGCTTGAGAGTCGTTTGGCTTTTCTGCGCACGGTCGCGCCGCGAGCCAGTTCGCTCAGGTAGTTGGCGATCACGGCGAGGATGAGGATGACGCCGATCACGATCTTCTGGTAGCTCGAGGGCACCCCCGCGAGGTTGATGATGTTGATGGCAAGCGCAAGGGTCAAGGCGCCCAGGACGGCCCCGAGCACCCGGCCGCGACCGCCCATGAGCGACGCGCCGCCGATGATCGCGGCCGAGATCGCCTGGATCTCGTACCCGGTCCCGAGATCGGCCGGCACATTGTTGTTTCGACCCGCGAGGATGATTCCCGCAATGGCCGCGCACGTGCCGCTGAGAACGTAGGCCTGGGTCTTGACCCATCGGACCGGAACGCCCGACTGCCGTGCCGCGACCGCATTGCTGCCCGCCGCGAAGAAGTGGGCACCGAGCCGGGTCCGGGCGAGTACCCAGCCCACGACGAGCGCGAGAACTATGGCGACGAGAATGGGGAAGGTCACTGGTCCGAACAGCGGCTGGAGGCCGCCGATCATGTAGTACTCACCCGTCATGTAGCCGATGATCGGCACCCCCTGGGTGGCGATGTACAGCAGTCCGCTCGCGAAGCCCATCATGGCGAGAGTCGCGATGAAGTCGGGCAGCCCAACGCGGGTGATGAACAGCCCGTTGAGCAGGCCGGCCGCGATGCCGACGATGATTGCCGCGATGAAGGCCACAATGAGCGGCGCGCCCATCTTGATGACGGTCGCCGCGACACCGGCACAGAGAGCCATCACGGCTCCCACCGAGAGGTCGATGCCGCCGGAGATGAGCACCACGGTCATCCCGATCGACAGGATCATCACTGTGATGCTCGCGCCCACGAGGTTGTAGATGTTATTGCCGCCGAAGAAGACAGGCAGGGCGAACGCGGCGATGAGGGCGAAGATCAGCAGCAGCGAGATGACACCGAGCGTCGGGTCGACGAGTAGACGCTCCCAGGCGTTGCGCATCACCTGGCCGACGGATTGTGGCTTACTTGCCATCGTTCTTGCTCCCCTCGGGTGCGGCAAAAGCATCGACGTGTTCGACGGGTGGGGTTTCGTGGACGGTTCGATCGCGAGCGGTCGTGAACTCGGCCGTTCTATGGAGGGCGTCCTGCAGGACGACTCGGCGCACCTGTCGCTCGAACACGACGCCGAAGACAATGGCGACAGCAGTCACGATGCTGAAATAGACGGGGTCGACGTTGTTGAGACGCAGGCCCTGCTGTAGCGTCGCGAGAAACAGCCCACCGACGAGCGCCGCCCAGACGCTTCCGCCACCGCCCGCGAGCGTGATGCCGCCGACAACGGCACCCGCGATGGCGATGAACTCGTATCCGATTCCGAGGAAAGCCTGCACGGCCCCGAGCCGGGAGGAGAGCAGCACACCGGCGATGCCGGCCAGCAGGCCGGATGCGGCGAATGTGAAGAGCCGCAGGTGCGGAACGCTGACACCCGCGACGTTCGAGGCGGGTGCCGAGATGCCCGTCGCGTACAGTCGCCGTCCGATGATCGTCTTCGCGAGCAGCAGCTGGGCGATCACGAAGATAGCGCCGGCGATGAAAAACGATGCCGGGATGCCGAACACAGTGCCCTTCGTCAGCTCAGCGAACCCGGGCACGGTGACGCCCTGGAGTGGCTGCACCTGGGACAGCACGACCAGAAGGCCCGCGGCGATGTTGAGTGTCGCGAGCGTCACGATGAAGTCGTTGATGCCGAGGTAGGCGACGAGGAACCCGTTCACGAGCCCGAAGAGCAGGCCCGTACCGCACCCGACGGCAATACCGACAGCGAGGGGTGCACCGTTCACGAGCGCGAACATCGTGGTGCCCGCGCTCAGGCCGGCCACCGTGCCGACGGAGAGGTCGATGCCGCCGCCGATGATCACGATGGCGACACCGAGTGTGAGCAGGATGATCGGAATACCGTTCGTCAGGTAGTTGCCGAGGGTCCTCCCATCGATGAACACGGGGTTGAGCACTTGGAAGACGATGACCGTGAGGATGAGCACGACGGTCATGGGTATGCCCGGGATCGACATAATCCGGGCGATGGGGGAGGAGGATCTCATGAGTTCTGACCTGCCGCGCTCAGGGTGAGGACTTCCGACTTGATGCGGGCGAAGTGGCCCTCCTCAATCGCTGCCGGAATGCCCGTGATCTCGCCGACGACTTGTCCCTTCTTCATCACGAGCACGCGATGGCTTAATTCGAGCAGTTCCTCGATCTCCGAGGCGATGAGGATCGCCGCGCCGCCCTTCGCCGCGTAGTCGCGCACGAGGGCGTGCACCTCTACCTTCGCGGACACGTCGATGCCCTGCGTGGGCTCATCGAAGATCAGCAGCTTGGGAGAGGTGTTGAAGCACCGGGCGACGATTGCCTTCTGCTGATTGCCGCCACTCAGGTTGCCGATGCGGGCATCGACGTCGGGGGTCTTGATCCCGAGCTGGCGGCGGTAGTCTTCGGCGAGAGCGCGCTCTTTGCGGCGGCTCATCCAGAATCCCGCGGACGCGACGGTGGACAGGCTCGAGATCGAGATGTTTTGTGCGGTCGACAGGTCGGCGAGGATACCCAGTTGTTTACGGTCCTCGGGGAGCATGGCGAGTCCGGCGCGGTACGCGGCGGACGAGTTGCGCAGCGAGAGGCGGCGACCCTCGAGTTCGACGGTGCCGGCCGTGCGGGCGTCTAGTCCCATGAGCAGGCGCACCACCTCGGTGCGGCCGGCGCCTGCGAGTCCGGCGAGCCCGACGATTTCGCCCTCGTGTACGTCGAGCGAGATGTCTCGAACGACCGAACCGCGGGACAGGTTCTTAGCCGAGAGCACGACTCGCCGACCGGTGCTCGGCTCGAGGTGCGTGATTTTGCGGATGTCGCCGCCGCCGAACTCCTCTTGCGCGGCACCGAACATCAGGCCGATGAGTTCGCCGACCGAGGTCGAGGCGATGTCCACCGTGCCGACCGTCCGGCCGTCCTTGAATACCGTGGCCTTGTCGGCGAGCCCGAACAGCTCCTCGAGGTGGTGGGTGACCCAGATGAGGGAAACGCCGCGATCACGCATTGAACGCATGTGGCCGAACAGCACCTGGCGCTCCGCGTCCTCAAGGCCGGAGGTGGGTTCGTCAAGAATTAGCACCTTGGTGTCGAAGGCGAGGGCCTTGATGATCTCGATCGAACGCTTCTTGAGCGCGCCGAACTCTGAGACCGGCTGACGCAGTTCGCTCGCGGTCACGCCGAAGCCGGCGGCGAGGTCGCGCACCTCGGACTCCATGCGGCGGCGGTCGGAGGCGAGGGGCAGGCCGAGCGTCTTCCGCTTTAGTTCGCGTCCGAGGTAGATGTTGTCGAGCACCGAGAGCGCGGGCACGAGCGACAACTCTTGGTAGATCGTCGAGATGCCTGCGGACATCGCCGCGAGAGGCCCAGACGCCGACATCACTTCTCCGGCGAGTACGATCTCCCCGCTGTCGGGCTTGGTCAACCCCGAGATGATGCTGATGAGAGTGGACTTGCCGGCACCGTTTCCCCCGAGCAAGGCGTGGATCTCGCCGGCTTCTACGGAGAGACTCGCGTGGTCCAGAGCCGTGACGCCCTCGTAGTGTTTGGTGACTCCACGTGCCTGCAGAGCAACGGAGGTTGTGGAGATCGATTTCGACAGATCCGCCATGTCGTGACTCCTTTGTCTCGGGCGTGTCGTACGGCCCCCGCCAGCGCAAGTCCGATGAGGTCTAGGCACAATTAATCCACACTGCAACTGAAATAGCAAGTTCTTTGTCTCGAAAGTGCCGTGGGATGGAATGGCACCGCGGCATGGCGGTGAGACCCGCTTCTGTTTCAAACGGAACATTCGTTCGATACTGGCGAGTACCTATACGTTTTCGGCGATCCAAGCCCAGTTTCGAGCGGCGATCACCTGATCGCGCGGATGACAGTCCCGGTTACTGAGGTTTACGCATATTACCAAATAATATTTCTTGACTACAACTAATTGTCACTTGCTCCCCCGAGTGGTGACAATCTCGCCGTGACACGCACGCCCGATGCGGTGCACGAGCCGCAACGAGAGAGCATCCGGGCCCAGCTCGAGCGCCCGGATCGGCCATCACCGAGCAGGCCATCGCCCACCGCTTCGGCGTCGCAGGCGCGACCGCCAAGGTCGCGCTCGAGCGGCTCGTGGCCGACGGGCTGCTGCGGCGCACGGCGCACAAGAACGCGCGCGTTCCCGAGCTGACGCGCGACGCCATTGTCAACCTCTACGCGAACCCCCGCCATCATCGAAGAGGCCGCGTTACGCACGCTCGCCGCCGATGGCGTCGTGCCGATCGCGGCCATCGCGGCGTGGCGGATGCTCGTCGACGACTCCGCGGACGCTTCGACCTCAGATGCCACAGCGCCGTTGGCCCGCGCCGACATCGTCTTCCACCGCGCCGTCGTCGAGGCGCAGCGCTCGCCCCGGCTCGCGCGCCTGCACGCGCTGCTCATGGGTGAGATCGAGCTGTGCACCGGGCAGGTGCTCGCTCGACGACGTGATCGCGCCCGTAGCCGCGCAGCCGCCACGTGAGCCACTCGTGCGGCCAGCACACGGCGGCGATCCGCGCGGCGTTCTCGGACTCGTGGTCGCGCAGCCAGCGCAGCTCCGTCACCGTGAACGAGGCGACGCGCACAAGGCCCGTGCGGCGTGCGGACTCGGCCGTGCCGGGCTCGACGAGGAGGGCCGCGGCCGCCGGCGCTCGTGATCAATGTCTCGCAGCCGCTGGTCGGCCGCGAGCGGCGCTCCGTCGGCCCCGCGGAGACGCCGATCTCGAAGCGCTCGGCGCCGCTCGTCACTGCTCGATCGCCCCCTCGCCGAGCTCGTCGTCGAGGAAGGCGCGGACATCGTCGATCTCGGCGGCCGAGATCGCGTGCCCGAGCCCGCTGTAGATCCTCTCGTCCAGGGTGGCGTGCGCCGTGAGGAACGGGCCGGTGCGGGCGACCGCCGCCTCGCACGACCATCCGCGCTCGATCCACAACTGCATGACCTTCTACGACCAGTCGACGCCGTGGATCACCCACGTCAGCGCCCAGCGCATCGACGTGTACCGCACGGCGGAGGAGGTCGACGGCTGGCGCGAGCGCTGGGGCAAGCCCGTCGTGGTCGACGAGTGCGGCTACGAGGGCGACATCGACCAGGGCTGGGGCAACCTCACCGGCGAAGAGCTCGTGCGGCGATGCTGGGAGGGCGCGGTGCGCGGCGGCTACGTCGCGCACGGCGAGACCTACCTCAACGAGGCCGAGGAGCTGTGGTGGTCGAAGGGCGGCGAGCTCATCGGCTCGAGCCCCGAGCGCATGGCCTTCCTCGACCGCGTCATCGGCGAGGCGCCCGGCGGCGCGCTCGACCCGCTGCCCTCCGACTGGGATGTGCCGTGGGGCGGCGTCGCCGAGCACCAGCTCATCGGCTACTTCGGCTTCATGCGCCCGCGGTTCCGCGAGGTCGTGCTCGGCGAGGGCGAGTGGGCGGTCGACGTCATCGACACCTGGGCGATGACGATCGAGCGGATGCCCGGCACCCACGTCGGCGCCGTGCGAGTGCCCCTGCCGGGGCGGCAGTACATGGCTGTTCGGCTGACGCGGGTGGAGCATCCCGGGGTCGACGCGGTGGACGGGGGCTCACGATGACCGACGCGGCCCCGTCGACCGGTCGCCTCGCCAGCCGCACCGCCCTCATCACGGGCGCCGCCGCGGGGATCGGGCTCGCCGTGGCGCGGCGCTTCGCCGCCGAAGGCGCGCGCGTTGTCGTCGCCGACCGCGATGCCGCGGGTGCGCAGCGCGAGGCCGCCGACCTGCCGGACGGGCGCGGTCGCGCGGCGGTCGTGGACATAGGCGACGAGGCGAGCGTCGCCCGCACCTTCGCCGAGCTCGAGAGCGCGGGCTGGAGCCCCGACGTCGTCGTCGCGAACGCCGCCGTGCAGCTCTTCGGCCAGGACGCGCGCATCGCCGAGCTCGACCTCGAGGTCTGGCGGCGCACGATCGACATCAACCTCACGGGCACGTTCCTGACGGTCAAGCACGCCGTTCGGTCGATGCTCGCGCACGGCGGCGGCTCGATCATCCTCACCGGCAGCCCGACGGGCGTCACGGGCGAGGGCGCCGACTTCACCGCTTACAGCAGCTCGAAGGCGGGCATGCACGGCCTCGGCCGCACCGTCGCCGCGGCCTATGCGCACGCCGGCATACGCGTCAACACGGTCGTGCCCGGCTACACCGAGACCGGGCTCGTCGCGGCGATCCGCGACGACCCCGAGGCGCGCGCCGCGATTGTCGGGCGGATCCCCCTCGGTCGCGCGGGCTCGGCCGGCGACGTCGAGGGCATCATGGTCTTCCTCGCGAGCGAGGAGTCGAGCTTCGCGACGGGCGCGACCTTCGCCGTCGACGGCGGCATGACGACGCTCTGAGGGGCGGGCAGTCTCGCTCAGTGCCCCGACATCATGCGGCGGATCGCCGCTGCGAACTCTGGTGTCGCGGGTTCCATGTACCGGGAGAACTCGTCCCAGCCCCGCGGCGGCCGCGAATACCCGGCCCACATCTCCTCGAGCACTGCCCTCGTGAGGTTCTGGTCCAGCTCGAACTGGTCGCAGAGGAACTCGTCGGGACTCTTGACCACTATGTCGAAGGGGGCGAGAGCCTCGCCGGGGAAGTCCTTCAGATTGCTCGTGACGATGAGCGCTGCTCGGGCCCGAACCGCTGCTGCGAGAACGTGTCGATCCTTCGGGTGGTTCGTCATAGCAGGAATCAGCGGTTCATGCCCACGGACCGAGGCATCAGGAAAGATCTCGCGCATGGTCGCGAAACGGTGAGCGGCTTTTCCCGCATCGACGCCGAGCTTCTCCACTGCCGTCCGATACGCCTCGTCGAGAATCTGTTCCGACCACAAAGGCGTGAACATGTCTCGGTACGCCATGCGAAGCAGGACATCGAAGAGCGGATGCGGCGCCAGAACGCACGCGTCGAGGACGACCGTGAATCGCACAGGCTCAGCGGGTCGGAACGATCGGGTCGCTTCTGGCTCCGTCCGCGGTCGCATCTCGCGTCAGGGCGAGCAGTGCGGAAGCTCGGAGCACGCGGATCCGCTCGCGATATTCGATCAGATCGGCGAGCCGCACCCGCCGATGCCGACCCGGCTGGCTGTATTCGATCTGCCCCTCTTCGAGCAGCTTCACCAGGCTCGGGCGCGACAGGCCGAGGAAGTCGGCAGCCTCTTGCGTCGTCATGACCGTGTCGTGGGGAGCGATCGTCACTGCCTTCCCTTCCGCCATCACCATGACGGCGTCGCGGAGCACCGTGAACACTTCGACGGGCAGCGGGATGTGCTGACCGTCCGGCCCGACGAGGGCGGGCATGTGACTTTCGCGAAGCACCGCAATCACCTCCGCGAGGGAATCCCTCTGCGGAGGAATGACGGTGTGGTCGAGCGCCGGGGACATGACACCAATGATAAAACGAAAAATTCGAAAGGTCGAGGACGGAGCGAGAATCGCCGACCTTCCGCTCAGCCGCGCGGCGCAAACCGCCGCGGCGGGTACGCCTCCGCGACGAGCGCGCGCAGCTCCTCGAGCGAGCCGCCGAGCCCCTGCGCGCGGGCCTGCACGAGCACGTTGCCGAGCGCGGTCGCCTCGACGGGGCCCGCGAGCACCGGCAGCCCCGAGCGATCCGCGGTGAGCTGGCAGAGCAGCTCGTTGAGCGCCCCGCCTCCCACGAGATGGATGACGCCCGCCTCGCGACCGGCCAGGCGCGCGGCGGCGGCCACGGCATCCGCGAACGCCGCCGCGAGGCTCTCGACGATGCAGCGCGCGAGCGCCGCGCGCGACGAGGGCACGGGCGAGCCCCGCTCGACGAGCGCCGCGGCGATGCGGGCGGGCATGTCGCCGGGCGGCAGGAACCGCGGGTCGTTCGCGTCGAAGACCGGCACGGGCTCGGCGACCGTGGCCGCCTCCGCGAGCAGCGCCCCGAGCTCGATGGCCTCCCCCGACTCGGCCTGCCACTGCCGCACCGACTCGCTCAGCAGCCACAGCCCCATGACGTTGTGCAGGAACCGCACGCGCCCGTCGACGCCGCCCTCGTTCGTGAAATTCGCCTCGCGGGCCTCCGCCGTCATGACCGGATGCTCGAGCTCGAGCCCGACGAGCCCCCAGGTTCCGCAGCTGATGTAGGCGGCATCGGGCCGCGCGAGAGGCACGGCGACGACGGCCGAGGCCGTGTCGTGGGATCCGACGGCCGTGACCACGAGGCCCGCGGGCGCGCCGAGCTCGGCGGCCATCGCAGGCGTCAGCTCGCCGATCACGGTGCCGGGGTCGACGAGCTCGGGCAGCAGGCCGCACGGCAGGCGGAGGCGCGCGATGAGCCCCTCGTGCCAGGTGCGCGACACGGGGTCGAGCAGCCCCGTGGTCGAGGCGTTCGTCGACTCGGCGACCCGGCGCCCGGTGAGCCAGAAGGCCACGAGGTCGGGGATGAGAAGCACCGAGTCGGCGACGGCGAGCAGCTCGGTCGGCTCGGCGGCGAGCTGGAAGGCGCTCGTGAACGTCAGGTGCTGCAGGCCGTTCGCGGCGTAGAGCTCGGCCGGCGGCACGAGCGCGTGCACCGCCTCGACACCGCGGGCCGTGCGCTCGTCGCGGTAGTGGAAGGGCTCGGCGAGCATCCCGCCGTCTGCCCCGATGAGCGCGTAGTCGACCGCCCACGAGTCGATGCCGACGCTCGAGATGAGCGGGTCGGCCGCGAAGGCGGCGCGCAGTCCGTCGAGCACGTGGCCGCGCAGAGCCTCGATGTCCCAGTGCAGTCCGTCGGCCCGCTCGACGGGCCCGTTCGGGAACCGCGCGACCTCGACCATCTCGATCGACCCGGCGTCGACGACCGCGCGCATGACGCGACCGCTCGTGGCGCCGAGGTCGACAGCGGCGACGTGGATGGTGGTGCCCACGACGGCCCCGCTCACCGCAGGAACGCTGCGGCCACGCCCGCATCCACGGGGATGTGCAGCCCGGTCGTGTGCGTGAGGTCCGGCCCCGTGAGCACCGCGACCGCGTTGGCGACGTGCTCGGGCAGCACCTCGCGCTTGAGGATCGTGCGCTGCGCGTAGAACTTCCCGAGGTCCTGCTCGTCGACACCGTAGGTCGCGGCACGGTTGGCGCCCCACCCGCTCGCGAAGATGCCCGAGCCGCGCACCACCCCGTCGGGGTTGATGCCGTTGACTTTGACGCCGTGCTCGCCGAGCTCGACCGCGAGCAGTCGCACCTGGTGCGCCTGGTCGGCCTTCGTCGCCGAATAGGCGATGTTGTTGGGGCCCGCGAACACCGAGTTCTTGCTCGAGATGTAGATGACGTCGCCGCCCATGCCCTGCTCGATGAGCACGCGCGCGGCGGCCTTCGACACGAGGAACGAGCCCTTGGCCATGACGTCGTGCTGGAGGTCCCAGTCGGCCTCGGTCGTCTCGAGCAGCGGCTTCGAGAGCGACAGACCCGCGTTGTTGACGACGATGTCGACGCCGCCGAACGCGAGCACGGCATCCTCGATCGCGCGCTCGATCTGCGCCGCGTCGGTGACGTTCGCCTGCACGCCGATCGCGACATCGGTCGAGCCGAGCTCGGCCGCAGCGGCCTGGGCCTTCTCGAGGTCGAGGTCGGCGATGACGACGCACGCGCCCTCGGCCGCGAGGCGCGTGGCGATGGCCTTGCCGATGCCGCTCGCGGCGCCCGTGACGAGCGCGACGCGCGTGGCGTGGCTCTTCGGCTTCGGCATGCGCTGCAGCTTCGCCTCTTCGAGCGCCCAGTACTCGATGCGGAACTTCTCGGCGTCGCTGATCGGCGCGTAGGTGCTGAGCGCCTCGGCGCCGCGCATCACATTGATGGCGTTGAGGTAGAACTCGCCGGCGACGCGCGCCGTCTGCTTGTTCGCCCCGAAGCTGAACATGCCGACGCCCGGCACGAGAACAATGAGCGGGTCGGCGCCTCTGATCGCGGGCGACTCGGGAGTCGCGTGGGCTTCGTAGTAGGCCGTGTAGTCCGCGCGGTACTGCTCGTGCAGCTCTTTCAGGCGGTGGATGCTCGCCTCGACGCTCGCGTCGGCCGGAAGGTCGAGCAGCAGAGGCTTGACCTTGGTGCGCAAGAAGTGGTCGGGGCAGCTCGTGCCGAGCGCCGCGAGCGCGGGAGCCTTCTCGCTCGCGAGGAAGGCGAGCACGCGAGGATCGTCGCTGAAGTGGCCCACCATGGGCCGGTCGTGGCTCGCGAGGCCCCGGATGGTGGGGGCGAGCGCGGCGGCCTTCGCCCGCCGCTCGGCGTCGGGCAGCGCCTCGAAGCCGGGGCGCTCGGGGCCGAAGGGCTCGGCCGCGCCGTGGGCGTCGATGTGCGCCTGCGCGGTGTCGATGATCCAGCGCGAGTTCGCCTCGCACTGCTCGCTCGTGTCGCCCCACGCGGTGATGCCGTGCCCGCCGAGGATGCAGCCGATCGACTGCGGGTTCGCCTCCTTGATCGCGGCGATGTCGAGCCCGAGCTGGAATCCGGGGCGCCGCCACGGCACCCACACGACGCGGTCACCGAAGATCTCGGCGGTCAGCGCGGGCCCGTCGGCCGCGGTCGCGATGGCGATGCCCGCGTCGGGGTGCAGATGGTCGACGTGGGGCGCATCCACCAGACCGTGCATGGCGGTGTCGATGCTGGGCGCCGCGCCGCCCGAGCCGTGCAGGCAGTAGTCGAAGGCGGCGACCATCTCGTCTTCGCGCTCGACGCCCGGGTACACACCGACGAGCGCACGCAGGCGGTCAAGGCGCAGCACCGCGAGGCCCTTCTCGGTGAGCGTGCCGAGGTCGCCGCCCGAGCCCTTCACCCACAGCAGCTCGACCGGCTCGCCCGTGACGGGGTCGGTGTCGGCGCCCTTGGCGGAGGTGTTGCCGCCGGCGTAGTTGGTGATGTGCGGCTCGGCGCCGAGGCGGTTGCTGCGGGCGATGAGGTCGTGCTTGGTGGTCATCACGCCCCCCATCCGGCCTGGGTGCCGCCCACGCGCTCGGCGACGATGCGCTCAGGGTAGCCGCTCGCGGCGTAGGCGGCCATCGGGTCGGCGGGCAGGCCGCGCGACTCGCGCCACTCGGCGAGCATCGGACGGACATCCGTGTAGAAGGCGTCCATCATGATCGCGTTCGCCCCGAGAACGTCGTTCGCCCGTTGCGCCGCGTCGAGCGCCTCCCGATCGAGCAGCAGCGCCCTCGCGGTCATCTCCTGCACGTTGAGCACGCTGCGGATCTGTCCGGGGATCTTCTCCTCGATGTTGTGGCACTGATCGAGCATGAAGCCCACGTCGCTGCCCTCGTCGTAGGCGCCGCCGCGCACGACCTCGACCATGATCCGGAAGAGCTGGAACGGATCGGCGGCGCCCACGATGAGATCGTCATCGGCGTAGAAGCGCGAGTTGAAGTCGAACGAGCCGAGCTTGCCGAGGCGCTGCAGCTGCATGACGATGAATTCGATGTTGGTGCCGGGCGCGTGGTGGCCGGTATCGAGGCAGACCATCGCGCGGTCGCCGAGGGCTGCCACCTGCGCGTAGGCCGTTCCCCAGTCGGGAACGTCGGTGTGGTAGAACGCCGGCTCGAAGAACTTGTACTCGAGCACGAGACGCTGGTTCTCGTCGATCCGCTCGTAGATCGCGGCGAGGCTCTCGGCGAGGTTGTCCTGTCGGCGGCGCATGTCGTCCTGGCCGGGATAGTTGGTGCCGTCGGCGAGCCAGATCTTGAGATCGCGCGAGCCGGTCTCCTGCATGACCTCGATGCAGGCGAAGTGGTGGTCGATCGCGCGCTGGCGAGCTGCCGGATCGGAAGCGGTGAGCGAGCCGAACTTGTACTCCTCGTCCTGGAAGGTGTTCGAGTTGATGGTGCCGAGCGCGACACCGTGATCCTCGGCGTGGGCGCGGAGGCCGGCGTAGTCGTCGACCCCGTCCCACGGGATGTGCAATGCGACGCTTGGTGCGAGGCCGGTGTACTCGTGCACCTGCGCCGCGTCGGCGATCTTCTCGAAAGGATCGCGAGGAGTGCCTGGCGTCGTGAAAACGCGGAAGCGCGTGCCCGAGTTGCCGAACGCCCACGAGGGCAGCTCGATGGCCTGGCGGCCGAGCTGATCGGCGATCTGGGTGAATGCGAGGGTCATGGGGTCCACTCCATCGGGGAGGCGGGTCGGTCAGGCACGGCGATTTATGAATCGTTTCAATTATAGAGCACCAGCAAAGTGCTGGCAAAGCGACCGGGTGTGAAAGCATTCATCACGCCGCACGCCCTAGAGTCGTGGCATGGCCGCCAGCGTCCGAGATGTCGCGCAGCTCGCGAAGGTGTCGGTGGGCACGGTGTCGAACGTGCTGAACCGGCCCGACAAGGTCGCGCCCGCGACGGTCGAGCGCGTGCATCGCGCGATCGACGAGCTCGGCTTCGTGCGCAACGACGCGGCTCGACAACTGCGGGCCGGCCGCAGCAAGACCATCGGTCTCATCGTGCTCGACGTGCGCAACCCCTTCTTCACGGAGCTCGCACGCGGCGCGGAGGACGAGGCCGCCGCGAACCAGCTCGCGGTCATCCTCGGCAACAGCGATGACGACTCCGACCGCGAGGCCGCCTACCTCGACCTCTTCGAGGAGCAGCGCGCGCACGGCATCCTCATCACGCCCATCGGCGATGTGACGGAGCGCTTGGAGCGGCTGCGCGCGCACGGCACGCCCGCGGTGCTCGTCGACCGCAGCGGCGCCGACAGCGGCTTCTCGTCCGTCTCGGTCGACGACATCGCCGGCGGCTATCTCGCCGCCCGGCACCTGCTCGAGCAGGGGCGCCGCCGCATCGCCTACATCGGCGCGCAGTTCGAGATCCGCCAGGTGGCCGACCGCCTCGAGGGCGCCCGCCGTGCGGTGACCGAGGTCGACGACGCGACGCTCGAGGTCATCTCGGCCGAGGGTCTCACGGTGCTCGACGGCCGACGGGCCGGCGAGCGCATTCTCGCCCGTCCCGCAACCTCGCGTCCCGACGCGCTGTTCACGGTCAACGACCTCATGGCCGTCGGCGTGCTGCAGGCGCTCGTCATGACGGGCGCCGTCCGCGTTCCCGACGACATGGCGCTCGTCGGCTATGACGACATCGACTTCGCCAGCGCCGCGGTCGTGCCGCTCACCTCCGTGCGCCAGCCGAGCCGGCTCATCGGCTCGACGGCCGTGAGCGTGCTGCTCGAAGAGGCCGCCGACCCGTCGCTCGAGCGTCGCACGATCGTCTTCCAGCCCGAGCTCGTCGTGCGGGCGAGCAGCGTGCGGCACTAGCGACACGGTCTCAGCCCTTCACGGCGCCGCTGGTGAGACCCGCCACGATCTGCTTCTGGAAGAAGATGTACATGATCAGAGGCGGGATCGTGATGAGCAGGATGTTCGTGAAAAGCAGGTTCCACTGCGTGTTGAACTGGCTCTGGAAGTTGTAGAGCGTCAGCTGCACGGTCGCGTTCTCGTCGCCCGGCAGGAAGTACAGCGGGTTCTGGAAGTCGTTGAAGACGAAGACCGCCTGCACGACGATGACCGTCACGATGACGCTCTTCAGCAGCGGCATGACGACCGTGAAGAACAGGCGGATGGGCCCGGCCCCGTCGATCGTCGCGGCCTCGTCGAGCTCGCGCGGGATCGTCGCGATGAAGGCGCGGAACAGCAGCACGCAGAACGACAGCCCGTAGGCCACCTCGATGAGGATGAGGCCGGGCAGCGTGCCGAAGAGCTCGAGGCCCTGCAGCACCCAGATCGTCGGCACGACCGCGGGCGGGATGATGAGGCCGGCGAGCACCATGAAGTTGATGAAGCCGTTCCAGCGGCTCTGCCGGCGTTGCAGCACCCAGCCGACCATGGCCGAGAAGATGACCATGAGCGTGACCGAGACGACCGTCAGCACGGTGCTGTTGATGAAGGCCGTGATGAGCATGAAGTCGCGGGCGGCGATGACCTCCGCGAGGTTCTCGAAGAACGCGAACTGCTGTGGCCACGTGAACTCGAGCAGGGATGCCTCGAGCCGGGTCTTCATCGCCGTCGTGACGATGAAGAGGAAGGGCACGATGAAGACGACGATGGCCGCGATGATGGCGACGATGCCGATGAGGTTCTTGCGGAGCGTGAGCATCACTGGTCGACCTGCTTGCGGTTGAGGGCCCAGAAGAGGGGCACGATGATGGCCGTCACGATCAGGAAGAGCACGACGTTGCCGGCGCTCGAGAGGCCGTAGAAGCCCGCCTGGTACTGCTTGAAGATGACCGAGGCGATGACGTCGCTCGTGAAGCCGGGGCCGCCGCGGGTCATCGCCCAGATGAGGTCGAACGACCGCAGGCCGCCGATAAGCGACAGGATGATGACGGTGACGGTGGCGGGGCGCACGAGCGGCAGCGTGATGTGCCAGAAGTTGTTCCAGGCGCTCGCCCCGTCGACCTTGGCCGCCTCGAAGTACTCCTGCGGGATCGCGACGATGCCCGCGATGTAGATGAGAGCAGCGAGGCCGACGCCCTTCCAGACATCCACGAACGCGACCGAGAGCAGCGCCCACGCGGGGTCGGTGAGCCACGCAGGCCCCTCGATTCCGACCGAGGCGAGGGCGGTGTTGATGAGCCCGTCGAAGGGGTCCATGAGCACGCGGAAGGTGATGCCGACGCCGATCGTGCTGACGAGCACGGGGAAGAAGATGACCGACCGCAGGAAGGTGCGCCCGATGATCTGGCCGGTCAGCAGCACCGCGAGCAGCAGGCCGAGCACGACCTTGAGGCCCGAGGTGACGAAGCCGTAGATGAAGGTGTTCGTGAAGCCCTGGATGAGCATCGGCTCGTCGAAGAACTGCAGGAAGTTGTCGAAGCCGATGAACTCGACGTCGAAGAGGGTCCAGCGCGTGAGGCTGAAGTAGAAGCTCGCGATCGTCGGGACGATGAACAGCACCATGAACAGCACGGCCGCCGGGATGTAGAACCACATCGGGTACTGGCTGTTGCGGCGCTTGGCGCGCTGCGAGGCGCGCTCGCGGGCGGTGGGCGGCGCCGTGCCGGCGGGCCGCTCAAGAGTGGTTGCCATGATGTCTCCGTCGACAGTGGTGATGGTGGTGGATAGGTGCGGGGGCCGGCCCGAAGCCGGGCCGACCCCCCGCGGTGCTGCTCAGTGTGGCGCGGACGCGCCGGTGACTACCAGCCCTCGATCCCGAGCTGCTGGGCCTGCTTGACGACGTCCTCGTCGTAGAGGGCGGCGGCGTCAGCGGCGGGGCGGATGCCCGAGCCGACCTCGACCGTGATCTGCTCGAGCGCCGGTCCCTTGATGGGCGACAGGAACTCGAGCGCCGGGGCGGTGCCGCCCTCGCGCTCGAAGTACGGCAGGAGGTCGGCGGTGGCCGGCGCGATGTCATCCGGGAGCGTGCACCCCTCGACGAAGTACGGGCCGGCGGGAGCGACCGCCTCGGTCTGCACATCGCAGCCCTCGACCGAGGCGACGAACTCCATGAAGCGCAGTGCGGCCTCGGGGCGCTCGGTGTCGGCGGATGCATAGATGCCAGCGGAGAGCCACGTGGTGAGCGGGTTCTCGTCGTTGTCGCCGGGCAGGGCGAAGAAGCCGACGTTCTCGGACTCTGCCGGGTACAGCTCGACGATCGTCGGCACCGCGAAGGTCAGCATCGGGTAGTGCGCGCCCTCGCCGAGCGCCACCTTGCGCATGCCGTCGTCGAAAGTCGCCGAGGCGAAGTCCTCGTTGAGGTAACCGGCCTCGTAGACCTCCTGCAGGTGCTCGAAGCCGCGAACGGCGACCGCGTCCTCGGCGTACTTCCGCTCGTTGGCGGTGTACGCCTCGGCCCACTCCGGGTCCTCGACGAGCACGTTGGCGAAGTCGCCGAGCACGAAGAGCTGCGAGGTCCAGGTGTCGGCGTAGGTCTGGATGACCGGCGCGACATCGGTGGCGGCGATCGCCTCGTTGTTCTCCATGAACTCGTCCCACGTGGTGGGCACCTCGAGCCCGAGCTCGTCGTAGACGGCCGTGTTGTAGAGCACGCCGCCGCCCATCGCGGTGCCGGCCGGCACGCCGTAGACCCCGTTGTCGGTGCTGACGCCGGCGAGGAAGGTCTCGTTGATGTCGGCGACGAACGCCTCGTCGGCGATGTTGAGCAGTGTCTGGTCGGGGTTGAGCGCCTGCAGCAGCGCGCCCGAGTTGTAGAAGAACAGGTCGTTCATCTCGCCGGTCGCGAGACGGGTCTTGACGATGTTGTCGCCCTCGGCACCGCCCGGACGAGTTTCTACGTCGATCGTGACATCCTCGTTCTGCGCCTCGAAGGCGCTGATGAGCGCCTCGACGGTGCGGATGGTGACGTCGGTGTCGTCGATGAGGATCGAGAGCTCGACGGGGCCGCCGTCGGCGGATCCGCCGCCATCGCCGGCAGCGCAGCCGGCGAGGGTGAGCGTGAGCGCGGCACCGCTGGCGGCCATTGCCAGCAGGATGCGACGCGGGGAGCGTGCGGTCATCTTCTTTACCTCCACGTAAAGACGGAATGCTTGGTGTGGGTAGCGACTATTGAAACGGTTCAACAGTGAGGCATACTGTACGCGGGACGATGGAACGTGTCAATCGGCCATACGGCATGGGAGAATTCGAGACCTTTTCGTGACGGATCTCGGCAGTGCCTCCCGCCGAGGCTCGCAGATTTGAAACGTTTTAGATACAGTGGCGGCGCAATGACGCCGAAAGGATCCCCGTGACCGACATCCCCGCCCTCGACCGAACCGACGCCGACGCTCGAGTGGGCGCGGTGACCACGCAGCACCCTGCCGGTCTCCTCGGCGTACCCCGAGGCGGGCTCCGACTGACCTGGCGCGCGCAGGCAGGCACTGCGACGCGTCAACGGGCGTCGCAGATCCGGCATCGCGACGGCGCCGCGGACTGGACCGAGTCGCCCGCGACGGCCGGTGAGCAGTCGATCGGCGTTCTCGCACCCGGCGGCGACCTCCCGCCCGGTGGGATCCGCGCCTACAGCGTGCGCATCGCCACCGAGGCTGGCTGGAGCGGTTGGAGCGAGCCGCTCATCGTCGAGGCGGCGGCCGATCGGCTCGAGGCGGCGGTCATCACCGCGCCTGCTCCCACCGAGGGTCCCTCGCCGTACCTGCGCCGCGCGATTGAGCTGCGCGCCGCCCCCGCGCGGGCGCGACTGCGAGTCAGCTCGCTCGGCCTCCACGAGTTCCGCATCAACGGCGAGAAGGTCGGCGACGAGCACCTCGCCCCGGGATGGACGGCCTACCAGGAGCGCGTCGTCGTCGCGACGCACGACGTCACCGCTCAGCTCGTCGCGGGCGAGAACGCCATCGGTGCGACGCTCGCCGACGGCTGGTATCGCGGTCGCCTCGCCTGGAAGGGCAAGCGCGAGCACTACGGCTCTCGACTCGGGCTCATCGCGCAGCTCGAGGTGGAGTACGAGGACGGCACCTCGGAGACGTTCGCCACCGACGACTCGTGGCGGGCATCCACGGGGTCGATCCTGATGAGCAGCATCTACGACGGCAGCGACATCGACCTGCGCCTCGAGCCCCACGGGTGGAACCGCCCGGGTTTCGAGGATGCCGCGTGGTCGCCCGTGGAGGTGCTGGACGTCGATCGCACGGTCTTCGAGCCCCGCATCGCGCCGCCCGTACGGACGGTCGCGGAGTTCCCGGGCGAGCTCGTCGACCGCGGAGGCCGCACGCGCATCGACCTCTCGCAGAACATCTCGGGGTGGGTGCGCCTGCGCGTGCGCGGCGCGGCCGGCGACACCGTCACGATCCGGCACGCCGAGGTGCTCGAGGCCGACGGCGGGCTGCACACCGCTGCCCTGCGCTCGGCGCGCGCTACCGACACCTACGTGCTCGACCGCGACGGCGAGCACCTGCTCGAACCGGCCTTCACCTTCCACGGCTTCCAGTTCGCCGAGGTCGACGGTGCCGAGGTGCTCGAGGCCACGGGCATCGCGATCAGCTCCGACACCACCGTTCGGAGCACCTTCTCGAGCAGCCACCCGGCGCTGAATCGTCTGCACGAGAACGTGGTCTGGTCGCAGCGCGACAACTTCGTCTCGGTGCCCACCGACTGCCCGCAGCGCGACGAACGCCTCGGCTGGACGGGCGACGCGCAGGCGTTCAGCCCGACCGCGAACACGCTCTTCGACAGCGAGTCGTTCTGGCGATCGTGGCTCGTCGACCTCGAGATCGACCAGCCCGCGAGCGGCGCGGTCGCCGCCGTCGTGCCGAACATCATCGTCGACACCGACTTCGACCCGACGGGGCAGGCCTCGATCATGGGTCGTGCCGGCTGGGCAGACGCCGCGACGATCGTGCCGTGGTCGACCTACGAGTCGTACGGCAGCACGGAGGTGCTCGAGCAGCAGCTCACGAGCATGCGCCGCTGGGTCGCGCACCTCGAGAAGCGCGCCGTCGGCGCGGGTGGCGAGCTGCTGCCCACCGAGTTCCAGTTCGGCGACTGGCTCGACCCCGACGCGCCCGGCGACAAGCCGCACGTCGCGAAGACCGACAGCGACTACGTCGCCAACGCCTTCTACTCGTGGAGCGCGCGGCTGCTCGCCCGCGCCGAGCGCCTCGTCGGCGACGCCGTGCGCGCCGAGGCGGCCGAGGCGCTCGCCGATCGTGTCGCGGCCGCGACGTGGGCACGGTGGAGCGACCACGCCGCTTCGACCCAGACGGGCTGCGCGCTCGCGATCGAGCTCGCGATCGCGCCCGTCGAGTTGCGCACCGAGCTCGGCGAGCGGCTCGCAGGCCTCGTGCGCGAGGATCGCGGCCGAATCTCCACCGGATTCCTCGGTACGCCGTACGTGCTGCCCGCGCTCACGCGGACGGGCCACCTCGACGAGGCGTTCCTGATGCTCCTGCGCCGCGAGGCCCCGTCGTGGCTGTACGAGGTGGACCGCGGCGCGACGACGATCTGGGAGCGCTGGGACGCGATCCTGCCGGACGGCTCGATCAACCCCGGCGACATGGAGCAGGGCGACACCATGATCTCGTTCAATCACTACGCCTACGGCGCAGTCATCGACTGGGTCTACCGCACGGTCGCGGGCATCGCGCCGGACGCCGAGCGGCCCGGATACCGGCTCATCCGCGTCGCCCCTCGCCCCGCCGTCGGCCTCGACCGCGTTTCGGCGACCGTCGAGAGCGCGCTCGGCGCGGTAGGGATCGACTGGCGTCTCGAGGGCGAGGCGCTCGAGATCGCGCTGACGATTCCGTTCGGCGCCGAGGCCCTGCTC
Organism: Microbacteriaceae bacterium X2B; assembly: GCA_005502445.1. Classification (GTDB taxonomy): domain Bacteria; phylum Actinomycetota; class Actinomycetes; order Actinomycetales; family Microbacteriaceae; genus Microcella. The sequence continues at coordinate 66,361 of SCPB01000005.1, forward strand.
GACCTGCCGACGACGGCCGACTCGCGGATCGAGGTGGACGGCCGAGCGGTCGAGAACGGCGCGACGCTCACGGCGGGTGCACACCGCATCCGCCTGACCACGCCCGCAATCGCTGACCCGGCAGCCGCGACGGGTCGTGGCTGAGCATCACGAGCGGGCGATCGCAGGATTCGTCGCAGCGGCGACCCCGCGCGACGTGCGCGGGGTCATCGTCGTCGGCTCGGTCGCGCGCGGCACCGAGCGGCCCGACTCCGACGTCGACCTGTATGAGGTCGTCGACGACGCGGCCTTCGAGGCAGCCCTCGCGACGGGATCGCTCGCGCGGGTCGAGACCGAGCACGCCGACTGGCCCGGCGGGTACCTCGACATCAAGCTCGTGTCGCCGACGCTGCTGGCGCGCGCCGCGGCCGATGCCGACGACCCGACCCGGGCATCCTTCCTCGACGCTCGCGTCGTGCTCGACCGGGACGGCGGCCTCGGCGAGAGGATCGCCGCGATCACCGCGCCGCCTGATGAGCACTTCGCCGCCCTCATAGCCTCGTTCAGCGCGCAGTTCACCCTGCACGCCGACTACTTCCTCGTGCACGGGCGGCACCACGGCGACCCGTTGCTCGCCGCCAACGCCGCCGTGCATGCGGGCTTCGCGGCCGGGCGCATGGCGCTCGCGGCCGAGAGGGTGCTCTTCCGTGGGCCGAAGTACCTCGCCGAGCAGCTGGGCGACGCGGGTCGCGGCGAACTGGCCGCCGCGATCGCCGCGCTCGTCGATGAACGCTCCGCCGACGCTGTCGAGCAGGTGCGGGCTCTCGTGCCCGGGCTCGCCGAGCGCGCCGGCTCGATCGGTGACGACGACCTCGCGCTCTTCATCGCCGACAACGAGTGGGCGTGGTTCACCCGGCAGCCGCCGCCGGAGCACCGATGAGCGGCGCGACCGCGGATCGGCTCACGATCGGCGTGCACCTGGCTGCGTGAGCTCACCAGCGGTTCGAGGCGGGCGGAGCCGCGTCATCTTCTGGGGAGGACCGGGAAGATCGCGACCGCGAGAAGGCAGCTGATCACGGCGACGATCGCGAGGGGAAGCATCGTCAGCGAGCCCCCGAGGCCGACGAGCGGGGCCGCGAGCGCTCCGGCCGCGAACCGCGCGACTCCGAGGATCGACGACGCCGTGCCCGCGAACTCGGAGTACTGCCGCAGAGCCAGAGAGGTCGATGGCGGGCTCACGATCGCGGCACCGGCGGCGATGGCGAGGAACGCGAGCACTGTCGCCGCGAGCGGAAGCGCGGCGAGAGCGACGAGGAGCAGCCCGATCGCTCCTGCGGTGATCACGACGACACCGAGGGCGAAGACGCGACGCTCCGACCACGACTCGGACAACCTTCCCGCGATGAAGCCGAAGACGGCGAAGCCCGCCGCGTTGAGGCCGAACACCAGCGAGAACGCTCCGGGAGTGAGGGCGTAGATCTCTTGCAGTACGAACGCCGCACCCGCGAGGTAGGCGAAGTAGGCCGCCGCGGTCAGGGAGCTCACGAGCGTCGCCACCACGAAGAGTCGATCGCGGACGAGCACGCCGAGATGCGCCGCCGTCGCGGCGAACCCCCCGCGCACCCGGTGCGTTGGGGGCAGGGTCTCGCGGTAACCGACGAGGACGAGAACGAGGACGACCGCCCCGACCGCGGCGAGCACGACGAAGAAGCCGCGCCAGTCGAAGAGCTCGGCGAGTTGACCGCCGAGCACCGGCGCGACGATCGCCGCCAGGCCCGAGAGCACCACGATGCGGCTGTAGTGCCGGGTGAGTCGGACGCCCTCGTAGACGTCGCGACCGCCGGCGTTCGCGATGACCAGCCCGACGGCGCCCGCCAAGCCCTGGATCAGCCGCAGCAGAACGAGCGCGACGATCGACGTGCTGAGAGCGCACAGCACCGACGTCACGATGAACGCGCTGACGCCGATGATGAGCAGCAGGCGGCGACCGTGCCGATCGGAGAGCGGGCCGGCCACCACCTGCCCGAATGCGAGACCGAGCAGGCAGGCGGTCATCGTGAGCTGCGCGCCCGAGGCGGTCGTGCCGAGGTCATCGGTGAGAGCCGGCAGCACCGGCAGGTAGAGATCCATCGAGATGGGCCCGAACACCGTGAGCACGGCCAGGATGAACCCGATGAGCCGGCCGGCGTCGGCCACACGACGGTCCGCCGACGCCTCGGCGAGCACTCGAGTCACGGCAGCTCCAGCAGGACTTTGATGGCGTGTCGCTCGTCCATGGCCCGGTAGCCGTCCGCGGCCTCCGCGAGCGGGAGCGCGAGATCGAACACCCGGCCCGGCTGGATGCGCCCGCTCCAGATGCGGTCGATGAGGTCGGGCAGGAAGCGACGCACGGGCGCCGGCCCGCCGTGGACGTGCACGTGCGAGAAGAACAGGTCCATCGCGTCGAGCGAGACGCCATGGGGAACGCCGACGAAGCTCATGTGACCTGCGGGGCGCGTGGCGTGCAGCGCCTGCGCCATCGACTCGGCGGTGCCGACCGCCTCGATGACGGAGTCGGCGCCGAGACCGCCCGCCATGCGCTTGATGGCGGCGACGCCATCGGGTCCGCGCTCGGCGACGATGTCGGTCGCGCCGAACTCGAGCGCGAGCTCCTGGCGCTCGCGATGGCGACTCATCGCGATGATGCGCTCGGCGCCGAGCTCGCGTGCGGCGAGCACTGCGAGCAGGCCGACGGCACCGTCCCCGACGACGGCGACGGTCGACCCGGGGCCGACCTCGGCCGCCACCGCGCCGAACCAGCCGGTGCCGAGCACGTCGGATGCGGCGAGCAGGTGCGGGACGAGCGAGGGGTCGGGAACGCCCGGCGTCGCGACGAGCGTTCCGTCGGCGAGCGGCACGCGCATCCACTCGGCCTGGGCACCACCCGGCGCGGCCGGCTCGCGGTGCAGGCACGCGGTCTGGTAGCCGGCCTGGCAGACGACGCACGTGTTGTCGGAGGCGAAGAAGCTCCCGACCACGAAGTCGCCCACCGACAGCGTGCGCACGGCCGAGCCGATCTGCTCGACGATGCCGACGTACTCGTGACCCATTGGCGTCGGGCCGCTCTGCTTCTCGATGCCGCGGTAGGGCCAGAGGTCGGAGCCGCAGATGCAGCTCGCGACGAGTCGGATGACCGCGTCGGTCTCCAGCTGGATGACGGGCTCGGCCCGCTCCTCGACCCGCACATCCCCCGGTCCGTGCATGACGACTCCGCGCACGCGGCACCACCTCTTCCTCGATCGACAGCATTCGTTCGAGGTCGATTGCACCGCACGACCGGGGCGTGAACCAGTCTCTGCCGAAGCGTGCACCGGCAGGGCATCCCTCCGGCCCGTCGGCGGCCGTAGCCTGGTGGCGTGAGCGTGCAGAGCGAGGCGAGGGAGTTCCTGACCTCCCGTCGCGCACGCGTGACGCCCGCGCAGGTCGGACTGCCCGCCGGCCCACGACGCCGGGTGCCGGGCCTGCGCCGCGGCGAGGTCGCCGAGCTCGCGGGAGTGAGCGTCGAGTACTACGGGCGGCTCGAGCGCGGCGACTTGCGCGGGGCCTCGGCCGCAGTGCTCGACGGCCTCGCCAGAGCGCTGCTGCTCGACGATGCCGAGCGCGAGCACCTTCTGAATCTTGCGCAGGCGCAGACCGACGCCACCGGGCGCGTGCATCGCGAGCGCGCAGCGCCGCGGCCAGCCCTGCCCGAAAGCCTGCAGTGGTGCCTCGACCGCATCACGGGCGCCCCCTCGATCATCGGCAACAGCCGGTCCGAGCTGGTCGCCGCGAATCTGCTCGGTCGCGCGCTGTACTCCGACATGCTCGCCGACCGACGCCGGCCGGCGAACTTCGCGCGCTTCGCCTTCCTGGACCCCGCGGCGCACCGGTTCTACCCCGAGTGGGAGGTCATGGCCGACATCACCGTCGCGATCCTGCGACGGGAGGCCGGCCGCGACCCGCACAGTCGCGCCCTGCACGACCTCGTCGGCGAACTCTCGACGCTCTCCTCCGAGTTCCGCACCCGCTGGGGCGCCCACCATGTGCGGAGGCACGCCACCGGCGCGAAGCGCTTCTTCCACCACGCCGTCGGACTGCTCGAGCTCTCGTTCGACAGCTTCACCGTCGTGACAGACGAGGAGCTCACGCTCACCATCTACTCGGCCGCCCCGGGGTCGACGGCCGACGAGCGGCTGCAGCTGCTCGGTCTCTGGGCCCAGTCGACGTCGCTGCCCGCGGTGGATGCGCGACCCGCGCCCGTCGGCCGCGCCGACTGATCCGCACCGGCTCTACAGATCGACCCCGCGCGAGCGCAGGTCGTCGGCGAAGGCCTGCCGCAGCTCGTCGTCGACCGCGAGGGTCGCCGCGGCGAGCGAGTCGAGCGCCGACTCCACTCGCGACGGGCCGATGACGGGCGAGCACCCGGGCATCGCGTCGAGCATCGCGGCGAGCGCGAGCCGATGCACCGAGACCTCGCGTGCGATCGACAGCGTCGCGAGCCGCGGCAGGCGCGTCGCGAGCGGCGGCGCCTTGGGGCCGCCGAAGGGGGCGTAGGCGAGGAAGGGAATGCCGGCCGCGACGCAGTACCGGTACTCGTCGAGGGGGTCGAGCCCGAACGCGAGGCGATCCTGCACGGCGTCGATGCGCGTGATGCCGCGGGCCATCTCGAGCTGCTCGATCGAGGCGTTCGAGAGGCCGATCGCCTCGATGACGCCCTCGTCGCGCAGCTCGGCGAGCGCCCGTACCGACTCGGCGAGGTCGTCGACGCGGTCGCTGCGGTGCAGCAGCAGCAGGTTCGGCGGAGCCCCGAGCACCTCTCGGCTGCGCAGCGCATCGCGTCGCAACCGGTCGGCGCTGCCGTCGTTGTCCCACGCGGACGTCCCGACGCGGAAGTGCCCGGCCTTCGTGACGATCGGGATGCCCGGTGCGCGTTCGCGCGCGGTGGCCGCCAGGCGCTCTCCCGCGGCATCGTCGTCGACCGCGGCGTAGGCGCGTGCGGTGTCGATCGCCGCCGCGCCGGCGTCGACGGCGGCGGTCACGACGGCGCGGGCCTGCTCGGGGGTGACGCCCGGCGTGAGCACGAGCGAGGCGACGCCGACGATGACTCCCGGCTGTCGCCCGACCGTCGCCGCTCCCATGATGTGAGCGTAGAGGCTGGTCCGGTCGTGCCGCGCGGACTCGCTGGCGCGACCCGCCGCCGCCCGCGAGCGCCGCAAGTGGTGCACTTGTCTAACAATCTGCTATGTTCGCCGGAACGCCCTGCCCCCGACCGCCGGGCATCCAAATGAAGGGAGCGCGGGCCCGAAGGGCGCGTCGCGACGGCGACACGCCGCGCGCGAGCGATGCGCTCCCTTCATTTGGATTCCACCGCCCCGCTTGAGAGACGAGCACCATGAAGCGCCGCATCCCCAACCCCCGCGACCTCGCGCCGCTGCTGAACTTCAAGAAGCCCGACTTCGACGCCAAGCGCCGCCGCCTCAACGCGGCCCTCACGATCGCAGACCTGCGCGCGATCGCCCAGCGCCGCACGCCGAAGGCCCCGTTCGACTACACCGAGGGCGCCGCCGAGGCCGAGATCTCGCTCGCCCGCGCCCGTCAGGCCTTCGAAGACATCGAGTTCCACCCCGCGATCCTGCGCGACGTGAGCAGCGTCGACACCGGCTGGGAGGTCCTCGGCACGCGCGTCGAACTGCCGTTCGGCATCGCCCCGACGGGCTTCACGCGCATGATGCATGCCGAGGGCGAGATCGCCGGGGCGTCCGCGGCCGCTGCGGCGGGCATCCCCTTCTCGCTGTCGACGATGGGCACGACGAGCATCGAGGATGTCGCGGCCGCGGCAGGCCCGACCGGGCGCAACTGGTTCCAGCTGTACATGTGGAAGGACCGCGACAAGTCGATGGCGCTCGTCGACCGCGCGGCCGCCGCCGGGTTCGACACGCTGCTCGTCACCGTCGACGTGCCCGTCGCCGGCGCGCGCCTGCGCGACAAGCGCAACGGCTTCTCGATCCCGCCGCAGCTGACGGCGGGCACCGTGCTCAACGCGATCCCGCGGCCGGAGTGGTGGATCAACTTCCTCACCACCGAGCCGCTCGCCTTCGCGAGTCTGTCGACGTGGTCGGGCACGGTCGGCGAGTTGCTCGACGCGATGTTCGACCCCACCGTCACCTACGACGACCTGGCCTGGATCAAGCAGCAGTGGCCGGGCAAGCTCGTCGTCAAGGGCGTTCAGACAGTGGATGACGCCAAGCGCCTCGCGGCGCTCGGCGTCGACGGCATCACGCTCTCGAACCACGGAGGCCGCCAGCTCGACCGCGCGCCGATCCCCTTCCACCTGCTGCCGGAGGTCGTGCGCGAGGTCGGCAACGACACCGAAGTGCACCTCGACACGGGCATCATGAGCGGCGCCGACATCGTCGCTTCGATCGCGCTCGGGGCCCGTTTCACGCTCATCGGCCGCGCCTACCTCTACGGGCTCATGGCGGGCGGGCGCGAGGGCGTCGACCGGGCCATCGAGATCCTCGGCGAGCAGGTCGCCCGCACGATGCGCCTGCTCGGCGTGAGCTCGCTCGACGAGCTCGAGCCGAGGCACGTGACCCAGTTGCAGCGGCTCGTGCCGCGCGGCTGACCCCGACGCTCCCGTCGCGACGCTGTGGTGGTCGTCGCGACGGGGGCGGCGGCTGGCGACATCTCGATCGGGTCATGTAAAGATCTGCGGCGATTTTTTACATGAAACCGCGACATGCGAACGGAGTTTGCACGAACAGCCGACGGCGACCCCGAACCCGCGCCGTCTAGGCTCGAACGCACCGCCACTCCGGGAGGAGCATCCATGCAGTTCTGCGCGTTCACCGAGCCCCAGCAGGGCGCCGACTACGACACCCAGCTCGCCCACGCGCAACGGGCCGAGCAGCTCGGCTTCGACGGCTGGTTCCGCTCGGACCACTACATGGTCATGGGCGGCGGCGACGGGCTGCCCGGGCCCACCGAAGCGTGGACGACGCTCGCAGGGCTCGCCCGCGAGACCTCCCGGCTGCGGCTCGGCACGCTCGTGTCGTCGGCGACGTACCGCGTGCCGGGCATCCTCGCGATCCAGGTCGCGCAGGTCGACGCGATGTCGCACGGGCGGGTCGAGCTCGGCCTCGGCACCGGCTGGTACGCGGCCGAGCACGCGGCCTACGGCATCCCCTTCCCCGAGAAGCGGTTCGGGATGCTCGAGGAGCAGCTCGCGATCGTGACGGGCCTCTGGGCCACCCCGGCCGGCGCGACCTTCTCGTTCGAGGGCGAGCACTACAGCCTGCTCGACTCCCCCGCCCTGCCGAAGCCCGCGCAGAGCACCGTGCCCGTGATCGTCGGTGGCGGCGGGCCGCGACGCACCCCGCAGCTGGCCGCGCGCTACGCGACCGAGTTCAACATCGGCTTCGTCGACGAGGCGACGATCGCGCAGAAGTTCGCGACCGTGCGCGCCGCATGCCTCGAAGAGGCTCGCGACCCGGCGACCCTGCGGCTCTCGGTCGCGCTGCCGACCATCGTCGCCGACGACGAGGCGACGCTCCGCCGCCGGTGCGCGGCCGCCGGCTTCGACCCCGGCTCGGCGCACGACGCCCGGCTCGTGGGCACGCCGACGCAGGTCGCCGCGAAGCTCGAACGGCTGCGCGCCCTCGGCGCCGAGCGCGTCTACCTGCAGACCGTCGACATGACCGACCTCTACCACCTCGACCTCATCGCGCGCGAGGTCATCGCGCGCGTCTCGTGAGCGGAGCATCCATGACCCGCACTTTCGGCCACGCCCTCGACTGGACGCGCGCACGCGTCGACTCCGGCCAGCTGCCGACCGCCGTGATCGGCGTCGCCGACGCCTCGGGCGTGCTCGCCCTTGAGGCCTACGGCTCAGGCGGCGGACGCCGCGCGAGCGTCGACGACCGCTACGCGCTGTACTCCGTCACGAAGCCGCTCAGCGGGCTGACCGCGGCGCGCGCCATCGAACGCGGCCTGCTGACGAGCGAGACGCCGCTGCGGGATGCCCTGCCGCAGTCGCCCGCGGGCGCCGTGACCCTCGGGCAGCTGCTGAGCCACACCTCGGGCCTCGTCGACATCGACCTCGCCGACCGCCGACCGCTGCGGGAGGCGCTCGCCGCCGCGACCCTCGAATCGGTTCCCGGCACGGTGCGCCGATACAACAACCTCGCCTTCGAGGGCGTCGCCGCGATCGTCGAGCACGCGACCGGAACCGGGTTCCTCGACGAGTTCGCGGCGATGGCCGATGGCGCCGGCGCCGGCACGCTCTCGTTCGACCCGGCCGACGCGCACACCGTGCACGACGCCGACCTCGCCGGGCACGACGTGCAGGCGATGTTCGAGGCGAAGCACCCCGCGGCCGGCGCGATCGGCACGGTGCACGACCTGCTCGCGATCGGCCGCTCGCTCCTCGCGGGCGACGGACGCCTCGTGCACCCGACCACGCTCGCGGCCATGCTGCGGCCGCGCACCCTCGGCCTGCCCGTGCTCGACGCCGACCCCGTGAAGCACTTCGACCAGTTCGGGCTCGCCTTCAAGCTGCCGCGCGACCCCGGCCTGCTCGACCACTCGGTGTTCGGCCACGACGGCTGGTCGGGCACGCAGTTCTGGGTCTCTCCGGCCGCGGGGCTGTGCGTCGTGGCGCTCACGAACCGGCTCGACTCGTGGCGGCCCGAGGTCGGCGTCGAGTGGGCCCAGTTGCTCAACGCCGTGTTCTCGGCACCATGAGCGACGCGGCGGCGCGGCCGCGCACCCACGTCATCGTGCTGCCCGGCGGAGGCTACGCGCGCCTGGCCGACCACGAAGGCGAGCCCGTGGCCGACTGGCTGCGCTCGCTCGGGCTCGAGGCGAGCGTGCTGCGCTACCCCGTGACGACCCGCCACCCGGGGCCCCTGCACGCCGTGCGCTCCCGCGTGGGCGAGCTGCGCGCCGACGGGGTGCGGCGGCTGGGCATCCTCGGGTTCTCGGCCGGAGGCCACCTCGCCGGACACGCCGCCGTCAGCGGCCTCGTCGACGCGGCCGTCCTCGGCTACCCCGTCGTGTCGATGCAGCTGCCGACCCACGCGGGCTCGCGCGAGCAGCTCATCGGTCGGCGCGCCTGGCCGTGGGTTCGACGTGCTACCTCGATCGACCGGCTCGTGACGATGGGCGCTCCGCCGATGTTCATCTGGCACACCGCGGCCGATGAGCCCGTGCCGGTCGAGCACTCGTACCGGCTCGGGCGCGCCCTCGCGGCGCACGGTGTGCCGCACGCGCTGCACGTCTACCCGCACGGGCGCCACGGTCTCGGCCTCGTCGACGGCGTCGCGGGTGGGTCGGAGGCCGGGATCGCGCGGCACTGGACGCGCGACTGCGCCGAGTGGCTGCGCGAGCTCGGGTGGATCGACTGAGCAGTGCCGCGCCGGGCTCTCGCGCGCCGAGGGCTCAGGCGCGACGCGCGCCGGGCGACCACGCGGCCGGCTGCCGCGCATCCACCGCCCTGATGACGAGCACCGAGGCCCAGACGAGCGCGATGCCGACCGCGCACACGACCACGAGCAGCGTGAGACCCGCCGACCCCGCGCTGATGCCGACGCCGACGAGCGCATAGGTCACGGTGAGCGCGTAGACGACCGAGGCGCGCGAGCCGAGCACGAAGCCGACCGCGAGCCCGGTGGCGGCCGCCAGCACGAGCGCCTGCCAGGTCAGCCCCCACGCCGTGTCGACGGGAGCCCCCGCACCCTGCACGACCGTCGCGATCTGCACGAAGAACGCCATCGAGGTCCAGCCCGAGTAGGTGCCGAGCATCAGGTGCAGCAGCCCGCGCTCGAGCGGGTTCCACGACTCGAGCTCGTCGCGGGCGCGCACCACGCGCGTCCAGGCGACGACGTGCGCGCCGATGATGACGACGAAGACGACGAGCCCGAGCGGATTCTGCTGCCCGAGCGACGCCGTCGCGAGCCACAGCGAGAAGCACGCGACGACGACCGCCATCGGCCCGGCGATGCGGTCGCGGATGCCCGGGTGCGGCATGAGGGTCGACCCGCGCGCCTGCGCGATCGCGTAGGCGATGCTCGCGACGATGATGAGGCCCCAGATCGCGAACCACGGCCCCGGCGGCACGAGGGGCGAGAACTCGGCCCCCGACTGCAGCTCGGTCGGCGAGAGCCAGTCGAACACGAGCGACGAGACCGGCTGACCGATCGCGAGCACGACGAACAGGTACCGCAGCCGCAGCCGCCGCTTCTCGTCGGCGCTGCGCGTCGCGCGCGCGGGGATCGACACCGAGCCCGTGTCGGTCAAGGATGCTGTGCGCACCTCTCCGACCTCCCTTCGCGACCGCGCGGGAGTTCTCGCGCGCCTCGCCCGAGCTGTTCGCTCCGCGGCGCGCGGTCGCCTCACGGCCAGAGTAGGCCCGTCAGCGCGAACCGGGAACCATGAGGACCCGCGTGTTCACCCGCGCGATGCGCCGACGACGCCGGCGAGCGCCACCACCAGCTGCCGTCGGCTCGGAGTGCCGCGCAGCCCCTCCTCGGTGCGGTAGACGCGGCACGCGAGCTCGGTCGTCGTCTGGCCCGTCGAGAACGGGTCGGCGCCGTCGACGAGGATCGTCGGCGACCCCGCGAAGGGCACCGCCGCCGCCTCGTCGGGCGAGGCGAGGAGGCGCTCGACGACGCGCACGCCGCCCGCGCCGAGTTCGGCGAGCGCCGCGCGCACGTCGTCGACGGTCTGCTGCCAGTTCGGGCACTCGTCGATGTGCAGCACCTCGACCACGCGGTCGCTCGCCGCGCCCGCCGTCTTCTCCGCCGCGGTCTCGCTCATCGTCGTCTCGCTCTCTGCTCGATCGGTCACGTCGTCGCGGCCCGGCCCGGGCACGGCGAGCCCAGCGTACGCGAGACCCTCGTCGACGAGCTCGACGCGCTCGAGGCCGGCGACCTCGTCGAGTGCGAACCAGCGCACGTCGTCGGTCGTGCCATCCCGCTCGACAGCGAGGGCGCCGCCGACGATCGTGCAGCGGTAGACGATGCGCAGCGCCTGCAGGTCGCGGCCCGGGCCGGGAATGCGCCGCGCGCCCGGGATGAGGATCGACCCGACGCCGAGGATGCCGTCGACGCGCACGTCGAAGCCGGTCTCCTCCTGCACCTCGCGCACGACGGTCTGCTCGGGGTGCTCGCCGGGCTCCACGCCGCCGCCGGGGAGGGTCCACCCGCCGTACGCGCCCTCGCGCCAGTGGGCCAGCAGCACACCGCGCTCGTCGTGCACGATCGCGTAGGCGCCGACGCGGAGGTCGACGACGCCGAGCTCGTCGGCGGGGAGGTCGGTCGGCTCGGCGCCCTCGCCGCTCACGGCAGCGGCCCCAGCAGGTCGGCGGCGATCGTCGCGTGCACGCTCTCCGGGTCGCCGGGGTGGTAGATGCCGGCGAGCACGTCGCGCTGCAGGCGGCTGAGCTCGGCGGTCGCGCGGTACGCCCCACCGCCCGCGACGTGCATGACCTGGTCGACGACGGCCCGCGCCGTCGCCACCGAGCGCTGCTTGAGCCCCGCCAGGTCGCGGAACCACCGCATCCCCCGGTCGAGGCCCTGGTCGCGATCGCGGCAGACGGCCTCGATCTGCGGGGCCAGCGCGTCGAGGGCGAGCGCCGCATCCGCGATGCGCCGGCGGATGTCGGGGTCGGCCGAATAGGGCGCCCCCTCGTTCCTGAGGCTCGTGCGCCGGTGCGCCGACTCGATGGCGAGCTCGAGGGCGCGGTCGGCGAGCCCCGCGTAGACGCTGCTGATGAGGGTGAGGAAGTTCGCGACGATCGCGAGCGTGAACGGGTCGGCGCTCGGGCCGACGGGCAGGATGCGCGCCACCCGCTCGTCGGCGACCGTCGCGCGATCGAAGTGCGTGGTGTGGCTCTGCGTCGCGCGCATGCCGAGGGAGTTCCAGTCGGGGGTGACCGTGATGCCGGGCGTGTCGACGAGGGCCCCGGTCGCGTCGCGCTCGCGGGTGAGGAAGCCGTGCACGATGGCGGGGCCGGCGCTGGCGGCCGCGGGTGCGCCGGCACCGGGCGCGCCGGGCGCCGGGTCGTGGCGGCCGAGGGTGCCCAGGCGCGTCCAGGCCGGGCTGAGGGTCGTGAAGATCTTCGTGCCCGTGAGTTCCCAGCCGCCCTCGACCCGGTCGACGCGCGTCGTGGAGTCGCTCAGCACCCGGTCGTTGCCGGCCTCGCTGATCGCGAAGGCGAAGAGCTCGCCGGCCTCGGCGTCGCGGGAGACCCAGGCGAGGCTGTCGTCTCCGGCCGCGGCGAGGTCGCGGGCGACGCCGACCCAGACGAGGTGCATCGTGAGGCCGAGGGCTGTCGCGGGGGCGTGCGCGGCGAGCAGCCGCTGGTCGCGCGCGGCGTCCAAGAGGCTGCGCGGGCGCAGGTAGCCGGCGGCGCGCAGCTCGTCGAGATCCTCGGTGAAGAAGGCGTTGCGCTCGTCGTAGTCGGCGGCGCGGTCGCGGATGCGCTGCAGCAGCTCGGAGGTCAGCACCGACGCGGGCTCGGGCTGCTCGGTCACGCGCCCACGCTACTCGCCACCCCCGCAGATTCGTCGCTCGTTGCTGCGAACCCGCGAGACGCTCTCAACGAGCGACGAATCTCGCGCCGCAGAAAAGCGCACCTCAATGTCAGAAGCCGGTAGTAGCATCCCCCGCATGGTCTTCATCGAGGCGAGCGAGCTCGTCAAGACGTACACGCCGAAGGGCGCGCCCGTCGTGCGCGCGCTCGACGGGCTCTCGCTGCAGGTGCCGCAGGGCACCGTGACCGCGCTGCTCGGGCCCAACGGCGCGGGCAAGACGACGACCGTCAAGGTGCTCACGACGCTCATCCGCCCCGACTCGGGCTCGGCCGCCATCGACGGCGTCGACGTGCTCGCCGACCCCGAGGCCGTGCGGCGCATGATCGGCGCGAGCGGCCAGTACGCCGCCGTCGACGAGAACCTCACCGGGTTCGAGAACCTCGAGATGGTCGGTCGGCTCTACCACCTCGGCGCGCGGCGGGCGCGCGAGCGGGCGCGCGAGCTCATCGAGCTCTTCGACCTCGTCGAGGCGCAGAACCGCGTCGTCAAGGGCTTCTCCGGCGGGATGCGCCGGCGCATCGACCTCGCCGGAGCCCTCGTGATCAATCCCCCCGTCCTCTTCCTCGACGAACCGACGACCGGGCTCGACCCGCGCAGCCGGCTCGCGCTGTGGGACGTCATCGAGAATCTCGTCAGCGGCGGCACGACCGTGCTGCTGACGACGCAGTACCTGGAGGAGGCCGATCGTCTCGCCGACTCGATCTCGGTCATCGACGGCGGCCGCGTCATCGCCGAGGGCACCGCCGACGAGCTCAAGGCCTCCGTCGGGGGGCAACGCGTCGCGCTCACCCTCGTCGAGGCCGACGAGACGGAGGTCGTGCGCGGCATCCTGCAGCGCTACGGCTCGGGCGAGGCGGTGCCGTCGAACGAGGGCAAGACGTGGGTCGTCCCCGTCGACGACGGTCCCGCGGCGCTGAGCCTCATCGTCGGCGCCGTCACGGGTGCGGGGCTGCAGCTGCACGATGCGGGGATGCGGCGGCCGACGCTCGACGACGTCTTCCTGCAGCTCACCGGGCACGCCGCCGAGGAGCACGAGACCGAGCAGGAGGCGGCGTGAGCACGATCGAGTCGAACGGTTCGGCGAGCGCGCGGCGAGCATCCGCGACCCTGCAGCCGGTGCCCGGAAGCGCGATCGGGAGGTTCCTCGGGGACGGCTGGATCACCACGCGGCGCAACCTCATGAAGATCGTCCGCGTGCCCGACATCCTCGTCTTCACGCTGCTGCAGCCGATCATGTTCGTGCTGCTGTTCAGCTACGTGTTCGGGGCGGCCATCGACATCCCCGGCAGCGACTACACCTCGTTCCTCATGGCGGGCATCTTCGCCCAGACCGTCGTGTTCGGCTCGACCTACTCGGGCTCGGCCATGGCGCAGGACCTCAAGGACGGCATCATCGACCGGTTCCGCACGCTGCCGATGAACGGCGCCGCCGTGCTCGTCGGGCGCACCAATGGCGACCTCGTCATCAACGGGCTCTCGATGCTCGTCATGATGGGCACGGGCTTCGTCGTCGGATGGCGCGCGACCTCCTCGGTCGGCGGGTTCCTCGCCGGGGTCGCGCTGCTGCTGCTGTTCGCCTACGCCTTCTCGTGGCTCATGGCGTTCCTCGGCATGAGCGTGCGCAGCCCCGAGATCATCAACAACGCCTCGTTCCTCGTGCTCTTCCCGCTGACGTTCGTGTCGAACGCCTTCGTGCCGAGCGAGAACCTGCCGACGCCGCTGCGCGTCTTCGCCGAGTGGAACCCCGTCTCGGCCCTCGTGCAGTCGGCGCGCGAGCTCTTCGGCAACGTGCCCGCGGGCGCCCCCGTCGGCGAGGCGTGGACGGCGCAGAACCCCATCCTCACCGTGCTCATCGGCATCGCGCTGCTGCTCGCGGTGTTCGTGCCGCTGTCGATCGCGAAGTTCCGGGCGCTCGGGAGGAAGTAGGGCCGGGCCGGGCCTCGCGTCTAGAGCTGACCCGCGACGTATCAGGGTCGCACAGTGCGCCCAGATCGGTCAGTTGTGGTCGCCTCCCCGGCATGAAGCGACAACAACCGACCAATCTGCGGCCGCTCGAGTAGACGCGCAGCGCCGGCAGATCGGCGCGACGAGACTGGGCGCCTGCCCGCGGCGCGGGTCCGGGCCCCCGCACCCCACTACGCGAGCGCCGCCGCGAGCGCGCGCACGCCCCGCTCGACCTCCGCGAACGAGGTGCTCAGCGGCGACAGCCCGATGCGCACCCCGCTCGGGTGCCGGAAGTCGGGGATCACGCCCTCGACCCACAGCCGATCCACCGCCCGCCGAGCTTTGGGATGGTCGACCGTGATGTGGCCCCCGCGACGGGCGGCGTCGCGCGGCGAGGCGACCACGGCATCCGGGATCAGGGCGTCGACGAGCGCGATCGCGTACTCGGTCAGCGCGACCGACTTCGCCCTCACCGCCTCGATGCCCGCCGCCTCGATCTCGGTCACCATGTCGGCGATCGGCACCATTCCGACGATCGGGGGCGTGCCGCTGACGAGGCGACGGATGCCCGGGGCCGGCTCGAATCCGGACGTCATGCTGAACGGCTCGGCGGCCCCCAACCACCCGGGGATCGGGTTGCGCAGCGCGCCCTGGTGCCGGGCGGCGACATAGGCCCAGGCCGGGGCGCCCGGGCCGCCGTTGAGGTACTTGTACGAGCAGCCGACCGCGTAGTCGACGCCCCAGTGGTCGAGCGAGAGCGGCACCGAGCCGACGGCGTGCGAGCAGTCCCACACGGCGAGCGCGCCCTGCGACTGCACGACTCCGGTCACCGCGGCGATGTCGGCGAGCCAGGCGCTGCGGTAGGCGACGCCACTGAACAGCGCGGCGATCGTGCGCTCGCTCACGGCCTCGGCGGCCAGCGCGGGGGTGATGCCGCCGTCGTGGGGGGCGTCGACCCAGCGAACCGTGAGCCCGTGGTCGGAAGCGAGGCGCTCGACGATGAACCGGTCGGTCGGGAACTCGTCGGCCACGATGACGAGCTCGTCGCGGATGCCGTCTCGATCGCGGCGCGCGGCGATCGCGGCGCGCAGCAGCTTGAAGATGAGCACGGTCGTCGAATCGGCGACGACCGTCTGACCGGATGCGGCGCCCAGGCACGCGGCCCCGATCCGGTCGCCGAGGCGCTCGCCCTGCGAGAGCCAGCCCTCGTCCCAGCCGCGGATCAGTCGACCGGCCCACTGCGTGCGCACGAACTCGGGCAGGGCGTCGACGGTCGCGCGCAGCGGGCGCCCGAGCGAGTTACCGTCGAGGTAGGCGACGAGGTCGTCGCCCGGCTCGAACCGGTCGACAACGGCGGCGAGCGGGTCGGCGGCGTCGAGCGCGACGGGGTCGAGCACGGCAGGGTCGACGGGGTCGAGCACGGCAGGGTCGGAACCGGCGGGCGGCGCAGGGTCTGCGGGCGGCGAGGTCGTCACGCGGCCAGCCTAGGCTCGCGACCCGCGAGTGCACGCGTCTCTGACTACTGCACGCGAACGTTCTCGTGCACGTGTCACAAAGGCGTGCACTCGGCTCGAGGCGGCCGGGCAGGCAGGGCAGGCAGGGTAGGCCGAGCCGCGTAGGCAGGCCGAGCCGCGCGGGCAGGCTGGGTCACGCCGGCAGCGGGAACGCGAGCCCCGGCCGCTGCACGGCGAGCCGCAGGTCGTCGCCGACCTCGGGCAGCTCGACGGCCGCCATGCGCATGCGCACCGTGAGACCCGTGGTGAGATCGCAGCTCAGCATCGCGTCGTGGCCGGCGTACGAGATCGAGGCGACCCGGGCATCCGCGCCGGCGGCCGCGTGGGCGAGCAGATCGGGGCGGGGCACGATCCACTCGGGACGCAGCATGAGGCGCACGGCGTCGCCGTCGGCGGGAGCGAAGCCGACCGCGGAGGCCTCGACGGCGCCGAGCGCGCACGTCACGCGCCCCCCGCGCCAGCGGCCCTCGAGCTCGACGACGTCGCCGACGAACTGCGCGACCCAGTCGCTCGCGGGGTGCTGGTAGATCTCCTCCGGCGTGCCGAACTGCTCCAGACGCCCGTCGCGCAGCACGGCGACGCGGTCGGCGAGGGTCAGCGCCTCCTCCTGGTCGTGCGTCACGAGCAGCGAGGTGGTGCCCTGCGCGCGCAGCAGCTCGGCGACCTCGCGGCGCAGGCCCGTGCGCAGCTGCGTGTCGAGGGCCGCGAAGGGCTCGTCGAGCAGCAGCACCTCCGGCCGAGGCGCGAGCGCGCGGGCGAGGGCGACGCGCTGCGCCTGACCACCCGAGAGCTGGTTCGGCGCGCGGCCGGTGAGCTCGCCCAGGCCGACGAGCGACGCGAGCTCGGCGATGCGGGCGGCGCGCCCGCCGCCCCATCCACCGCCCGAGCCAGGTCCACCGCCCGAGCCACGTCCGCCACCCGAGCCACGACCGCGCCCGCCGCCCCGCGGCACCGCGAAGCCGATGTTCTCGCCCACCGACAGGTGCGGGAACAGCGAGGCCTCCTGCGGCACCCAGCCGATGCCGCGCTTCTCGGGCGGCACCGTGCGCCCCGGGCGCGACAGCTCGCGCCCGCCGACCGCGATCGAGCCCGACTGCACGGGCAGCAGCCCCGCGATGGCGAGCAGCAGCGAGGTCTTGCCGCAGCCCGAGGGCCCGAGCACGGCGACGAGCTCCCCGCTGCCGATCGACATCGAGACGTCGTCGACCGCGAGCGTCGACCCGTGGGTCGCGCTCACGCCGTCGACGACGAGGTCGCTCACAACTCCTCCTTGGCGGTGCTTCGGATGCCCGACAGCACCATCGCGGGAACGGCGGCGACGATCACGAGCACTGCCGCGTAGGGGGCGGCCGCGCCGAACTCGAACACGACCGTCCTGTTCCACAACTCGGTCGCGAGCGTCTGGATTCCCGTCGGCCGCAGCAGCAGGGTCGCCGGCAATTCTTTCATGGTCGCGATCGCCACCAGCAGGGCGCCGATGCCGACGCTCGGCAGGGCGAGCGGCACCGTCACGCGCCACCACGCCCGCAGCGGCGAATCGCCGAGCGTGCGCGCCACCGACACGAGCGACGCGGGAACATCGGCGAGGCCCGACCGCATCGTGCCGATCGCCTTCGGCATGAACAGCACGGCGTAGGCGAAGACGAGCACCGCCACGCTCTGGTAGAGCGCGGGCACCACGGCGAGCGAGAAGAACACGAGCGACAGCCCCACGACGATGCCGGGCAGCGCGTGGCCGAGGAAGCCCACCGACTCGATCGCCGAGACGAGCCGGCCGCGGTGGCGGGCGGCGAGCGCCGCGATGGGCAGCGCGAGCGCGACCGCGAGCGCGGCAGCCGCGAGCGCGACCCCGAGCGTCGCGCCGACCGCCGCGAGCAGCCGGGGCACGTCGAGCGCGCGCAGCGTCTCGGCCTGCACCAGTCGCGTCGCGAGACCCAGGAGCGGGATGGCGACGCCCACGACGGGCGCGACGGCGACGACGGGAAGCAGCGACAGCAGCATCCCCCGCCCGATGCTGCGCGAGGCGACGGCCCGGGGCGCCGCCCGCGGCACGCGACCGCGCGCGCTGCGCTCGCCGACGACGACGACGAGCGCGAGCACCACGAGCAGCAGCGCGAGGATCGCCGCCTGCGCGCGGTCGAAGCTCGCCGAGTACGCGGCGTTGATGCCCCACGTGAGGGTCGGGAACCGCATCATCGCCACGAGCCCGAAGTCGCTCAGCGCATACAGCGCCACGAGCAGCCCGCCCGCGATCGCCGCCGGCCGAACCTGCGGCCACGTCGCGACCCAGAACGCCGCGAGCGGCCCTCGGCCGAGCGTGCGGGCGACCCCCTCGAGATCTCCGGATGCCCCGCGCAGCGCCGCCGCGACCGGCAGCGTCACGTAGGGCACGGTGACGGCCGAGAGCAGCAGCCAGCTCGGCACGAAGCCCTGGGTGCTCGGCGCGAGCACGAGCCAGCCGTACCCGGCGAGGAAGGAGGGCACCGCGAGCGGCAGAGCCGAGGCGAGCAGCCACAGGCGCGGGAACGGCACGCGCAAGCGCGAGAGCGTGAAGGCGACGGCGGTGCCGAGCACGAGCGTCGTCGCTGTCACCGCGGCGGCGAGACCGAGCGAGTTGGCCGCGTACTCGAGCACGCGGCCGCGCGTCAGCGTGTCGACGATGCGCTCGAACCCCGAACCGCCTCCGCGCACGGCCAGGTAGACGAGCGGGATGGCCGCCGCCGCGGCGGCGAGGGCGGCGAGCGCAGTGAGCACGACGGGCGGCCGACCGGAGGCCGCCGGGCGCGCCGACGTCGCGGGGGCGACCGGAACCTCCGGCGCCGCCGCGGCCTCGAGCGCGAGCGTCATAGTGTCATTCGATCATTCGGTGACTGGGTGCCGGCAGAGTCGAAAGCCCCTGCCGGACCGGGGCTAGATGAGGCCGACCCGGGCGAGCAGGTCTTGCGTCTCGCTGAGCGAGGCGAGGTCGGCGAGGTCGAGCTGGGGGTTCACGAGGCTCTCGAGGCTCGGCAGGCCCTCCGGCGCCGGGATGCCCGGCACGAGCGGGTACTCGAAGGTCTCGGTGACGAAGTACTGCTGGCCCGCATCCGACAGCAGGTACTCGATGAAGGCGAGCGCCTCGGCGTTGTCGGCGGCGCCGTTCAGCAGCCCCGCGCCCGTGACGTTGACGATCGAGCCCGCGTCGCCGGCCTGCAGGAACTTCAGCTGCGCGCGCATGTTCTCAGGCCCGACCTCTGCCGCCTGACGGAACCAGTAGTAGTGGTTGATGAGACCCGCCTCGAGCGCACCGTCATTGACCGCGGTGAGCACGGGGATGTTGCTCTCGAAGATCTGCGGGTCGTTGTCGGCGAGCGCCTGCACCCACCCTTCGGCAGCATCCTCGCCCTCGAGCACGCGCAGGGCCGTGACGAACGACTGGAAGCTCGCGTTGCTCGGCGCGACGCCCAGCCGGCCCCGCCACTCATCGGTGACGTAGCCGTCGATCGTGTCGGGCAGCTCGTCGGCGGTGAGCGACTCGCCGTCGTAGACGACGACGCGCGCGCGGCCCGTGAGCCCCACCCAGCTGCCGTCGGTCGACGTATAGCCCGCCGGCACCGCGCCGGTGATCTCGTCGGGCAGCGTCGTGAAGAGTCCGGCGGCGCTGAGGGCGCCGAGGGCGCCCGCATCCTGCGAGAGGAAGACGTCGGCGGGGGTCGCCTCGCCCTCCTCGAGCAGCAGCGAGCCCATCTCGGCGGTGTTGCCGTAGCGCACGTCGACGACGATGCCCGTCTCGGCGGTGAACCGGTCGATGAGCGGCTGCACGAGGTCCTCGTCGCGGCCCGAGTAGAGGGTGAAGGCCGCGTCGGCGCCGTCGTCGGCGGGCGTCGCGGCGCAGCCGGCGAGCAGGATTCCCGCGAGCGGGAGGGCGAGCAGGGCGAGGGAGCGGGCGGTGTGCATGAGGGAGGACTCCGAGACGGGAGGGTGCGGGGCTGCGGACGAGGCGACGGTGCCGGAGGTAAGGCTATCCTTACCAGCCCCGATCGCGCCAGTGGGGATGGGTGCGTGCGCACGAATCGTGCGTGAGGATACCCCTCCCGCCATCCGAATCGCCTACAGTCGCGCTATGGACGCCATCGATTCGCGCATCATCGATCAGTTGCGCCAGAACGCCCGTGCCGGGTACGGCGACATCGGCGACGTCGTCGGCCTCTCGGCCTCGGCCGTCAAGCGCCGCGTCGACAAGCTCGTCGCCGAGGGGGTGATCCGCGGCTTCACGGTGCAGGTCGACCCCGCCCTCGAGGGCCTCGCGGTCGAGGCGTACGTCGAGCTGTTCTGCCGCGGCACGGTCGCGCCCGACGAGCTCAAGCGCATGCTGCTCGCCGTGCCCGAGGTCGTCGAGGCCGGCACCGTCACGGGCGACGCCGACGCGATCGTGCGACTGCGCTCGCGCGACATCCCGAGTCTCGAGGAGGCGCTCGAGCGGGTGCGCTCGGCGCCGAACGTCGACCACACGCGCAGCGCGATCGTCTTCTCGCGGCTCGTGCACCGCCTGCACGACTAGCGGCGCGCCGCGCGCGGTGCACGACCGGCGCCGCCCTTGTGAGTGCACGGGTTTGTCGCGAGTACGTCCGAACATTCGCGTGCACTCGCAACAGATCCGCGCACTGACGCCGCCGTGACCGCTGCCGACGACCTCAGTACCGGTCGTCGATCGCCGCCATGAAATCGTCGAAGTGGCTGTACCAGACCGAGTGCGCCGCGCCGGGGATGTCGCGCACCTCCACCCCGCGTCGTGGCCTGAGCCCCCACGTGGTCGTCGCCATGCGCCGCTCGAACACCTGCGAGCCGCGCGCCGGCGCGAGTGTGCTGATTCGTTGCAGTTGTGCCCGGAATCTCCCGGTCACATGCAACGAATCGGCACACTCATCGATTGACTAAGCGGCGCGCGCCCGGTCGGCGCGCGCCGCGGGCGCCGCCGTCTCCACGAGGTACCGGGTGTACGCCGGCACCGTGAGGAAGGTCGGGAAGTCCTCCTGCAGCGTCACCGCACGGAAGACGTCCTCCGCCTCGAGCAGCCGGTGCCCCTCGGGGTGCGGCAGCTCGGCGATGACCTCGGCGAGCATCCCCTCGACGAGCGCGCGCGTGACCGTCTCGCCCTCGACCGTGACGTGGTCCTGGTGGATCCACTGCCACAGCTGCGAGCGGCTGATCTCGGCGGTCGCGGCATCCTCCATGAGGTTGTCGATCGCCGCGGCTCCGATGCCGCGAAGCCATGAGTCGAGGTAGCGCACCGTGATCGAGATGTTGGCCCGCACCCCGGCGAGCGTGACCTCGCCGCCGGCCGAGCGCACGTCGAGCAGGTCGCGCGCCGTGACGTGCACGTCGTCGCGCTGCCGGTCGAGCTGGTTCGGCTTCTCGCCCAGCACGGCGTCGAACTCGGCGCGGGCGACCGGGATCAGGTCGGGATGCGCCACCCACGAGCCGTCGAAGCCGTCGCCGGCCTCGCGACGCTTGTCGGCGGCGACACGCTCGAGCGCCCGCTCGGTCACCTCGGGGTCGCGACGGTTGGGGATGAACGCGCTCATGCCCCCGATGGCATGCGCCCCGCGCCTGTGGCACGTCTTGACGAGCAGCTCGGTGTAGGCGCGCATGAAGGGCAGGGTCATCAGGATGCGGTCGCGGTCGGGCAGCACGAACCACTGGCCCCGACCGCGGTAGTTCTTGATGATCGAGAAGACGTAGTCCCAGCGGCCGGCGTTGAGCCCCGCGCAGTGGTCGCGGAGCTCGTACAGGATCTCCTCCATCTCGAACGCCGCGGGGAAGGTCTCGATGAGCACGGTCGCGCGGATCGTGCCGTGGTCGAGGCCGAGGCGCTGCTCGGCGAACGTGAAGACGTCGTTCCACAGCCGGGCCTCGCGGTGGTTCTCGAGCTTCGGCAGGTAGAAGTACGGGCCGCGTCCGCGGGCGACGAGCTCGCGCGCGTTGTGGAACGCGTACAGCCCGAAGTCGACGAGACTCGCGCTCGCGGCAAGGCGCAGCCCACTGCGGTCAGTGTACTCGATGTGCTTCTCGACCAGGTGCCAGCCGCGTGGGCGCATGACGATCGTGGGCGTGCGTTCGGAGGTGACGCGATAGTGCTTGCCGGGTGCTCCATCGACACCGGGCGAAGTGAACTCGAGCCGCTCGCGGATCGCGTCGAACAGCGACAGCTGCCCCTCGACGATGTTCGCCCAGGTGGGGCTCGTGGCGTCCTCGAGGTCCGCGAGCCAGACGTTCGCACCCGAATTGAGGGCGTTGATCGTCATCTTCGGGTCGGTGGGGCCCGTGATCTCGATGCGACGGTCGTCGAGACCGGGACCGGCGCCGGCGACGCGCCACGAGGCAGCCTCTCGGATGGATGCCGTCTCGGGCAGGAATCGCAGGTCGCGGCCGTTGCCGAGGTCGTACCGGGCGCGCATGCGGTCGGCGAGCCGCTCGTGTCGCGTGCCGGCGAAGCGGCGGTGCAGCTCGGCGACGAAGTCGAGCGCCCCGGGGGTGAGGATCTCGTCGTACCGGGGCCGCATCGGCCCCGCGATGGTCAGCGTGGTCATGGTCTTCTCCGTGTGTTGTGTGTCGTCGACCAAATGAAGGGAGCGGCGGGGCCGGATCCGGCGTGTCGCGACGACATGCCGACACCAACGGCCCGTCTCCTTTCATTTGGTCGACAGCGGCGATGAAGGGATGCTCTGCGCGGGTCAGTGGAACTGCTGCGCCTCGGTCGAGCCGACGAGCGCGAGCGTCGCGCTCGAGGGGTTGAGCGCCGTCGCGATGCGGTCGAAATAGCCCGTGCCGACCTCGCGCTGGTGCTTGGTCGCCGTGTAGCCGTTGACCTCGGAGGCGAACTCGGCCTCCTGCAGCTCGACGTAGGCGCTCATCTGGCGCTCCTTGTAGCCGCGCGCGAGCTCGAACATCGAGTGGTTGAGCGAGTGGAACCCGGCGAGGGTGATGAACTGGAAGGCGTAGCCCATGGCTCCTAGCTCGTTCTGGAATCGCGCGATGGTGTCGTCGTCGAGGTGGCGCTTCCAGTTGAACGAGGGCGAGCAGTTGTAGGCGAGCTTCTTGCCGGGGAACTGCTGGTGGATGCTCTCGGCGAAGGTGCGCGCGAGCTCGAGGTCGGGCTCGCTCGACTCGACCCACAGCAGGTCGGCGTAGGGGGCGTAGGCGTGGCCGCGCGCGAGCACCGTCTCGATGCCGGGGCGGGTGCGGAAGAAGCCCTCCTCGGTGCGCTCGCCCGTGAGGAAGGGGCGGTCGCGCTCGTCGATGTCGCTCGTGACGAGGTCGGCGGCGAGCGAGTCGGTGCGCGCGACGATGATGCTCGGCACGCCCGCGACGTCGGCCGCGAGCCGCGCGGCGTTGAGGGTGCGGATGTGCTGCTGCGTCGGGATGAGCACCTTGCCGCCCATGTGGCCGCACTTCTTCTCGCTCGCGAGCTGATCCTCCCAGTGCACGCCCGCGGCTCCGGCCTCGATCATCGAGGTCATGAGCTCGTAGGCGTTGAGGGGACCGCCGAAGCCGGCCTCGGCGTCGGCGACGATGGGCGCGAGCCAGTCGAGACGCGCGTCGGCGCCCGCGCTCGCGCCCTCGGCGGCGGCGATCTGATCGGCGCGACGCAGGGCGTTGTTGATGCGCTTGACGACCGCGGGCACCGAGTTGGCCGGGTAGAGGCTCTGGTCGGGGTAGGTCTGGCCGCTGAGGTTGGCGTCGGCGGCGACCTGCCAGCCGCTCAGGTAGATGGCCTTGAGGCCCGCGCGCACCTGCTGCACGGCCTGGTTTCCGGTGAGGGCGCCGAGCGCGTTGACGTAGTCCTCGTCATGGATGAGGCGCCACAGGTTCTCGGCGCCGCGGCGGGCGAGCGTGTGCTCGACCTGCACGGTTCCGCGCAGCGCGACGACGTCCTCGGCGGAGTAGTCGCGCTGCACGCCCGACCAGCGGGCCTCGGTCTTCCACGCGGTCTCGAGCTCGGCGGCGGTCTGCGTCTGGTCGCCGGTGCGGTGCTGGGTGCTCATCGAGTGCTCCTCGGTCGTGGGGTGCGGTCTGTCGTGCGACCCACTCTGGGCGAAGAAAAGCCGCCCAACCCCGGCCACCTGGACTGAAATATTGCGTTTTTTCTCTTCCACTGAATTGCGGGGCGTGGGATGCTCTCCGCATGCTCGATTCGACCCACGCACCCGGCCACGCTGAAGAGGTGCTCGACACCCTCACCCTCGGCCGCCGCATCCGGCAGCTGCGCACCGACGCCGGCCTGACGCTCGCCGAGCTCGGCGAGCGCATCGGCGTCGCCACCTCGCACGTCTCGGTGCTCGAGAACGGCAAGCGCGAGGCGAAGCTCGGCGAGCTGCAGTCGATCGCGCGCTCGCTCGGGGTCGGCCTCGAGCAGCTGCTGAGCTCGGAGCCCGTCACGGGGCGAGCCGCGCTCGAGATCGCGCTCGCCCGGGTGCAGGAGGGTCCGCTGTTCGCCAGCCTGGGCATCCCCCCGCTGCCGCTGCGCAAGTCGCTCTCGGACGAGGCGATCCGCACGGTGCTCGCCCTGCACGCCGAGCTCGAGCGCGTGCACCGCGAGCGAGCGGCGACCCCCGAGGAGGCGCGGCGCGCCAACGCGGCCCTGCGCGGAGAGATGCGGGCGCGCGGCAACTACTTCGGCGAGCTCGAGCAGATCGCGGCCGGGCTCCTGACGAAGGTCGGGCACACCGGCGGGCCGCTGTCGCAGCGCCTCGCCGCCGAGCTCGCCGCGCACCTCGGCTTCTCGCTGCACTACGTCACCGACCTGCCGCCCTCGACTCGCTCGGTGACCGACCTCGAGAACGGGCGCATCTACCTGCCCGTGCAGAACGCGGCCGGGCGCGACCCGCGCACGAACCTGCTGCAGGCGCTCGCGGGGCACGTTCTCGAACGGCCCGAACCGAGGTCGTACGGCGAGTTCCTGCAGCAGCGGGTCGAGTCGAACTACCTCGCCGCCGCGCTGCTCGTGCCCGAGGCCGACGCCGTATCGTTCCTGCAGGCGGCGAAGCGCGAGCGCTCGCTCGCCGTCGAGGATCTGCGCGACCGCTTCGCCGTCTCGTACGAGACCGCCGCGCACCGCTTCACCAACCTCGCGACCGAGCACCTGGGTATCCCCGTGCACTTCCTGAAAGTCTCGTCGGCGGGCGTGCTGTCGAAGGCGTACGAGAACGACTCGGTGCGGTTCCCGACCGACGTGCTCGGCGCCGTGGAGGGGCAGCTCGTCTGCCGCAAGTGGTCGGCGCGGCAGGTGTTCGAAGAGCCCGACCGGTTCAGCCCGTTCCACCAGTACACCGACAAGCCGACCGGCACGTACTGGTGCACCTCGCGCATCGAGTCGGGTTCGGCGGGCGAGTTCTCGATCTCGGTCGGAACGCCCTTCGCGCACGTGAAGTGGTTCCGCGGGCGCGAGACGACGCGGCGCGGCGAGTCGACGTGCCCCGACCCCGCCTGCTGCCAGGATGCTCCCCCGCAGCTCGCCGCCCGCTGGGCCGGCGCGGCCCGCCCGCAGGCGCGCATCAACTCATCGCTGCTCGCGGCTCTGCCGCGCGAGACCTTCCCCGGGGTGGACAGCACCGACGTGTACGCGTTCCTCGAGCGGCACGCGCCGGCGGGGGCGTAGAGCGTCGGGGCGGGCGTAGAGCGTCGGGGCGGCGCGCGCAGCCGACCCGCCCCCCGCGCGCGGCTCGCACCTCGGTCACGCGGCATCATTCCCGTCCGGCACCCCCCGACTCGCACGGTTTCGCGCAACTCACACGGTTCGAACCGTGCGACGTGCATGAAACCGTGTGAGTTGTCGCGCACAGGGGCGGGGCAGGGCGGGGCGGGGCAGCCGGCCCGCGCGCATTCGGGTAGCCTCGGCGCATGCGCTTCACGATCGACCCTGCCGCGCCCGAGCCCCCGTTCGAGCAGGTGCGCGTGCAGGTGCGCGACGCGGTCGCCTCGGGCGAACTCGTCGCCGGATCGAAGCTGCCGACCGTGCGCGCCCTCGCCGAGCAGCTCGGCCTCGCCGCGGGGACAGTCGCGCGCTCCTACCGCGAACTCGAGTCCGACGGACTCATCGAGACCCGCGGCCGCGCAGGCTCCTTCATCGCCGGGCAGGGCGACCCCGCCGAGTGCGCGGCGCAGGAGGCCGCCCGGCAGTACGCCGACCGGGTTCGCCGCCTGGGCCTGGCCGATGATGCCGCGCTGGCGCTCGTGACGGCGGCACTGCGCGACTGAGCCGGCCGGAGCATCCTCGGCGCACGTTCGCGGTTCAGGAGTTCTGGGGCCGCCGGGTCGCTCAGAGCCGCGACACGCCGTGCGGGGCGTGGGCGGCGCCTCGGTTTCCTGAACCGCGTGCAGGCGTGGCACGCCCGAGTTCTCGGGCAGGCGGGGGCGAGGGCGAGGGCAGCATCCACCCCGCTCTCACGCGCGCCCGCTGGCCGGCCCTCTACAGCGGCAGTTCGGCGAGCGCCGGGTACGGGTTGCCGAAGCGGTGCGCGGTGATCGACACCGCCTGCTCGCGCAGGAACGGCAGCAGCTCCACGCGCCCCGCGGCCGTCACGGGCCCCGACCAGATCGCGACGTCGGGGTCGCCCCCGAGTGCCGCGCAGAGCTCGCGCGCGACCTCCGCCCCCGCACGGGTCCCCGACGCGGGCGCCGCCGAACCGCTCGCGTTCGCGACGACGGTGCCGTCGGCCCCGACGAGGCGGATGCGTGCCGGCCGCGCCGAGACGACGCGCGCACGGAACACCGCATCCCCCTCGATCACGATCGAACCGGCGCGCAGCGGCGAGCCGAACTCCTCGGCCACCGCGAGCAGCGCCGCCGGCAGGGGCACCGCGGTGCTCACCTCGACGGGCGCCCCGGCACGCGTCGCGGCGAGCAGCACCCGCACGAGCCCCGCAATGGGCGCGCCCTCGGCGAGCCGGATCGTCACGGGGGCGGGCAGGTAGCGCAGCACGTTGCGCTCGACGCCGAGGCCGCTCACGTCGCGGCTCACGCCGAACTCGTCGTCCCAGGCCCGCTGGTCGCTCAGCGCTCCGGCGCGCGCGGCGTCGAAGCCGACGAAGTCGAGGCCCGGCTGGGCGGCCTCGAGCACGCGCCGCACATCGCGGTCGATGCCGCGGAAGCTCAGGTTCTTCTTCGGCTCGCGAGCGACGGGCGCCCACGTGCCGAAGCCCATGACGTACGAGGGGCCTCCGGCCTTCGTCGAGCCGCCGACGCTCGAGCGCTTCCAGCCGCCGAAGGGCTGCCGGCGCACGACCGCGCCCGTTATGCCGCGGTTGACGTAGAGGTTGCCCGCCTCGACGTGGTCGACCCAGTGCGCCACCTCGTCGACGTCGAGCGAGTGCAAGCCCGCCGTGAGGCCGTACGCGGTCGCGTTCTGCAGCTCGAGCGCCTCGTCGAGGTCGGCCGCGCGCATGATGCCGAGCACGGGCCCGAAGTACTCGGTGGTGTGGAACTCGCTGCCCGCCGTGACGCCGAGTCGAACGCCCGGGCTCCACAGCCTGCCCTCCGCGTCGAGACGACGGGGCGCGACGAGCCACGACTCGCCCTCGCCGAGCTCGGTGAGGGCGCGCAGCAGCTTGCCCTGCGCGGGCTCGACGAGGGGCCCGATCACGGCGGCGGGGTCGGTCGGCGGGCCGACCCGCATCGTGGCGATGGCGTCGACGAGTTGGCGACGGAAGGCGAGCGAGTCGGCGACCGATCCGACGAGGATCGCCAGCGAGGCCGCCGAGCACTTCTGCCCCGCGTGCCCGAAGGCGCTGCGCGCGAGGTCGGCGGCGGCGAGGTCGTAGTCGGCCGACGGCGTCACGACGATCGCGTTCTTACCGCTCGTCTCGGCGAGCAGCGGCAGGTCGGGTCGCCACGAGCGGAACAGCGCCGCCGTCTCGAAGGCGCCCGTGAGCACGACGCGGTCGACGGCGGGGTGCGCGATGAGCGCCCGCCCGACCTCGTCCTCGGGCACGTCGACGAGCCGCAGAACCTCCCTCGGCACCCCCGCATCCCACAGCGCCTGCACCATGACGGCGGCGCACCGACGCACCTGCGGCGCGGGCTTGATGATGACGGCGCTGCCGGCGGCGAGCGCCGCGAGCACGCTGCCGGCGGGGATCGCGACGGGGAAGTTCCAGGGCGGTGCGACGACCGTCAGCCGCACGGGTGCGAAGGTCGCGTCGTCGATGCGCGCGAGGTCGCGCGCGCTCTCGGCGTAGTAGTGCGCGAAGTCGATGGCCTCGCTCACCTCGGGGTCGCCCTCGGCGAGGGTCTTGCCCGCCTCGGCGGCCATGATCTCGAGCAGCTGCGCGCGGCGCGCGGCGAGCATCCGGCCCGCCGCGTGCAGGACGCCCGCGCGCGCGTCGACGCCCACCGTCGCCCATGAGGATGCCGCGGCGCGGCAGTCCGCGACGACGCGCTCGATCGCGCCCACGCTCCCGATCGCGGCCGCGGCCACCGCGTCGGCGCCGAGCGTGCTCGTGCGTGCCGCCTCGAGGATCGCGCGGCCCCACTCGCGGTTGGCGGGCAGGGCCGGGTCGGTGTCGGGCTCGTTGTCGAAGCCCTCGCGCACGCCGGCGCTGCGCGGGCCGGCGCCGAGGGGCAGCTCGCGCGGAGCATCCTGCTCGGTGAGCCGGTTCTGCACGCGGTGCGGCGCCGGCGCCTCCGGGTGCGCCGCGAGGTCGGCGAGCGAGGCGCGGAAACGCGACTCCTCGCGCGCGAAGATCGCGGCGTCGTCGCCGAGCTCGAAGACGCCGGAGAGGAAGTTCTCGGTGCTCGCGTTCTCCTCCAGCCGGCGGATCAGGTAGCTGATCGCCGAGGCGAAGTCCTCCGGGTGCACGACGGGCGTGTAGAGCAGGAGGGAGCCGACCGTGCGGCGCACCGCCGCGGCCTGATCGGGCGCCATGCCGAGCAGCATCTCGAACTCGACGCGTTCGGCGACGCCGCGCGAGGTCGCGAGCAGGTGCGCCCACGCGATGTCGAAGAGGTTGTGGCCCGCGACGCCGATGCGCACCGCGTCGACCCGGTCGGGCCGCAGGGCGAGCTCGAGCACGCGCTTGTAGTTGGCGTCGCTGGCCTGCTTGCTCGGCAGCACCGCGACGGGCCAGCCGTGCACGGCGGCGTCGACGCGCTCCATCGCGAGGTTGGCGCCCTTGACGACGCGGATCTTGATGCCCGCTCCGCCCGCCGCCCGCCGGGCCTGCGCCCACGCGGTGAGCCGCTCGAGCGCGGGCACGGCCTCGGGCAGGTAGGCCTGCAGCACGATTCCCGCTTCGTAGTGCTTCAGGCTGGGGCGGTCGAGCAGCTTCTCGAAGACGGCGATGGTCAGGTCGAGGTCGCGGAACTCCTCCATGTCGAGGTTGAGGAAGGTGGGGCGCACCCCGAGCGCCGCCTTCTCGTAGAGCG
Organism: Microbacteriaceae bacterium X2B; assembly: GCA_005502445.1. Taxonomy (GTDB): domain Bacteria; phylum Actinomycetota; class Actinomycetes; order Actinomycetales; family Microbacteriaceae; genus Microcella. The sequence continues at coordinate 95,810 of SCPB01000005.1, forward strand.
GCACGAGGCGCTCGACGACGCGCTCGACGGTCTCGTCGAAGGCCCACATCGACAGCTGGCTGACGATCGACGAGACCTTGACCGAGACGTAGTCGACGTCGTCGCGGTCGACGAGGGCGTGGATGCCGCGCAGGCGACGGTCGGCCTCGCCGTCGCCGAGCACGGCCTCGCCGAGCAGGTTGATGTTGAGCCGGTCGCCGTCGGCACGCAGTTTCTCGAGCGTCGCCCTGAGCTTCTCGGGCGAGGCGTCGACGATGAGGTGCCCCACCATGCCGCGCAGCACGCGGCGCGCGACGGGGATGATCGGCCAGGGCAGGAACCGCGCGAAGCCGCCGCCGAGCGCGATGAGCGCGCGCAGGGGGGCGGGCAGGAACCGCGGGATGCGCCGGCTGAGCTCCTCGAGGTTCCGTCCGGCGACGCGGAGGTCGTCGGGGCGGGCGACGCGGTCGACGAAGCCGATCGCGAAGTGCAGTCCGTCCGGATCCTTGAGCAGTCCGCCGAGCCGGGCGGCGCTCGCGTCGGCGGACGCGCCCTCGGTGCTCGCGAGCCAGCGCCGCACGAGCTGGACGGCCTCGTCGCCGAGGCGGTCGGGGACCTCGGCGCGGTCGGAGCCCTCGGGGTCGTCGGCGTCGCCGGGGCGGTCGAGCCGGGCGGGTCGATCGCGCTCGTCGCGGGTGTCGTCGATCGGGGTGCTCATGGTCATCAGCCTGTCAGCCTCTGCGTCGCGGGGCCTGGTCGCGCGCACACCGCGCGACCGCTCGACCCGTCGATTCCCAGTGTGCGCTGTGCGCGTCCGTCGCGAAAAGCAATGAAAAACACACAATATTGTTCAGGATGCTCGAACAATCTTTCGCGGAGGACTCATGCTCGACCTACGACGCCTGAACCTGCTGCGCGAGGTCCACCGGCGCGGCACCCTGCACGCCGTCGCCCGCGCGCTCTCCTACAGCCCCTCGACGATCTCGCAGCAGCTCGCGCTGCTCGAGCAGGAGGCGGGCGTCGCCCTGCTCGAGCGCGCCGGGCGCCGCGTGCAGCTGACCCCGCAGGCCGAGCTGCTCGTCGAGGGCGCCGGCCGCCTGCTCGACGAGATGGAGCGGCTCGAGTCGTCGCTCGCGGCATCCGCCCTCGAGACCGGGGGCGCGCTCGGGGGCACCGTGCGGCTCGCGGTGTTCCAGTCGGCGGCGCTGGGCATCGTGCCGCGCGCGTTGAGCCTGCTCGCGGTGGAGCATCCCTCGCTGCGCATCGAGGTGACCCAGCGCGAACCCGAGAGCGCCCTCGACGAGGTGTGGGCGCGCGAATTCGACCTCGTGATCGCCGAGGAGTACCCCGCCCACGCCGCCCCACGCCGGCGCGAGCTCGACCGCGTGCCCCTGCACCGCGACACGCTGCGGCTCGGCGCGGGGCCCCGATCGGGCATCGGCTCGCTCGCCGACGCGGCCGACGCCGCCTGGGTGATGGAGCCGCGCGGCACCGCGAGCCGCCACTGGGCCGAGCAGCAGTGCCGGCTCGCCGGCTTCGAGCCCGACGTGCGCTTCGAGACCGCCGACCTCCAGGCGCACGTGCGGCTCATCGAGGCGGGGCACGCCGTCGCGCTGCTGCCCGACCTGCTGTGGATGGGCGGCGCGCCGACCGTGCCGCTCGTCGACCTGCCGGGTGCGCCCGAGCGCACGGTGTTCACGGCCGCGCGGGTCTCGGCGGCGGCGCGCCCCGCGATCGCCGCGGTGCGCGCCGTGCTCGCGCGCGCCGTCGCGGGCTGACGCGCTACGGCCGCAACGCGAGCGATCAACGGAAAAGCCGGGCGGATATCGCCGCCACCATCGCCCTGCGGTCATGACGTTCATCGCGGTCGGGCGCCTGCGCGCTCGGTAAGGCCCGGGGCCCTGCGCTCCTCCGTCGTTCGACCAAATGAAGGGAGCGCGTCGCGACACGACGGCGTGTCGCGCCGACACGCCCAGCGCGTGGGCCCGGCTCCCTTCATTTGGTCAGCGGCCCGAGGCTCCGGCCGGGGCGAGTGGCGAGCGCCAGGGGCGGCGGCGCGCGCCGGGTGAGCCGCCGTAGGCTGGCCGCACCCGCCCGCACCGCAGCGAAGGAGCCCACCCCGTGACCCCGCCCACCGAGCGCCGCGACGTCGTCATC
>SCPB01000060.1 GCA_005502445.1 Microbacteriaceae bacterium X2B
CCCGGTGCCGACCCCCGCCGCCCCGATATCGCCGAGTTGGACGCCGCCGAGGTCGTCGTCATGAGCGACATGCTCGATGCGCTCGGCGCCCGGCTCGCGCGGCGGCCGAGTGTAGAGGGCGTCGACGTCGCTCAGCAGCACGAGCAGATCGGCGTGCACGAGTTCGCTCACGAGCGCGGCGAGGCGGTCGTTGTCGCCGAAGCGGATCTCCTGCGTCGCGACGGTGTCGTTCTCGTTCACGATCGGCAGCACGCGCAGACCCAGCAACCGCTCCATCGCCCGCTGCGCGTTCGAGCGCGGGGTGGCGTGCTCGAGGTCGCCCGCGGTGAGCAGGATCTGCCCCGCGACGAGTCCGTAGCGCGACAGGCTCTCCTGATAGCGAACCATGAGCACGTTCTGCCCGACGGCGGCGGCGGCCTGCTGCGTCGCGAGATCGTTCGGGCGGGCATCCAATCGGAGAAACGGGATGCCCGTCGCGATGGCGCCGGAGGAGACGAGCACGACCTCGCAACCGCGGGAGTGCAGCGCGGCGAGAGCGTCGACGAGCGGCCCGATCTGCCCGGCGTTCTCGCCGCTGATCGACGACGAGCCGACCTTGACGACGACGCGGCGGGCGGCCGTGACCGCCGTTCGCGTGCCCTCGTTCAGGCCCTCCTGCTCGCTCGCGCTCACTCCGCGTCGTCCCCGGTCCAGATGCCGGCCTCGCGCTCGCGGTCGAGCTCGGCGCGGGCCTCGGTCTTGGCGTCCATGCGCTCCTTGTAGCTCTGGCGCCGCTGGGTCGTCGTGGGGCGCGAGAGCGCGTCGAGACGCGCATCGGTGCCGCGCGGTGCCGTCATGAGCTCGGCGGCGCTCGTGAGCGTCGGCTCCCAGTCGAACACCATGCCGTCGCGGCCGCCGATGACGACTGTCGCACCGGCGACGGCGCCCTTCGCGAAGAGCTCCTTCTCGACCCCGAGCTTGGCCAGGCGATCGGCGAGGTAGCCGACGGCCTCGTCGTTGGTGAAATCGGTCTGCTGCACCCATCGCTCGGGCTTGGCGCCGCGCACGCGGTACAGCGGACCCTCGTGGGTGCCCTCGACGGTCACGGTGAAGTCGACGGCGTCGACGGCACGCGGCCGGATGACGATGCGACCGCGCACCTGCTGCTCGGCGGCGCGGGCGGTTCGGTCGGCCTCGACGAGCTCGCCGAGCGCGAAGGTGAGCGGTCGCAGACCCTCGCGGCTCACGGCGCTGATCTCGAACACGCGGTAGCCGCGCGCTTCGAGCTCGGGTCGCACGAGGTCGGCGAGATCGCGACCCTCGGGCACGTCGACCTTGTTGAGCGCGACGAGCTGAGGCCGCTCCAGCAGCGGCAGCTGGCCCTCGGGAACGGGGTACTGACCGAGCTCGGCGAGGATCACGTCGAGGTCGCTGATCGGGTCGCGGCCGGGTTCGAGTGTGGCGCAGTCGAGCACGTGCAGCAGGGCGCTGCAGCGCTCGACGTGGCGGAGGAATTCGAGGCCCAGGCCCTTGCCCTCGCTCGCGCCCTCGATGAGACCGGGCACGTCGGCCACCGTGAAGCGCACCTCGCCCGACTCGACGACGCCGAGGTTGGGGTGAAGAGTCGTGAAGGGGTAGTCGGCGATCTTCGGTCTCGCGGCCGAGATCGCGGCGATGAGACTCGACTTGCCCGCACTCGGGAAGCCGACGAGGGCGACGTCGGCGACGGTCTTGAGCTCGAGGAGGACATCGCCCTCCCAGCCGGGCGTGCCGAGCAGTGCGAAGCCGGGCGCCTTGCGCTTGGTCGTCGCGAGCGCCGCGTTGCCGAGGCCGCCCTGACCGCCCGGGGCGACGACGATGCTCATGCCGGGGTCGACGAGGTCGGCGAGCTCGGTGCCGTCGGCGTCGCGCACGACCGTGCCGACGGGCACGGTCAGCACGAGGTCGCCGCCGGTGAAGCCCGAGCGGTGGTCGCCCATTCCTGGCCCGCCGTTGTCGCTCGTGCGGTGCGGCCGGCGGTGGTAGGGCAGCAGCGTCGTCTCCTGCGCGTCGGCGACGAGCACGATGTCGCCGCCGTCGCCGCCGTTGCCGCCGTCGGGGCCGGCGAGCGGCTTGAACTTCTCGCGGCGCACCGATACGCAGCCGTGCCCGCCGTGACCGGCGCGCAGGTGGAGGGTCACGTTGTCGACGAAGGTCGCCATGGCTGTTCCCTCCTGATGGTCATGCGCAGGGCATCCGCCTCTGCACTAACGACGAATGGACGGGCCGAAGCCCGCCCATTCGCTGACGTTGCGGTCGTCGACGCGACCGAGGCCGGAGGGCCTCAGGCGCTCGCGACGATGTTGACGACCTTGCGGCCGCCCTTGCTGCCGAACTCGACGGCCCCGGCCGCGAGCGCGAACAGGGTGTCGTCACCGCCGCGGCCCACGTTGGCGCCGGGGTGGAAGTGCGTGCCGCGCTGACGGACGATGATCTCGCCGGCCTTGACGACCTGGCCGCCGAAGCGCTTCACTCCCAGGTACTGGGGGTTCGAGTCGCGGCCGTTGCGGGTGGACGAAGCGCCCTTCTTGTGTGCCATTCTTCGCGGCCCTTCTTACTTGATGCCGGTGATCTTGACGCGAGTGAGGTCGGCGCGGAAACCCTGGCGCTTCTTGTACCCGGTCTTGTTCTTGAACTTCTGGATGACGATCTTCGGGCCGCGGAGGTCGTTCAGCACCTCGGCGGTGACGGTGATCTTCGCGAGCTTCTTGGCGTCGGTCGTGACGGTGTCGCCGTCGACGTGCAGCACGGGGGTGAGCTGGATGGTGCCATCCTCGCCCGCCTTGACACGATCGAGGACGACGACCGTGCCGACCTCGACCTTCTCCTGCCGCCCACCGGCGCGCACAACTGCGTAGACCACGTTTCACCCTTACTTCGGATCGGAAGAAAACCTCTGGCGTCTCTCGCGGGCTCGGCCCAGCGCACGCCAACGGTCGAGCATACCTGATCGCAGGATGCCGGTCAAAAGAACCGGCGCACCTCGAGCCGTCTGCTCCCAGCCTACAATCTCCGGCATGGCCGTGCTGATCGACGAGCCGGACTGGCCGGCGCACGGCCGGCTCTGGGGGCACCTCGTGAGCGACTACTCGCTCGCCGAGCTGCACGCCTTCGCGCGCGCCGCGGGCATCCCCGAGCGGGGCTTCGACCACGATCACTACGACTACCCCGCGGAACGTTACGAGGCGCTCGTCGCGCAGGGCGCCGAGCCGGTCTCGGGCAAGGAGCTCATCGCCCGGCTCGCCGCGTCGGGGCTGAGGGTGAGCCAGCGCGAGAAGCGCGGGCTGTAGCCGCGCTTCCGATCGTCGCAGAGCGCGGCCCATAGGCGCACTTCTCATGTGAGCGGCGCACGGGTTCTCGTCAGTCTCCCGCCCACGAGGGCGCGAAGCCCTCCACCGTGCGCACGAGGGCACCAGTGCCGACCTCGACGATCGCGAGGGTGATGCTCGTGGGCTGCGGATCGACGGAACGGCCGTCCGAGGCCGCGCCGGCGACTACGGGCGTCACGGCGAACGAGTCGCGGGATTCGCTCGGCACCGCCACTCGCTGTACCATCGTGCGGCCGTCGACCGACGACACCTCGCCGGGGAAGGACTCCCGGTCGGCGACGATGGGAGCGGGGATGCGCCGAAGGTCGCCCGACTCGAGGTCGACCACGAGGCCTCCATCGTCATCGGCTACCAACGCGGACCGCCCCTCGGGCGAGACGTCGTGCACGGCGGAGTACGAGCCGACCTCCTCGAGCGCGCCGTCGCGGGCGACGAGCACGTCGTCCCCCGTGACGGCGACGGCCCGGATTCCCGTCGCCTCATGCGCGACGATCATGGGCGACGCCGGGTCGAGCGGAACCCGTACCACCCGATCGGTCTCGATGCCGCGGTCGAGCACGATGACGGCCGGCCCGACGGCCGCCGGCGACTCCGCCTCGCCACGCGGCGACCCGGCCATCGCGGCGAGCACGACGGCGCCGATGAGCAGCGCCGCTGTCGTAGCCGTCGCGGCGACGACAGCGGGAGTCGCCCTGCTGCTGGACATGCGGCACGTCCGGAGGGTGGCCCTAGCCGTCGCTCGCGGCCTCGGCGGCCGCGGTCGAGATCGTGCCCGAGGTCGCGCGACGCGAGCCGCGCTTGCGGGTGCCCGGCGCCGGGGGCTCGGGGAGAGCCTCGAGCACCGAGCCGAGCAGTTGCTCGGCATCGCGCGGGTCGATCCTCTGCCGCGACCGGGCCACGGGGGGCACGGGGATGTCGAGGATCGCGACCGACTCGGCCTCCGTTCGCGTCACCGCCGTCTCGTTCGCGGCTGCGGTCCCGCTTGCGAATGCGGTCTCGACCGGCGCGCCGTCGCCCGAACCGTTGCGCGCCCGACGGCCGCCCCGGGTGCGGCCGCCCGTGCGGGCGGCGGGCCCATCCGCCGCAGCCGGTGTCGGCTCGGCGACCGGATCCGCCGCGGGGGCCGCCTCGACCGGGTGGTCGTGGTGCACGGTCTTGGCCGCGATCGTGGCCAATGCCTTCGAGACGTCCTCGGTGATCGCGTGGGTGCCCGCGTGCGACGAGGCCTTCTGCTGACCGCCCGAGGAGCGCTGCGGGCCGCGGTCGCCGCCGCGACCTCCGCGGCGGTTGCCGCTCGGCTCGCTGCCACCGCCGTTGGAGCGGTGCTTCGCGACCGGGTCGTGGTGGATGATCAGGCCGCGGCCCGCGCACACCTCGCAGTTCTCGCTGAAGGTCTCGAGCAGTCCGAGCCCGAGCCGCTTTCTGGTCATCTGCACGAGGCCGAGGCTCGTGACCTCGGCGACCTGGTGCTTGGTCCGGTCGCGGCTCAGGCACTCGATGAGGCGCCGCAGCACGAGGTCGCGATTGGTCTCGAGCACCATGTCGATGAAGTCGACGACGATGATGCCGCCGATGTCACGCAGCCGCAGCTGGCGCACGATCTCCTCCGCGGCCTCGAGGTTGTTCTTGGTGACGGTCTCCTCGAGGTTGCCGCCCGAGCCGACGAACTTGCCGGTGTTCACGTCGACGACGGTCATCGCCTCGGTGCGGTCGATGACCAGCGAGCCGCCCGAGGGCAGCCAGACCTTGCGCTCGAGGGCCTTCTCGATCTGCTCCGAGATGCGGAACTCGTCGAAGGGGTCGTGGTCGCCCTCGTGCTTCTGCACGCGATCGAGGAGGTCGGGCGCGACCGACCGCAAGTAGGCCTCGATGGTCTGCTGGGCATCCTGACCGTGGATGATCATCGACCGGAAGTCCTCGTTGAAGACGTCGCGGACGATCTTGACGAGGAGGTCGGGCTCGCTGTGCAGCATCAGCGGCGCTTGGGCGTTGGGGTTGGCGACCTGCTTCGAGATCTCGGCCCACTGCGCGGTGAGTCGGTTGACGTCGAGGGTCAGTTGCTCTTCGGTGGCACCCTCGGCGGCGGTGCGCACGATGACGCCGACGTCGTCGGGCAGCACCTCCTTCAGGATCTTCTTCAGGCGTGCACGCTCGGTGTCGGGCAGCTTGCGGCTGATGCCGTTCATCGAGCCGTTGGGCACGTACACGAGGTAGCGGCCGGGAAGGCTCACCTGGCTCGTCAGACGGGCGCCCTTGTGCCCGATCGGATCCTTCGTGACCTGCACGAGGATGCGGTCGCCGGGCTTGAGCGCGAGCTCGATGCGGCGCGGCTGGTTCTTCTCACCCTCGGCCTGCGCGGCCTCCCAGTCGACCTCGCCGGAATAGAGAACGGCGTTGCGGCCGCGGCCGATGTCGACGAAGGCGGCCTCCATGCTCGGCAGCACGTTCTGCACGCGGCCGAGGTAGACGTTGCCGATGAGACTGGATTCCTGCGAACGGGCGACATAGTGCTCGACGAGCACGCCGTCCTCGAGCACGCCGATCTGGATGCGGCCGTCCTTCGAGCGCACGACCATGACGCGGTCGACGCTCTCGCGGCGGGCGAGGAACTCGGCCTCGGTGATCACGGGGCGACGGCGGCCGGCGTCGCGGCCGTCGCGGCGGCGCTGCTTCTTCGCCTCCAGCCGCGTCGAGCCCTTGATGCGTTGCGGCTCGGTGATCGGCTCGGCGACGCGTCGCTCGCGGCGGTCGTATCGATCGCTCCGCTCGTACCGGTCGCCGCGGTCGGCGGCTGTCGCCTGATCGCCCTCGGTGGATGCTCCCCCGCGGCTACGGCGGGCGCGCGCGCGTCGACGGCTCGTGCTCGAGCCCTCGGCGGGCTCGACCTCGTCGTCGCGGTCGTCGCGCGTGCGCACCGCGCCGGCACCCGGCAGCGGAGCGAGGTACTCGACCGGGGGCGCATAGAACAGCAGAGACGTCGTGCTCGCGGGCTTGAGCACCGGGAAGGGGGTGTCCGGGGCGCCGTCGGTCGGCTCGGCCTCGACGATCGGCTCCGGCTCCGGTTCCGGCTCCGGCTCCGGCTCGACGATCTCGGGAGCATCCGCCGGCTGCTCATCGGCGGGCATCTCGAGTTCGGGCGCCGCGGGCGCGTCGGTCGAGGCCTCGACCGGCGTCTCCTCGTCGCGCGCGCCCGGCTCGGGCTCCTGACCCTTGCGGATGCCGCGGGGCGTGAACAGCCGGGTGCGCTTCTTGCGGTTCGTCTCGTTGTCGTCACTCACCATCGCTGGTGCACTCCTCGACCGCCCGGGCCGCGCCGGGACGGGAATACTCGGCAGCGGGGCGCTCGCGCCCTGCTGCGAAACTCTTCTGTTGTCGAGCCGCTGCCCCCCGATCCGGGTCGGGCGCTGGCTCGCGCACTGTCACTGCGCTGCTCGGAACTGGCTATCCGACGGTCGCGACTCGGTGCCGCGGTGCTGGTCCGGTATGCCCGGGAAGCTTGTTCGTTGTGCGTCGCGAGCGCGGCTGGCGACGACTGCCCCTCATTATCGCACGGCCATCGCATCCGCAGGACCTTCGACCCCGCGCCCGCGCGCCACGGGGTCGATAATCGGATCGTGACCGCTCCGACGCTCCCCCGGCCCGCCGCGACCGTTCCGAGCACGCGCAGGCCCTGGGCGATGGGCCTCGTGCTCGTCGTCACCGGGTCGCTCGGCTGGTGGGGCGCGATGGCCCTCATCATCGAGCGCGTCGCGAAGCTCATCGACCCGTCGCACGTGCTCAACTGCGACATCAATCCGCTCGTCTCGTGCGGCAGCGTCATGCAGAGCTGGCAGGCCGCGCTCTTCGGCTTCCCGAACCCCCTGCTCGGCGTCGCCGGCTTCGTCGCCCCGATCGCTGTGGGCATCGGCCTTCTCGCCGGGGCGGAGTTCGCGCGATGGTTCTGGGCGCTGCTGCTCGTCGGGGTGACGGGCGCCTGGCTCTTCGTGACCTGGCTGTTCGTGCAGAGCGTCTACGTCATCGGGGCGCTGTGCCCGTGGTGCATGCTCGTGTGGGCCGCGACGATCACGTTGTTCTGGGGGCTGCTCGCCTGGCTTCTCGCGACGGGTCGCCTGACGGGCGGCCCCGGCCGACGGTTCGGCGAGGCCGCGCTGCCCTTCGTGTGGGTGGTCGTGCTCGCGAACTACGCGGCCATCGCCCTCGCGATCCTCGCGCAGTTCCCGACGCTGCTGCCGAGCCTGCTCTAGCTCAGACGGACCAGCGCCGGCTCAGACCGACCAGCGCCGGCTCAGGCGAACCAGAGCGCGAGCTCGCGCACGGCCGACTCGGGCGAGTCGGAGCCGTGCACGAGGTTCTGCTGCACGCGCAGACCCCAGTCGCGGCCGAGGTCGCCGCGGATCGTGCCGGGCGCGGCCGTCGTGGGGTCGGTGGTGCCGGCGAGCGAGCGGAATCCCTCGATGACGCGGTGCCCGGCGACGCGCGCCGCGACGACGGGGCCCGACTCCATGAACTCCACGAGCGGCTCGTAGAAGGGCTTTCCCTCGTGCTCGGCGTAGTGGGCGGCCAGCAGTTCGCGATCGGCCTGGAGCATGCGCAGGTCGACGAGCTGGTAGCCCTTGGCCTCGATGCGGCGCAGGATCTCGCCCGTCAGGTTGCGCGCGACCCCGTCGGGCTTGATGAGGACGAGGGTCTCTTCGACGTGCGCGGTCATGGTGGCCTCCAGGCGGTTTCGGCGTTCGGTTTCGTATGCGGGTCGGGGAATACGGGCGGTGCGCTGCGCGCGGTCAGGATGCTGCGCTCGCGCCCGTCGCGGCGTCGAGCTGGCGCCCCTTGACGAGGGCCCAGATCCAGAATCCCACGAAGATCGCGGCGACGACGCCGGCGAGCACCTCGAGCAGTGCCGTCGAGAGCAGCACGAGCTGCAGCGCGTGACCGAGCCACTGGCCCCACCGGTAACGCACGAGGCGCGCGGCGACCACGAGCAGGGCGATGAGCGCGGCTCCCCCGCCGAACGCGGCGAGGGGGTCGGCGACGCGCAGCCCGAAGACGACGAGGGCGCCGAAGACGACGACGACGGCCTCCATCACGAGCACGACGCTCAACAGCGACTCGGTCGCCGAGCGCTGCCGGCGCGGCGAGCGTGCGGCCGGAGAGTTCTCGTCGGGCAGGTCGTCGGCAGGTGCGGCGGTGGTCACAGCGCCCACTCCTCGTCGCGCGCGATGCGGATCGCCTGACCGACGAGCGTGATCGAGCCCGTGACGAGCACGGCATCCTGCGGCCCGGCCTCGGCGCGGGCCTCGGCGAGGGCGACAGCGACCTCGGGCTCGATGCGCACCCGGTCGGGGCCGGCGACGTGCGTGACGAGCTCGGCGAGCTCCTCGGCGGGCAGCGCGCGGTCGGAGTCGGACTGCGTGACGATGAAGAGGTCGACGACGGGGTCGAGGGCCTCGATGATGCCGCGCTCGTCCTTGTCGGCGAGGATTCCGACGATCGCGGTCACCTTCTCGAAGGCGAACGAGCCGAGCAGCGCGGTCGCGAGCGCGGCCGCGCCGTGCGGGTTGTGCGCGGCGTCGACGAGCACGCTCGGCTCGATGCCGATGAGCTGCAGGCGGCCGGGGCTCGTGACGGTCGCGAAGCCCTCGTGCAGCACGTCCATCGCGAGCGGCTGCTCTCCGCCGCCGAGGAACGACTCGACCGCCGCGATCGCGAGCGCGGCGTTGCGCGCCTGGTGCTCGCCGAACAAGGGCAGGAAGAGATCGCGGTACTCCCCGGCCCGGCCCCGCACGTCGATGAGCTGCCCGCCGACCGCGAGTCGGGCATCCAGGAGGGCGAAATCGACCCCCTCGCTCGCGACCGTCGCCTCGTCGTGCACGGCCGCGCGATGCAGCTCGTCCATCGCCGCGGTCTCCTGCAGCGCCGTGACGACCTGCGCCGCGGGCTTGATGATGCCCGCCTTGGTGCGGGCGATCTCGGCGACCGTCGAGCCGAGACGGTTCTGGTGGTCGAGCGCGATGGGCGTGAACACGGCGACGTCGCCGTCGGCGACGTTGGTCGAATCCCACTCGCCGCCCATGCCGACCTCGAGCACGACGACGTCGACGGGCGCGTCGGCGAAGCAGGCGAAGGCGAGCACGGTGAGCGCCTCGAAGTAGGTGAGCGGCTCGTCTCCGTTCGCCGCGAGCTCGGCGTCGACCATGAGCAGGTAGGGCTGGATGTCGGCCCAGTTGTCGGCGAGGGCGCGATCGGCGATCGGCTCGCCGTCGATCACGATGCGCTCGTTCAGGCGCACGAGGTGCGGGCTCGTCATGAGGCCGGGGCGCAGCCCGTAGGCGCGCAGGATGCTCTCGATCATGCGGCTCGTCGAGGTCTTGCCGTTCGTGCCCGTGATGTGGATGATGCCGTACGAGCGCTGCGGGTCGCCGAGCAGCTCGACGGCGCGGCGCGTGGGCTCGAGACGCGGCTGGGGGGCGCCCTCGCCGATGCGCGCGAGCAGCGCGGCGAAGACCGACTCGGCCGCCTCCCGGTCGGCGAGCTCCTGCTCGCCGGGCTCGCGGCCCTTCTCGGCGTCGTTCACGCTCGCACCACCTCGATCGTCACGGATGCTCCGGCCCCGACGGCGACCCCCTCGCCTCCGACAGCCTCACGCACGGTCAGCGTCGTGGCAAGCGTCTCGCCGCCGATGAGCTCCCGGTGCGCCTCGATCGCGGCGAGAGCCTCGGCATCGCTCGAGCCGATCGTCAGCGCGATGCGGTCGCTCACGTCGAGCCCGGAGTCCTTGCGAGCCTGCTGCACGGCGCGGATGACGTCGCGCGCGAGCCCCTCCGCCTCGAGCTCGGGGGTCACGACGGTGTCGAGCAGCACGAAGCCGCTGCCGGGCAGGAATACGACGGCGGCCGCGGGGTCGGCGAGCTCGAGCTCGAGCGAGAACTCGCCCTCGACGAGCGGCACGCCGCCGACGACCACACCGTCGCCATCGAGCGACCAGTCCCCCGCCTTCGCCGCAGCGATGACCTGCTGCACCTGCTTGCCGATGCGGGGCCCGGCCGCGCGGGCGTTGACGGCGAGCCGGCGCGTGATGCCGTAGGCGGCGGCGAGCGAGTCGTCGAACTCGACGAGCTCGACGGCCTTGACGTTGAGCTCGTCGCGCAGGATGTCGGCGAAGGGCGCGAGAGCCGCCGCGTCGGGCGTGACGACGGTGAGCGCGGCGAGCGGCAGGCGCACGCGCAGGCTCTGCGCCTTGCGCAGCGCGAGGCCCGAGCTCGCGATGGCGCGCACGCGGTCCATGGCGGCGACGAGCCCCGGGTCGGCGGGGAAGGCATCCGCCGACGGCCAGTCGGTCAGGTGCACGCTGTCGCCCCCGGTGAGGCCGCGCCAGACCTCCTCGGTCACGAGGGGAGCGAGCGGGGCGGCGACGCGCGCGAGCGTCTCGAGCACGGTGTAGAGCGTGTCGATCGCGTCGCGGTCGTCGCCGGCCCAGAAGCGCTCGCGGCTGCGGCGCACGTACCAGTTGGTGAGCACGTCGGCGAAGTCGCGCAGTGCCGCGGCGGCCATGGGGCTGTCGAGGTTCTCGAGCTCGGCCGTGACTGTCGCGACGAGGTCGCGCGTCTTCGCGAGCAGGTAGCGGTCGAGCACGTTGCCCGAGTCGGTGCGCCACTGCGCCCCGTCAACCCCTGCGTCGCCGACGCCGGCGGCGTTGGCGTAGAGGGTGAAGAAGTAGTAGGTGCTCCACAGCGGCAGCAGGAACTCGCGCACGCTCGCGCGGATGGCCTCCTCGGTCACGACGAGGTTGCCGCCGCGGATCACCGAGCTCGACATCTCGAACCAGCGAATCGCGTCGGAGCCGTCACGATCGAACGTCTCGAAGACGTCGGGATAGTTGCGGAGGCTCTTCGAAGCCTTCTGCCCGTCGTTACCGAGGACGATGCCGTGACTGATGACGTTCTTGAACGCCGGGCGGTCGAAGAGCGCCGTAGCCAGGATGTGCATCGTGTAGAACCAGCCGCGGGTCTGCCCGATGTACTCGACGATGAAGTCGCTCGGGTTGTGGTTCTCGAACCAGTCGGCGTTCTCGAAGGGGTGGTGCACCTGCGCGAACGGCATCGAGCCGGAGTCGAACCACACGTCGAAGACGTCTTCGATGCGTCGCATCGTCGAGCGGCCCGTCGGATCGTCGGGGTTCGGCCGCGTGAGCTCGTCGATGAACGGGCGGTGCAGGTCGACCTCGCCCGCGGCGTTGCGCGGCAGGGCGCCGAAGTCGGCCTCGAGCTCGGCGAGCGAGCCGTAGACGTCGATGCGGGGGTGGGCGGGGTCGTCGCTCTTCCAC
>SCPB01000061.1 GCA_005502445.1 Microbacteriaceae bacterium X2B
GGGGTGGAGGGCGCCGCCAGCGGTGCACCCGCGGCCACCGCGATCGGCGGCACCGCTGCGGCTGCTCCCGGGGCGGGCAGTCGGCGCACCTTCTGACCGAAGAGGTCGCTGCGCAGGGCGTAGACGATCGCGAAGACGAAGGCCCACAGCAGGATGAGGAAGCCGATGCGCAGCAGCAGGAGCGTCAGTTCGCTCATCGGGATCCTCCTCGCGGCGGCTCGGCTTGGGCGAGCACCCGGAAGAGGATGCGCGTGCGCCCGATCTCGATGACGCTATCGGGCGGCAGCGCCGCTTGCGTGAAGGCCTCCCCATTGAGCAGCGAGCCGTTGGTCGAACCGAGGTCGTTGACCTGGCCGCGGGAGCCGTCCCAGAGGATCTCGATGTGCTTGCGACTCGTGCCGGAATCGTCGAGCGTGATGTCGGCCTCGGAGCCCCTTCCTATGATCGTGCGCGACTTCATGAGCGGATAGCGCGTGCCGTCGATGTCGAGCACTGGGGTCCACACGACCGAGCCCTTCACCGACTGCGAGTCGACCTGGATCACGCCCTCCGACAGGCTGTCGTCGGCGACGAGCATGATGCGGATTCCGCCGGGGAAGGTGTATCGCTGCGCGGCCGCATGCTTCTGCACGAGCTCGGTGAGCTCGTCGATGAGCGATTCGCCGAGGGAATCCATGCGCTGCTTGTCGGCCGGCGACAGGCGCACGGTGAGCGTGTTCGGCGCGAGGATGCGGTCGCGCGAGACGACCGCGGCCTTGGTGTCGAGCTCGCGCCGCAGCGCCGCGGAGATCTCGAGCGGCTGCACGCCGCTCTTGAACGTCTTCGCGAAAGCGCCGCCGACGGCGCGCTCGAGACCGCGCTCGAAGCTGTCGAGAAGCCCCACGGTTAGCGTCCTTCCCTGGCAGATGACCTTCTGAGGATAGTGGGATGCCCCGGGTTCGGGGCCCAGGGGGGCCGCGATGACGGCGGTTGTTGCGCGGATTCGCAGTGCGCGCGGGGCTCGAGGGCGAGTGTCGTGCGGGGTTCAGGCGGCGTTCGTGCGGGGTCAGCGCGGCGCTGCGCGACGTGCGCGCTGTGATAATCTCGCTGGGTTGACGGGGTCAGCCTCGTCGCGCGCGAGTGGCGGAATTGGCAGACGCGCTGGCTTCAGGTGCCAGTGCCCGTAAGGGCGTGGGGGTTCAAGTCCCCCCTCGCGCACTAAAATCAGAGGATCTCTGGTTCGAAGCCTCCGGTGCGAACCGGAGGCTTCTGCGCTTCCCCGGGAACGCCTCGAACCGAAGTTGTGCGAGTGCCGTTGCAGTACCCCCATGGGGTATGCGAGACTGGATGCTATGGAGAACAACGAGACTTCCAGCATCAATCTGCTCGGCGACGCGTCCGCGGGCACCGGAAATGGCGGCGGCTGCTGCGGAGGCGGCGACTGCGGATGCGGCCACGGTGCAGCGCGCACCGAGGCAGCCGCAGCGTCCAGCGGGATCGAGGCGGGCGAGTCCGCCGAGTTCCTCGTCACGGGAATGACCTGCGGCCACTGCGTCGCGAGTGTAACCGAAGAGGTCGGCGCCGTGGCCGGCGTCCAGGCCGTCGATGTCGAACTCGTGGTCGGTGGCTCCTCGCGCGTCACTGTGCGCTCGGCAGGGCCGATCGACGAGAGCTCCGTGCGCGTGGCCATCGAGGAGGCCGGCTACCAGCTCGCGTAGCCGTCGTGGCGCCTTCCTACCGTGGACGAGGAGAAACGACCATGATGCGACCGCTCGTGCTGCTCATCGCGGCGCTGGTCGCCGCATTCGCCATCGCGATGGCCCCGCACATCTCCTCGACGGCGGCGCACCACCTCGAGGCTTCCGAGGCCGCTCTGAACGCTGGTGACGAGGAGTCCGTCGCACATGTCGCGACTGACGCCCAGGCCCTCGCGCCCGCCGCCGTCGATGGAGCGCGTTTCGCGGCTCTCGACCCCGTCGACTCGGCAGCCCTCGCGTGCGTTCTGTTCGCCATCCTCATGACGGCACTGCTCATCGGCCCACGCCCCGGTCCGGTGCTCGACGCGGTCGCCGCACGGTCGCGCGCTTTCGTGGTGCCGGCCCTTCGCCGCACCCGGACTGGCGCAGCCCCACCAGATCTCGTCGCTCTCGGCATCTCGCGAACGTGACGGGCGGCGCGTCCGGCCCCGGTCGGGATGCGCGCCACCGCACGCCACACCCATTTCACGCGAGAAGAGAGAACACCATGACCATTGCCACCCGCACCACCCGACTGCGCCGCGCGGCCCTCGCCGCCGCGGCCGCCTCCGCCATCATCGTCGGGCTCAGCGCCTGCGTTACCGTCAACCCAGGAGGCGGCACCGGCATGCCCATGGGCGACCTGCCTGAGGGCGTCAACACCGCCGACGTCGCGTTCGTGCAGATGATGATCCCCCACCATGAACGGGCTGTCGAGATGAGCGACCTCCTGCTCGAGAAAGAGGGCATCGACCCCGAGGTCGTCGAACTTGCGACGGCCATCAAACAGGCGCAGGGCCCCGAGATCGAACTCATGAAATCGTGGCTCGACGATTGGGGGGTCCCCTCGATGATGTCGGGAGGCGGCATGGACGGCATGAACATGGGTTCCGGTGGCGGCATGGACGATGCCGACATGGATGCGCTCGCCGACGCCGAGGGGGCTGACGCCTCGCGCCTCTTCCTCGAGAGTATGAGCGAGCACCACGCGGGAGCCGTCGACATGGCGGAGAACGTGCTTGACGACGGCGAATCGAAGCAGGTCGCCGATCTAGCCCGTGACATCATCGAGACCCAGCAGGCCGAGATCGAGATCATGCGCGAGCTGCTCGGCTGATCCGCCGGGCCCGAACGCAGATAACCATCATGACCGCGACGCTTCCGACGCCTATGGAGTCCACCCCGGAGCTGCAGCTCGACATCGACGGAATGACATGCGCCTCGTGCGCCAACCGCATCGAGCGCAGCCTCAACAAGCTGCCGGGTGTCGAAGCCACGGTCAATTACGCCACTGAGAAGGCAACCGTTCGGGTCGCCGCCCCCGCCTCAGATCCAGCGGAGGGGGCGGCGCCCGGAGGGAGCACCGGGCTCGATGTCGACGCGCTGCTCGCGGCGGTCGAGAAGGCCGGGTACTCGGCGAGCGTGACGGTGCCTCGGGAGGCGCGCGACGCATCCGCCGCCGACGGCGCCGCGGCGGCATCCGTCGACGAGATCGCGCCGCTGCGGCAGCGGCTCGTCATCTCGGCCGTGCTCACGGCACCCGTGCTGCTGATGGTGATGATCCCGGCGCTGCAGTTCGAGAACTGGCAGTGGCTGGCGCTCGCTCTCGCGGCGCCCGTCGCCGTGTGGGGGGCATGGCCGTTCCACCGGGCGGCCGCCGTCAACGCGCGGCACGGCAACGCGACGATGGACACCCTCATCTCGCTCGGCATCACCGCCGCCTTCCTGTGGTCGCTGTACGCGCTGTTCATCGGCGACGCCGGCATGCCGGGCATGACCATGCAGCTGCAGCTCTTCGGCACCCCCGAGGGCGGCGCGCACGAGATCTACCTCGAGGTGGCCGCGGCGCTGACCGTTTTCATCCTGCTCGGGCGGTACCTCGAGGCGCGCGCCAAGCGCGAATCGGGGGCGGCGCTGAACGCCCTGCTCGACCTCGCCGCACGCGACGCCGCGGTGCTGCGCGACGGCGTCGAGGTGCGCGTTCCCGTCGCCCAGTTGCAGGTCAATGACCGCTTCGTCGTGCGGCCGGGCGAGAAGATCGCGACCGACGGCGTCGTCGTCGAGGGCGTCTCGAGCGTCGACACCTCGCTCATCACGGGCGAGAGCGTGCCCGTGGATGTCGAGATCGACTCGCGCGTCGTCGGCGGCACGGTCAACGTCAACGGGCGCATCGTCGTCGAGGCCTCGCGCGTGGGCGCCGACACCGAGCTCGCGCGTCTGGGCCGCCTCGTCGAGGAGGCCCAGACCGGCAAGGCCGAGGTGCAGCGCCTCGCCGACCGGGTGTCGGGCGTCTTCGTGCCGGTCGTCATCGGTCTCTCGCTGCTGACGCTGCTCGGCTGGGTGCTGTTCACCGGCTCGGTCGAGATCGGCTTCACCGCCGCCGTCGCGACGCTCATCATCGCGTGCCCCTGCGCGCTCGGCCTCGCCACTCCGACGGCGCTGCTCGTCGGAACGGGGCGCGGCTCGCAGCTCGGCATCCTCATCAAGGGCCCCCAGGTGCTCGAGCGCACCCGCCGCATCGACACGGTCGTGCTCGACAAGACCGGCACCGTGACCACCGGGCGGATGTCCGTCACCGACGTCGCGCCGGCCGCCGGCCGGTCATCGGCGTCGCTTCTCGCGCTCGCCGCGGCCGCGGAAGACGGCAGCGAGCACCCGCTCGCTCGCGCGGTGGTCGACCACGCGCGTTCGCTCGGAGTCGCCCTGCCCGGCGTCGAGAGCTTCACCTCGCACGCCGGCCACGGGGTGTCGGCCGTCGTCGACGGGCACGCGGTCGCCGTCGGGCGCGTGTCGTGGCTGCTGTCGGAGTGGGCCGTCGAGCTGCCGGCGCCGGAGGCCTCGGCGGTGTCCGACCACGAGGCCGAGGGCTCGACCCCCATCGCGGTCGCGGTCGACGGGGAGTACGCGGGTGTCATCGTGCTCGCCGATACGGTCAAGGACCACGCTGCGCTCGCGATCTCGCGCCTCATCGACCTCGGACTCGACCCCGTTCTGCTGACGGGAGACAATGCGGGGGCGGCCGCGGCCGTCGCCGCACGGCTCGGCATCGACGAGGTGCACGCGGGGGTTACGCCGGCGGGCAAGCTGGAGGTGATCCGCTCGCTGCAGGCGTCGGGCCACGTCGTGGCGATGGTCGGCGACGGCGTCAACGACGCGGCGGCGCTCGCCGCGAGCGACCTGGGCATCGCCATGGGCAGCGGAACCGATGCCGCGATCGCCGCCAGCGATCTCACGATCGTCTCCGGCGACCTGCTCGTCGTGGCCGACGCCATCCGCCTCGCCCGGCGCACGCTGCGCACGATCATCGGCAACCTGTTCTGGGCGTTCGGGTACAACGTCGCGGCGATCCCCGTCGCGATGCTCGGGCTGCTCAACCCCCTGCTCGCGGGGCTCGCGATGGCGTTCTCGAGCGTCTTCGTCGTGACGAACTCGCTGCGGCTGCGCGGGTTCTCGCCGTTGCCGCGGCCGTAGGGGCCGCGCGCCGCGGATCCCGACCGCCCTCTGCCGAGTCGCGCTGCTACTGGGCCCAGATTCGTCGCTCGGCGTCATCGTGTGCGGGATCGTGGACAACGGCTGACGAATCTGCGCGTGTTCGGCAACGGCGGACGGCCGCCCGGCCTGGGGGCCGACGGAGCCCCCTGTGCCATGATGCGCGCATGGCCCGGATCATCGCCGTCGCGCCCGTGCTGCCCGAGCACGTGCACGAGCAGCACGAGATCACAGCCGAGCTCGCCGCGCGGCTCGTCGACGAGCCCGCGGCGCGGTCGGTGCTCGAGAGGGTGCATGCCGCGAGCGGCATCAAGACCCGGCATCTTGCGCTCCCGCTCGAGCGATATCGCGACCTCGACTCGTTCAGCGAGACCAACGCGCTGTTCCTGACGCTCGCGCTGCCCCTCGTCGAGCGCGCCGTGACGACGGCCCTCCGCACGGCGGGGATCGCCGTCGACGAGGTCGACCACCTCTTCTTCACGACCGTCACGGGCGTGCAGGCTCCCTCCCTCGACGCGATGCTCGCGACCTCGCTCGGCTTCCGCTCCGACCTGAAGCGGGTGCCGAGCTTCGGGCTGGGATGCGTCGCCGGCGCCGCAGGGATCGCGCGCGTCGCCGACTACCTGGCCGGACATCCGCACGGCGTCGCTCTGCTCGTGAGCGTGGAACTGTGCTCGCTCACGCTGCAGTGGCGCGACCAGTCGATGGCCAACATCGTCGGCACGGGCATCTTCGGCGACGGGGCGGCCGCCGTACTCATGACGGGCGACGAGCACGAAGCGGCCGCGCGGTCGGCGGGCCCCCGCGTCGTCGCGAGCCGCAGCGCCCTCTACCCCGAGAGTTCCGAGATGATCGGCTGGCAGGTCGGCTCGTCGGGGTTCACGCTGATGCTCGCGGCCGGAGTCCCGGCCCTCATCGACGGCAACTTCGCGGCGGGAGTCGACGAGTTGCTCGCGACCGAGGGCCTGACCCGCGCCGACGTCGACGAATGGATCGCGCACCCGGGCGGCCCGCGCATCCTCGAATCGTTCACGGCGGCCCTCGACCTGCCGCCCGCCGCGCTCGACTCCGCGTGGGAGATCATGGCGCGTGTCGGCAACCTCTCATCGGCGGCCGTGCTGCATGTGCTCGCCGCCGTCGGCGACCGGCCCACCGGCACGCGGGCCGTGCTGTTCGCGCTCGGCCCCGGGGTGACCGCCGAGCTCGTACTGCTGGAGTGGCCGTGAGCGCGGCGTTGTACGCGGTGTTCGTTCTGGCGACCGGCGTCGAACGGCTCATCGAGCTCGTCATCTCGAAGCGGCACGCGGCGGCCGCCCTCGCACGCGGCGGCGTCGAGCACGGGCGAGCGCACTTCCCGTGGATGGTCGCCCTGCACACGGGACTGCTCGTCGGCAGCGTCGCGGAGGTACTGCTGCTCGAGCGACCGTTCGTCGGCGCGCTGGGCTGGCCGATGCTCGTCGTCGCGCTGCTGTGCCAGGGCGGCCGCTACTGGGTGATCGCCTCGCTCGGCGAGCAGTGGAACACGCGCGTGATCGTGATACCGGGTGCGTCGAGGGTGCGCCGCGGGCCCTACCGGTTCGCGTGGCTGCGGCACCCCAACTACTGGATCGTCGCGATCGAGGGCGTCGCCCTGCCGCTCGTGCACTCGGCGTGGATCACCGCCGTCGTCTTCACGATCCTCAACGCGGTGCTGCTGCTCGGTGTGCGCATCCCCGTCGAGAACCGCGCTCTCGCGGCTCTGCGCTCGTGAGTCGGGCCCGATGACCGTCGACGCCGATCTCGTCATCGCCGGCGGCGGCCCGGTCGGCCTCGTGCTCGCCCTCGAAGCGCACGCCCGCGGACTGCGGCCGATCGTGCTCGAACCCCGTTCCGGTCCGATCGACAAAGCCTGCGGAGAAGGGCTCATGCCCGGCGCAGTATCCGCCCTCTCACGACTCGGTATCGACGTGCCTGGACATGCCATCAGAGGCATTCGATATCAGGATGCTCGACGCACGGTCACGCACCGCTACCATCACGCCGAGGGTCGCGGGGTACGGCGCACCGTGCTGAGCGACACGATCCGTGCGGCGGTCGGCGTGCGCGGCATCGAGGTGCGGGCGGAGCGGGTCGAGCAGTTCGCGCAGGACGAGCTCCGCGTCACGGTCAACGGGCTTCGCGCGCGGTGGCTCGTCGGGGCCGATGGACTGCATTCTCGACTGCGCGCCCAGGCGGGGCTCGACGATTCCGTGAGCGGCATGACGAGGTTCGGCCTGCGCCGCCACTACGCCGTCGCGCCGTGGAGCGATCTCGTCGAGGTGACCTTCCTGCCCGACTCCGAGCTCTACGTCACTCCCGTCGACGATGAGACCGTCGGGGTCGCGGTTCTCGGCGCGAAGGGAATCGACCTCGACGCCGCGATCGCTTCGCGCCCGCCGCTGCGCGAACGACTCGAGGGTGCCCCGATCGCCTCCGAGCTGCGCGGCGCCGGCGCCCTCCGGCAGCGCACTCGCGCGCGCACGAATGGGCGAGTGGCGCTCGTCGGTGACGCATCCGGCTACATCGACGCGATCACCGGCGAGGGCATGCGTGTCGGATTCGCGCAGGCCGAAGCACTCGCCGACTGCCTCGAGCGCGACGACCTGCCCGCGTACGAGCGGGCGTGGTCGCACGCGACGCGCTACTTCCGGCTGCTCACCGAAGGGCTCGTGCGGCTCGCCGGCTCACCGGCCCGCGGCGCGATCGTGCCCGCGGCGCGAACGATGCCGTGGCTCTTCGGCGCCGTCGTCGAGCGCCTCGCCCGGTAGAGCGCCTCGCGCAGCACAGGGCCTGTTTTACACCGCCGGATCGACGGCCGCGGGCAGCCCGAGCAGCGATCGGAGCTCGCCAGTCGTCGAGGCGACGGCCGCCGCCTGGGCGCGCTCGGCATCCGTGCCGTAGCCCCAGGCGACAGCGATCGTCGGCACGCCGTGCGCGGCCGCGCCCTCGACGTCGTGGATGCGGTCGCCGACCATGACGACGTTCGAGAGGTCGGCGCCGACCGACTCGAGTCGCGCGAGGGCCTCGGCGACGACATCGGCCTTCGCGCTGCGCACCTCGTCGGCCGAGGCGCCCGTGATGACCGTGAAGTAGTGGGCGATCGTGAAGTGCTCCAGCATGAGCGTCGCAGGGATCTCGGGCTTCGAGGTCGCGAGGCTCAGCGGTATTCCCGCCTCGGCGATGTCGCGCACGAGCTGACCCATGTCGTCGAAGAGGGTCGCGTCGTAGGCTCCGCGATCGAGATAACGCTCGCGGTATATGACGAGCGCGCGCTCGGCGGTCGGCAGGTCGAGCCCGCCGCGGCTGGTGAACGACTCCATGATCGGGGGCCCCACCCAGTGGATCAGCTCGTCGAGCGGCGGCACCGGCAGCCCGAGTTGCTCGAACGTGAAAGCGAGCGTGTCGGTGATGCCCGGAGCGGAATCGGTGATCGTGCCATCGAGGTCGAGCAGGATGGCGCTGAACGGTGGACGAGGAAACGAGAGCACCCCCCGAGCCTAGGCGTGCTGCGTCAGAACAGCCGTGGCACCCCGTCGTCGAGGCCGCGCATCGCGTCGTAGTCGAGCAGCAGGCAGCGGATTCCGCGATCCTCGGCGAGCGTGCGGGCCTGTGGCGCGATCTCCTGCGCGGCGAAGACGCCTGCGACGGGGGCGAGCAGGGGGTCGCGGTTCATGAGCTCGAGGTAGCGCGTGAGCTGCTCGACGCCGTCGATGCCGCCGCGGCGCTTGATCTCGACGGCGACCGAGCCGCCCTCGGCGTCGCGCGCGAGGATGTCGACCGGCCCGATCGCCGTCATGTACTCGCGGCGCACGAGCGCGTGGCCGGGGCCGAGCAGCTCGATCTGCTCGGCGAGCAGCCTCTGCAGGTGCGCCTCGACGCCGTCCTTCTGCAGGCCCGGGTCGTCGCCCAGGTCGTGCGCCGTCTCGTGCAGCACCTCGTGCACGCTCACGACGAGCATGTCGGCGGTCTTCGCGTGCGTGACGCGCCAGAGCTCGACGACGCCGGCTTCGCGCTGGTCGTCGTCGGGCTCTTCGACGGCGAGGGTGCACGGCGGGCTCATCCAGTTGAGGGGCTTGTACGAGCCGCCGTCGGAGTGCACGAGCAGGCTGCCGTCGTTCTTGTGGATCAGCAGGCGCGTCGCGAGCGGCAGGTGCGCGCTGAGGCGGCCGGCGTAGTCGACGGAGCAGAGGGCGATCACGAGGCGCACGATCGTCGAGTCTAGGCGGGTGCTGCGACGCCCGAGCCACTCGAGGGCGAGCTCCCGGCGCTCAGCCCCAGAGCCCGGGCCGTCGCTCCTCCGCGACGCAGTTGCCCCCGTCGACCACGATGAGCTGCCCGGTGATGTAGCTCGCGCCGGGGGAGGCGAGCCACGCGACCGCGCTCGCGACCTCCTCGGCCGCGCCGCTGCGCCCGAGCGGCACGAGCGCGCCCTCCGCAGCCTCCTGCTCGAGTTGCGAGGAGGTCGCGATCCACCCCGGGGCGACGGCGTTGACGGTGATGCCGTTGCGCGCCTCGTCCACCGCGAGGGCCCGGGTGAAGCCGAGCACCCCGGCCTTGGCGGTCGCGTAGCCGAGGTCGTGTCGGGCGGCCTGCACAGCACCCGTCGTCGACGCCACCGAGACGATGCGGCCCCAGCCGCGGTCGCGCATCCTGCCGATGACGGCCCGCGTCACCAGGAACACGCTCGTGAGGTTCATGTCGACCGCGCTGCGCCACTCGTCGACGCGCATGCCGATGTCACCGCGCGAAACCTCGTCGCCGAGCGCGACCATGCCGGCGTTGTTGACGAGGATGTCCGGTTCGCCCCCCAGCGCCCGCATCGCCTCGATCGCGGCGTGCGCAACGCTCTCTGTCTCGAGCCGCGCGACGACGCCGGCGGCGTCGTGACCCTCGTTCCGCAGCTCCCGCGCGCGCTGCTCGATGCGGTCGGTCGTGGCGGTCATGACCACGCGGGCGCCGCGCCGGGCGAGCTCGCGGGCGGTGGCGAAGCCGATGCCCGTCGCCGAGCCGCACCCGGTGACGAGCGCGGTGCGCCCGGCGAGGTCGATCGACGGCGGGAGGGGTCGCACGGTCTCGGGTGCGGATCGGGGTGTGTTCATGCGCTCATCCTGCCGACTGCGCCTCCGCCTCCGCTCCGGGCTCGCGCGCGGAACCCGAGGCGACGGCCGCGACGAGGATGAGCACGAGCACGACCCACAGGGCGTTGAGAAGCCCGATGCGCTCGCCGAGGAATCCGATGACGGGGGGCCCGACGAGGAAGGCGAAGTAGCCGACCGTCGCGACCGCGGCGACCGCGGCGGCGGCGCGGCGCGGGTCGTCCGCCGCGGCCGACATGCCGACCGGGAACCCGAGAGACGAGCCGAGCCCCCACGCGAAGATGCCGATCGCAGCGATGACGGGCTGGTCGACGAGGATGACGACGGCGAGCCCCGCGGCGGCGAGCAGCGCCGACCACCGCAGCACGGGCACGCGCCCGAAGCGGTCGAGCATCCACACCCCGGCGATGCGCCCCGTGGTCATCGCCGTGGCGAAGATGCCGAAGGCGAGTGCACCGGTGGCCGCATCGACCCCGCGTCCGTCGACGACCGCGAGCGCGAGCCAGTCGTTCGCCGAGCCCTCCGCGAAGGCCATGCCGAGCACGACGAGCCCGATGAGCAGGATGCGCGGCTCGCGCCAGATCGACAGCCGCTCGCGCCAGGTCGTATGGGCGGGCCCCGCACCGTCGTCGTCGAGCCCGGGCAGCACCTCGTCACGCGGCAGCAGCCGCACCACGAACAGGATCGCGACGATGAGCGCCACGGCCATGACGGAGGCGTGCACGTCGATCCCGATGCCGAGGTCGGCGACTCCCGCGGCGATCGCCGCGCCGAGGACCGTGCCGATGCTCCAGGAGGCGTGGAACCACGGCATGATCGCCCGGCCCTGCGCCCGCTCGACGCCGGCGCCTTCGACGTTCATCGCGACGTCGGTGATTCCGGTCGCGGCGCCGAACACCACGAGCACCGCGAAGACGAGCCAGTACGACTCGAGCGTGCCCGCGCCGATGCCCATGCCCGCGAGCCCGAGCGAGGTCGTGACGACCCCGGCGAAGATAACCCGTCGCGTGCCGAGCCGTGCGATGACGTGGCTCGACGCGACGAGCCCGACGATCGAGCCCAGCGCGAGCGCGAAGATGAGCAGCCCGAACTCGTCGGTGCGCACGTCGAGCGCATCGCGGATCGCCGGCGTCCGCGCGACCCAGGTCGCCATCGTGAGCCCGTTGAGGGCGAACACCGCGAAGACGGCGAAGCGCCACGGGGCGATGCGGGGCGGGGTGCCGAGGGGCGCGCTCACGGACGACCTTTCGAGGGG
>SCPB01000062.1 GCA_005502445.1 Microbacteriaceae bacterium X2B
GGGACCGAGCGGGGGTCGGTGCGGATGGCGGAACGGGAGTCGAGAGTCGCGAGAGACATGGTCGGAACGCTTTCTGCGGAGTCGAACGGCTCCTCGCTCGCAGAGGCGGGGCCGTCCGGGGATTCGTCGTCGGTGGGGCGCGCGGCGCGGGCCGGAGAATCCGGCCCCGTCGCGGGGAGTCCGGGATCGAGGTGGTCGGTCATCGGCGTGCGATGCGGCGAACGATCAGCGGGGCTCGGGCGCGGGGGCGATCAGGCGTGCATTCGACAACGAGCGTCGACACGCACCGGCATCATCATGCCGGCGTTCCCAGGGGCCTCGCAGGAGGTCGGGGGCAGCGCGAAGACGGTCATGCCCGCCAGTATCCCCGGGGTCGCCGCGTGCGGTCAAGCGACCCTGCCGGGCGGACGACACGCGGCGTCACACGCGAATCGCGTTCGCCGGCGGCAGACGCCGCCGCGACGCTGCCGCCGCGAGGTGTCAGCCGACCGTGCCGTAGAGACGGTCGCCCGCGTCGCCGAGCCCCGGCACGATGTAGCCGTGCTCGTTGAGCCGCTCGTCGAGCGCGCCGAGCACGATCGTCACCTCACGGCCCTCGACCGCCTTCTCGATCGCCGCCAGACCCTCGGGCGCGGCGAGCAGGCAGATCGCCGTGACGTCCTGCGCCCCCCTGTCGAAGAGGTACTCGATCGCCGAGAGCAGCGAGCCGCCCGTCGCGAGCATCGGGTCGAGCACGAAGCACTGGCGGTTCGAGAGGTCGTCGGGCAGGCGCTCGGCGTAGACGCTCGGCTGGAGCGTCTCCTCGTTGCGCACCATGCCCAGGAACCCGACCTCGGCGCTCGGCACGAGCTTGGTCATGCCCTCGAGCATGCCGAGCCCCGCGCGCAGGATCGGCACGATGAGAGGCCGCGGCTCGGCGATCGCGACGCCCGTCGTCTGCGTCACCGGCGTCGTGATGGTGACCCGCTCCACCCGCACATCGCGCGTTGCCTCGTAGGCGAGCAGCGTCACGAGCTCCTCGGTGAGCGCGCGGAAGGTCGGCGACGGCGTGCGCTCGTCGCGGAGGACCGTGAGCTTGTGCGTGATGAGGGGGTGGTCGGTCACGTGCACTCGCATAGGCTCAATCTAACGGAGGAACCGATGACGGCAGTGCCCGAGCGCGACCGCGCGGCGATGCGCGAAGCGCTCGCCGAGGCCCGCGCGGCTCTCGCCACCGGCGACGTGCCGGTCGGCGCCGTCGTGCTCGATGCGAACGGCACGGTCATCGGTCGGGGGCGGAACGAGCGCGAGCGCCTCGCCGACCCGACCGCCCACGCCGAGGTGGTCGCCCTGCGGGAGGCGGCCGCGGCATCCGGCGACTGGCAATTGACCGGATGCGCGCTCGTCGTGACCCTGGAGCCCTGCGTCATGTGCGCCGGGGCCATCCTGTCGGCGCGCATCCCGCGCGTCGTCTTCGGCGCCTGGGACGACAAGGCAGGCGCGGCCGGAAGCGTGCTCGACGTGCTGCGCGAGCGGCGCCTGCCGATCCGCGTCGACGAGGTCGTCGGCGGTGTGCTCGAGGTCGAGTGCGCCGAGCTGCTCGGCGAGTTCTTCCGCGACCGCCGGTGACGTCGGCCGAGACGCAGGCTCGGGTGGCGGCCTATGCGCCGCGCGTCACCAGAAGACGGCGAGGATCACGTTGACGAGCGCGAGCCCGCCCGCCGCATGGAAGAACGGCTTGACGCCGCGATCGTTCGCGCCCTTCCGGGCGCGCATCCAGCCGAGGAGCGCCGCGACGAAGACGACGATCGCGATGACGAGCTTGACGGCGATCTTCGCGTAGTCGAGGTCGCGGTCGAGCGGCTCGGCGAGGCCCGTCATGCCGATGCCGGTGACGAGCTGGGTGATCGCGCCGCCGAAGACCGCCGAGATCGCGAAGCCCTCGTTCGCCCGCATCTGCAGCAGGAAGGGGCCGATGATCGCGGCGAGGCCGATGAAGTGACCGACGAGGAGGATCGAGAACAGGATGTCCATGGCAGAATCCTCGCAGATGTCGCCTCAGTCCGCGCCGCGGATCACGATCACGTCGGTGGGCGTCTCCATGTCGTCGCGCGGTGCGGCGACCTCGGGTTCGAGCACGATCGTCGAGACGGTCGGCAGGGCGGCGCGGATTCCCGCCTTGACCTCGCGCAGCACGGCGACGATGTCGCTCACCGGAGTCGACGGGCCGAAGCCGAGGGTCGCCGTCACGAGCACCGTGCCGTTCTCGCCGCGGTGGACGAGCACCTGGCCGACGGTCTGCACACCCGGGGTCAGCACGAGCACCTCCCGGATGGCTCTCGCCTCGCGCGGGTCGACCCCGTTCGTGCTTGTGCTCTCACCGGTCGCGCTCATGCCCTCGCCCTCCATCGGTCGGTCCGCCGCTTCCCGTTGACCCTCCAACCTACACTCGTGGCATGACCACGCCACTGCCCTCCATCGCCATCCTGGGAACCGGATCGATGGGCGGTGCGATCCTCGCGGGGCTTCGCCGCCCCGAGGTCGCGGTCGAGCGCGTGCGGGTCACGACGCGGTCGCAGTCCTCGGCCGCCGCGCTGCGCGCCGACGGAGTCGACGCCCGGGCGATCGAGCACGATCACGAGGCCAACGCCTGGGCGGTCGAGGGCGCCCGCCTCGTCGTGCTCGGGGTCAAGCCCGCCCAGATCGCCGGGCTGCTGGGCGAGGTGCAGCCGCACCTCGATCCGGATGCTCTCGTCGTGAGCGTCGCCGCGGGGGTCACGACCACGACGATGGAGGGGATCGTGGCGAACGCCGTCGTGCGCGCGATGCCGAACACGCCGTCACTCGTCGGCCGGGGCGTCACCGGGCTCAGTGCGGGCGCGCGAGCCGGGCGGCACGATCTCGCCCTCGCGAGCGCGCTGTTCCGAACGGTCGGCACGGTCATCGAGCTCCCCGAGGCCCAGATCGACGCGCTGTCGACCGTCTCGGGCTCCGGCCCCGCCTACGTCTACCTCCTGATCGAGGAGCTCACGCGCGCCGCCGAGGCACTCGGCTTCGACGAGGATGTCGCGCGCCTCATGGTGCACGAGACCTTCCTCGGCGCGAGCCTGCTGCTCGAGTCGACGGGCGACGACCCCGAGGTGCTGCGGCGCCGGGTGACGAGCCCGAAGGGGACGACCGAGCGCGCGATCGCCGTGCTGCAGGAGGCCGAGTTGGCCGGCCTCTTCGGTCGGGCGACGGCCGCCGCGCTCGCGCGCGCCCGCGAGCTCGCCGCCGGCTCCTGAGTGCCCCGCCTGCGGACCGTTCCCGCCCGCTCGCCCGGTTCGCCGTTCAGGAGATCGCGTCCGCCCAGGCCGCGAGATCGGGGTGCTCCGGCGTGTCGCCGCCGTGCCTCGGCTTCTTTCCTGAACGGCGAACAGCGCAGCCAGGCTGGTGGGGGATCGCTGGGACAGTGCCGAGGACGATCATGCGATGCGCATGGATCGCGCATAGGGGCATGGTTGACGGTGGATGCTCGGGCCCGCGAAACGCGCGGGTACGAGCGGAAGGCGCAGCATGTCTCAGAACATCCCCGACGAGAGCACCCCCGACGGCACGAACACCGATGGGAGCAACCCGGTCGAGAGCATCGGCGCGGGTTCCGCGTCGACGAAGCGCTCGGGGGTTCCGAACGCCCTCGCGATCACGGGCATCGCCGTCGGCGCGGTACTGCTGCTCGGCCTCGTCTTCGGCGGCGGCGTCGCCCTCGGCCGCATCCTGCCCGACGGTCGCGGGCCCGTCTCGATCATCATGGGCGGCGGGCCGAGCGGCGATCGCGGCGGCGGTCGCGGACCCTCCGCCGATCACCGCGACGGCGGCCTCACCGACGAGCAGCGCGAGCAGTTCCGCGACGAGATGATCGAGCGCTGGCAGGAGCTGCAGCAGGAGAACGGCTAAACCGGACGGCGGCGCGCGCGAGCGCGCCGCCGCATCCTCACCGCGCCGCAGACCGCGAGGCGCGTCTCAGCTGTCGAGCGAGGCGAAGCGGTCGATGTCGGCCTCGGTGCCCGAGACGATGATGAGATCGTGGTTC
Organism: Microbacteriaceae bacterium X2B; assembly: GCA_005502445.1. Taxonomy (GTDB): domain Bacteria; phylum Actinomycetota; class Actinomycetes; order Actinomycetales; family Microbacteriaceae; genus Microcella. Next base: position 4,052 of record SCPB01000062.1, read on the forward strand.
GAGACGACGGTCTGCTCGGTCGCGTAGGTGAACGGCTTGCCGGGGCTCTTCACGCCGACGACCGTGATGCGGTACTTCGAGCGCACCTGCGACTCGGTGAGCGAGAGCCCGCGGATCGGCTTCGGCGGGTACATCTTCACGAGCACGAAGTCGTCGTCGAACTCGATGAAGTCGATCATGCGGCCCGAGACGAGGTGGGCCACGCGCTCGCCGGCCTCGGCTTCGGGGTAGATGACGTGGTTCGCGCCGATGCGGGCGAGGATCTTGCCGTGCGACTGGCTGATCGCCTTCGCCCAGATCTGCGGGATCTTCAGGTCGACGAGGTTCGCCGTGATGAGCACGCTCGACTCGATCGATGATCCGGTCGCGACGACGGCGATCGAGAAGTCCTGCGCTCCGATCTGGCGGAGGGCGTCGAGCGACCGCGCGTCGGCCTGCACCGCGTGGGTCACGCGCTCGGCCCACTTCTGCACGAGCACCGCGTCGTCGTCGACGGCGAGGACCTCGCGGCCGAGCCGCTGCAGCTGCCCCGCGGTCGCGGCGCCGAAGCGACCGAGCCCGATCACGAGGACGGGGGCGTCGTGGCGGATGCGCTCAACCAACGATGGGCCTCTCTTCCGGTCGGCGGAACAGCTGTCGCCGCTGGCTCGCGGCGAGGGCCGCCGCGAGGGTCACTGTACCAACGCGGCCCGCCCACATCGTCGCCGCGAGCACGTACTTCGCCGGCTCCTCGAGATCGGGTCCGGTGAGTCCGGTCGAGAGTCCGGTCGTGGCGAAGGCCGAGATGACGTCGAACAGCACGAGGTCGAGCGGCGCCTTCGTGATGTGCAGCACGGCGATCGAGGCGACCGATACGATCGTGGCGCCCCACAGCACGACGCTCACCGCGAGGCGCAGCACGTCGACGGGGATGCGCCGCTCGAACGCCTCCATGTCCTTCACGCCTCGGGCCTCGGCGACCGCGGCGAGGAAGAGCACCGCGAGGGTCGTGACCTTGATGCCGCCCGCGGTCGACGCGGAACCCCCGCCGACGAACATCAGCATGTCGAGCACGAGCAGAGTCGATCCGTTCATCGACCCGACGTCGACCGTCGCGAGACCGCCCGAGCGCGACATCATCGACATGAAGCCCGCCGTCAGCGGACGGTTCCACGGATCCTGCCCGCCGAGCGTCGCGCTGTTGCCCCACTCGAGCAGGCCGATCGCGATCCAGCCGAGCACGAGCAGAGCGAGGGTCATGGTGAGCGTCACGCGCGCGTGCACGGAGAGTCGCGCGCGCGACTTGACCCAGCGGGCGAGCGCGAAGATCACCGGGAATCCGATCGCGCCGAGGAAGACCGCGATCGAGAGCACCGAGAGCATCCACACGTCGGCGGCGAAGGTCTCCATGCCGGGGCTGAAGGGCACGAAGCCCGTGTTGGTGAAGGCCGAGAGCGAGAGGTAGAAGCCCATCCAGATGGCCGACCACGGGTCGAATCCTTCGACGAGCAGCCGCGGCACGACGAGGGCGGTGATGGCGAGCTCGATGATGATCGCGCTGAGTGCCACCGTGGCGAGCAGCGTGCCGATCTCGCCGAGACGCACGGCCTGCGACTCGGAGATCGGGCCGGCGCGGACGCGGGAGGGGTTCGAGTCGGAGGCCGCCATGAGCTTCGCGCGCAGTCCGATGCGGCGTGCGACGACGAGCCCGAGGATGCTCGCCATCGTGAGCACGCCGATGCCGCCGATCTGCATCGCGAGCACGATGACGAGATTGCCGAAGGGCGACCAGTATGTCGCCATGTCGACGGTCGAGAGCCCCGTCACGCAGATGGCCGAGACGGCCGTGAACAGCGCATCGGCGAGCGGGGTGAACTGGCCTTCGCCTCGGCGCGAGATCGGCAGGGACAGGAGCGCGGTCGTGATGAGGATGAGGCCCGTGAACACGACGATCGCGAATCGGGCCGGCGAGGATGTCGTGACATCGGCGAGTGCGGCGCGCGCCGCCTGAAGCGGGTTCGCCCCGCCGTCGCGGCGCACGCCCGGGCGGGTCGCAGTGGACATTCGTGAGTTCTCCCCTCGGCCCGCGGGCCGCTGTCATGGTACTCCCGCGCCAGTCTGACTAGCCTTGACCCATGGCCGACATCTTCGACGTGATCGCCGACGCCACTCGACGTGAGCTGCTGCACCACTTGCGCGAGGCGGCGGCCGGCCCCGGCCGCGGCGAGCTGAGCGTCGGCGAGCTCGTCGAGCGCATGGATGCGACGCAGCCGACGGTGTCCAAGCATCTGAAGGTGCTGCGCGATCACGACCTGGTGCACGTGCGCGAGGAGGGCCAGCACCGCTACTACCGGCTCGATCCCGAGCCATTGGAGGATGTCGAGGACTTCCTCATCCCGTTCCTCTCGCTCGGCGACATCGAACGCGGTGCGGGCAACCCCGTCTTCACCGCCTGGGCGGGCGCAGATGTCGAGCACGCGGGCAGTTCGGTCGGCCGCGTGGCCGCCGACGCCTCGTTCCGCGCTCGCACGGTCATCCAGGGCGCGCAGGAGCGCCTGCTCGACGTTCAGGAGCAGCTGCACGATGTGCAGGAGAAGGTGACCCGGCGCCTGCCCTGGCGCCGCGACGAGAACTGAGGCGATCTCCGGCCTATCGTGCCGTGTTCTCCGCCCCGGCGTCGACAGCCCCCGTTCGGGCGTCTTTACAGCAATCACACCAGCCCCTACAGTTTCAACGCGCGCTCCGTCAACCCGGCGGATCCCGCGGTGAGGAGGATGCGAGCCGATGACCCGGGATCTCTCTGAGGTTCGATTCCTCACCGTCGCCGAGGTGGCCGAGATGATGCGCGTCTCGACGATGACGGTCTACCGTCTCGTGCACTCGGGCGAGCTGCCCGCGATCCGCTTCGGCCGGTCGTTCCGGATCCCCGAGTCCGCGGTCGCCGACGCCGTGCGGCCCTCCGTCTCAGACGTCGGCTGATCGGGCCCGTCGCGCCTGCGCTAGACTTCTGCGGTACATGACCGGGTCTGAACGGGCCACCGGTTCGTTCAGGCGAAGATCAGAGGTTTTCCATGGGTTCTGTCATCAAGAAGCGCCGCAAGCGGATGGCGAAGAAGAAGCACCGCAAGCTGCTGCGCAAGACGCGTCACCAGCGTCGCAACAAGAAGTAGAGCAGAGGCTCACCGCAAGCGCTCGACCTCGAGGGGTCGGGCGCTTTCGCGTCGCCGGGTGGCCGGCTCGGCCGGCACGCTCAACCGTCGCGGGTCGACCGGATGACCGCCCGGGCCTCGCGTCGGATGCGTCGACGGGTGGCCCGCACGCTCGCCGCCCGGGCCGTGAGCACGGGCCACGCGTGCGCCGCGGCGTAGCGGGCGAGTGCGGAATCCGGATTGACCACGACCCGGTTGCCGACGAGAGCGAGCAGGGGGATGTCGTTGCGGCTGTCGCTGTACGCCCAGCAGTCCGCGAGACGGGCTCCGCGCTCCGCCGCGAGCGCCTCGGCGACCTCAGCCTTGCGCGGTCCGTGCATGACGGCGCCGTCGAGCTCGCCCGTGAACACGCCCGCGACGCTGCGCACGCGGGTACCGATGGCGCCCGTGAGACCGAGCCTCTGGGCCATGACGCTCGCCATCGCCTCCGGCGTCGCGCTCAGCAGCCACACCTCGTGCCCTTTCGCCCGATGCTCGCGCGCGAGCGCGACCGTCTCGGGGATGAGCCGCTGGTGGATCGAGCGCTCATAGGTGTCGACCGCCAGCTGCGCGAGTTCGGCCTCGGTGCGCCCGGCGACGAGGGCGAGGGCGCGCTCGCGCACCGACGACTGGTGGGCGGAGTTCTCGCCGACCGCGGTGAAGCGCAGCTGCGCCCACACGAAGCGCAGCACGTCCCGGAGGCGGACATAGCCCTCGCGCCACGCCGCGGTACCGATATGAAAGATGCTCGCCCCACGCATGAGCGTGTTGTCGATGTCGAAGAACGCCAGGATGGGCGTCGTCGACGGTGGAGCGGCGCTGCCGGGGGTCGAGGACATCACCGCCAGCATACGGGCGGCCGTAGGCTGGGCTCGTGCCTGCGACGACCGTGACCCTGCTCGGCCGCCCCGGCTGCCATTTGTGCGACGACGCTCGCGCGATCGTGACGGAGGTCATCGCCCAGGTGCCGGGCGTCGACTTCGTCGAGCAGAGCATCCTCGACGACGCCGAACTGCTCGCGCAGTACCGCGACGAGATTCCGGTCGTTCTCATCGACGGCGCCGTGCACGCGATCTGGCGGGTCGACCCCGACCGCCTCCGTTCGGCCCTGGAAGAGGCACTCGCATGATCCGTCACATCGTCTCCTGGACCCTGCAGGCCGAATCGGCCGAAGAGCGCGCGGATGCCGTGGAGGGCATGCGCCTGCGTCTCGAGCCGCTCGTCGGCGTCATTCCGGGGCTGCTCTCGCTCGTGGTGCGCGCCGACCTCGGGCGCGTGGCGGCGAACTGGGATGTCGTGCTCGTCTCCGAGCACGATGACGCGGCTGCGCTCGAGGCCTACCAGGCGCACCCCGCCCACGTCGAGGCGGGAGCCTTCGTGAAGAGCGTCGTGCGCGACAAGTCGTGCGTGGACTACGAACACTGACCCCGCGCGCGGGCGCCCCGCTCGACCCCTTGTCGAGGACGGGGATGGGCGCCCTGACCCGCTCCGTGCCGTGCCTGCCTGCGCCTGCCCGGCCTGGCCTGCCGGCCGCTGCCTCCTGCTCCGCCCCCGCGGGAGAGGGGGCGAATTCGTCGGCTCAGGGCTCAGAGCTCAGGGCAAGCGCCCCAGAGCCCGAGCCCCGCGGCGCGCGCGGCGGACTCGGCCGCGCGCAGCTCGTCCCAGTGCAGGTCGTTCGGCTCGAAAAGCACGGCGCGCGCGTGGCCCCGCGTGACGAGCTCGAGGTTGATGAATGTACCGTCAGCGGCATACAGGTACAGCAACTCGCGGTCGTAGGGATCGCGCGGGTCGCGATCGTAGGCGAATGACAGCGCGCCTCCGACCGGGGCCAGGGCCTCGAGCGCCGCGGTCGCCTCCGGACCGAAGCACTCGAGCGGGTCACGCATTTCGGGAGTGTCGATGCCGATCAGACGAACGCGCAGTTCGACGCCGTCGACCAACAGGCGCAAGGTGTCTCCGTCGGTGACGCTGACGACCGTGCCCGTGCCCGTGCCCGTGCCTGTGTCCGCTCCCTCGCTGCCGACCGGCGGGGGAGCTCCCGCGTCGTCGGCGAGGGGCAGTTCCGCGCACGCGGCCGCGCTCCCGAACACGGTGAGGGCGGCGACGGCGGCAGAGAGGGGTCGAAGCACGCTGTGAGGCTACCGGGCACCCCCCGACATCCCGGCCGGTCAGCGCTGACAGCTCGGGCAGACGAAGGTCTGCCGCTCGGTGAGCGCGTCGTCGCCCAGGTGCCCCATGCGGATGCGCGTGCCGCAGCGGCGGCAGGGCTCGTTCTCACGATGTGCGACCCAGAGCCGCCGACCGCGCCGGGTGTCACCGGTCGTGACGCGTTCGACGCGATCGCGGTTGGCGCGGATGAGACGCACGGCGAGGTCGAGGACGGCCGCGGCATCCGTCTGCCCGATGGGCGTCTCGGGCAGGACGCCGCGCAGGAACAGCACCTCGTTGCGGTAGTCGTTGCCGAGCCCGGCGACGGTGTGCTGATCGAGCAAGGCGAGGCCGATGGGCCGACCGGGGTCGGCGGTGAGGCGGCGCAGGGCCTCGTCGCGGTCGAAGCGCTCGCCGAGGGGATCGGGGCCCAGGCGGCCGACGATGGAATCCTCATCGCGCGTCGGCACGAGTTCGAGCTCGCCGAGCGCGAAGCCGACGGCCTGCCACCCGGGGTCGGGGGTGCCGTCACCCTCAGCGCCCGTGTCACCGGGCGTGGGCCCGACGTCGAGCACCATGCGCGCCTCGAACGCGGGCCGTCGCCACCGGCTGCCGGGCCGGTAGACGTGCCACGAGCCCTCCATCTTGAGGTGCGAGTGCACGGTCGTCCCACCCACGCGCATGAGCAGGTGCTTGCCGACCGCGACGACCTCGTGCACCCTGTGCCCCGAGAGGTCGGCGGTGGCGAACGCGGGCACGCGGATGTCGCAGCGCGTCACCTCGCGCCCCGCGAGCACCTCGTTCAGGCGCCGCGCGGCGCGGTGGACGGTATCGCCTTCGGGCACGCGATCACACCCGCAGCCGCAGGCCCTGCGGCGTCGCGACGAAGCCGGCGCCCTGCAGGGCCTCGGCGAGCGGGGTGCCGAACACGCTCGCGCCGTTGACGCGCTCGATGCGCAGCGAGCGGAGGCGGGCCCGCACGACGTCGGCGAGTTCGGTCGCGGCGGCGGCGAGCTCCGCCTCGTCGTCGGTGAAGGTCAGCGCGCTCCTGCCGCCGCGCTCGAGGTAGGCGGCGAGGTGCCCGTCGACGAGGGCGACGAGGGCTCCGGCCTTGCGTCCGGGCCGGTGGGCGGGGGTGCCGACGACGGGGTCGTCCGCGGCTCCCGGCCAGGGCAGGGCCGCGCCGTAGGGGTTCGCGGGGTCGGTCGCGGCGAGAACGAGCGGCGTCAGAGCGGGGGCCGCATCCGCATCACGGACGAAGGTGCGCAGCCGATCGACCGTCGCGGGCGTGCCGAACTGCGCGGCGCCGAGATGCTCGACGAAGTAGCCGCGGCGCACGCGGCCGGCCTCCTCCATGCGGCTGAGCACCTTGTACATGAATGCGAAGCCGCCGCGCACGTTCTCGGCCTGCACGGCCCCGCGCGTGACGACGCCGTACCGCTCGAGCAGGCTGTCGGCGAGGTGCGCGCCACGACGGGTGGGGTCGAGGTCGCGCTCGGGCAGCAGCGACCAGCGCCCGGCGGTCGAGGGCGGGCC
>SCPB01000063.1 GCA_005502445.1 Microbacteriaceae bacterium X2B
ATAGCGAAGGGGAAACGCCCGGTTACATTCCGAACCCGGAAGCTAAGACCTTCTGCGCCGATGGTACTGCGAGGGTGACCTCGTGGGAGAGTAGGACACCGCCGGACTTCTTTGTGAAATGGCCACCCAGTGATGGGTGGCCATTTTGCGTTAACGCAGCGTCTCGACGACGCTGCAGGCAGCAATCCGAACATCACAGGAGTCACCATGGCCGAGCGCCCCGAACGACCCGACCGCGATCGCGAGCGTCCCCGCTGGGAGGGTCGATCGTCCGCGTCAGGCGACCGCACGGGGGGCGCGGCCGGCGACGGCGGGGCCGGCCTATCTCGTCGGGAGGGTAAGGCGCCCGGTGGTGCTCGCCCCGACCGCAGCGATCGTCCTCGTCGCGACGGTGACGCTCCTCGCGGGGACCGCCCGTGGAAGCGCGATGGCGCGCCCGCTCGGGGCGGTGCTCCCGCTCGTGGTGGCGATCGTCCGTGGAAGCGCGACGGTGCGCCTGCCCGCGATGGCGCTCCCGCGCACGGCGGTGCCCCAGCTCGTGGCGGGGACCGCCCGTGGAAGAACCGCGAGAGCGAGCGGCCCCAGCGCGCCGGCGGCGACAGGCCCTGGCAGCGTGACTCCGCCGGGGGAGCCGGGCGCCCCGAGCGAGGTGCGCGGCCCGATCGCGGCGGCCGACCCGAGGGCGGTGCGCGGCCCGATCGCGGCGATCGCCCCGCCCGACCGGTCGGCGCGCGCCAGGAGGGCATCCGCCCGCGCCGCACGGACGACGACGATCGGCCCCGTCACGACGACCCGGTCATCCCGGAGACCGTCACCGGTCGCGAGCTCGACAAGAGCGCGCGGTTCGAACTGAAGACCCTCAGCAAGGAGAACGCCGACCGCGTCGCGCAGCACCTCGTGATGGCGGGAACCCTCATCGAGGAGGATGCTGCGCTCGCGCATCGGCACGCCGAGGCGGCCGCTCGCCGGGCGGGGCGCGTCGCGATCGTGCGCGAGACGCTCGCGATCACCGCATATGCGATGGGCGACTACGCTCTCGCCCTGCGCGAGCTGCGCACCTACCGGCGCCTGTCGGGGTCGAACGAGCAGCTGCCGCTCATGGTCGACTGCGAGCGCGGGCTCGGTCGCCCCGAGAAGGGACTCGAGCTCGGTCGCTCGATCGACCGGAGCGCGCTGAGCGTCGGCACGCGCGTCGAGCTCGCGATCGCGATGTCGGGCGCCCGGCTCGACCTCGGGCAGACCGAGCTCGCGCTCACCGAGTTGGAGATCCCGCAACTCGACCCGGGGACGGCGTACAGCTTCAGCCCGGCACTATTCGATTCTTACGCCGTCGTGCTCGCCGAGCTCGGCCGTGCGGACGAAGCCGACGTGTGGGCTCAGCGAGCCGACCTCGCGGCCGAGGCGATCGGCGAGGCGGAGGGCGAGTTCGAGGACATCGTCGAGATCGTCGAGGAGGAATTCGCCGCCGACGGGTCGCCCGCCGACGACGCGCCCGCGGGCGCACCCGTCGAGGAGCAGCACGAGGGCGACACCGATGCTCGGTAGGCGCCCGCGCCCCGCACCGCCGACGCCGCTCACCGGTCGCGATGCCCTGCTGCTCGACCTCGATGGCGTCGTGTACACGGGCCCGGGGGCGATCCCGCACGCGATCGAGAGCATCAACCGCGCCGCCGAGAGCCTGCGCGTGGGCTACATCACCAACAACGCCTCGCGCACCGACGCCTCGGTCGCCGAGCATCTGCGCGAGCTCGGGCTGCGCGCCACGCCGCCCGACGTCGTGACGAGCCCGCAGGCCGCGGTGCGCATTCTCGCGACGCTCGTTCAGCCGGGCGCGCGCATCCTCGTCGTCGGGGGCGACGGCCTCGTGAGCGAGGTCGAGAACGCCGGCTTCACCGTCACGCGATCGGCCGACGACGCCCCCGATGCGGTGATCCAGGGCTTCGCGCCCCACGTCGGCTGGGAGCACCTCGCCGAGGCGAGCTTCGCCCTGCACACCGGCATTCCCTGGGTGGCGACGAACACCGACTGGACGATCCCCGTCGCGCGCGGCATCGCCCCCGGCAACGGCACCCTCGTGTCGGCCGTGCACCTCGCCGTCGGCCGGTTGCCCGTGTTCGCGGGCAAGCCCGAGAAGGCGATCTTCGACGTCGCGGCCGAACGATTCGCGGCGTCGAGCCCGCTCGTCGTCGGCGACCGCCTCGACACCGACATCCTCGGCGGCAACCGCGCCGGCATGGCCACGGCGCTCGTGCTCACGGGCATCGACCGCGCCAAGCAGGTGCTCGCGGCGAACGCGACGATGCGGCCGACCTACATCATCGACGACCTGCGCGGACTCTTCGAGCCGTACCCCGAGGTGCGCGAGACCACCGACTCCGACGGCGTGCGCACGGTCGAGGTCGGCGAGACCGTCGTCATGATGCGCGAGAACGTCGTGCGCGTCGCCTCGCGCGGCCGGGACGACCTCGACCTGCTGCGTGCGGGCGCCGTGGCGATCCACGGCAGCGGGCTGCAGATCTTCGGCATCGACGTCGACCCCGCCCTCATCGCCCTCGCGGGCGGCTGAGCGCGGCTATCCTCGAGCCATGAGCGATGGCGAGCACGACGAGCCGGTGAGCGACGGGATGCCCGAGGCCGCTCTCGAGGCCGCCGACGCGACGGTCGACGAGGCCTTCCTGTCGCGCGTCGCGCTCATCGAGGATCAGCCGCTCGGCGACCGCGCGGCCGCCTTCGGCCAGCTCGTCGAGGAGCTCCGCGCGCACCTCGAGGGCACCGACGGCGAGTCGCGCCGCCCGGGCACCTGACCTCTCCATGACCGAGGCGCCCACGCGGCTCGACCTCGCGCTCGTCGAGCGGGGGCTGGCCCGTTCCCGCGGCGCGGCGCGGGCCGCGATCGAAGCGGGCCGCGTCGCGGTCGACGGCCGTGCGATCGTGAAGGCGTCGCATCCGGTCGCCGTGACCGCGCGCCTGACGGTCGAGGGCGACGACCACTACGTGAGCCGCGCGGCGCACAAGCTCGTCGCCGCGCTCGACGCCTCGGGCATCGATCCGCGCGGTCTGCTCGCGCTCGACCTCGGCGCCTCGACCGGCGGCTTCACGCAGGTGCTGCTCGAGCGCGGTGCCCGGCGCGTGATCGCGCTCGACGTCGGGCACGGCCAGCTCGCCCCCTCGATCGCGCTCGACGACCGCGTCGTCGCCGTCGAGGGCGAGAACGCCCGCTACCTGACCGAGGCGCGGCTGGCCGAGGCGAGCGGCGTGGCCGAGCGCCCGCAGCTCGTCGTCGGCGACCTGAGCTTCATCTCGCTCACGCACATCCTGCCGGCGATCGTCGCGACCGTCGGGGTCGAGGCGCCGGTGATCCTGCTCATCAAGCCGCAGTTCGAGGTCGGGCGCACGGGCGTGCGCGAGGGCATCGTGCACGACGCCGCTCTGCGGGACGAGGCGATCATGACAGTGCTGTGGGCCGCGTTCGACCTCGGACTGCTCGCCTCGACCATCCGCTCCTCCCCGATCGTGGGGGCGATGGGCAATTCCGAGTATCTCGCGGTCTTCCGACCGGGGGCGGGGGAGCATCCGACAGAATGGAGGAGCCGCGTCGCCGAGCTCGCGCGAGCGGCACCCACGCGCCAGGAGGCCTCCCCGTGACCGCACGCCACATCCTCGTCGTCGCCCACACGGGCCGACCCGAGTCGCTCGGCGCCGCGGTGACGGTGTGCCAGCACTTGCGCGACGCCGGCCTCGTGCCCGTCGTCGACGCGGAGTCGCTCGACGACCTGCGCGCCGCCGCCGCGCTCGACGAGGTGCACGTGCTCGGCACCGACGTCGGCGTCGGCGACGTCGAGATCGCGATCGTGCTCGGGGGCGACGGAACGATCCTGCGCGCGGCCGAGCTCGTGCGCGGCGGCAGCGCCCCGCTGCTCGGCGTCAACCTCGGCCACGTCGGGTTCCTCGCCGAGAGCGAGCGCGACGACCTCAGCGAGGCCATCCGCCGCGTGCTCGCCCGCGACTACCTCGTCGAGGAGCGCATGGCGCTGTCGGTGCGCGTCAAGCTCGGCACCGAGGTGATCCACGAGACCTGGGCCCTCAACGAGGCGACGGTCGAGAAGGCGAGCCGCGAGCGCATGCTCGACGTCGTCGTCGAGGTCGACGGTCGCCCCCTGTCGAGCTTCGGCTGCGACGGCGTCGTCATGGCGACCCCCACCGGATCGACCGCCTACGCCTTCTCGGCCGGCGGGCCGATCGTCTGGCCTAGCCTCGACGCGCTGCTGCTCGTGCCGCTCAGCGCCCACGCGCTCTTCGCGCGGCCGCTCGTGGTCGGCCCGAACTCATCGCTCGCGGTCGAGCTGCTCGAGCGCACCCCGGGTCTCGGAATCCTGTGGTGCGACGGCCGCCGCGCCTTCGACCTGCCCGTCGGCGCGCGCGTCGTCGCCCGTCGCTCCTCGACCCCCGTGCGCCTCGCGCGCCTGCACCAGGGGCCGTTCACCGACCGCCTGGTCAACAAGTTCGCGCTGCCCGTCACCGGGTGGCGCGGGCCGGAGGGAGGCGCGACGGGGTGATCGACGAGATCAGCATCCGCCGGCTCGGGGTCATCGGCGAGGCCGTGCTGCCGCTCGGGCCCGGATTCACGGCGCTGACGGGTGAGACGGGTGCGGGCAAGACCATGGTCGTCACCGCGCTCGGCCTGCTGCTGGGCGATCGCGCCGACTCGGGGGTCGTGCGGCTCGGCAGCGATCAGGCGCTCGTCGAGGGCCGCTGGCGCGTCGACCCCGAGGGCGGGGTCGCCGAGCGCGTGCGGGATGCCGGGGGCGACATCGACGGCGACGAACTGATCCTGAGCCGCTCGCTCTCGAGCGAGGGCCGCAGCCGCGCGGTGGTCGGCGGTCGCTCGGCCCCCGTCGGGGTGCTCACCGAGATCGGCCAGCAGCTCGTCGTCGTGCACGGGCAGAGCGACCAGCTGCGGCTCAAGTCGGCGACGGCGCAGCGCGAGGCCCTCGATCGCTACGCGGGCGCCGAGCTCGCCGCGGTGCTCGGCGACTACCTCGAGGTGCACGGCCGCTGGAGCGAGGCGCAGGCCGACCTCGAGACGCTCGTCGCCGACCGCGACCAGCGCGCACGCGAGGCCGACGAGCTGCGTCGCGCCCTCGACGAGATCGAAGCGGCTGCCCCGCAGCGCGGGGAGGACTCCGAGCTCGCCGCGCGCGTCGACCGCCTCGCGAACGTCGAAGATCTGCGCCTGGCCGCCGCGCAGGCCCACGAGCTCATCTCGAGCGAGTCACTCTATGACGAGCGCGACGCCGTGAGTCTCATCGAGGCCGCGCGGCGCACGATCGAGCGGGTCGCGGGCCACGATGCCGAGCTGGAGCCGATCGTCGAGTCGATCGCGAACGCCGGCTACGTGCTGAGCGAGGCGGCGTTGCAGCTGTCGAGCTACCTCGCCTCGCTCGACACCGACGGCGGGCGCGAGCTCGAGGCGGTGCAGCAGCGCCGATCCGTGCTCGCGGGGCTCGTGCGACAGCACGGCTCGAGCCTCGACGACGTCATCGACCTCCTCGAGCAGGGCTCGAGGCGGCTGATCGAGCTCGACCAGGACGACGCGCGCATCGAGCGACTGCGCGCGAGCGTCGCGGCCGACCACGCCGCGCTCACGGCTCTCGCCGACCGACTGAGCGCCCTGCGTCGCGCCGCCGCCGAGCGGCTCGCTGCCGCCGTCACCACCGAGCTCGCCGCACTCGCCATGCCCAACGCGCGCCTGACCGTCGAGGTGAGCACGCGCGAGGAGTTCACCGCGAGCGGCCGCGACCAGGTGGCGATCCTGCTGCAGCCCCACGCGGGCGCCGAACCCCGCCCGATCGCGAAGGGTGCGAGCGGCGGCGAGCTCTCGCGCGTCATGCTCGCGCTCGAGGTCGTCATCGCCGGCAGCGACCCCGTGCCGACATTCATCTTCGACGAGGTCGACGCGGGAGTCGGCGGCGCGAGCGCGATCGAGATCGGCCGTCGCCTCGCGCGCCTCGCCGAGACCGCCCAGGTGATCGTCGTCACGCACCTCGCGCAGGTCGCCGCATTCGCGACGAACCATCTGCGCGTGGTCAAGGGCGACGACGGCGAGGTCACGGCCTCGAGCGTGCAGCAGCTCGAGGGCGAGGAGCGCATCGCCGAGATGGCGCGCCTGCTGAGCGGCCTGCCCGACAGCGAGAGCGGCCTCGCCCACGCGCGCGAGCTCGTCGACATGGCGCAGGAGCGCGCGCGGGCGTAGTCGAGCCGGCGGGCCACCCGCGGAGAGCATCCGGTCGTCGGCGCTCGGTTCCGTACGCTCACGGCGTGCGCGCGTCGAGAGGCGGACGGTCACGATTCGGATAGCATGGAACCCCGTGGCGAACACTTCCGACCAGGGCCCCAAGACGACTAAGCACATCTTCGTGACCGGGGGTGTGGTCTCCTCCCTCGGCAAGGGTCTCACCGCCGCGAGCCTCGGCAACCTGCTCACCGCGCGCGGCCTGCGCGTCGTCATGCAGAAGCTCGACCCGTACTTGAACGTCGACCCGGGCACGATGAACCCGTTCCAGCACGGCGAGGTCTTCGTCACCGACGACGGCGCCGAGACCGACCTCGACATCGGGCACTACGAGCGGTTCCTCGACATCAACCTCACTCAGGCCGCCAACGTCACGACCGGGCAGATCTACTCGCAGGTCATCGCGAAGGAGCGCCGCGGCGAGTACCTCGGCGACACCGTGCAGGTCATTCCGCACATCACCGACGAGATCAAGCGCCGCATGCGCCTGCAGGCGCAGGACGACCCGCAGCCCGACGTCATCATCACCGAGATCGGCGGAACCGTCGGCGACATCGAGTCGCAGCCGTTCATCGAGTCGGCGCGCCAGGTGCGCCACGAGCTGGGCCGCAAGAACGTGTTCTTCGTGCACGTGAGCCTCGTGCCGTTCATGGGCGCGAGCGGCGAGCAGAAGACCAAGCCGACGCAGCACTCGGTCGCGGCCCTGCGCTCCATCGGCATCCAGCCGGATGCCCTGGTGCTGCGCAGCGACCGCCCCGTCACGAGCGCGAACCGTCGCAAGATCGCGCTCATGTGCGACGTCGAAGAAGCCGGCGTGGTCAACGCGGTCGACGTCACGTCGATCTACGACATCCCGTCGATGCTGCACAGCCAGGGCCTCGACGCCTACATCATCGACCAGCTCGACCTCGACGCGGGCGAGGTGATCTGGGACGGCTGGCGCGAGCTGCTCACGGCCGTGCACGAGCCCAAGCGCGAGGTCACGATCGGCCTCGTCGGCAAGTACATCGACCTGCCCGACGCCTACCTGAGCGTCACCGAGGCGCTGCGCGCGGGCGGCTTCGCGCACCAGGCGAAGGTCGCGATCCGCTGGATCGCGAGCGACGAGTGCGAGACCCCCGAGGGCGCCGCGAGGATGCTCGGCGACGTCGACGGCATCTGCGTGCCCGGCGGCTTCGGCGTGCGCGGCATCGAGGGCAAGCTCGGCGCGCTGAAGTTCGCCCGAGAGAACAAGATCCCGACGCTCGGCCTGTGCCTGGGGCTGCAGTGCATGGTCATCGAGTACGCGCGCGACGTCGTGGGCCTGCCCGGGGCATCCTCGACCGAATTCGACCCCGAGACCGAGTTCCCCGTCATCGCGACGATGGCGGAGCAGGTCGACATCATCGCCGGCGGCGACCTCGGCGGCACGATGCGCCTCGGGCTGTACGAGGCGGCGCTCGCGCCCGGCTCGATCGTCGCCGAGGTGTACGGCGCCGAGGTCTCGCACGAGCGCCACCGCCACCGCTACGAGGTCAACAACGCCTACCGCGAGCAGATCTCGGCGGCGGGCCTGACGTTCTCGGGCACGAGCCCCGACGGCACGCTCGTCGAGTACGTCGAGCTGCCGCGCGAGGCGCACCCCTACTACGTCGCGACGCAGGCCCACCCCGAACTGCGCTCGCGCCCCAACAACGCGCACCCGCTGTTCGCCGGGCTCGTCGGCGCGGCGATCGAGCGCCAGCTCGCGAGCCGCCTCTTCGACGACGAGGCGACGGCGGAGGCATGAGCGGCACGATGCCCGCCGCCGGCGAGTCGCCCGTGCTCGCCGACGAGGCGCACTCGGTCGAGGTGCTCGAGTCGGAGGTCGCCTTCGCGGGGAAGGTGTGGGATATCCGCCGCGAGCGCTTCGCCTACGGCGATTCGACGCTCGTGCGCGAGTTCGTCGAGCACCCGGGCGCCGTCGCCGTGCTCGCCGTCGACGAGCAGAGTCGCGTGCTGCTGATCCAGCAGTACCGCCACCCCATCCAGTCGCGCGACTGGGAGCTGCCCGCCGGGCTGCTCGACGTCGAGGGGGAGGACCCGCTCGAGGCTGCCCGGCGCGAGCTCGCCGAGGAGGCCGACCTCACCGCCGAGCACTGGGAGCCGCTCGTGACCGTGCACACGACCCCCGGCGGCTCGGACGAGGTGATTCCGATCTTCCTCGCCTCGCGGCTCTCGCCCGCGGCCGAGGTGTACGCCCGCGAGGCGGAGGAGCTCGACATCGTGCTGCGCTGGACTCCGCTCGACGAGGCTGTCGAGGCCGTGCTCGCGGGGCGGCTGCGCAACGGGATCCTCGTCGCCGCGGTGCTCGCCGCGCACGCCCGGCGCACGCGGGGCTGAGCGTGGCGGCCGGCGGGGGCGAAGTCGCGCCGATCGGCCGCGCCGTCGAGCGCTACCTGCGTCATGTCGCCCTCGAGCGCGGCCGCAGCCCGCACACCGTCGCCGCCTACCGCCGCGACCTGAGCCGCTACGCCGCCTTCGTCGCCGGCCTCGGTCGCGTCGACCTCGCCGACATCACGAGCCAGGATGTCGCGGCCTTCGTCACGGCGATCCGCGACCCGCGCGGCGCGAGCGACGTGCGCGGGTCGGGCCCCGCGCCGCGCGAGGTCGGCGAGGGCGCCGCGGCCCCGGCCCCCGTGAGCGCCTCGAGCGCCGCCCGCATGCTGTCGAGCGTGCGTGGCTGGCACCGCTTCCTGGTCGAGGAGGGCATCCTGACCCGGGATGTCGCCGCCGACCAGAAGCCGCCGAAGCAGCCCAGGCGCCTGCCGAAGGCGATCGCGATCGCCGACGTCGAGCGGCTGCTCGAGGCCTGCGCGGGGGATGACCCGATCATGCTGCGCGATCGCGCCCTGCTCGAGCTGCTCTACGCGACCGGAGCGCGCGTGAGCGAGGCGATCGACCTCAACGTCGATGACGTCATCGGCGACGACGCGCGCGTCGGAACAGCCGTGCGGCTCTTCGGCAAGGGGCGCAAGCAGCGCATCGTTCCGCTCGGGCGGTACGCGCAGGAGGCTCTCGACGCCTACCTCGTGCGGGCGCGGCCGCTGTTCGCCCCGCGCGGCGCGTCGACGCCGGCGCTGTTCCTCGGAGCGCGCGGGGCGCGGCTGAGCCGGCAGTCGGCCTGGCTCGTGATCAGGGCGGCGGCAGAACGCGCGGGCCTCGACGTCGAGCTGTCGCCGCACACCCTGCGGCACTCGTTCGCGACCCACCTGCTCGAGGGCGGCGCCGACGTGCGCGTCGTGCAGGAGCTGCTCGGCCACGCGAGCGTCGCGACGACGCAGCTGTACACGCTCGTGACGGCCGACGCCGTGCGCGAGGCGTGGGCGACCGCGCACCCGCGGGCCCGGTAGGCGCGGGCGTGCGAAGCGCTCGGGTCGACGGGCCGCGTTCGGCCCGTCGCACGGCCCGAACGGCCCGTGCTCAGTAGACTCGGGCGCTATGAGCGGCAAGACGACGACGGGCACCGAGCTGCCGGGTATGAGCGCGGCCCGCACCGCGGCCGACAC
>SCPB01000064.1 GCA_005502445.1 Microbacteriaceae bacterium X2B
CCCCAGCCCAGGCCCCGGGCCGTCCACGCTCGCCTTCACACTGAAAGCAGCGCGTCACACGACTCTTTCGGTGTGAGTAGCCCGAAAGTGTGTGAGGCGAACCAGCGAGCCGCCCGCCGACCCGCTCCGGCGCGGCACATGGGGCCTGCGGGCGAACGCGGCTCACCAGCGCTTGATGAGCTCCTCGTCGCGCTCGGTCGCCGTCTTCGTGATGCCTGACGAGTCGACGTAGGTGTACGTCGTGGTTGAAAGCTCCCCCGTGCGCTCGTAGCCAAGCCGCTCGTAGAGTGCGGCCGCTCGCGGGTTCTCGAGACCCACTCCAACCACAAGAGCGCGCTGTCCGACCGCGACGGTCGGAATGCGTTCCTCAACGAGCGCCTCTGCGGCGCGCACGATCGCCGCCCCCAGGCCCCGGCCGCGGGCCGCCTCATCGACGCCGAGGTTCTTCAGTTCCGGCGGGTCGTCGTGAGTGAGCTCAGCCGAGCCCACCGGCGCACCGTCGACAAGAACTACGAGGAAGTCGACAGCGCCCTCCTTCTGGCGCGCGCAGGCGCCGCGCACGTAGCCGCTGCCGGGCGGCTCGCCCGACTCGAGCGCGGCGACGTCGGCCTCCGTGCACCGACGGACGAGGACGCGCCCAGCAGGCGTGTGATCGCCCTCCGGCCAGCCGCGCATCCGCGCGACCTAGAACTCGGTCGTGAGCGGGTGGGCGCCGACGCGCAGGTCCTGATCCGCGGCGGCGATCGTCGCCATCTCATCGGCCGAGAGCTCGAAGTCGAACACCTCGGCGTTCTCGATCATGCGCTCGCGCTTCGTCGTCTTCGGGAAGACGATGACGCCCTCCTGCAGGTGCCAGCGGATCGCGACCTGCTGCACGCTCTTGCCGTGCTGCTCGGCGATCTCGCTGAGCCCGGCAAGAGAGGCGAGCTCGTACTTGCCCTGCCCGAGCGGCCCCCACGCCTCGGTGAGCGTGCCCCGCGGTTCCTGGAAGGCGCGCAGCTCGCGCTGCTGAAAGGCCGGGTGCAGCTCGACCTGATTGACGACCGGCACGACGTCCGATACGACAGCGAGGTCGTCGAGGTGGGTCTGCATGAAGTTCGACACGCCGATCGAGCGGGCCTTGCCCGTCTCCCGCAGCTCGACGAGCGTCTGCCACGACTCCACGTGCTTGCCATACTTCGGCGCCGGCCAGTGGATGAGGTACAGATCCACATACGACAGCCCGAGCTTCTGCAGCGAGGTGTCGAGCGCGGCGCGCGCCGAGTCGGTGCCCTGGTCGCTGTTCCACAGCTTCGTCGTGATGAAGAGCTCCTCGCGCGGAATGCCCGAGGCCGCGATCGCGCGACCGACGCCCTCCTCGTTCTTGTAGATCATCGCCGTGTCGATGTGGCGGTAGCCGACCTCGAGGGCGTCGGAGACGATGCGCTCGGCCTCCGCCGGGTCGACGAGGAACACCCCGAGCCCCAATTGCGGGATGCTGCGGCCGTCATTGAGGGTCAGGTGCGGAGTGGGGATCGCGTCGGTCATCCCCCCATCGTCGCTCATGAGGCCGAGAGGTGGCGCTCCTCGGGGCCGTTGTACGCGCTCAGCGGACGGATGAGCGCGTTCGCGGCGAGCTGCTCGCGCACGTGCGCCGTCCAGCCGGTGACGCGCGAGGCGATGAACAGCGGTGTGAAGATCGTGGTGTCGAAGCCGATGAGGTTGTAGGCGGGGCCGGAGGGGTAGTCGAGGTTGGGCTTGATGTTCTTCGCCGCCGCCATTGCCGACTCGAGCGCCTCGTACAGGTCGAGCACCTCGGGGCGCTCGTAGTGCGCCACGAGAGTCTCGAGGGCGGCCTTCATGGTCGGCACGCGCGAGTCGCCGTTCTTGTAGACGCGGTGGCCGAAGCCCATGATCTTGCGCTTCTCGGCGAGCGCCTCGTCGAGCCAGCCCTGCGCGCGGTCGGCCGAGCCGATCTCCTCGAAGGCGTGCATGACGGCCTCGTTGGCGCCGCCGTGCAGGGGGCCCTTGAGCGCGCCGATCGCTCCGACGACGGCGGAGTAGACGTCGCTGAGCGTCGAGGCGATGACACGCGCCGTGAACGTCGAGGCGTTGAACGAGTGCTCGGCGTACAGGATCATCGACACGTCGAACGCATCGACGACGACCTTCTCGGGCACCTCGCCGAAGGTCATGTGCAGGAAGTTGGCCGAATAGCCGAGGTCGTCGCGCGGCTCGACGAGGTGCTCGCCGCGCAGGCGCCGCTGCGCGTAGGCGACGATCGCCGGCAGCTGCGCGAACATCCGGATGCTGCGCTCGAGGGTGAGGTCGCCGTCGATCCACGTGCGGTCGGTGGTGAGCGATTCGTCGAGAGCGCCGATGACGCTCACGGCCGTGCGCACGACATCCATCGGATGCGCGCTGAGCGGCAGCGCGTCGATCGCGTGCTTGACCGTGAGGTCGAGCCGGCGCAGCGAGCGCTCGAGGGTCTCGAACTCGGCGAGCTGCCGCTCGTCGGGCAGCTCGCCGTGCCACAGCAGGTAGGCGACCTCCTCGAAGGTGCACCGCGCGGCGAGCTCCTGCACGGGGTAGCCGCGGTAGAGCAGCGAGTTGGTGTCGGGATTCACTTTCGACACGGCGGTGTGGTCGACGACGACGCCGGCGAGACCCTTGCGGATGTCTTCGGTCACGGGGTTCTCCTTCGGGTTGGCGGGCGCTCAGCGGCCGGTGTAGGTGAAGATGCTCGAGTCGAAGGCGTTGTACGACTCGTAGTCGAGCAGCTCGTAGAGCCTGCCCCGAGTCTGCATGCCCGCGACCTCGTCGTCGAGCGTGCCGGTCGACAGCAGCGTGTCGAGCCCGCGCTCGATCGCGCCGAACGCGATGCGCAGGAGCGACACGGGGTGGATGACCATGTTGACGCCGACGTCGGCGAGCTGCTGGTGCGTGAAGAGCTGACTCTTCCCGAACTCGGTCATGTTGGCGAGGATCGGCACGTCGACGGCCGCGCGCATCGCCGCGAACTCCTCGAGCGTGCCCATCGCCTCGGGGAAGATCGCGTCGGCGCCGGCGTCGACGAGCGCCTTCGCACGATCGAGCGCCGCGTCGAGGCCCCCGCCCTGATCGGAACCCACCCCGCGGATGTCGGTTCTGGCCATGATCACGAGCTCGCGATCGCGGCGGGCGTCGACGGCCGCACGGATGCGCTTGATCGCCGTGTCGGCATCCACCACGGCCTTGCCGTCGAGGTGGCCGCAGCGCTTCGGGTTGACCTGGTCCTCCAGGTGCAGGCCCGCGACGCCCGCGTCTTCGAGCTCGTGCACCGTGCGGGCGACGTTCATGGGCTCGCCGAACCCGGTGTCGGCGTCGACGAGCGTCGGCAGGTCGGTCATGCGGCTGATCTGGTGGGCGCGCTGGGCGACCTCGGTGAGCGTCGTCAGGCCGATGTCGGGCAGGCCGAGCTCGGCGGCCATGACGGCGCCCGAGATGTAGGCGCCGTCGAAGCCCTTCTGCTCGATGAGGCGCACGCTCAGCGGCGTGAACGCGCCGGGGAGGACCTGCAGCTCGCCGCCGGTGAGCCCGGCGCGGAAGGCGCGGCGCTTCTCGGTCGGGGTGGTCGTGGCGGAGAGCATCAGAACAGTCCCTTCGGGGCGGCGGGCACGGGCGCGATCGGCGTGACGGTGAGGCCGCCGAGCTCGGCGGCGCTCAGCTCGGGCAGGCGCTCGGCGAGGGCGAGGAAGCGCTCCGTCTCGCCGTCGTCGAGCACGCCCGCGGCGAGTGTGCGGAACTTCTGCACGTACTGCTCCCGCCCGAAGGGGCGCGCGCCGAGGGGATGCGCGTCGGCGACGGCGATCTCGTCGACGATGCGGCCCCCGTCGGCGAGGTCGATCTCGATGCGACCCCCGAAGGCCTTCTCGGCGATGTCGAGCGAGTGGTAGCGGCGGGTCCACTCGGCGTCTTCGGTCGTCGTGATCTTCTGCCAGAGCGCGACGGTGTCGGGGCGGGCCGCGCGCTCGGGGGCGTAGGAGTCGACGTGGTGCCAGCCGCCATCCTGCAGGGCGACGGCGACGATGTACGGGATCGAGTGGTCGAGCGTCTCACGGCTCGCCGTCGGGTCGTACTTCTGGGGGTCGTGGGCACCCGAGCCGATGACGTAGTGCGTGTGGTGGCTCGTGTGCAGCACGATGCGGTCGACGTTCGCGGGGTCGCGCAGCTCGGGGTGCTCGGTGCCGAGGCGGCGGGCGAGGTCGATCCACGCCTGCGCCTGGTACTCGGCGGAGTGCTCTTTCGTGTAGCTGTCGAGGATGCCCGTGAGCGGCTCGTGCGGGTCGGGCAGCGGGACCTCATAGCGGGCATCCGGGCCGCTCAGCAGCCAGGCGATGAATCCGTCCTCCCCCTCGTAGATGGGGCTCGGGCTGGTCTGGCCGCGCATGGCACGGTCGACGGCTTCGACGGCCATCTTGCCGGCGAAGGCGGGTGCGTGCGCCTTCCAGGTCGAGATCTCGCCCTTGCGCGACTGGCGCGTGGCGGTCGTGGTGTGGAGTGCCTGGCCGATGGCCTGGAAGATCGTGTCTGTCGGCAGTCGCAGGATGGTGCCGATGCCCGCGGCGGCGCTCGGGCCCAGGTGGGCGACGTGGTCGATCTTGTGCTCGTGCAGGCAGATCGCGCGCACGAGGTCGATCTGGATCTCGTACCCGGTGAGCAGCCCCTTGAGCAGCTGCGCGCCGTTCCGGCCGGTGTGCTGCGCCACGGCGAGGATCGGCGGGATGTTGTCGCCCGGGTGCGAGTAGTCGGCGGCGAGGAAGGTGTCGTGGTAGTCGAGCTCGCGCACGGCGACGCCGTTGGCCCAGGCGGCCCACTCGGGACTGAACCTCTTGTCGGCCGGCAGCCCGAAGACGGTCGCGCCGGGACGGTACGGGTGCGCCTCGGCCTGCCCGCGGGCGGAGACGACGGGCGCGCGGCCGAGGCTCGCCGTCGCGACGGCGGCGTTGTCGATGATGCGGTTGATGACCATGTCGACGGCCCGCTCGTCGAGCGGGCGGTCCTGCTCGGCGGCGAGCGCGGCGAGCTTCCCGGCGAGCTGGTCTTCGGCGCTCAGCGGCTCGCTGCTCTTGTAGGTGCGGACGGTGTGGACGGTCGTCATGAGGTCTCCTCGGGGCGGCGATCGGCGGCCCTGCGTGCGGCGCCGGGGCGGGGAAGGTGGCGGTGGATGCTCGTGAGGGCTTCGTGCAGGTGCAGCCGGGTCGCGGCGGCGGCGCGCTCGCCGTCTCCGTCGGAGATCGCTCGGGCGATGGCGCCGTGCTCGGCGGCGGAGTCGGCGAGGCGCGCATCGTCGTCCCGCGCGAGGCGGCGCACGCGTGCGAGGTGCACGCGCGTGCTCGCGATCGCGGCTGCGAGGTAAGGGCTCGTGCTGAGCGCGGCGTCGAGGGCGGCGTCGAACTCGGCGACGAGGGCGTAGTAGCCGTGCCGCTGCGGGTCGTCGCCCTGGAGCACGGCGGGCGTCACCGTGGCGAAGCGCTCGGCAATCGCGCGGAAGGCGGCCGCGGTCGGCGCCTCATCCGCGGCAGTCGCGGCGGCTGAGATGGTGGTGGGCGCGAGCCCAGGCGCGGCGGTGCGCTCCGCGAGAACGCGGGCGGCGGCGAGGCGCGCCGCCTGCTCGTCGAGGGCGCGGCGCAGGTCGAAGAGCGCGGCGACGTCGTCGGCGTCGATGTCGGAGACCACGAGCGTGCGCGGACCCCGCTCGGTGGCGAGCCCGGCGGCGACGAGCCGCGCGAAGGCCTCGCGCACGGGGGTTCGGCTGACGCCGAGCCGGGCCGCCTGCTCGACCTCGGTGAGGGGGGCGCCGGGGGCGAGCTCACCCTCGACGATCGCGGAGCGGAGGGCGTCGTAGGCGCGATCGGCGGCGGTGCCGGCGGCCGCGCCGATGGGGCCGTCGCCGGCTGTGCGGTTCTCGGACCGGCGACCGACGCCGGTCATCGCCTGTCCGCGCCCGCTCGCTTCGACCACCATGCTCTCAATGTATACATTGAAACCGTCGGTCGCCAGTTAATGCCGGCATTCGATTCCGTATGTATGCACTGGCGCTGGCGTCTCGCATTCCCGGAGCACACGCGAGCACCCAAGCGCATGGCAGCGCCGTCGCCCCTGGAACCGGCCTCGGCCGAGGAGAGAGCGTGGAGCGGGGAGAGACGTTCTGCCCGGGAGCGGGGTGATCCCATCGCACAGGCTTCCACGGACGCGGAACAACGCGAGGCCCATTCGAGATGTTCCGCGTCCGTGGAAGGGGCGTGGAGGCGGACACCTCGTTCCGCCGAGAGAGCCGGGGCGGAGGTGGAAGCGGAAGTGGAGGCGGTGCGGGCGCCGCGCGCACCGAGGCCGGAGCCGCGCGTCGGTAGACTGAAGGGCTCATGACTGCGGCTTTCGAGACTCCGCCGGCCAGCTCGTCGGCGTCGTCGGCGACCGCGCTCGCAACCAGCGCCGCGCCTCTGCGCATCACCTACCCCGAAGGCCTACCAGTCTCGCAGCGGCGCGAGGATATCGCCGCGGCCATCCGTGAGAACCAGGTCATCATCGTCGCGGGCGAGACCGGGTCGGGCAAGACGACGCAGCTGCCGAAGATCCTGCTCGAGCTGGGGCGCGAGCGCATCGCCCATACGCAGCCGCGCCGCATCGCCGCCCGCACGATCGCCGAGCGCGTCGCCGAGGAGCTCGGCTCCGAGCTCGGCGGACTCGTCGGCTACAAGGTGCGCTTCACCGACCAGGTCGGCCGAGACACGCGCCTCACCCTCATGACCGACGGCATCCTGCTCGCCGCCCTCCGCGGCGACCGCGAGCTGAAGAACTACGACGCGATCATCATCGACGAGGCGCACGAGCGCAGCCTCACGATCGACTTCCTGCTCGGGTACCTCAAGCAGCTCCTCCCCCGTCGGCCCGAGCTCAAGGTCATCATCACGAGTGCGACGATCGACCCCGAGAGCTTCGCGAAGCACTTCGCCGCCGCCGACGACAGTCCAGCTCCGATCATCGAGGTCAGCGGGCGCACCTTCCCCGTCGAGGTGCGGTACCGGCCACTGGTTCCGGATGGCGCCGACACCGAGAGCCGCGCCGCCGATCTCGACGACACTGCGTACATCGACACTGCGTACATCGACACCGTGGCCGACGGCCCGTCGACCCCCGGCGAGGCGATCGACATGATCGACGGCGTCATCGCCGCGGTCGACGAGCTCGGCCGCGAGGGCGACGGCGACGTGCTCGTCTTCTTCAGCGGCGAGAACGAGATCCGCGACGCGACGGATGCCCTCCGCGGCCACCTCGCTCGCCAGGGCGCGCGCGGCGCGAGCACCGAGGTGCTGCCGCTCTACGGTCGGCTCAGCGCGGCCGAGCAGCACCGGGTGTTCGAGCGGGCGCCCGCGGGCGTGCGGCGCCGCATCGTGCTCGCGACGAACGTCGCCGAGACGAGCCTCACGGTGCCGGGCATCCGCTACGTCGTCGACACCGGAACCGCCCGCATCAGCCGGTATTCCGCGCGGGCGAAAGTGCAGCGGCTGCCCATCGAGCCGATCTCGCAGGCGAGCGCCAACCAGCGATCGGGGCGATCGGGGCGCACGAGCGCGGGCATCGCCATCCGCCTCTACAGCCAGCTCGACTACGAGAAGCGCCCCGCGTACACCGACCCCGAGATCCTGCGCACCAACCTCGCCGCGGTGATCCTGCAGATGATCTCGCTCGGGCTCGGCGACATCGAGCGCTTCCCCTTCCTGCAGCCGCCCGACAAGCGCGGCGTGAAAGACGGCCTCGACCTCCTGCTGGAGCTCGGCGCGATCGTGCCCGCGGGTGGCGAGAGCCGCATCACCTCCATCGGTCGCGATCTCGCCCAGCTCCCGCTCGACCCGCGCTACGGCCGCATGGTGCTCGAGGCGAAGCGGCACGGCGTCGTGCGCGAGGTCATGGCGATCGTCGCGGGGCTGTCGATCCAGGATCCGCGCGAGCGCCCCGTCGAGAAGCGCGAGCGCGCCGACCAGCTGCACGCGCGCTTCCGCGACCCCTCGAGCGACTTCCTCAGCCTGCTCAATCTCTGGAACCACCTGCAGCAGCGCCAGGCCGAGCTCAGCGGAAACCAGTTCCGCAAGGAGGTGCGCGCCGAGCACCTCAACTACCTGCGCATCCGCGAGTGGCAGGACGTCTACCGCCAGCTCACCCGCCAGGCGACGCAGCTGCGGCTGCTCACGAAGGAGGAGGCGCGCGCGCTGGAGCTAAGAGCGGGGGCCATTTCTGGCCCCCGCGGCGACGCCAGCGCCGACGGCCGTCCCGGCCGGCGGGACCTCCGAGAAACCGGCGCCGACGCCGATGCGATCCACAAGGCGCTGCTGAGCGGCCTGCTGAGCCATCTCGGAATCCGCGACGCCGAGAAGCGCGACTACCTCGGCGCGCGGCAGCGGCGGTTCGTGCTCTTCCCCGGCTCGGGCCTGGCCAAGAAGCAACCTGCCGCGATCATGGCCGCCGAGCTCGTCGAGACGAGCCGCCTGTTCGCGCGCACGGTCGCCGCGATCGACCCCGCGTGGGCCGAGCCGATCGCGGGCGACCTCGCCAAGCGCCAGCTGAGCGAGCCGCGATGGGAGAAGCGGCAGGGCGCCGCGGTCGCCGACGAGCGCGTGACGCTCTTCGGCGTGCCGATCATCCCGCGCCGCCGCGTGCAGCTGTCGCGCACCGATCCGGCGCAGGCGCGCGAGCTGTTCATCCGGCACGCGCTCGTGCAGGGCGAGTGGGACACCTCGCGCATCGACAAGCGCCTCACCGCCTTCGTGCGCGACAACTTGTCGCTGCGCCGCGAGCTCGAGCAGCTCGAGGAGCGCACGCGCCGCCGCGACATCCTGCTCGACGACGAGCGGATCGTCGACTTCTTCGACGCAGCTCTCCCCGCGGAGGTCACCGACGTGCGCCGCTTCGAGCGCTGGTGGCGGGATGCCCGCGGCGAGCATCCGGATCTGCTCACGCTCTCGAAGGACGACATCGTCGATGCGCAGCAGCTGCCCGCCGATGACGACGGCGCGTACCCGACCCGGCTCACGCTCGGCGAGCAGACCCTGAGCGTCGGCTACCGCTTCGAGCCGGGTGCCGCCGACGACGGCGTCACCGTCACGGTGCCGCTGCCGCTGCTGCCGCGCCTCGACACCGCGGGCTTCGACTGGCTCGTGCCCGGGCTGCGGCTCGAGCTCGTGACGGCCCTGCTCAAGTCGCTGCCGAAGGCGATCCGCCGCAACGTCGTGCCCGCCGCCGACTGGGCGGCGAAGCTGCTCGCCGCCGTGCCCGAGGGCGCCGACCTGCGCGAGCTGTCGATCACCGAGTTCCTCGCGCGCGAGATCCGCCGCCAGACGTTCACGCCCGTCGAGCCCGACGACTTCGAGCTCGACCGCCTGCCCGCCCACCTGCGCATGGGCTACGCCGTCGTCGACGAGCGCGGGTCGCGACTCGCGCGCGGCACCGACCTCACCGCCCTGCAGACCAAGCTCAAGG
>SCPB01000065.1 GCA_005502445.1 Microbacteriaceae bacterium X2B
ATCGCGCCCCTCGGCTCGCCGTGGGCTCTCGCCGTCATCCTCACCGGGGTCGCGGCCGGCTGGCTGCCCTGGCTGCTCTACCCCGAGCGCACGATGTTCTTCTTCTACACGGTCGTGATCACGCCGTTCCTCATGCTCGCGCTCGTCGTGGTTCTGCGCGCGGTGCTCGGCGGGCCCGCCGATCCGGCGCGGCGGCGCCGCATCGGCATCGCGGTCGTGGTCTCGTTCGTGGTCGCCGCCGCCGCCCTGAGCGCCTTCTTCCTGCCGCTGTGGACGGGCCTGGCCGTGCCGATCGACTTCGTGCGCCTGCACTACTGGCTGCCCACCTGGATCTGAGCGACCATCCGGCACCGTGGCGCGCAGGCTACGCAATGTGACGAGCCGTGCCGTCGACGCTCGCGGGCTCGCCTAGCCTGGTGCCATGGCCGACCGCGACTATGGCTTCCGCACGCGTGCCCTGCACGCGGGCAACGTTCCCGACTCGGCGACGGGCGCTCGCGCCCTGCCGATCTACCAGACCAGCGCCTTCGTCTTCGACGACGCACAGGATGCCGCGGCGCGTTTCGCCCTGCAGAAGTACGGCAACATCTACAGCCGGCTCGCGAACCCGACGGTCGCGAGCTTCGAGGAGCGCGTCGCGAGCCTCGAGGGCGGCTTGGGGGCCGTGGCGACCGCCAGCGGACTCTCCGCGCAGTTCGTGACTTTCGCATCCCTCGTCGGTGCCGGCGACCACATCGTCGCCTCGGCGAACCTGTACGGCGGGTCGATCACGCAGCTCGACGTGACGCTGCGCCGCTTCGGAGTCGAGACGACCTTCGTCGCGAGCGACGACCCCGCCGACTACGCCGCGGCGATCATCCCGGGCCGCACGAAGCTCGTGTTCGCCGAGACGATCGCGAACCCGAGCGGCGACATCGCCGACATCGCCGGTCTCGCCGACGTCGCGCACGCGGCCGACCTGCCGCTCATCATCGACTCGACGGTCGCGACGCCGTACCTGTGCCGCCCGATCGAGTGGGGCGCCGACGTCGTCGTGCACTCGGCGACGAAGTACCTCGGCGGGCACGGCACGACCCTCGGCGGCGTCGTCGTCGAGTCGGGCCGCTTCGACTGGTCGAACCACAACTTCCCGCTCTTCCACGAGACGGTGCCGCACTACGGCGGCCTCACCTGGTACGGCAACTTCGGCGAGTACTCCTTCCTCACCCGGCTGCGCGCCGAGCAGCTGCGCGACATCGGCCCCGCCCTCGCGCCGCACTCGGCCTTCCTGCTCGCGCAGGGCGTCGAGACACTGCCGTACCGCATGCAGGCGCACGTCGACAACGCGCGCGCCGTCGCCGAGTGGCTCGACGCCGACCCGCGCGTCGAGCGCGTGCGCTGGGCGGGGCTGCCCTCGCACCGCCACTTCGAGCGCGCGCAGCAGTACCTGCCGCTCGGCCCGAGCTCGGTGTTCTCGTTCGACGTGCGCGGCGGCCGCGCGGTCGGCGAGGCGCTCATCGAGAACGTGCAGCTCGCGAGCCACCTCGCCAACATCGGCGACGCGAAGACGCTCATCATCCACCCCGGCTCGACGACTCACGCGCAGCTCACCGAGCAGCAGCTGATCGACTCGGGCATCGGGCCGGGCCTCGTACGCCTCTCGGTCGGCATCGAGGATGTCGATGACATCATCTTCGACCTCGACCAGGCGCTCGACGCCGCGCAGAAGGGGGCATGACCATGGCTGAGACGAGCGTGCCGACCACCGCGACGACCGTGCCGGATGCGACCGCGGCCGACACCGCCACCGTCACCCTCGCCAACGGGCTCACCTGCGCGATCCCGGCGAGCTCGCCGCTGGCGAAGCTGCTGAAGTCGCAGCGCACCTGGGTCGGCCCTTCCGCGAAGGAGCGGCTGGGCATCCTGCGCCGCGCGAAGAGCGTCGCGATCGTCGGCGCCTCTCCGAACTCGGCGCGCAGTTCGTACTTCGTGGGCACCTACCTGCAGCAGTCGAGCGACTACCGGGTCTACTTCGTGAACCCCAACGCGACCGAGATCCTCGGCCAGAAGGCGTACCCCGATCTCGCCTCGCTGCCCGAGGTGCCCGACATCGTCGACGTCTTCCGCAAGGCTGGCGACATCCCCTCTGTCGTCGACGATGTCGTCGCGATCGGCGCGCCGACGATCTGGGTGCAGTTGGGCATCTGGAACGAGCAGGCGGCATACGACGCCGAGGCGCGCGGGCTCACGGTCGTCATGGACCGCTGCATCAAGGTCGAGCACGCGCGCTTCCACGGCGGGCTGCACCTCTTGGGCTTCGACACGGGCGTCATCAGCGCGAAGAAGCAGGTGCGCTGAGCGTTCGGCTCCGAGCCGCTGCCCGTTCTGGCCGTCGTTCACGGAATGTTCACTCTGGTCCCCCGAAATGGGGACCACTTGTCCCCCCATAGGGATTCCGAAAGATCCCCACATGGCGTAGCGTCGGTTTGTCACGGTTACCACCCGATATCCCGAGGGCACCCGAATCCCTCGAGAGCCGTGGCTGAGGTCGTTCCCCATGCCCGAAAAAACCCACGCTCCGCAGACCCCGAAAACGGCGACAGCCACCACCGCGGCCCCCGCGCGCAAGCGGCAATGGGGCGCCGAGAAGCGCACCACCCCGCTGCCCATCGTCCACCCGCGCCCGAGCGATCACAGCATCGCGATGGCGCGCGTCGCGATCGTGGCGACCGTCGTGTTCTGGGTCGTCTACGTCGTCTACACCGTCATCGCCGAGTTCCTGAACAACGGGACGCAGAGCTTCCAATTCACGACCGAGGCCATCTCCTACGTCGTCGTCGTGACCTTCCTGACCTTCTCGGCGCTCATGTACCTCGTCGCCCGCCACGGGGCACTCCAGCGGTTCCGCGCGCACGTGCGGGTGCCCCGCGCCGAGCTCGACCGGCACTTCGCCGATCGACACACCTCGATGACCGTGCTGGTGCCCTCCTACGCGGAGGAGCCCGATGTCGTCGCCACGACGCTCTGGTCGGCCGCACTGCAGGAATACCCCGAGCTGCGCGTCGTCCTGCTGCTCGACGATCCGCCCGCCCCGAGTGACCCGGTGGTCGCGGCACGTCTCGACGCGACCAGGGCGATCGCGGCCGAGATCGAAGAGGCGCTCGCCGAACCCGGCGCCCGGTTCCGCGACGCTCTGCTCACCCGCGAGGTCGGCGAGACGACCGAGCTGAGCGATGATGACGTCGATGAGGTCGCCGAGCACTTCCGCTGGGCCGTGGCATGGCTCGACGCCCGCATGTCGCAGCACCCCATGACCGATCACGTGGACGTGTTCTTCGTCGAGCAGGTTCTCGGCGGGATCCGTCATGAGTTCGACATCACCGCGCGCGCCCTCGACTCGGCCGCGGCCGACGGGTATCGGCTGACGCCGGCCCATGCCGTGCATCTGCTGCGACGGCTCGCCTGGACGTTCACGGCCAGCCTGACCTCCTTCGAGCGCAAGCAGTACGCATCGCTCTCGCACGAGGCGAACAAGGCCATGAACCTGAACGCCTACGTCGGGCTCATGGGCGGCGCGTACGTCGCCGACGACACCCCCGACGGGATGGTCCTGCGCCCCGTGCCGTTCGGCGACACGGCCGACCTGATCGTGCCCGACGCCGACTACCTCCTCACTCTCGACGCCGACTCGATGCTGCTGCGGGACTATTGCGTGCGGCTCGTGCACTCGATGGAGCAGCCCGGGAACGCCCGCGTCGCCGTGACCCAGACCCCGTACTCCTCGTATCGCGGTGCGAGCACGCGAATCGAGCGCCTCGCGGCCGCGACCACCGACATCCAGCACATCCTGCACCAGGGGTTCTCGCACCACAACGCGACGTTCTGGGTCGGCGCCAACGCGGTGATCCGCAAGCGCGCGCTCGACGACATCGTCGTCGTCGAGACGCGTGGCGGGTTCACCGTCAAGCGGTACGTGCAAGACCGCACCGTGATCGAAGACACCGAGTCGAGCATCGACCTCGGCACCCACGACTGGACGCTCGTCAACTACCCCGAGCGGCTCAGCTACTCGGCGACCCCACCCGATTTCGGCGCCCTCGTCATCCAGCGCCGGCGCTGGGCCAACGGCGGGCTCCTCATCCTGCCGAAGTACATTCGGCAGATCCGCGAACGGCGCGCTCGCGGCGAGCGCATCAGCCCGATCGAGATCATGCTGCGGGTCAACTACATGTCGTCGATCGCGTGGGCGAGCTTCGGCCTCGTCTTCCTGCTCGCCTACCCCTACGACAGTCGGCTGCTGAGCCCCATGGTGCTCCTCGCCGCACTGCCGTACTTCATCGCGATGGCGAGCGACCTGCACTACGCGGGCTACAAGCGCAGCGACGCCTTCCGCATCTACGGCTTCAACCTGATCCTGCTGCCGGTCAACCTCGCGGGCGTCGTCAAGTCGATCGAACAGGCCATCACCTCGAAGAAGATCCCCTTCGCACGCACGCCGAAGGTGCGCAACCGCACGACCATCCCGCTGCTCTACGTGCTCGCGCCCTACCTGATCATCGCTTTCTCGCTCTTCACCCTCTGGCGCGATCTCGCCGCCGGCAACTGGGGCAATGCGGCGTTCGCCGCCTTCAACGCCGTGCTCGCCTTCGCCGCAGTGGTCTCGTACATCGGGGTCGGAACCTCGCTCGTCGACCTCGCGATCGGGCTCACCAACTGGCTGTATGTGACGCCCCGGCCGGCGACGACCCGCCGACAGGATGCCGCGAGCGACCCGCGTGCGGATTGGCAGACGGTGCTGTACCACGGTGCGATCCACGATCACGCGGACGAGCATCCCACCCCCGCCCTCGTTGCGAGCGCCACCCGCTCGACCGGGAAGGCGGCGGCCTGATGAACGCGATCCTCTGGCGCGACGGTCGCCGGCTGTCGCCGACGCGCGTCGCGCTCGCCCTGCTCATGACGACAGCTCTGGGCTTCTGGGGCTTCATCTCGATGCAGAGCTGGGCGGGCGCCGCCGCGCTGGGCGATCGGGAGCCCTGGTTCGCCGGGTACGTCGACGCGACCGCGACACCGGTGTTCGCGTTCGAGGATGTCGACGCCGGCGCGGCGCGCGACATCGTGCTGTCGTTCATCGTCGCCGACCCCGCCGAGCCGTGCACCCCGACGTGGGGCACCGCGTACGACCTCGAGGAGGCCGCCGTCGAGCTCGACCTCGACCGTCGACTCGCGCGCCTCGAGCAGCTCGGCGCCGACCTCGCGATCTCGTTCGGCGGCCTGCTCAACGACGAGCTCGCGACCGTGTGCACGAACCCGGCCGAGCTCGTGCGCGCGTACGACAGCGTCATCGAGCGCTACGACATCACGACGATCGACCTCGACATCGAGGGCGAGAACCTCTCCGACGCGGTCGCCGGCCAGCGCCGCGCGGAGGCCATCGCCGCGCTGCAGGAGCGACGCCGCGACGCGGGCGAGGATCTCGCGGTCTGGCTCACCCTCCCCGTCGCACCGTTCGGGCTCAGGGAGGACGGCACGACCGCCGTGCAGCAGATGATCGACGCCGGCGTCGACGTGGCGGGCATCAACGTCATGACGATGAACTACAACGACTCGAAGGAGGAGGGCGAGTCGATGGCGGAGGCCTCGATCCGCGCCCTCCAGGCCACGCACCGCCAGCTGCGCATCATCTACGAGCTCGCCGACATCGAGCTCGGCGACGCGACGCTGTGGCGCAAGATCGGGGCGACCCCGATGATCGGCCAGAACGATGTCGTGGACGAGGTCTTCACCCTGAAAGACGCCGAGACCCTCCACGACTGGGCCGTCGAGCGGGGAATCGGCCGCATGTCGATGTGGTCGCTCAACCGCGATGTGCAGTGCGGACCCAACTATGTCGACCTCAGCCGCGTCTCCGACGCATGTTCCGGCGTGCCGCAGGGCGAGGTGCGCTACGCCGACGTCCTCGCCGAAGGGTTCACCGGCCGGCTCGACGCGAGCGCTGGCATCGTCACGACTCCCGAGCCGCGCGACCCGGCCGACTTCGTCGACGACCCCGCCACTAGCCCGTACCCGATCTGGAACGAGGAGGCTTCCTACCTCGCCGGCAGCAAGGTCGCCTGGTATCGAAACGTCTACGAGGCGAAGTGGTGGACGCGCGGGGAGATCCCCGACAACCCCGTGCTCAACGAGTGGGAGACCCCGTGGGTGCTCGTCGGACCCGTCCTCGAGGGCGAGAAGCCGCGCGAGATCCCGACACTGCCCTACGGCGTCTACCCCGAGTGGGAGGGCACGGTCGTCTACGACAAGGGTCAGCGCATCCTGTTCGAGGGCATGCCGTACGAGTCGAAGTGGTGGAACCAGGGCGACAGCCCCGAGGCCTACGCCGCCGACCCGGACAGCTCGCCATGGACGCCCGTGCGGCTCGAGGAGATCGAGGAGATCCTCGTCGAGCTGGAGGAGGGTGGAGCGGCCGTGCCGGAGCGCGGGCGCTGAGCTCGAGGCGGTCTCCGTCCGTTCCCGGGGCGGATGCCCGCCCGCCGTCACTCCCCCGCGTTGAGTTCGGTGACGCTCGTGACCGGCAGCCGGCACACGAAGTCGGTGCACGCGAACGCGGTGCTCGCCTCCCCCTGCGGCGCGCGATCCTCGAGCAGCGCGAAGCCCGCGCTCGCCCACGCCGACGCCGCGGAGGCCGTGAGCGCGATGGCGAGCGTTCCCTCCGGCTGTGGCCCGCGGGCGCGCGCCTCGAGCGCGCCCGGAGCTGCGCCGTCGGGTCGCACGACGACGAGCTGCCGAGCGGGGGCGGCGAGCGCCGAGGCGACGCCGAGCGTCGCGCCGAACGCGATGGGGCGTTCGCGCGCGATGGACGCGAGCGCGGCGACGAGCCCCTCCGCGGCGAACCGGTAGCGCGGCTCGGCGGTGAGCTGGTGCAGCAGCAGGGCGGCGCGCGCGATCGCCGCCTCGCCGCTGGGCGCCGAGCCCTCGTTCGGGTCCTCCCCCGCCGCGAGCCCGTGCTGCGCGAGCACGGGGTCGCCGCCGCCGGGAACGGCGGCCGTGATCGGTCGCCCGGTCGCGACGGCCTCGTGGTCGCCGGCGACGAGGCACGCGTCGACGAGCTCGCGGGCGACTGTCGCGTAGCGGTGCTCGCCGGTCGTGATCGCGAGCTCGAGCAGGCCGACGGCGAGGTCGCCGTAGTCCTCGAGCGCGGAGCGAGCGGTCGAGGGCCGCCCGTCGCGGCTCGCCCGCAGCAGCTGCGGCGCCCCCTCGTCGTCGCGGAGGAGGTGCGCGGCGAGCAGCTCGTCGGCGAGCTCGCCCGCGAACTGCGCCCACTCCGGCTCGTCGAGCAGCCGGGAGGCGACGGCGAGCGCGCCGATCGCGAGGCCGTTCCAGCCGGTCAGAACCTTCGCATCGAGAGCGGGACGCGGATGCCCGGCGCGGGCCTCGGCCGTAAGCGCGTAGTACCCGCCCTCGCTCCGCTCGCCGTCGAGGAGGCTCTCGCTGTCCTGCCCCGAGGCGAGGCCGCCGGAGACGCGCATGATCTCGCGCAGGAACCCCACGACCCCGGCCGCGGTCTCGCGCGCGCCGGCGCGCGCGGCGACCTCGAGCAGCAGGGCGTTGTCGTTGAGCATGCGCTCGTAGTGCGGTTCGCTCCAGTCGCGCCGGGTGGCGTAGCGGAAGAAGCCCCCCTCGACGGGGTCGCGCAGGTCGCTCGCGGCGATGCGCTGCGAGGTGCGGGCGGCAAGCGCCGCGGCATCCTCGTCTCCGGCCGCACCGCGGCCCTGCAGGAAGAGCAGCGTCGGCGCGACGGGAAACTTCGGGGCGCCACCGAAGCCGCCGTGCACCTGGTCCTCGAAGCTCGCGAGCTCGGCGACGATCGCGGCGAGAGACTCGGCATCCGGCAGGGCTGCCGGCTCGCGGCGGCTCGCGGTGGTGATCGCGTCGCGCAGGCCGTTCGCGCTCTCGAGCACCTCGTCGCGGCGCGCGCTCCAGGCCTCGAGCACCGCCTCGACGACCTGTCGGAACGACGGCACCCCTGCCATCGGCCGTGGCGGCAGGTACGTCGCGGCGTAGAAGGCGCGGCCGTCTGGCGTCGCGAAGACGGTCAGCGGCCAGCCGAGCCGGTCGCTGAACGCGCTCGCGGCGGTCATGTAGGCGGCGTCGACCTCGGGATGCTCCTCCCGATCGACCTTGACGCTGACGACACTCTCGGCGAGCCACGCGCCCACCTCGGGGTCGGAGAAGGTCTCGCGCGCCATGACGTGGCACCAGTGGCACGTCGCGTAGCCGATCGAGATCATCACGGGCACGTCGCGGCGCGCGGCCTCGGCGAAGGCCTCCGCGCCCCACGGCCACCAGTCGACGGGGTTGCCGGCGTGCGAATGGAGGTACGGGCTGACGGCGTTCTCGAGCCTGGCTGCCATAGGTTCAGCCTATGAGCGCCGAGCATGCATCAGCCGAATCCGTCGTCGCCGCGGCCTCCGACCCCACCGCCGACCCGCGCACCGACCCGGCCTCCCTCGCCGTCACCGTCATCGGCGGCCCGACAGCGCTGCTCGAGTGGGCGGGCCTGCGCATCCTCCTCGACCCGACCTTCGACCCGCCGACCGTCTACGGCGCCGGCGAGAACGACCTCACCAAGACCGAGGGGCCCGCCCTCGCCCCCGCCGACCTCGGCCGCGTCGACCTCGCGCTCGTCTCGCACCACCACCACGAGGACAACCTCGACAGCGCCGGCCGCGCCCTCGCACTGAGCCTGCCGCTCGTCATCACGACGCCCGCGGCGGCTTCGGCGCTCGCGGCGCTGTGCGAGGCCGGGCAGGGGACCGCGACCGTCATCGGGCTCGATGAGGGCGAGGGCGTCGACCTCGACCTCGCCGCGATGGTCGGCCCGGCCGTCGCCGACCATGCGGCTCACGGAGCCCGCGTGACGGCGCTGCCCGCCCAGCACGGCCCACCCGAGGCGGCCGAGCGGCTCGGCCCGGTCTGCGGCTTCCTGCTGCAGGCGCCCGGCGCACCCACGGTCTACGTCTCGGGCGACAACGCCTCCGTGGAGGTCGTGCGCGCGATCGCGGCCCGCCACGGCGCGGTGGATGCGGCGGTCCTGTTCGCCGGCGCCGCCCGCATCCCGGCGATCGATGCGACCCTGACCCTCACGGCGGCGGACGCGCGCGCCGCCGCCCTCGCGCTCGGCGCGCGACGGGTCGTGGGACTGCACGTGGACCAGTGGGCGCACTTCAGCGAGGGCCGCGACGCCCTCGAGCGCGAGTTCGCCGGGCTCGAGAGCCCCGCCGGGGGCCCGCTGCTCGCCCGCACGCCGCTCGGCGCCCGCACCGAGCTCGCGCTGTGACTCGCGCGCCCGCCCCCGACA
>SCPB01000066.1 GCA_005502445.1 Microbacteriaceae bacterium X2B
GACTGGGCCCATGCGTGTGACGCTCGATCTCGTTCTGGACTGCCCGCCCGAGGCGGCGTGGGAGGCGGTGCACTCGCCGGCGGTGTTCCGGGCGGTGTCGGGCCCCGCAACGAGCGTGGAGTCGCTCGAGCCCGGCGGGTTCCCCGAGCGCTGGCCGGGTGGCGAGCACCGCGTGCGGCTCGCCCTGCTCGGCGTCGTGCCGATGGGCATCCAGGTGATCCGGCTGGCCGACGAGTCGCGGATGCTCTCCGACGGCTCGACCGAGCGCATCGTGCACGACTCGGGCGGCCCGCTGACCGGCCCGATGCGTCTCGTGCGCTCGTGGCACCACCGCATGGCGATCTCGCCGGCACCGGGCGGGCGCACCCGGTTCCGCGACCGGCTCGACGTCGGGGCCGGCGTGCTGACGCCCGTCGTCACGGCCGGATTCTGGGTGTTCTGGCGACTGCGCGGGCGGCAGCTCAGGCGGCTCGCCCCGCGCTGGGCGTCGGAGTTCGCGACGTGAGCGCCCCGTTCGCCGCCGCGGCAGATCAGCCCGCCGGGCCGGGATCCCCCGCCGACGCGGCACGCTCCGCTCTCGACGTCGTCAGCTGGCGCCGGGCGACGTTCCGGCTGTACGAGAAGGTGCGCCGTGCCCTCGACCTCGAGGCGGCGCACGACCTGTGGCGGCGCGAGCGCGACCGGCTCTTCCTCGAGCACCCCGCCTCGCCGCTGCTGCCCGCCGACCGCGACCGCTTCACCGGCTTGCGCGTGAAACCCTACGACCGCGCGTGGCGGTTCGAGTGCGTCATCGAGGATGCCCCTCCCGCGCAGCTCGACGTGCCCACCGGCACCGACGGAGTCGTGCCGTTCGAGCGCATCGGTCTCGTCGAGATGCCCGGCGTCGGCGCACTCGACGTGTGGCGCCTGCGCTCGTACGGCGGCGGTCTCTTCGTGCCGGTGAAGGATGCGCTCGCGCGCGACTCCGGCGGAACCTACGGCGGCGGACGCTACCTGCTCGACACGATCAAGGGAGCGGACCTCGGCCCGGGCCGCGATCCCGGCTCGATCGTCATCGACTTCAACTTCGCCTACAACCCGTCGTGCGCATACGACCCGGCGTGGGCGTGCCCGCTCGCCCCGGCGGGCAACACGGTCGACGTCGAGATCCCGGTCGGCGAACGGTACGGCGACGGGCGGGCGGTGCTCGCGTGAGCACTGCAGGGGCATAGCGGCACCGCGCAGATCGGTCGGCCGTTGTCGGGGCCGCGCCCGTGGTGAGCACCGAGCGATGGATCTGGCGGGGTCTGCGCACGATCTCGGAGGTGGACACGCGAGCGGGAGGCTCGACGGTCCGGTTCGGGGCCCGACGGGCAGACGGGGGGCGCCGGCAGGGCCGACCTGCTACGGTTGAAGGACTTGCGAACCCGATGACGGGTTCCCTGCGTCGTAGAACGCTTCCTCTTCTCGCACGTCGCGCACTGACTCGCGCGCAGCGATTCGACACTTTCTCACGGCGAACTGATTGCGGCCATCGCCGCCGTCGCCACCTGAATCCCGTGCCGTCCCTCGTGACGCGCGCCGCGCATCCTGACCATTCGGTTCGTGTGCGCCGGGATCGCAATGCCCGAAAGGCGCCACCTCCATGAACGACACCACCTTCGGCACGCTCGGCGTGCCCTACCCCCTCGTCGAGGTCCTCGCGAGCCAGGGCAAGACCGAGGCCTTCCCGATCCAGGTCGACACGCTGCCCGACACCCTCGCCGGGCGCGACGTGCTCGGCCGCGGCAAGACGGGCTCGGGCAAGACGCTCGCCTTCTCGATCCCCATGGTCGCGCGCCTCGGCACCCGCCTCTCCGGCGGACCGCGCCGCGCCGGCCGCCCGCTCGGCATGGTGCTCGCGCCGACCCGCGAGCTCGCCACCCAGATCAACGCCGTGCTCGAGCCGCTCGCGGCCGCCTACGGCCTCACGACGACGACGATCTTCGGCGGCGTCTCGCAGAACAAGCAGGTCGCTGCGCTGCGCGCCGGCGTCGACATCATCGTCGCCTGCCCGGGCCGCCTCGAAGACCTCATGCAGCAGAAGTTCGTGAGCCTCGACGCCGTCGAGATCACCGTGCTCGACGAGGCCGACCACATGGCCGACCTCGGCTTCCTGCCCGGCGTCACGCGCATCATGAAGGCGACGCCCGCCGACGGCCAGCGCCTGCTCTTCAGCGCGACGCTCGACAACGGCGTGGACAAG
Source organism: Microbacteriaceae bacterium X2B (assembly GCA_005502445.1). Lineage (GTDB taxonomy): Bacteria > Actinomycetota > Actinomycetes > Actinomycetales > Microbacteriaceae > Microcella. The sequence continues at coordinate 2,225 of SCPB01000066.1, forward strand.
CTCGTGAAGCAGTTCCTCCACAACCCGGCCACGCACTCGGTCGACGAGGCGAACTCGCCCGTCGCCGCCATGACCCACCACGTCTTCGAGCTCTCGGGGGTCGACGAGAAGAAGCGCATGGTGAGCGCGCTCGCCTCGGGAGCCGGCCGCCGCATCCTCTTCATGCGCACCAAGCACCAGGCGAAGAAGCTCGCGAAGGCGCTCACGGCCGAGGGCATTCCCGCCGTCGACCTGCACGGCAATCTCTCGCAGCCCGCGCGCGACCGCAACCTCGCCGCGTTCGGCGACGGCAGCGTGCGCGTGCTCGTGGCGACCGATGTCGCCGCCCGCGGCGTGCACGTCGACGACATCGAGCTCGTCATCCACGTCGACCCGCCCATGGAGCACAAGGCCTACCTGCACCGCTCGGGCCGCACCGCCCGCGCCGGCGCCGAGGGCGACGTCGTCACCCTCGTGCTGCCCGAGCAGCGTCGCGACACCGCCGCGCTGCTGAAGAAAGCCGCGATCGCGGTGCAGCCCCAGCAGGTCACCGTCGCATCGGATGCCGTCACCCGCCTCATCGGCGAGGTCGCGCCCCGCGTCGCCGCCGATGCGCTCCCGTCCGTGCTGCGTCCGCCCGCGCAGGGCGGGGGCCGCTCGCAAGGCGCCAACGCGCAGCGCAAGCGCTCCGGGCGCGACGGCGAGAGGGCCTCGGCCGGTGCTCGTTCGGGCTCGCGCTCGGGCGGTTCGGGCTCGGGTCGCCGCGGCGGCCAGGGTTCCGGCGCGCGCACCGAGCAGGGCGCCGCGACCTCGGGCGCTCGACGCGGAGACGGCGGCCGTGCGGCCGCACCGCGCACCGACGCCGCTCCGCACCGCTCCGACGCCCAACGACACACCGAGTCGCCCGCCGCGCCGCGCACCCGGCAGGGCTCGCGCCGCGCCTCCGCCCCCGGTGGAACCGGCGGCGGCATCCGCGTGGGCCAGGTCGTGCGCTCCAACAGCTCGGGCGGGCAGCGCCGCGGGCGCTGAGCCTCCGCGCTCGGGCGCTCGGGCGACAACCCGGCCGACGAGTCGACGAATCCTCTACCGTGGTCGGATGACGGTCACGCTGCGCCCCGCCGCCCTCGCCGACGCCGAGTCCCTCGGCGCGCTCCACATGACGTGCTGGCGAGAGGCGTACGGCCTCCTCCTGAGCGCCGCGTTCTTCGCGAGGGCGACGCCGGAGAGCAGCGCCGAGCGCTGGGCGAGAGCGATTCCCGCCCTGCGTGACGACGAGACCCTCGTTCTCGCGGAGGACGACGGTGGGCTCGTCGGCTTCGCGCACGCGGGACCGGGCCGCGGCGAGGCCCCGCCGCGCGAGCGCGAGCTGTACGCGATCTACACGCGGGCGGCCGTTCACGGCTCGGGCCTCGGCCAGCGGCTGCTCGACGCCGTCATCGGCTCGCGCCCGGCCGCGCTGTGGGTGCTCGACCGCAACTCGCGCGCGCGGGCGTTCTACGCGCGCAACGGTTTCGTCGCCGACGGGGCAACCGAGGTGCTGGAGAGATTCGAAGGCCTCACCGAGATCCGCATGGTGCGCTGAGCCGGCAGCCCTACGGCAGCACGCCCACCGACGCGAGCGCGGCCCGCAGCAGCACTCCGCGCCCGCCCTCCATCTCGGCCGAGACGCGCTCCGACGCGGCCTCCTCCGGGGTGAGCCAGGTGAGCTCGAGGGCGTCCTGGCGCGGGTCGCACGTTCCCGTGACGGGCACCACGTAGGCGAGCGAGACCGCGTGCTGGCGATCGTCGCTGAAGCGCGAGACGCCCGGGAACGGGAAGTACTCCGCGACGTGGAAGGGGTTCGGCGAGACCGGCAGCTGCGGGAACGCCATCGGGCCGAGATCCTTCTCGAGGTGGCGGAAGAGGGCATCCCGCAGCGTCTCGCCGTAGAGCACGCGGCCCGAGACGAGCGTGCGCGTCATCGAGCCGGATGCGTTGACGCGCAGCAGCACGCCGACCTCGGTGACCTGCCCCATGCCGTCGACGCGAACGGGAACGGCCTCGACGTACAGCAGGGGCAGCCGGCGGCGGATCTCGACGAGTTCGTCGTCCGACAGCCATCCGGGATTCGGATCGGGCGTGCGCGTGTTGGCCATGACCTCATTCATACCCCAAGGATTCGCGCAGCCCGACCGCGAGCGCGCGTGGTGTTGAGTAGAGGCATGACGGGGATGCAGCTCATCGACGACTCCGCGATCATGTGGTCGGCCCCCGAGCACGAGCGCGCCGGACGGCCACTGCTCGTGCTCATGCACGGCTACGGCTCGCACGAGGGCGACCTGTTCGGGCTCGCGCAGTACCTGCCCCTGCAGCCGGTCATCGCGAGCCTGCGGGGTCCCCTGCGCTCGGGGCCCGGCTACTCCTGGTACGACATCACCGAGGATCGCGGGCCGCAGGCGAACGCGGCCGCGCGCGGAATCCTGCACTGGCTCGACGGCGTGCGCGCCGCAAGCGTCGGCCTGCTCGGCTTCAGCCAGGGCGGGTCGATGGCGATCCAGTTGCTGCGCCACGCGCCCGAGCGCTTCGACTTCGCCGTGAGCCTCGCGGGCTTCGCCGTGCCCGGCGAGGCGCCCGCCGACGACCGGATGCTCGATCGCAGGCCGCCCGTGTTCTGGGGACGCGGCACGCTCGACCAGGTCATCGCGCCCGCGCTCATCGAGCACACCCACGCCTGGCTGCCCCGCCACGCGACGGTCACCGATCGCATCTACGAGGGGCTCGGGCACTCGGTGAGCGAGCCCGAGCTCGCCGACGTCCTCGCCTTCCTGCGCCCCTTCTACGCCCGAGCCGACGGCTGAGAGTCCGCCCCGGTCGGCTGTCAGAGGCGACCGGCAGAATGAGCGGATGACCGACCCCGGGCCCGACCGCGTGCTCGGCCGGTTCGCGCCCGCCACGCGCGAGTGGTTCGGCGGCGCGTTCCCCGCGCCCACCCCCGCGCAACTCGGGGCGTGGGAGGCGATCTCGAGCGGTCGGCACGCCCTCGTCGTCGCCCCGACCGGCTCGGGCAAGACGCTCGCGGCGTTCCTGTGGTCGATCGACCGGCTCATCGCCGCGCCGGCGCCCGGCGACGAGCGGCGGCGCACGCGCGTGCTCTACGTCTCGCCGCTCAAGGCGCTCGGCGTCGACGTCGAGCGCAACCTGCGCTCGCCGCTCATCGGCGTGACGCAGACGGCGGCGCGGCTCGGGCACCCGGCGCCGACGATCACCGTGGGCGTGCGATCGGGGGACACGCCGTCGTCGGAGCGGCGGGCGCTGCAGAAGGCGCCCCCGGACATCCTCATCACGACCCCCGAGAGCCTGTACCTCATGCTCACCTCGAGCGCGCGCGAGACCCTCGACGGCGTCACGACCGTCATCGTCGACGAGGTGCACGCCGTGGCGGGCACGAAGCGCGGCGCGCACCTCGCGCTGAGCCTCGAGCGGCTCGACGCGCGACTGCCGCGACCGGTGCAGCGCATCGGCCTCTCGGCGACGGTGCGGCCGGTCGAGGAGGTCGCACGGTTCCTCGGCGGGCAGGCGCCCGTGACGATCGTGCAGCCGCCCGCCGCGAAGACCTTCGACCTGCGCGTCGTCGTGCCCGTCGACGATATGACGCAGCCGCCGCCGGTGCGCCCCGTCGACGACGAGGGCTCGGCGTCGGGCGGGGCCACGAACCCCTCGATCTGGCCGCACGTGGAGGAGGACATCGTCGATCGCGTGCTCGCGCACCGCTCGACGATCGTGTTCGCGAACTCGCGACGGCTCGCCGAGCGCCTGACCGCGCGGCTCAACGAGATCTACGCGAGCGCGCTTGAGCATGAGGCGAACGCATCGCGTTCGCGCGACGCCAGCGCCGACGAATCCGCGATTCGTCGGTCGGACCAGGAACCACTGCTCGCCCGCGCCCACCACGGCTCGGTCAGCAAAGACCAGCGCGCCGAGATCGAGAACGCCCTGAAGTCGGGCCGCCTGCGCTGCGTCGTCGCGACCTCGAGCCTCGAGCTCGGCATCGACATGGGGGCGGTCGACCTCGTGGTCCAGGTCGAGTCGCCGCCGAGCGTCGCGAGCGGCCTGCAGCGCCTCGGCCGCGCGGGCCATCAGGTGGGCGAGATCAGCCGCGGCGTCATCGTGCCCAAGCACCGCGCGGACGTGCTGCACGCGATGGTCGCGAGCGAGCGCATGCTCGCCGGCCGGATCGAGCAGCTCAGCGTGCCGGCGAACCCGCTCGACGTGCTCGCCCAGCAGACCGTCGCGCACGTCGCGCTCGAGCCCGCCGACATCGACGAGTGGTTCGACGCCGTGCGCCGCAGCGCGCCGTTCACCACGCTGCCGCGCTCCGCGTACGAGGCGGTGCTCGACCTGCTGAGCGGGCGGTACCCGAGCGACCGGTTCGCCGAGCTGCGCCCCCGCATCGTATGGGATCGCGTGAGCGGCCGGCTCACCGGCCGCCCCGGCGCGCAGCGGCTCGCGGTCACGAGCGGCGGCACCATTCCCGACCGCGGGCTGTTCGGCGTCTTCCTCGCCGGCGAGGGCGCGGGCCGCCGGGTCGGCGAGCTCGACGAGGAGATGGTCTACGAGTCGCGCGTCGGCGACGTCTTCGCCCTCGGCGCGACGAGCTGGAAGATCGAGGAGATCACGCACGACCGCGTCGTCGTCACCCCCGCCTTCGGTCAGCCCGGCAAGGTGCCGTTCTGGAAGGGCGACGGCCTGGGGCGCCCGGCGGAGCTGGGCCGCGCGCTCGGCGCGACGACGCGCGAGCTCGCCGCCGCCTCGCCGGATGCCCGGCGCGAGCGCCTGCGCGCGGCCGGCCTCGACGACCGGGCCATCATGAACCTCGACGCGCTGCTCGCCGAGCAGGTCGCGGCGACCGGCCAGCTGCCAACCGACTCGACCCTCGTGATCGAGCGCTTCCGCGACGAGCTCGGCGACTGGCGGGTCATCCTGCACTCGCCCTTCGGGCTTGGGGTGCACGCGCCGTGGGCGCTCGCGATCTCGGCGCGCATCCGCGAACGGCACGGCTTCGACGGCGCCGCGATCGCGGCCGACGATGGGCTGGTCGTGCGGCTGCCCGACACCGAGGCCGAGCCGCCGGGGGCCGAGCTGTTCCTCTTCGACCCGGCCGAGCTCGACGCGCTCGTGACGAGCGAGGTCGGCGGGTCGGCGGTGTTCGCCGCGCGCTTCCGCGAGTGCGCGCAGCGCGCCCTGCTGCTGCCGCGCCGCAACCCGAGCCAGCGCAGCCCGCTGTGGCAGCAGCGCCAGCGCGCGAGCCAGCTGCTCGAGGTCGCGCGCGAGTTCCCGAGCTTCCCCGTCGTGCTCGAGACGATCCGCGAGGTGCTGAGCGACGTCTACGACCTGCCGGGGCTGACCGCGATCGCGACGGCGATCGATCAGCGCGAGCTGCGCATCATCGAGGTCGAGACGCCGAGCCCCTCGCCCTTCGCCCGCTCGCTGCTGTTCGGCTACGTCGCGGCGTTCCTCTACGAGGGCGACAGCCCCCTCGCCGAGCGCCGCGCGGCCGCCCTCAGCATCGACTCGACCCTCCTCGCCGAGCTCCTGGGCCGCGCCGAGCTGCGCGAGGTGCTCGACCCCGAGGTCATCGCGACGACCGAGGCCGAGCTGCAGCGCCTCGCCCCCGACCGCCGCGCGACGGACGCGGAGGGCGTCGTCGATCTGCTGCGCATCCTCGGCCCGCACTCGGTCTCCGAACTCGCCGCGCGCACGATCGAGGGCGCACCCGTCGAGGAGTGGCTCGTCGAGCTCGCGCGAGCGAATCGCGTGCTGCGGTTCGGCGTGCGCGACGCCGCGGGTGCTGCCGCCGATCGCTGGGCCGTCGTCGAGGATGCCGCGCGCCTCCGCGACGCCCTCGGCACGCCCATCCCCCACGGCGTCCCGAGCGCATTCCTCGACCCGGTGCCCGACCCGCTCGGCGACCTCGTCGCCCGCTTCGCCCGCACGCACGGCCCGTTCACGGCGCACGACGTCGCCGACCGGCTGGGGCTGGGCATCGCGATCGTGACGGATGCCCTGCGCCGGCTCGCGAGCGACCGCCGCGTCATCGAGGGCGAGTTCCGGCCCGGGTCGAGCGGCACCGAGTGGGTCGACGCCGAGGTGCTCCGCCGCCTCCGGAGCCGCAGCCTCGCCGCCCTCCGCGCCGAGATCGAGCCCGTGAGCGCCGGAGCCCTCGGCCGCTTCCTGCCCGCCTGGCAGCACGTGAGTCGCGCAGGCGCGCTGCGCGGGATCGACGGTGTGCTGCAGGCCGCCGAGCAGCTGCAGGGCGTCGCGCTGCCGGCCTCGGCGTGGGAGACGCTCGTGCTGCCGAGCCGCGTGCGCGACTACTCGCCCGCGTGGCTCGACGAGCTCATGGCGAGCGGCGAGCTCGTCTGGTCCGGCGGCGGATCGCTACCGGGCAGCGACGGCTGGGTGAGCCTGCACCTGCCGCACCTCGCCCCTCTGAGCCTCGCCGAGCCGGCCGCCCTCGAGGCCGACGCCGGCGCGACCGAGCGCCAGGAGGGCATCCTCTCGGTGCTCGCGGGCGGCGGCGGGTTCTTCTTCCGCCAGCTCGCCGACGCGACCGGCGCGACCGACGACGCCCGGCTCGCCGACGACCTCTGGCAGCTCGTCTGGGCGGGCCTCATCATGAACGACACGTTCGCGCCCGTGCGCGCGATGCTCGGCGGCACGAAGCGGTCGACCGCGGCACGGGCGCCGCGACCGCGCGCCTACCGCGGCTACGCACGCCCGACGAT
>SCPB01000067.1 GCA_005502445.1 Microbacteriaceae bacterium X2B
GACGACCTTTCGAGGGGCGGGTGGGGACCCGGTGCCCGCCCGCCGAGGAGCGTGTCGGTTCGCGATCGAATCGAATCGATTCGACACCAGGATTCGACTACGCTAACAGCCGATGGCGACCCCGGCAAACCCCTCTGGCGACGGCGCACGGGCGACGCTCGCGCAGGTCGCGGCGCGCGCGGGCGTGAGCGCGTCGACGGCCTCACTCGCCTTCAGCGGGGCGGGTCCCGTCGCCGACGGAACCCGCGAGCGCGTGTTCGCCGCCGCGCGCGAACTCGACTACGGCGGCCCCGACCCGCGCGCCCGCGGACTGCGCACGGGCCGGAGCGGCATCATCGCCGTCGTCATGGAGGATCGCATCCGCGTCGCCTTCCGCGACCCCATGGTCGTCACCCTGCTCGACGGCATCGCCGACGAGATCGAGGCGGCGGGATACAGTCTCCTCCTGCTCACCGACAGTCTCGAACGCCAGACCGGCGGCCTGCGCGACGCTCCCATGGATGCCGCTCTCCTGCTCGGCTGCAGCACCGACCTCGACCCCGCCGTCCGCGTGCTGAGCCAGCGCCAGGTGCCGCTCATCGGCGTCGAGGCCGAGCCGCGCCCGGGCCTGCTGATGGTCGACATCGACAACCGGCCCGGCATGCGCGCCGGCGCGCAGCACCTGCACGACCTCGGCCACCGCCGCGTCGCGGTCATCACGCTGCCGATGGACCGCGCGCACACGCGCGGCCCCCTCACCTCGGAATGGCAGGACGAGTCGGTCGCCTACACCGGCTTGCAGCGGCTCGCGGGGGTTCGCGACGTCTTCCCCGATGCGCCGGCGATCGTCGCCGGCGGCAGCCTCATCGAGGAGGGGCTCATCGCGGCGCGCGCCCTGCTCGACGCCGACCCCGGCCTGACGGCGATCATCGGGCAGAGCGACCTGCTCGCGCTCGGCGCGATCCAGGCCGCCGAGGAGCGCGCACTGCGGGTTCCCGACGACCTCAGCGTGCTCGGTTTCGACGGAGCCCGCATCGACGGCCTCTCGCGGCACCGGTTGACGACGATCGTGCAGCCGAGCGTGGAGAAGGGTCGGGCTGCCGCGCGGCTCGCACTCGCGGCCCTCGCCGGCGAGCCGGTCGAGAACGTCGCGTTCACGACCGCGCTGCGCATCGGCGACACCACGGCCCCTCCGCGCCGCACCGTGTGAGCTGCTGCGCCCTCCGACGAGCCTGGCTCGGATCGGCCTGGCTCGGATCGGTGGGATCGTGACCACGCTGCCGCCTCCGCGTCAACCCCGTACCCGCGCGCACCTCGATCTGCGAGCGTGGTGGCTCCATCGCGACGAAGGGAGCGCCACATGAACGACGAAGCGAAGCACAAGGCCGAGGAGCTCGGCGGCAAGGTCAAGGAGACCGCCGGCAAGGTCACCGACAACGAGCGACTCGAAGCCGAGGGCCGGGCCGAGCAGACGAGCGCCAACCTCAAGCAGGCGGGCGACAACGTCAAGGACGCGTTCACGCGCGACTGAGCCGCGCCGAACTGAGCCGCGCCGAACCAGGCCGCGCCGAACCAGGCCGCGCCGAACGGGCGCCCGCACCTCGGGCGCCCGTTCTCGTGCGCGCATCCCTCATCGTCGGACGGTCGTCACAACCCGGATCACCGACGACCGTGCCCGGCTTGACAATGGGACTCGCAGGAGTACGGTTACGCGAGTGCCCTCCGCCGGGGCGGCTCCGCGCCGTCCGATCCCGCGAATCCGACTGAACCCGCCTCAGGCGGTGGTACTCGGATTCCTCGGGGCTATCCTCGCCGCGACCGGTCTGCTCGCCCTTCCCTTCTCGCACGCCGACGGCGACTCGGTCACGGTGCTCGACGCGGCCTTCACGGCCGTCTCGGCCGTCGCCGTCACCGGCCACATCGTCGTCGACACGGCGACCGCGTGGTCGTTCTCCGGTCAGCTCGTGATCGTGCTGTTCATCCAGCTCGGCGGGCTCGGCATCATGCTCGTCGCCTCGCTCATCGGGCTCGCCCTCGCGCGACGCTTCTCGTTGCGCAGCCGCGCAGCCGCGGGCACCGAGAATCGCGGCGTCACGACGGGCGATGCGGCGCGCCTCGCCAAGGGCATTCTGCTGACCTCGCTCGCGATCGAGGCGGTCGTCGCCGCGATCGTGGCGCTGCGACTGGCGATCGGATACGGCGAGAGCGCGGCAGACGCGATGTGGCACGGCGTATTCCTCGCCGTGTCGAGCTTCAACAATGCGGGCTTCGCGCCGTACAGCGACAACATGATCGGCTTCGCCACCGACCCCGTCATCGTCGTGCCTATGGCCATCGCGACGATCCTCGGCGGACTCGGGTTCCCCGTGCTGCGCCAGCTGCGCAAAGAGTTCCGCCGGCCCCTGCACTGGACGATGAACACCAATATCGTCCTCGCCATGACGGCGGCGCTGCTCGTCCTCGGCACGCTCTACATCGCCGTTCTCGAGTGGTCGAACCCCGCCACGATCGGCGGCATGGCACCGGCAGATCGCCTCCTCGTCGCGTTCTTCCACTCGGTGCAGGCCCGAACCGCCGGCTTCAACAGCGTCGACATCGGGCAGATGACGAGTGAGACCTGGCTCGGAATCGACGTGCTCATGTTCATCGGCGGCGGGCCAGCGGGAACCGCCGGCGGCATCAAGGTCACAACCTTCGCCGTCCTGCTGTTCATCATCCTCACCGAGCTGCGGGGCGAGGCGGCCGTCAACATCTTCGGCAAGCGGCTCTCGCGTGCTGTGCACCGCGAGGCGATCACCATCGCACTCCTCTCCCTCGCCGCGGTCATGTCGGGGACGGCCGCGCTCATGCTCATCACCGACCTCGACCTCGACGTTGTGCTCTTCGAGGTGGTCTCGGCCTTCGGAACGGTCGGACTCAGCACGGGCATCACCGCCGACCTGCCCGACGCGGCCAAGGTCGTGCTCATGGTGCTCATGTTCCTCGGGCGCCTCGGGCCGCTCACCCTCGGCACCGCGCTCGTGCTGCGCCGACGTCGCATTCTCTACGAACTCCCGAAAGAAAGGCCCGTCATTGGCTAGCCTGCGCATCTTCTCCGGAACCCGCACCTCCCGCATCGCCGAGGCGGACGCGGTCGCGGTCATCGGTCTCGGCCGATTCGGGCAATCGCTCGCCCTGGAGCTCATGGCGTCGGGCACCGAGGTGCTCGGCATCGACACCGATGAGGAGATCGTGCAGAGCCTCAACGGTGAGCTCACCCAGGTCGCGCGCGCCGACACGACGAAGGCCGAGGTGCTCAAACAGCTCGCGGTGGACGAGTTCGACCGCGTGGTCGTCGCGATCGGCAGCGACATCCAGTCGAGCATCCTCACGACCTCGGTGCTGCTGTCCTTCGGGATCCCGCACATCTGGGCCAAGGCCACGAGCGACGCCCACGGGCAGATCCTCCAGCAGCTCGGTGTGCAGCACGTGGTCTACCCCGAGAAGGACATGGGCCGTCGCGTCGCCCACCTCGTCCGAGGTGCGGCGCTCGACTACATCGAGGTCGACGACGACTACGCGATCATCAAGACGAGCCCTAACGCATCGATCGTCGGTCGACGCCTCGGCGAAACGGGTATCCGGCAGAAGCACGGCGTCACTGTCATGGCTGTGCGCCGAGACGGAGAGCCGTGGTGCAACGCCGACGCCGAGACGGTGCTGCGGGAGGGCGACACGATTCTGGTCGCCGGGCCGACCCGGCGTGCGGAGGAATTCGGTCAACTGCGCTAGCGATCGCGACGTGCCCCTCCGCGCGACTGCGTAGGTCCGGACTCGTCATGACCTGATATCAGCGCATGCATGCAGATGTGCATGGAGGTGAACTGGACCCCGCCTCGCCTCTCGTCGACATCGTCGACCGCGCACCCGCCGCCGTGTCGCAGCACCTCGCCAAGCTGCGGCGCGCGCGGCTCGTGACCGTGCGCCAGGAGGGCAGCCGAGCCTTCTACCGCCTGCGCGACGAGCGCCCGCGCCGACTCGTCATCGAGGCACTGCGGCAGACCGAGCGCGCCGTCTCGGGCGAGCCGCGTCACCACGCGGGGGGCTGAGATCCTCGCCGTTCTCCGCCGCCGCTGCTTCGCGGCGCTCTTCGGCTCCCAGGTCGCCTCACTCGTCGGCACGGGAGTGCTCACCGTCGGACTCGCGCTGCTCGCGGTGCGACCCGAGGACGAGCAGGCGGGGCAGATCCTCGGCACGGCGCTCACGGTCAGGATCGCGGCCTACGTCGTCGTGTCGCCCATCGCGAGCGCGCTCGTCGCGGGGCGCTCGAGCCGGGGCATCCTCATCGCGGCGGATGCCGCCCGCGTCGTCGTCGCGGCCGGTCTGGTCTTCGCGACCGAGGCCTGGCACGTCTACCTCGCCATCATGCTGCTGCAGTCGGCGTCGGCCGGATTCGCGCTCTCGGCCATCGCCGTGCTGCTCATCGCGCTAGCCGTGGCCGATCCGGCCGACCCCTCTGCACCGCTCGCCGTGGCGCTCGTGCTGTTCGGGGCGGGCTCGATCGTCGTCGGGGTGCCGCGCCCGAGCATCCTGGATCGCGTCGCCGACCGCACCGTCATGGCGGCCGGGGCGTCCCTGGCGACGCTCGTGCTCGGTGCCGCGAGCTCGGCGATCAGCAGGCCGCGCGGGCGGATCATCCGCCGCGACGTGGCGGCCGAGGACAGGCCGGCTGTCTTGGCGGCGCGCTTCTCGAGCTCGCACGCGTGGTACGCCGTCGCCTACCCTGTCGCAGGGCTGCTCGGTGCGGCGGCCGGCCCCGGCATCGCGACGGCGGCACTCGCCGTGTTCGCGCTGCTCGCTCCCGGCGCGGCCGCCGCGCTCTCGACCGCGGGCCGCGATCAGGTCGGTCGCGATTAGGCTCGGCAGGGTGACTGACGCGCTCCGCAGCGGCATCGACCGCGACGACCTCGACCCGAGCATCCGCCCGCAGGACGACCTGTTCCGCCACGTCAACGGCCGGTGGGTCGCCCGCACCCCGATCCCCGCCGACAAGGCGCGCTACGGCTCGTTCATGATCCTCGCCGAGGAGGCCGAGAAGGCCGTGCGCGACATCATCGTCGAAGCGCAGGCCGCCGAGCCGGGCTCGCTCGAGCGCAAGGTCGGCGACCTCTACGCGAGCTTCATGGGCGAGGAGCGCATCGAGGTGCTCGGCACCGACCCGCTGGCGCCGCTTCTCGACGAGGTCGATGCGATCGATGGGCCGGATGCCCTGCTCGCCACGATCGGACGCCTCGAGCGGCACGGTGCCCACGGTTTCGTGCAGCTCTTCGTCGACAACGACCCCGGCGACCCCGAGCGCTACCTCGTCTTCGTCGAGCAGGGCGGCCTCGGCCTGCCCGACGAGTCGTACTACCGCGACGAGGCGCACGCCGCGACACTCGCCGCCTACCGCGTTCACGTCGAGCGCATGCTCGCCCTCGCGGGCCTCGGCGGGGCCGCCGATCGGGCCGAACGAATCGTCGCGCTCGAGTCGGCGCTCGCCGCGCACCACTGGGACAAGGTGCGCAACCGCGACAGCCAGGCCACCTACAACCTGCGCACATGGGCCGACTGGGAGGCGGCGGCGCCCGGCCTCGACCTCGCGCGCTGGCGCGAGGCCCACGGCATCAGCGAGCATCACCTGGCCGAGGTTGTCTTGCGGCAGCCCTCGTTCCATGCCGGGCTCGCGGCCGAGATCGAGGGCCGCCCCCTCGACGACTGGCGCGATTGGTTGCGCTGGTCGGTCATCCGGTCGATGGCGCCGTACCTGTCGGCCGAGGTCGTCGAGGCCACCTTCGACTTCTACGGCCGCACCCTCACCGGGGCTCCCGAGCAGCGCGCTCGCTGGAAGCGCGGCGTTTCGCTCGTCGAGGGCGCGATGGGCGAGGCCGTCGGCGCGGTCTACGTCGAGCGGCACTACCCGCCGGAGGCGAAGGCGGCCATGGACGAGCTCATCGCGAAGCTCGTCGAGGCGTACCGGCAGTCGATCTCCGAGCTCGAGTGGATGACCGCCGAGACCCGCGAGCGGGCCCTGGACAAGCTGTCGAAGTTCACGCCGAAGATCGGCTACCCGGTGAAGTGGCGCGACTACTCGAGCCTCGAGGTCGTGGCCGACGACCTCGTGGCGAACGTGCGGGCGGCGGGCGAGTTCGAGTTCCACCGCGAGCTCGGCAAGATCGGCCGACCGATCGACCGCGAGGAGTGGTTCATGACGCCGCAGACCGTCAACGCCTACTACAACCCCGGCTTCAACGAGATCGTGTTCCCTGCGGCGATCCTGCGGTTCCCCTTCTTCGATGCGGGGCGGGATGCCGCCGCGAACTACGGCGCGATCGGCGCGGTCATCGGCCATGAGATCGGGCACGGCTTCGACGACCAGGGCTCGCGCTACGACGGCGACGGGCGCTTGCGCGACTGGTGGACGGAGGAGGACCGTGCCGCCTTCGAGCAGCGCACCGCCTCGCTCGTCGCCCAGTTCGATGCGCTCGAGCCGGCCGAGACGCCGGGCCACCGGGTCAACGGCTCGCTCACGATCGGCGAGAACATCGGGGACCTCGGCGGTCTCGGCATCGCGTGGAAGGCCTATCTGCTCTCGCTCGGCGGGGATCAGCCGCCCGTGATCGACGGTCTCACGGGCGCCCAGCGGTTCTTCCTGTCGTGGGCGCAGGCCTGGCAGATCGCGATCCGCCCGGAGGAGGCCCTGCGCTTGCTGTCGGTCGACCCTCATTCGCCGAATGAGTTCCGCTGCAACCAGATCGTGCGTAACATCGGAGCGTTCTACGAGGCGTTCTCGGTCGCCCCCGGCGATGCCCTGTGGCTTGACCAGAAGGAGCGCGTGACCATTTGGTGACGACCCCGATGCTGCGCGATCGGAGCGCCCGCCTGGCGGCTCCGATCTCGGCGCGGCATCGCGCGACCGAGCGGGCGCCCTCGTTCCGGCCGGCGTTCCGCGCGCTGGGCGGGCTCGCCTACGAGGGAGCGCGCGTCTCGGTCGCGGCCGTCGACCTCCAATCGGGGCAGAGCGTCTTCGCCGTCGACGAGCGCATCGTGCTGCCGACGGCCTCGATCGGCAAGATCCTCCTGCTCATCGAGGTGAGTGCGCGGTTGAGCGACCGCTCGATCTCCGACTTCGCGATCGTCGATCGCGCGGGGCAGGATGCCGTGGCCGACTCCGGCATCTGGCAGCACCTCCAGGCGCCCGCCCTCCCGATCGCCGATCTCGCGGCGCTCGTCGGCTCCACGAGCGACAACGTCGCCACGAACGCACTGCTCAGGCATATCGGTCTCGACTCCGTCCGCGCGCGCACCGAGTCACTGGGTCTCGTGCGCACGGCGCTGCTCGACGTCGTCCGCGACGACCGCGGGCCCGACCACGCGCCGCAGCTGTCGGTGGGGTCGACCGCCGAGCTCTCCTGGCTCTTCTACGCCCTCGCCCACGGCCACGTCATCGACCCGGCGACGAGTCAGCGCGTCCTCGGCTGGCTCTCGCTCAACACCGACCTCTCCCTCGTCGCGAGCGCCTTCGGCCGCGACCCGCTGTCGCACCGAGGCGTCGAGCACAGCACCTGGCTGGTCAACAAGACCGGAGCCGACGACGGCGTGCGGTCGGAGGCGGGAATCCTCCGCGGACCTCGCGGCGGGCTCGCCTACGCGGTTTCGGTGCACTACGAGGACCGCGATCTGCCGACGCGACTTCGCGTTCTCGACGCGCTGCGAACGTTCGGACTCGATCTGCTGGAGTTCGTGCACTAGCAGGCCGAGATGACCGCATCTCCGGCGCTGCCCCCTAAACAGGGGTAGAACAGACTGCTCACGTTGCCAATGGCACCCGGTGGGAATAACGTGAGCTTCACCTGCGGAGTCGGCACACCCGACGTTCGCCGATTCTCGCGGGCGGCGACCCCCATCGCCAGCACCCGAAGTACCCGATGACCCGATCGGGCGTCGTCCCCCTGACGCCACCCGAACACGCTTTCGCGAACCCCCGTGACCGAGGGCGTGCCTTGCTTACCCGAACACTGAGCGCGCCCCTGCGACGACGCGCGCTCGGCTCCGACCCCCAGGAGCACCCCCATGTTGCGCACACGCCTTCTTGCTGCTGCGACCGCGACGGTTCTCGCCCTCGGCTTCGCCGTAGGCGGGGCGAGCCCCGCACTCGCCACGCCGCCTCCGCCTCCGCCTGTTCCCAGTGGGGTCACGGTCCTCTACGACAACGGCGTCACCTGCAACGGTTCGGGATACACAAAGCCCGCGGCTCTCGACAACCTGCCTGAAGGCGGATCCGGCAGCTTCACCCCCGTCGCGCCCGACAACTGGGGCACGCTCGCGTGGAACGCCAGCACCAAGACGGTGACCTGGACCATCAACGCCGGCTGGGATGTCGACATCTGCGTGAAGGGCGGCAGCGTCTGGCCGATCGCCTTCATCGATACGAGCGCCTACACCGGAGTGAGCTACGGGCACCCTCAGGGACTGTCCCACCTCGGCTACCGCATCATTTCGCGTCCTGCCCTGGAGGCGACCGCGGCGATCGATCTGACGGACCCGACATGTGAGTCCGACCAGAGCCTCGACGAGGAGGGCTTCGACTACACCAACAGTTCGTACGTGATCGTCGATGACGGTTCGGAGGACGGCACGTTCGAGGTGGTGTTCACGGCTGACGAGGGCTACGAGTTC
>SCPB01000105.1 GCA_005502445.1 Microbacteriaceae bacterium X2B
CTCCTGTACCACTTGCAGTACGTATGTCATAGCGTTTCGGTAGCCCTCGGAAGGAGTCGCGCCGCCGCGCGCTCCGGGATCCCGCACGTTCCGGTGTTCATGCGGCGCGGCTCCCTCATTCGGCAGTTCGGCGTCGCACGGCCGGCCCGCGTACCCTGGAACCCATGCGCGTTCTGGCGGCCATGAGCGGCGGCGTCGACAGCGCCGTCGCGGCGGCGCGCGCGGTCGACGCCGGCCATGAGGTCGTCGGCGTGCACCTCGCGCTGAGTCGCATGCCCGGCACGCTGCGAACCGGCAGCCGCGGCTGCTGCACGATCGAGGACAGCCTCGACGCCCGCCGCGCGGCCGACCTGCTGGGCATCCCCTTCTACGTGTGGGACTTCAGCGAGCGCTTCCGCACCGACGTCGTCGACGACTTCATCGCCGAGTACGCCGCCGGCCGCACCCCGAACCCGTGCATGCGCTGCAACGAGCGCATCAAGTTCGCCGCGGTGCTCGAGAAGGCGCTCGCGCTCGGCTTCGACGCCGTCGTCACGGGCCACTATGCGCACATCGTCACCGACGAGCGCGGCAACCGCGAGCTGCACCGCGCCTCCGACGAGGCGAAGGACCAGTCCTACGTGCTCGGCGTGCTCACGACCGAGCAGCTCGCGCACGCGATGTTCCCGCTCGGCACGACCCCGTCGAAGGCGGTCGTGCGCGCCGAGGCGGACGCGCGCGGGCTCACGGTCGCGCAGAAGCCCGACAGCCACGACATCTGCTTCATCCCCGACGGCGACACGCGCGGATGGCTCGCCGGTCGCATCCCGCGCGCCACCGGAGCGATCGTCGACCGCGAG
Organism: Microbacteriaceae bacterium X2B; assembly: GCA_005502445.1. Classification (GTDB taxonomy): domain Bacteria; phylum Actinomycetota; class Actinomycetes; order Actinomycetales; family Microbacteriaceae; genus Microcella. The sequence goes on from SCPB01000105.1 coordinate 840, forward strand.
GGCACGCCCCTCGGCACGCACGACGGCGCCCACGCCTACACCGTCGGGCAGCGCCGCGGTCTCGCCCTCGGCGCGCCGGCCCCCGACGGCCGCCCGCGCTTCGTGCTCGAGGTGCGGCCGAAGCAGAACGAGGTCGTCGTCGGGCCGAAGGAGGCGCTCGCGGTGCGCGAGCTCGCCGGCGCGCGCCTCAGTTGGGCGGGCCTCGATCCGATCGCGAGCGGGCTCACCAACCGCATCGGCGACGGGGATGCGACGGCGCCGTTCGCGTGCGAGGTGCAGGTGCGCGCGCACGCCGACCCTGTCGCGGCCATCGCGCGGCTGGCTCCGAGCCGCACGGCCGCCTCTGCAGCTACCCGCGACCCCGCCACCCGCGACCCCGCCGCGCCCGCCGCGCC
>SCPB01000106.1 GCA_005502445.1 Microbacteriaceae bacterium X2B
GCCGGGGGCCGGGGGCTGCGCGTGGTCGCTCACGGCCTCGGAGTCTAGGCGGAGGGGCTGGTCGTCACGCGCAGCACGTTGCCCCAGGGGTCGTCGACGTGCACCGTCCGCCCGTCGTCGCGCACCTCGTGCCCGACGTGCCGCAGGCGCTCGCCGAGGGCGCCGATCTCGTCGGGGTCGGGCAGCACGATGTCGACCTGGCCCAGCCCGAGCGCCGGCTGCCGTCGACCCGCGCCCTGGCTGCGCCACACGTTCATGGCCATGTGGTGGTGGTAGCCGCCCGCGCTCACGAAGATCGCCTGCCCGCCGTACGTCGTCGTCAGGTCGAACCCGAGCTCATCGACGTAGAAGCGCTTCGCCGTCGCGACGTCGCCGACCGAGAGGTGCACGTGCCCGATGACGGCGGGGGCGGTGGTGTGCGCGGCGAGGGCCGCATCCGTCAGATGCTGCTGCAGGAAGGCGTTCGGGTCGAGGTAGAGGGTCGACATCTCGACCTGGCCGTGGGTCCAGCTCCACTCGGTGCGGTCGCGATCCCAGTAGAGCTCGACGCCGTTGCGCTCGGGGTCGTCGAAGTAGAAGGCCTGGCTCACGAGGTGGTCGCTCGAGCCCGTGAAGGTTCCGGGGTGGCGCTGCGCGACCGTGGCGACGGCGGCGGCGAGCGCGGCCTGCGTCTCGAAGAGGATCGCGGTATGGAACAGCCCGGCCTCGCGCGGCCCGGCATGCCTGAGGGCCGGGGCGTGGCGCAGGACGACGAGGGGGATGGCCGCCGTCGCGCCCGTTTCGCCGTCGCCTCGGGTGCGCCCGAGGGTCACGATCGCGGGTTCGCCCTCGCGCGCGGGCTCGTCGGTCAGCACCTCGAGCCCGATCGCGTCGCGGTAGTACGCCGTCATCGCGTCGAGGTCGGCGACGTCGAGCGTCACGGCGCCCATCGAGGTGTCGGCGGCGAGCCGGGTGGAGTCGGTCATGACGGGATCAACCGCGACTCGCGGACCGGCATTCCCCCGCCGGGTGCCGGTGGTCGTGTCGCGCGCGGGCACGCATCGCCCCCGGCCGGCGGTTGCGTCGGGTGCCCGCCTGCCTGCACGACTCGTCCGCACGCCCGGCGCTCCACAACGTGCCGTGGAGCCCGCAGATTCGTCGCCCGTTGCTTGCGCGGCGAGGAGAGCGCGCAACGAGCGACGGATCTGATCGGGTCATGCCACTGAGAGCGCAGGGGCACGCGGGGGTGGGG
>SCPB01000068.1 GCA_005502445.1 Microbacteriaceae bacterium X2B
GGCCCCCGGCGACGCCGTGCCCGCCGGCCGCCTGCACGTCGACGAGTCGGGCCCCCGCGAGGCCGAGAGCATCGTCTTCCTGCACGGCGGCAACGTCGCGGGCTGGATGTGGGGCCCGCAGCGGGAGGCCTTGACCGAGTACCACCAGCTCGTGCCCGACATGCCGGGCTTCGGGCTCTCGAACGAGGTGCCGTGGCGATCGATCGCCGAGACCGCCGATCGCGTCGCCACCGTGATCCGCGAGCGGGCGCACGGCGGACGCGCCCACGTGGTCGGGCTCTCGCTCGGCGCCGTCGTCGGCACGCTGCTCGTCGCCCGGCACCCCGGCGTCGTGCGCAGCGCCGTGCTGAGCGGCGCGCCCCTGCACGGACTCGGGCCGTTCATGTCGTGGCTCGCGCGCGCCCAGCTGAGGCTCTGGCACAGCGCCGCGTACTGGGCGACGATGGGCCGCGGCTACCACCTCGAGCCCGACGCCCTCGAGCGGTTCGTCGAGACCGGCATCGGCATCGACCCGCGCAGCGCCCGCCGCATGGTCGAGCAGGTCAACACCGGCGTCGTCGACGAGCTCGGCGGACTCGACGGCAACCCCGTGCCCGTGCTCGGCGTCGCGGGCGGCGCCGAATCGCGCACCGTCACGGGCGCCCTGCGCCACTACCTGCGCGCCGAGCGCGCCGTCGTGCGCCTCGCCCCCGGCATGCACCACGTGTGGAACGTCGAGAACCCGCGGCTGTTCACCGACATGGTGCGCACCTGGATCGTCGAGGGCCGCGCGCACGCGCAGCTCGAGGGCGTGCCGGCGCACCTGCTCGCGACGCCGCGGCGCGAGGCCCGGCGCGCCCGTGCCCGCGAGCGCCAGCAGGGGCAGCGCCGCTGATGCCGCCCGCGGCCCTCGCCGGCATCGGAGCCCTCGCCGACGCGATCGCCGGGATGCCCCTGCCGCGGCCCGGCGCATCCCCTCGCCTCATCGTCGGCATCGTCGGCGCCCCGGGCGCGGGCAAGTCGACGATCGCGGCCGCGCTCGCCGAGCGCCTGCCCGGCTCGGTCGTGCTGCCGATGGACGGCTTCCACCTGCCGCAGGCGCGACTCGTCGAACTGGGCCGCCGCGACCGCATGGGCGCGCCGGACACCTTCGACGTCGAGGGCTTCGTCGCCCTGCTCGAGCGCCTGCGCGATGCTCGCCGTTCAGGAGAGACGCTGTTCGCCCCCGGCTTCGACCGGCGTGTCGAGGAGCCCGTGCCCGAGTCGGTCGCGCTCGTTCCTGAACGGCGAACGGTCATCGTCGAGGGCAACTACCTGCTGCTGTCGCACGGCGGGTGGGAGCGCGTCGCGCCGCTGCTCGACGCGAGCGTCGCGGTGCTGCTCGACGAGAGCACGCGGCACGAGCGGCTCATCGCCCGCCACATCGCCTTCGGCACGAGCCCGGATGCGGCGCGCGACTGGGCGCTCGGCCCCGACGAGCGCAACGCCGTCGCGATCGCGGCGACGCTCGATCGCGCCGACTACGCGCTGTCGCTCTGAGCCGGCTCCGCCCCATCGGCCCGAGCGGGTGGCGCCCCCGCGACCTCGACGCGCTGCACCGGCAGCGCCTCGGGGTGCTCGCGGCGCACGAAGTCGACGAGCCTCTCGCGCACGAGCACCTGCAGATCCCACATGTCCGAGCTGTTCGACGCCGACACGAGCACGCGCACGCGCACGAGCCCACCCGTCGCGTCGGTCACCTGCACGTTCGAGGCGGAGCCGTTGTAGAGCGGGGTCTGCGCGAGCACGCGGTCGAGCTCGGCGCGGACATCCTCGATCGGAACCCGCCAGTCGAGGTCGAGCGAGACGGTGCCCAGCAGGTCGGCGGTCGTGCGCGTCCAGTTCTGGAACGGCGTCGTCGTGAAGTAGGTCGAGGGCAGCACGAGCCGGCGCTGATCCCACACGCGCACGACGACGTAGGTGAGCGTGATCTCCTCGATCCGGCCGAACTCGCCCTCGACCACGACGACGTCGTCGACGCGGATCGCGTCGGAGAACGCCAGCTGCATGCCCGCGAAGACGTTGGCGAGGGTCGACTGCGCGGCGAGCCCGGCGACGACCGAGGCGAGACCGGCCGAGGCGAGCAGGCTCGTGCCGACGGCCTGCGCCCCCGGAAAGGTGAGCAGGATCGCCCCGATCGTGACGATGCCGACGACGACGAGCCCGAGCCGCTTGAGGATGGTCAGCTGCGTCTGCATGCGCCGTGCGACGCGGTTGTCGGCGACCGTGATGTCGTAGCGGCGCGTCGTGCGCTCGAACAGCACGGTGACCACGGCGGCGACGACCCAGCCGCCCGCGGCGAGCGCCGCGACGAGGAAGACCTGGTCGACCGCGGGCCGCCACTCCGGCTCGGGCAGGGTGAGCGCGACGGCGATCCACACGGCGATGATCGCGAGCAGGATGCGCAGCCTCCTCCGCAGCGAACCGAGCGTCGCGTAGACGCCCGGCCGGCGTCGCGCCACGAGTCGCACGGCGAGGGCTGCTGCGGCGACGATCGCGACGACGAGGGCGAGCGCGATCGCGACGGCGATGCCGAGGCCCGCCCAGCTGGTCCACTCGAACACGTCGGGTCCTTTCCGTTGGGGGCGTGCAAAGCCCCCGAGGCTAGCGGCAGCCCCTGGGGATCCGCGCACATGAGCACCGATAGACTGGGGCCAATCCACCGCTGACGCATTCCGAACGGGAGCCGCCGTGCCCATTATCGTCGTCGAGGTCATGCCCAAGGCAGAGCTGCTCGACCCCGCGGGCAAGGCGGTCGCCGGCGCCCTGCACCGCCTCGGCCACGATCGCATCGCGCAGGTGCGCATCGGCAAGCGATTCGAGCTGCACGTCGACGGCGAGGTCGACGCGGCGCTGCTCGCCGAGGTCGAGACGGTCGCGGGCGAGATGCTCGCGAACACGGTCATCGAAGACGTCGTCACCGTCGAGGTGCTCGGGGCGGGCGTCGCCGGAGAGACGCACTGATGCGCATCGGCGTCATCACCTTCCCCGGTTCGCTCGACGACCGCGACGCGATGCGGGCCATCCGGCTCGCCGGCGCCGAGCCCGTCGCCCTGTGGCACGGCGAGCACGACCTGAAGGGCGTCGAGGCGATCGTGCTGCCCGGCGGCTTCAGCTACGGCGACTATCTGCGCTGCGGCGCGATCGCCGCCCACTCGCCGATCATGGCCGAGGTCATCGATGCTGCGAACGACGGCCTGCCGGTGCTCGGCATCTGCAACGGCTTCCAGATCCTCGTCGAGACGCACCTGCTGCCGGGCGGTCTCGTACGCAACGACCACGGTGACTTCATCCGCCGCGACCAGCGCCTGCGGGTCGAGTCGACCGAGAGCTCCTGGACGAGCGGCTTCACCCCGGGGCAGGAGATCACGATCCCGCTCAAGAACGGCGAGGGCGGCTACATCGCCGACGAGGCCACGCTCGACCGGCTCGAGGGCGAGGGCCTCGTCGCTTTCCGCTACCTCGACGTGAACCCCAACGGCTCGCTGCGCGACATCGCGGGGCTGCGCAATGAGCGGGGCAACGTCGTCGGTCTCATGCCGCACCCCGAGCACGCCGTCGAGCCGGGCTTCGGCCCCGACACCCCCGCCGCGATGCGGTCGGGTACCGACGGGCTCACCTTCTTCACGAGCGTGCTGCGCCAGAGCGTCCTCGCCTGAACCGCCCCGACCGAGAGAGCCTGCGCATGAACCAGCACATCCCCGACACGGTCGACAACGCCGCAGCGACGCCCGAGAAGCACCAGCCCTTCGAGGCGCTCGGCCTGAAACCCGACGAGTACGAGGCGATCAAGCAGCTGCTCGGGCGCCGCCCGACGAGCGGCGAGCTCGCGATGTACTCGGTCATGTGGAGCGAGCACTGCTCGTACAAGTCGTCGAAGGTGCACCTGCGCCAGTTCGGCCAGAAGGTCAGCGACGAGATGCGCGAGCATCTGATGGTCGGCATGGGCGAGAACGCCGGCGTCGTCGACATCGGCGAGGGCTGGGCCGTCACCTTCAAGATCGAGAGCCACAACCACCCCAGCTACATCGAGCCCTTCCAGGGCGCCGCGACGGGCGTCGGCGGCATCGTGCGCGACATCATCTCGATGGGCGCGCGCCCGGTGGCGGTCATGGATGCCCTCCGCTTCGGTGCCGTCGACCATGCAGACACGGCTCGCGTGCTGCCCGGCGTCGTGAGCGGCATCAGCTTCTACGGCAACTGCCTCGGGCTGCCCAACATCGGCGGCGAGACGTGGTTCGACCCGATCTACCAGGCGAATCCCCTCGTCAACGCGCTCGCGGTCGGCGTGCTGCGCCACGAGGACCTGCACCTCGCCAATGCGCGCGGCGTCGGCAACAAGGTCGTGCTGTTCGGGGCGCGCACCGGCGGCGACGGCATCGGCGGAGCCTCCATCCTCGCCTCCGACACCTTCAGCGAGGGCGGGCCGACGAAGCGCCCGGCGGTGCAGGTCGGCGACCCCTTCGCCGAGAAGGTGCTCATCGAGTGCTGCCTCGAGCTCTACCGCGAGGGCCTCGTCGAGGGCATTCAAGATCTCGGGGCGGCGGGCATCTCCTGCGCGACCTCGGAGCTCGCGTCGAACGGCGACGGCGGCATGGCCGTCGACCTCGACGCCGTGCTGCTGCGCGACCCCTCGCTCACGGCGGAGGAGATCCTCATGTCGGAGAGCCAGGAGCGCATGATGGCCATCGTCGAGCCGGCGAAGCTCGAGGCCTTCCTCGCCGTGACGGCGAAGTGGGATGTCGAGACGAGCGTTCTCGGGGAGGTCACCGACACCGGCCGGCTCGTCATCCACTGGCGCGGCGAGAAGATCGTGGATGTCGACCCCACGACGGTCGCCGTCGACGGCCCCGTGTACCACCGGCCGATGACCCGCCCCGCCTGGCTCGACGCACTGCAGGCCGACACGGCCGCCGCCCTGCCCCGGCCGGCCGACGACGACGCGCTGCGCGCGCAGGCGCTGCAGGTGCTCGGCGGTCCGAACCTCGCCGACGCGAGCTGGATCACCAACCAGTACGACTACTACGTGCTCGGCAACACCGCGCTCGCGATGCCCGATGACGCCGGCATGATCCGCGTCGACGAGCAGAGCGGGCTCGGGGTCGCCCTCGCGACCGACGCGAACGGCCGCTACTGCCAGCTCGACCCGTACCAGGGCGCGCAGCTGGCCCTGGCCGAGGCCTACCGCAACGTCGCGGCGACGGGAGCCTCGCCTCGTGCCGTCTCCGACTGCCTCAACTTCGGCAGCCCCGAGAACCCCGAGGTCATGTGGCAGTTCGCGCAGGCCGTCGAGGGTCTCGCCGACGCCTGCCTCGAGCTCGGCATCCCCGTGACGGGCGGCAACGTGTCGTTCTACAACCAGACCGGCGACGTTCCCATCCACCCGACGCCCGTCGTCGCCGTCATGGGCGTCATCGACGACGTGGCCCGGCGCATCCCCTCGGGCTGGCAGGACGAGGGCGAGAACCTCTACCTGCTCGGCACGACGGCGCTCGAGCTCGACGGCTCGGCCTGGGCAGGCGTCGTGCACGGACACCTCGGCGGCACCCCGCCGCGCGTCGACCTGCCGGCGGAGAAGAACCTCGGCGGGCTGCTCGCGGTCGCGGCCGATGAGGGGCTCGTCACGTCGGCGCACGACCTCAGCGACGGCGGCCTCGTCGCGACGCTGGCCGAGGGCGTGCTGCGCTTCGGCGTCGGCGCCCGCCTCTGGCTCGCCGAGCTGTGCGAGCGCGATGGCGTGGATGTCGCGACCGCGCTGTTCTCGGAGTCGACCGCTCGCGTGCTCGTGTCGGTCGCCCGCGAGGACGACGTGAAGTTCCGCGGGCTGTGCGAGGGGCGCGGCGTGCCCGTGCTGCGCATCGGCGTGACCGACGCCGAGGTCGACGGCCTCGAGCTTCAGGACCGCTTCTCGCTCACCCACGCCGAGCTGCGCCACGCCCACCGGGCGACGCTGCCGGCCCACTTCGGCGCCGTCGTCGGCGGGTAGCCCGCCGCCCGCGCGCGCATACGGAAGGCCTCCGCCACCACCCGGCGAAGGCCTTCCGTGTCGTTCCGGGGCGGGCGCGACCAGGCTCCCACCCGCCCCGAACCTGGGGCTCGGCGCGCCGCGAGGGCACGCCGCGAGCGTTGCTAGTGCGCGACCGACTTCTCGGCGCCGACGCCCGTGAGCGACCGCACCTCCATCTCGGTCTGCTTCTCGAGGCTCTCGGCGTTCTTGTCGAGAACCGAGCCGAGCCATCCCAGGAAGAATGCGAGCGGGATCGACACGATGCCGGGGTTCGAGAGCGGGAAGATCGCGAAGTCGACGCCCTGCAGCATCGACTTCTCGCCGCCGGAGACGACGGGCGAGAGCGAGATGAGGATGATCGCCGAGGCCAGGCCGCCGTACATGCTCCACAGCGCGCCCTGGGTGGTGAAGTTGCGCCAGAACAGCGAGTAGATGATCGTCGGGAGGTTCGCCGAGGCGGCGACCGCGAAGGCGAGGGCGACGAGGAAGGCCACGTTCTGGCCGTTCGCGCCGATGCCGCCGAGGATCGCGACGATGCCGATGACGACGACCGTGCGGCGGGCCACCTTCACTTCGGCGCCCGGAGCGGGGTTGCCCTTCTTCACGACGCTCGCGTAGATGTCGTGCGAGAACGACGCCGCCGCGGTGATCGTGAGGCCCGCGACGACCGCGAGGATCGTCGCGAAGGCGACCGCCGAGATGATGCCGAGCAGTACCGATCCGCCGAGCTCGAAGGCGAGCAGCGGGGCGGCCGAGTTCGGGCCACCGGGTGCCGCCGCGATGCGCTCGGCACCGATGAGGGCCGAAGCCCCGTAGCCGAGCACGAGCGTGAACAGGTAGAAGAGGCCGATGAGCCAGATCGCCCAGACGACGCTCTTACGGGCCTCCTTCGCCGTCGGCACCGTGTAGAAGCGCATGAGCACGTGCGGCAGAGCCGCGGTGCCGAGCACGAGCGCGAGGCCGAGCGAGAGGAAGTCGAGGCGCGTGATGTCGCTGAGCCCGTACTGCAGCCCCGGCGCGAGCACCGCGGGGTTTCCCGAGGTCTCGACCGCACGGTCGAGCAGCGTCGAGAGGTTGAAGCCGTTGAGCGCGAGCACCCACAGCGTCATGACGCCGGCGCCCGCGATGAGCAGGCCCGCCTTGATGATCTGCACCCACGTGGTGCCCTTCATGCCGCCGACGAGCACGTAGAGAATCATGAGCGCGCCGACCACGGCGATGACGACCGACTGGCCGACGCGGTCGTTGATGCCGAGCAGCAGGGCGACGAGGCCACCGGCACCGGCCATCTGCGCGAGCAGGTAGAAGAAGCACACGACGAGGGTCGAGATCGCCGCGGCGATGCGCACGGGGCGCTGCTTGAGGCGGAACGCCAGCACGTCGGCCATCGTGAACTTGCCCGTGTTGCGCAGCAGCTCGGCGACCAGCAGCAGTGCGACGACCCACGCGACGAGGAACCCGATGGAGTACAGGAAGCCGTCGTAGCCGTTGATCGCGATCGCGCCGACGATGCCGAGGAAGGACGCGGCCGAGAGGTAGTCGCCCGCGATCGCCGAGCCGTTCTGCCCGCCCGAGAACGAGCGGCCGGCGGCGTAGTAGTCGGCGGCGGTCTTGTTGTTCCGGGATGCCCGGAACACGATGATCATCGTGATCGCGACGAAGACGCCGAAGATCGCGATGTTGAGGATGGGGTCGCCCGGGGCGGTCGGGGCGGTGACAGCGAGGTGCAGCATCAGCGCACGCCCTCCTTGGTCTCGAGTCGGTCGCGGATGGCCGCCGCGTCGGGGTCGAGGTGCTTGTTCGCGTACGAGACGTAGATCATCGTCACCGCGAAGGTCGTCGCCACTTGGGCGAGGCCCATCAGGATGCCGATGTTGACGCTGCCGATGACGGGTGTCGCCATGAAGTCGGGGGCGTACCCGGCGAGCAGCACGTAGGCGAAGTACCAGAGCAGGCACGCGGCGGTTACCGGCAGCACGAAGCCGCGGTGCTTGCGCTTGAGCCGGCGGAACTGCTCCGATTCCTGCGTCTCTCGGAACACGGCGGCCGAGTGGCCGGAAGAATGCTCCTCGGTGAGGGCGTCATTGCCCATGGGGTCTCCTCGAGAGGTCGCGGCAACGACGACGGCGACGCTGCCGAATGATGGTGGCGGAACGGGCCTACCCTCCCCCGTGCGAGGGTCAGGGGTCACCCAGGCGAACGCTCGTCGTCGCCCGACGGCAGTCGCCGTGCGACGAACGGCGTCCGAGCGCCGCCCGTCGTCGCCCGCGACGGCCCCTGTTCGCCTACCGTTGACGACGATGACCGAGTCGGTGCTGCTCGCCCTCGCCGTCGGCGTGC
>SCPB01000069.1 GCA_005502445.1 Microbacteriaceae bacterium X2B
AGCTGCAGGAACCGGTGCTGCGACAGGACGACCGGGATCAGCACCACCCAGGCGCTGCCGTCGAAGCGGTCGGGGCGGGGTGGGCCGCGAGGCGGGGTCGGACATGATGCGATCAGGGTAGAGCCCGAAGCCTGCGAATCGCAGCGATGCGGGCGTCGGCGCGGGCTGACACGGGCAGGGGCCGTCGGCGCGCGGGCGCGGGTCAGGGCCGCAGGGCGCGGAAGACGTGCGTGCGGTACGGCAGCTGCACCATGCCCTCGGCGTCGGCCACCCGCTCGCCGAGCGCGCGCACCCGGGCGAGCACGGCATCCCGCGCATCCGCATCGAGCGCGATGACGTGACTGCGCGAGGCCGCGAGGTCGACGAGCGCCTCGGCCGAGAGCGCGGCCGTCCACTCCCAGGTGCGGTGCTCGAGGTCGACGAAGGGCGGCGCGACCTCGGGCGGACCCTCCGACAGCAGTCGCTCGGCGGCACTCGAGTGCATGATCGTGCTCAGTTCGCGCACCCAGTCGACCGACTCGTCGCGGATGTTCCAGAACAGCCCGATCAGCCCGCCCGGCCGCAGCACGCGAGCCGTCTCGCGCGAGGCGGAGACGGGGTCGACCCAGTGCCAGGACTGCCCGAAGGTGACGGCGTCGATCGACATGTCGTCGACGGGCAGCGCCTCGGCCGAGCCGACCGTCGTCGCGACGCTCGGCAGACGGCGCGACAGGGTCTTCAGCATCGTCGCGTCGGGGTCGACCGCGCGCACGTCGTGCCCTTCGCGCACGAGCCGGCCGGTGAGCTTGCCCGTGCCTGCGCCGACGTCGAGCACGATCGCACCCGGACGGGGCAGCAGCCACCGCACGGCCTCGGCCGGGTACACCGGGCGCGCGCGCTCGTAGGCCTGCGCGGCGGTGCCGAACGACGTAGCGATGTCCATCCTCGCGACGCTACGCGACGAGACGGATTCCGCGCAGGGGGTTGCCCTCGGGCGCCGAGAGCACAATGAGTCCATGGCATCCGCATCGTCGACCGCGCCGCCTCCGCTGCCGGGGCGCGCGATCATCCGCCAGCGCTGGAGCGACTTCCTCTTCCTGCACTGGCGCGTCGACCCCGCCGTCGTGGCCCCGATGCTGCCGCCGGGAACCCGCCCCGACCTCTTCGACGGCAGCGCCTGGGTGGGGCTGATCCCGTTCGTGCTGTCGCAGCACCGGTTCCTGCCGCTGCCGCCCGTGCCCTTCGTCTGCAGCTTCGTCGAGATCAACGTGCGCACGTACTCGATCGATGAGGCCTGCGATCGCGGCGTCGTCTTCCGCTCCCTCGAGGCTCAGCACCTCGCGCCCGTGCTCGCCGCCCGCGCGCTGTTCGGCCTCCCGTACCAGTGGGCGGATGCTGCGCTCGAGGTCTCGGGCGACGAGATCGAGTACCGCAGCCGCCGTCACCGCCTCGCCGGCGGAGCCGCGCACCCACTTGTCGATCGTCCTGCGACGCGCATCCGCGCCCGCGTCTCGGGGGAACCCGTCGACACGCCGCTCAGCCGATTCCTCACCGACCGGTGGGGGTTCCACGAGCGGCACCTCGGCCGCACCATCCACGCGCGCAACACCCACGAGCCGTGGCCGCTCGTGTCCGCGACGCTGCTGTCGCTCGAGGACGAGCTCGTCGCGGCTGCCGGATTCCCGGGGCTCGCCGGGCGCGCGCCCGACTCGGTGCTCGCGACCCCGATCGGCCGCGGCGTCTCGACGGAGTTCGCGGCCACGCGACGGATCTGACGCGCCCCGCGCGCACCGACTACGTGCGCTGCCGCTTCTCGCGCACCCGCATGTTGACCTGGATGGGCGAGCCCTCGAAGCCCCACACCTCGCGCAGCCGGCGCGTGATGAAGCGACGGTACTGCGGGTCGACGAACCCGGTCGTGAACAGCACGAAGGTCGGCGGCCGCGTCGAGGCCTGCGTTCCGAAGAGGATGCGCGGCTGCTTGCCTCCGCGGACGGGGTGCGGATGCTCCTGCGTCAGCTCGGCGATGAAGGCGTTGAGCTTGCCGGTCGGAATGCGCGTATCCCACGACTCGAGCGCGAGCTCGAGCGCCGGCACGAGCTTCTCGAGGTGCCGCCCGGTGCGCGCCGAGATGTTCACGCGCGGCGCCCAGGCGACGTGCGCGAGATCCTGCTCGATCTCGCGCTCCAGGTAGCGGCGGCGCTCGTCGTCGAGCAGGTCCCACTTGTTGAAGGCGAGCACGAGCGCGCGGCCCGACTCGAGCACGAGCTCGATGATGCGCACATCCTGCTCGCTGATCGGCTCGGTCACGTCGATGAGTACGACGGCGACCTCCGCCTTCTCGAGCGCGGCGGCCGTGCGCAGGCTGGCGTAGAAGTCGCTGCCCTGCTGCAGGTGCACGCGGCGGCGGATGCCGGCGGTGTCGACGAAGTTCCAGATCCGGCCGCCGAGCTCGATCTGCTCGTCGATCGGGTCGCGCGTCGTGCCGGCGAGTTCGTTGACGACGACGCGCTCCTCGCGCGCGGCCTTGTTGAGCAGGCTCGACTTGCCGACGTTCGGGCGGCCGATGAGGGCGACGCGGCGGGGGCCGCCGAACTCCTGCTTCGCCACGGCCGAGACCTCCGGCAGCACCGTGAGCACGTGGTCGAGCAGGTCGGCGACACCGCGGCCGTGCACGGCCGAGGTCGGCCAGGGCTCGCCGAGGCCGAGGCCCCACAGCGCGGCGGCCTCGGGCTCCTGCCGCGCGTCGTCGATCTTGTTCGCGACGAGAATGACGGGCTTCTTCGAGCGGCGCAGCATCTTCACGACGAACTCGTCGGTCGCGGTCGCGCCGGTGATGGCGTCGACGACGAACAGCACGGCGTCGGCGAGCTCGACGGCGACCTCGGCCTGCGCGGCGACGGAGGCGTTGATGCCCGTCGCGTCGGGCTCCCACCCGCCGGTGTCGACGAGCGTGAAGCGGCGGGTGTTCCACTCGGCCTTGTAGGTGACGCGGTCGCGCGTGACGCCCGGCGTGTCCTCCACGACGGCCTCGCGGCGGCCGAGGATGCGGTTCACGAGCGCGCTCTTGCCGACGTTCGGCCGGCCGACGATCGCGAGCACGGGGAGGGCGGGCAGCGTGATGATGCCGTCCTCGCCGAGCTCGGCGTTCTCGAGCAGGGTCAGGTCGTCGTCGTCGAGGTCGTAGTCGGCGAGGCCCTTGCGCAGCGACTCGGCGCGCGCGTCGCTGATGTCGTCGTCGAGCTCGGCCAGGCGCGCGGCGACCTGCTCGGCCGCCTCCTGGTTCAGCTGCGGGTAATCGGCCTCGTCACCGTCGGGAGCGAGGTCGGGGTTCTGGTCGGCGGTCATGGGATCCTCCCACTGCTCTCCTCGCCCACCGGCGAGGCGTGTTCCGCGCCCCCTCCCCTAGGCGGAAGGTGCGGCGCGCACGATGTCGATCAACGCCTGCACCGTCTGCTCGAAGTCGAGCTCGGTGGAGTCGAGGGTCGTGACACCCTCGGCGGCGTTCATGAAGTCGACCACGCGCAGATCCTGCGCATCGCGCGAGGCGAGCAGCTGCCCTGTCGACTCGGTCGGCTCCGTACCCAGCTCGGCCGCCCTTCTGGCCATTCTAGCCTCCGGTGACGCGGTCAGCAGAACGCGCACCGGGGCATCCGGCGCGACGATCGTCGTGATGTCGCGACCCTCGACGATGATGCCGGGCGTCGGGCTCTGGGCGATGATGCGGCGGAAGAGCTCGGTGAGCTGCTGCCGCACCTCCGGCACGCGGGCGACCTGGCTCACGACGGCCGAGACGCGCGGCTCGCGGATGTCGCTCGTGACGTCCTCCCCGCCGACGCGCACGAAGTAGCGGTCGGGGTCGGTGCCGATGGCGTAATCGAAGTCGGTGACGCGAGAGGCGACATCCTCGGGCCGCGCCGTGTCGACGTCCTCGTCGAGGCAGTGCCAGGCGAGGGCGCGGTAGGCGGCGCCCGTATCGAGGTAGGCGAAGCCGAGCCGGCGCGCGGCCTCGCGGCTGACGCTCGACTTGCCGCTGCCGGCGGGGCCGTCGACGGCGACGATGATCTCGCTCACGCTGGTCTCCTGGTGGTCGGGGCGGGGTGCCGGTCGAGGTGCACGGTGCGGACGGGCGCAGCCTCAGCTCGCGCCCGCGATGCGCCAGCCGCGCAGTTCGAGCTGCTCGATGAGGTGCGCCTCGACCTCGGGCACGACCGAGACCTCGGCGAAGCCGACGGGCGCTCCGGGCGAGTGCTCGAGCCGGAGATCCTCCATGTTCACGCCCAGCTCGCCGATCTCGGTGAGCAGGCGCGCCAGCTGGCCGGGGCGGTCGTCGATCATGACGACGAGCTGGGCGTAGCGGCGGGTGCTGCCGTGCTTGCCCGGAATGCGCGCGACGCCCGCATTGCCCGCCCCCATGAGGTCGGCGATCGTGCGGCGCGAGCCCGGCTTGCCCGGGTTTTCGAGCGCGTCGATCGCCGCCGAGAGGTCTTCCCGCAACGAGACGAGCACCTCCGCGATGGGCGCGGTGTTGGCGCACAGGATCTGCAGCCACAGGTTCACGTCGCTCGCGGCGATGCGCGTCATGTCGCGAAGCCCCTGCCCGGCGATGCCGAGGGCGGCGTCGCTCGTCTTCGTCAGCTGCACCGCGAGCACACTCGAGACGAGCTGGGGCACGTGGCTGACCATCGCGACGGCGCGGTCGTGTTCGGCCGCCGTCATCGACACCGGAACGGCGCCGAGGTCGAGGGCGAGGTGCTCCACGGCCTCCACGACGGGGCGGGCGACGGCGTCGTGCATCGCGATCACCCACGGGCGGCCGAGGAAGAGGTCGGCGCGCGCCGCGACCGGCCCGCCGCGCTCGCGACCGGCCATGGGGTGCGAGCCGAGGTAGCGGTCGACGTCGGCGCCGAGCGCGCGCAGCTCGTCCAGCGGCTCGACCTTGACGCTCGCGACATCGGTCACGAGCGCCCGCGGGTGCGCGGCGAGCTCGGCGGCGACCGTGCGGGCCGTGACGTCCGGCGGCACGGCGACGATGACGAGGCCGGGGCGGTCGTCGTCGCGCGCGGGGCGCCCCGCTCCGTAGTCGACGGCGAGGCGCACGGCCGTCGGCGAGAGGTCGTCGAGGGCGACGTCGACGCCCTTCTCGGTCAGCGCGAGGCCGATGCTCGTCCCCAGCAGCCCCGCGCCGACGATGCGCACGTCGTGCTGCAGGCGGCGATCGCTCATCGGGGCTCTCCGGCGGTGTCAGTTCGGGATGCGCGCGCGTCGCGCGCGAGGGTCAGCAGGGCGCCGCGCTCCACCCTACTGAGTTCGCGGGTCGCACCGACCGGCAGGGTGCCGAGGTGCAGCGGGCCGAACTGGCGGCGCACGAGCTCGACGACGGGGTGACCGACCTCGGCGAGCATGCGCCGCACGATGCGGTTGCGGCCCGAGTGCAGGGTGAGCTCGACCATGCTGTGGTCGCGGCTCGCCTCGCCGAGCAGCCGCGCCTTGTCGGCCGCGATCGGGCCGTCGTCGAGCTCGACGCCCTCCTTGAGCCGGCGCAGCACGGGCGCCGTGACGGTGCCGCGCACCTTCGCGATGTAGGTCTTCTCGACGCCGAAGCTCGGGTGCGCGAGCACGTGGGCGAGCGCCCCGTCGTTGGTCAGCAGCAGCAGTCCGCTCGTCTCGGCGTCGAGGCGGCCCACGTTGTACAGGCGCTCCTCGAAGCCTTCCGTGAACCGCCGCAGGTCGGGGCGGCCGTTCTCGTCCTTCATCGTGCTGACGACGCCGGTCGGCTTGTTGAGCATGACGTAGCGGCGGCTCGGGTCGAGCTGCACGACGACGCCGTCGACGGCGAGCTCGTCGGTCTCGGGCTCGATGCGCGCGCCGAGCTCGCGCACGACGACGCCGTTGACGCTCACCCGCCCGGCGACGATCAGCTGCTCGCTCACGCGTCGCGAGGCGACGCCGGCCGCGGCCATGACCTTCTGCAGGCGCTCGCTCGTCGGGCTGTCGGCATCGCGGTCGTGGGCGGATTCGCCCCACTCGCTATCGGACATCGTCGAACCCCCGGCTGCCGTCGTCGAGCAGCGGCGAGATCTTCGGCAGCTCGTCGAGCGAGTTGATGCCGAGCTGCGTCAGCAGGAGCTCGGTCGTCGCGTAGTGGATCGCCCCCGTCTCGCTGTCGGTGAACGCCTCCGTGATGAGCCCGCGGCCGAGCAGCGTGCGCACGACCGAGTCGACGTTGACCGCGCGGATCGACGCGATCGCCCCGCGGCTGATGGGCTGCTTGTAGGCGATGACGGCGAGCGTCTCGAGCGCCGCCTGCGAGAGCTTCGCCGGAGACTGCGTGTGCACGAACTCGCGCACGACCTCGTCGAGCTCGCCGCGCACGTAGATGCGCCAGCCGCCGCCGACCTCGCGCAGCTCGAAACCGCGGCGGGGGCCGCCGGCCGCTCCGTCGTAATCGGCGACGAGCTCGGCGAGGGCCGCACGGACATCCTCGACCGGTCGGCCGACGCCCGCGGCGAGGCCGACGACGCTCTGCGGCTCGTCGGCGACCATGAGGATCGCCTCGAGCGCGCGGGCGACGTCGATGTGGTCGGGGATGCCGCGGGGCGCGCCCTCGACGTCGGCCTCGGTCGGTTCGGTGGTCGTCTCCGCGTCACTGCCCATAGTCGGCTCCCAGGTTCACGAGGTTCTCGTCGCTCCAGTTCTCGGCGGTCCAGCGCACCGTGAGCTCGCCGAGCGGTTCGAGCTGCTCGAAGCCGACCGCGGCGTGCCGGTACAGCTCGAGCAGGGCGAGGAACCGCGCGACGACGACGCCCTTCTGGTCGGCTCCGGCGATGAGCTGGCGGAAGGTCACCGGATCACCGCGGCGCAGCAGGCTCACGACGTGCGCGGCCTGCTCGCGGATCGAGATGAGCGGCGCGTGCAGGTGGTCGAGCCCGACCACGGGGATCTCGCGCGGCGTCATCGCGAGCAGGGCGAGGGCGGCGAAGTCGTCGAGGCTCGTCGTCCAGCGCAGCTCGGGGGTGCGCTCGCGGAAGCGGTCCTCCAGGCGCACCGAGCGCGCGTGACGGAGCGACTCGGCGACGAGGCGCTCGGCAAACCAGGCGCTGACCTCCTTGAAGGCGCGGTACTGCAGCAGCCGGGCGAAGAGCAGGTCGCGCGCCTCGAGCAGGGCCACGTCCTCCGCGTCGACGAGCTCGCCCTGCGGCAGCAGGCTCGCGATCTTCCAGTCGAGCAGGGTGACGGCGACGACGAGGAACTCGCTCGCCTCGTCGAGCTCGTCGGGGCCGTCGAGGCCCCGCAGGTAGGTCAGGAACTCGTCGGTCACCGCGCTCAGCGCGATCTCGGTGATGTCGAGCTCGCGCTTGGTGATGAGGCTCAGCAGGAGGTCGAACGGCCCGTCGAACGAGGCGAGGTGCACGCGGAAGCCGGCGGGGGCATCCTCGTCGGCGGATGCGGTCGGGGGTGCTGCCGGAGCCTGCCGCTCAGGCGACCGCGCCACGGGCGATCAGCTCTCGGGCCAGCTGCCGGTACGCCTTCGCGGCCGGGTGCTCGGGCGCGTACGACGTGATCGGGGTTCCGGAGACGGAGGCGTCGGGGAACTTCACGGTGCGGCCGATGACCGTCTCGAAGACCTTCTCGCCGAAGGCGTCGACGACGCGCTCGAGCACCTCGCGCGAGTGCAGCGTGCGCGAGTCGTACATCGTGGCGATGATGCCGTCGAGCTGGATGGCCGGGTTCAGGCGGTCCTGCACCTTCTCGATCGTCTCGACCAGCAGGGCGACGCCGCGCAGGGCGAAGTACTCGCACTCGAGCGGAATGAGCACGCCGTGCGCGGCGGTCAGCGCGTTGACCGTCAGAAGGCCCAGGCTCGGCTGACAGTCGACGAGGATCACGTCGTACTCGGCGAGCACCGGCCGCAGCACCCGGGCGAGGATCTGCTCGCGCGCGACCTCGTTGATGAGATGCACCTCGGCGGCGCTCAGGTCGATGTTGGCCGGGATGATGTCGAGCCGCGGCACGGAGGTCTGCTGGATCGCCGCGTGCGTGCTCTTCTCGCGGCCGAGCAGCAGGTCGTAGATCGTCGTGACGTCGTGGCTCTCGATGCCGAGACCCGCCGAGAGCGCGCCCTGCGGGTCGAAGTCGACGACGAGCACTCGGCGACCGTACTCGGCGAGCGTCGCGCCCAGGCTGATCGTCGTCGTCGTCTTGCCGACGCCGCCCTCGACCAGCACGGCCCCGCTCGCATCATCGCCCTGTGCAACCAGAAGGGCGGCGGGCTCGGCGAAGGCGCGGGCGGGGCGGCCG
>SCPB01000006.1 GCA_005502445.1 Microbacteriaceae bacterium X2B
ACAAGCAGATGCGCGAACTCGAATCCACCGGCAGCCTCGCACGCCACGACTGGCACGGCGAATGGAACTACACCCTCAACCCGACACGCAGTGAGTAATTGACTCGTGGCCCCATAGGCCTCGCGCAGCAGGCGTTCCTGCAAGGCGCCGACGAGGATGCCGGTTCCGGCGACGGTCGCCACCACGATGAGCGCCTGCAGCAGCAGGAGCTGGACGCGCAGCGACATCGATCGGCCCACGGACCCAGTCTGCCCGGTCGACCAGAAGTTCCAGAGCGACCAATAGTTACGCAAGCCCGGTGCGGCTCGCTTGCGCGCCGCACCGCGCCTACCGTCGACCACCACGCAGCACGTTCACCGCCCGCGATGATGCGGGCTCTCAATGAGGAGACAGATCAATGCGTTCGTTCACCACCGTCGTCGTCGCCGCGACCGTCCTGGCGCTCGGGGCGTGCGCCTCGCCGACCGCCGGCCCCGCCCCCGATGCGACCGCCGACGAGGTCGCCGCACCCGATGCCGTGCAGATCATCGTTCCGGCCGATCCGGGCGGCGGGTGGGATCAGACCGGTCGCGCCGTGAGCGAGGCTCTCACCTCCGACGGCATCGTCGGATCGGCCCCCGTCACCAACATCGGCGGCGCGGGCGGCACGGTCGGCCTGGCATCCCTCGCCAACGAGACCGACCCGTACACGCTCATGGTCACGGGCCTCGTCATGGTCGGGGCCGTCGAGACCAACGCCTCGGAACAGCGGATCGAGGACACGACGCCGATCGCGCGACTCACGGAGGAGGCGCTCGTGGTCGTCGTACCGGCCGAGTCTCCGTACGAATCGCTCGAGGATCTCGTCGACGACATCGTCGCCAACGGCCAGGATGTCACGGTGACGGGCGGTTCCGCCGGCGGCGCCGACCACATCCTCGCCGGCCTCCTGCTCGAGTCGGCGGGACTGGACCCCGCCGAGATCCCGGCCCAGCTGAACTACATCCCCAACTCGGGAGGCGGCGAGGCGGTCTCGCTCATCCTCGGCAACAACGTGAGCGCGGGCATCTCGGGCGTGGGCGAGTTCGTCGAGCACATCGAGGCGGGCACCATGCGCGCGCTCGCCGTGTCGTCGGCCGAACCCGTTGACAACCTGCCCGACACCCCGACGATCACCGAGGCCGGCTACGACGTCGTCCTGACCAACTGGCGCGGCCTCCTCGCGCCCGGTGGCATCAGCGACGACGAGCGCGCGGCGCTCGTGTCGATCGCCGAGCAGCTGCAGGAGTCGGAGACCTGGAACGAGAGCCGCGAGACCCGTGGCTGGGCCGACGCCTTCCTCGTCGGCGACGAGTTCGCCGAGTTCGTCGACGGGAACATCGCCGAGGTCGGGCAGACCCTGCGCACGATCGGCCTTCTGGCCGGCTGATGACCTCCTCATCGAACCCCGGAGGGGTCGGGCCTGCGCGGCCCGGCCTCTCCGGGGCGAGCGCGCTCGCCGTCAGCGACGACCGTCCGATACCCGCCTTCGCGCCGCAGCGGCGCGGCCGTGTCGGCGAGCTCGTCTTCGCCGCGCTCGCGCTCGCACTCGGCATCCTCGCCGTCATCGGCGCGACCGGCATCCGCGTGCCTCCGTCGGCCAACGCCGTCGGGCCGACCGCCTTCCCCTACCTCGTGAGCGCGATCCTGATCGTCTCCTCCCTCGGTGTGGTCGTCGACATCGTGCGGGGCCGGCTCGGACCGCAGGAGGAGGGGGAGGACATCGACTCCGCTGCCGCGACCGACTGGCGCACCCTCGCGACCATCGTCATCGCCGTCGTCGTCCACATCGTGCTCGCACCGCTCATCGGCTGGGCGTTCGCGGCGGCGGTGCTGTTCGGCATCGTGGCCTGGTCGCTCGGAGCGAAGCGGTGGTGGCTCGCCGGCCTCGTCGGGCTCGCGCTCGGCCTCGCGATCCAGCTCGGCTTCGGTCTCGGTCTCGGTCTCTCGCTGCCGCTCGGGCCCGTCCTCGGCCCTCTGCTCGGCCAGCTCGCCTGAGCCGGGAAAGGGCCTCTCATGGACAACGTCACCGCACTGCTCGAGGGCTTCCAGGTCGCGCTGAACCCGGAGTTCCTCCTCTACGCCTTCCTGGGCGTGCTCATCGGCACCGCCGTCGGGGTGCTGCCCGGCATCGGCCCCGCCATGACGGTCGCACTCCTGCTGCCGCTCACGTACACGCTCGAACCCACGGCGGCGCTCATCACCTTCGCCGGCATCTACTACGGCGGCATGTACGGCGGGTCGACCACGAGCATCCTGCTCAACACCCCCGGCGAGTCCGCCTCGATCGTGACGGCTCTCGAGGGCAACAAGATGGCCAAGCTCGGGCGCGGCGCTGCGGCCCTCGCGACCGCCGCGATCGGCTCGTTCGTCGCCGGCACGATCGCGACGGTCGGGCTGACCCTTCTGGCTCCGATGCTCGCGGCGTTCGCCGTCATGCTCGCGCCCGCCGACTACGTGGCTCTCATCGTCGTCGCCTTTGTGACGGTGGGCGCCCTGCTCGGCTCGTCCGTGTGGCGCGGGCTCGTCTCGCTCGGCATCGGCCTGTTCATCGGGCTCATCGGCACCGAGGTGCTCACGGGTCAAGCGCGCTACACCCTCGGTCTGCTGCCACTCGCCGACGGCATCGACGTGGTGCTCGTCGCGGTGGGCGTCTTCGCCGTCGGCGAGACCCTCTACGTCGCCTCGCGACTGCGGCGCGGCCCCGTCGCGCTGATCCCGGTGACGCGCGGCTGGCGCAGCTGGATGACGCGCGACGACTGGCGCCGCTCGTGGCGGCCGTGGCTGCGCGGCACGGCGATCGGCTTCCCGATCGGCACCATCCCGGCGGGCGGGGCGGATGTCGCGACCTTCTTGTCGTACGCGACCGAGAAGAAGCTCAGCCGGCACCGGCACGAGTTCGGCCGCGGGGCGATCGAGGGTGTCGCCGGTCCGGAGGCGGCCAACAACGCGGCGGCGGCGGGCGTGCTCGTTCCGCTGCTGACGCTCGGCCTGCCGACGACGGCGACGGCGGCGATCATCCTCTCCGCGTTCCAGTCGTACGGCATCCAACCCGGACCTCAGCTGTTTCAGAACCAACCGGGTCTCGTGTGGGCGCTCATCGCGAGCCTCTACATCGGCAACGTGCTGCTGCTCGTTCTGAATCTCCCGCTCGTCGGCATCTGGGTGAAGCTCCTGCAGATCCCGCGCCCGTACCTCTACGCGGGCATCCTCACCTTCGCCGTCCTGGGCGCGTACGCGGTCAACTTCTCGACGACCGACGTCGTGATCCTCCTGCTCATCGGGGTGCTCGGCTTCTTCCTGCGCCGATACGGCTATCCGATCGCGCCCCTTGTCGTCGGGCTCATCCTCGGCCCTATGGGCGAGGCGCAGTTGCGTCGCTCGCTGCAGCTCAACCAGGGCGACCTCACGACGCTGTTCACACGACCGTTCGCGGCCAGCTGCTACGTCGCCCTCATCCTGTTGATTGCCGGCGGTCTCTGGCTGCGCCGGCGTCAGAGCCGCATGGAGCGGTTGCTCATGTCGGCCCTCGACGCCGAGGTTTCGATGACCGCAGCCGCACCGTCGTCGGGCGGGCGGCGCGACTGAGCATGATCACACGAAAACGGTCGGCAGCACGGGCTCGCCGCGGCCGAGGCGGAACGCCTCGAGCGGCAGCTCGGCGACGGCGGACGCGCGGTGCCCTCGAGCGGCGTGCGTGCCCTCGACGCCGAGCCACCGGGGGTCGGCCTCGCCGTCGCGCACGAGTGGCACCGTGAGCGGGCGCATCATCGCGACCGCCCCATCGACGACGCCGAGCGCCGCCTCGTCGGGCGCGCCCTCGGGGAGCCCGTCGCGGTCGTCGTCGACGAGAACGTGCTCGGCGACGGCCACGCCGTCGACGATGAGGCGCGATGCCCGCTTGGCGCCGCCTTTCGAGACCTTGTCGACGCTCCTCTTGGCCACGGGCATCCATTCGCCGGCGGAGCCGGAGGTGCCCGCATCGCGGTGCGCGACGAGCTTGTAGACGAAGCCCGCCGAGGGTGAGCCCGAGCCCGTCACGACGGCGGTTCCGACACCGAAGGAGTCGACCGGGGCGCCGCGCAAAGCGGCGATGGTGTGCTCGTCGAGGTCGTTCGTGACGGTGATGCGGGTGCCGGTCGCGCCGAGCGCGTCGAGTTGCGCGCGCACCTCGCGCACGAGGGCGGGCAGGTCGCCCGAGTCGAGGCGCACCGCCCCGAGAGCCGGCCCGGCGACGCGCACGGCCGTCTCGATCGCGCGAGCCACGTCGTAGGTGTCGACGAGCAGCGTCGTGCCGACTCCGAGCGACTCGACCTGGGCGCGGAAGGCCTCCTCCTCGCTGTCGTGGAGGAGCGTGAAGGAGTGCGCGGCGGTGCCCATCGTCGGGATGCCCCATCGCCGCCCGGCTTCGAGGTTCGAGGTCGCGCTGAACCCGGCGATGAACGCGGCCCGCGCCGCTGCGACGGCCGACTCCTCACCCGTGCGCCGCGAGCCCATCTCGGCGATGGGCCGCTCGCCGGCGGCGGCGACCATGCGGGCGGCGGCCGTCGCGACCGCCGAGTCGTGGTTGAGGATGCTCAGCACGAGCGTCTCGAGCACGATGGCCTCGGCGAAGACGCCCGTGACGGTCAGCAGCGGCGAGTTCGGGAAGTACAGCTCGCCCTCGCGGTACCCGTCGATCGAGCCCGTGAACCGGTAGCCGGCGAGATAGTCGAGCGTCGCGTCGTCGACGACGCGCTCGTCGCTCAGCCAGTCGAGCTCAGCGCGGCCGAAGCGGAACTCCGCGATCGCCTCGAGCAGTCGGCCGGTACCGGCGACGACGCCGAACCGTCGGCCGCCCGGCAGCCGACGGCCGAAGACCTCGAAGACGCAGTCGCGGTGAGCCCGGCCCGACCGCAGCGCGGCCTCGATCATCGTGAGCTCGTACCGGTCGGTCAGCAGCGCTGTCGTCACGCGCTCAGCCTACGGCTCTACTCTCACGACGTGACCGACGCCGCTGCCGCCTCCCCGCCCGCGGTGCCACGGGCGACGCCGACGCGCTGGCTCACCGCCGAGCAGCTCGGCCCGCACTTCGACGACGGCGGCAGCATCATCCTCATCGAGAACCACCGCGTGTTCCGTCGCCGCGCGACGCACCGGCAGAAGGCGCACCTCTATCTGGCGGCGCTGCGGCATCGCGCGCGCGAGCTCGGACATCGCGGCGAGCTCGTCACCGCCGAATCGTACGAGGATGCGCTGCGCGAGCGCGGCCTGATCGGCGGCGCTCTCGAGATGGTCGGGGCGACGTCCTGGGCGGTCCGCGCGCTCGCCGAGCAGCTCGAGGCGAGCATCCTGCCCGATCGCGGCTTCGTGACCGCGCGCGAAGAGTTCGCCTCCTGGGCCGCGGAGAAGAAACCGTCGCAGCTTGTCATGGACCGCTACTACCGCGAGGTCCGCCAGCGCACCGGCATCCTGATGGAGGGCGACCGGCCGCTCGGCGGGCAGTTCAGCTTCGACCACGACAACCGCGAGCGCCCGCCGAAGGGCGCCGTGACTCTGGGCCTGCCCGCGCCGTGGGCGCCGCTCGAGGACGACATCGACGTCGAGGTGCGCGAGACGCTCGACCGGCTCGAGCGCGAGGGGATGGCCTTCCTCGGCACCGATGGTCCCCGCCGTTTCGCCGCGACCCGGGCCGAGGCGCTCGCCGCCCTCGACGACTTCATCGAGACCCGGCTCGGCGACTTCGGGCCGTACGAAGACGCGATGCTCGCGGGCGACGGCGTCATGGCGCACTCGCGCCTCAGCGTGCCCATGAACCTCGGCCTGCTGCACCCGCTCGAGATCGTTGAGCGCGTCGTCGCCGAGCACGCGGCGGGCCGGGCGCCCCTCAACAGCGTCGAGGGGCTGGTGCGGCAGCTCATCGGCTGGCGCGACTGGGTGTGGCACCTCTACTGGCATCTCGGCCCCGAGTACACGACGAGCAGCAACGCCCTGGATGCGCGCTCGCGCCTCCCCGAGGAATGGTGGGCCCTCGACGGCGCGGCCATCGACGCAGCGTGCCTCAGCCACGTCATGGCGCAGGTCCGCAGCGAGGGCTGGGCTCACCACATCCAGCGCCTCATGGTGCTCGGCAACCACGCGCTGCAGCGCGGCTACGACCCGGAAGAGCTCACCCGCTGGTTCCAGGGCGCCTTCGTCGACGGCACGCCGTGGGTCATGCCCGCGAACGTCGTCGGCATGAGTCAGTGGGCCGACGGGGGAGTGGTCGCGACGAAGCCCTACGCCTCGGGCGGGGCGTACATCGATCGCATGAGCGACTTCTGCGGCTCGTGCCGCTTCGACCCGACGAAGCGACTCGGGCCGGACGCGTGCCCGTTCACCGCCGGGTACTGGGCCTTCCTCGACCGGGTCGAGCCGCGCATCCGGGGCAATCACCGCATGGCGCAGCCGCTCGCGGGCCTGCGGCGGCTCGCCGACCGCGAGCAGATCGTCGCGCAGGAGGCCGCCCGCAGCCGATACTGAGCCACGGGCCCTCGCCTGCCTGCGCGGCTCAGATCCGGCGTTCGTCGTCGCCCCTGGGCGGCCGATGCGCAACGAGCGCCCGATCTGCCGGGCCGGTCGCGCCGTAGACTGCCGGGGTGAACAACGCGCCGATCGGAGTCTTCGATTCCGGCGTCGGCGGCCTCACCGTCGCCCGCGCGATCATCGACCAGCTTCCGCGCGAGCAGATCCTCTACCTCGGTGACACCGCGAACGGTCCATACGGCCCCCGGCCGATCGCGCAGGTGCGCGAGCACGCCCTCGCCGTGCTCGACGAGCTCGTCGACCAGGGCGTGAAGATGCTCGTCATCGCCTGCAACACCGCGAGCGCGGCGATGTTCCGCGACGCCCGCGAGCGCTTCGAGCAGGGCCACGGCATCCCCGTCGTCGAGGTGATCCAGCCGGCCGTGCGCCAGGCGGTGCGCCGCACGCGCAGCAAGCGCATCGGCGTCATCGGCACCGAGGGAACGATCCGCTCGGGCGCCTACGCCGACGCCTTCGTCGCCGACCCCGAGATCCGACTGACGATGGCCGCGGCTCCGCGCTTCGTCGAGTTCGTCGAGGCCGGCATCACGACGGGGCCCGAGGTGCTCGCCCTCGCGGAGCAGTACCTCGCGCCCCTCATCGCCGCCGACATCGACACCCTCGTGCTCGGCTGCACGCACTACCCGCTGCTCGCGGGCGCCATCCAGTTCGTGATGGGCGGGGATGTCTCGCTCGTCTCGAGCGCGGAGGAGACCGCCTACGACGTCTACCGCCGTCTCGTCGAGCACGACCTGCTCGCAGACCGACAGGATGCCCCCCGGCACGTGTTCGAGGCGACGGGCTCCGATACCGCCCGGTTCCGGCAGCTCGCCGCGCGGTTCCTCGGCCCCGAGGTCGCGCGCGTCGAGGAGTTCGCGACCGGCACCATCCCCCTCCCGAAAGGCACCTCATGACCACGATCGCCGACTCCACCGGCCTCGGCTCGACCCTGCGCGCCGACGGCCGCGCCGCCGACGAGCTGCGACCCGTCACGATCGAGCGCGGGTGGAGCGCCCAGGCCGAGGGCAGCGCCCTCATCTCGTCCGGCGGCACGAAGGTGCTGTGCACGGCGAGCTTCACCAACGGCGTGCCGCGCTGGCTGACGGGAAAGGGCAAGGGCTGGGTGACCGCCGAGTACGGCATGCTGCCACGCTCGACCAACAGCCGCATGGACCGCGAGAGCGTCAAGGGCCGCGTCGGCGGGCGCACGCACGAGATCTCGCGGCTCATCGGCCGCAGCCTGCGTGCCGTCATCGACACGAAGGCGCTCGGCGAGAACACCATCGTCATCGACTGCGACGTGCTGCAGGCCGATGGCGGAACCCGCACCGCCGCGATCACGGGAGCGTACGTCGCACTCGCCGACGCCGTCGAGTGGGGCCGCGCGCAGGGCTTCATCGCGAAGAAGGCGACGGCCCTCACCGACACGCTGAGCGCCGTGAGCGTCGGAATCATCGACGGCGTGCCGCTGCTCGACCTCGCCTACGTCGAAGACGTGCGCGCCGAGACCGACATGAACGTCGTCGTCACCGGCTCGGGCCACTTCGTCGAGGTGCAGGGCACGGCCGAGGGCGCCCCCTTCGACCGCACCGAGCTCGACGCCCTGCTCGATCTCGCCGTCGGCGGCTGCCGCTCGCTCGCCGAGCTGCAGCGCGAAGCCCTGGGCCGATGAGGGTCGTCGTCGCGACGCACAACGCCCACAAGGTCGCCGAGCTGCAGCGCATCCTCGGCGCGCACGTGCCCGACCTCGAGCTGCTGCCCTACGACGGGCCGGCGCCGGTCGAAGACGGCGACAGCTTCGCCGCCAACGCCCTCATCAAGGCGCGCGCGGCTGCGGCGCACACGGGGCTGGCCGCGATCGCCGACGACTCCGGGATCTCGGCGGATGCGCTGGGTGGCGCCCCCGGCATCCATTCGGCCTATTTCTCGGGTGAGCGCGACGATGCAGCCAACGTGCGCCACCTGCTGAGCCGGCTCGCGGCCCTCGGCGCCGACGTCGATCGCACGGCGCGGTTCACGTGCGCCGCCGCGCTCGTCGACCCCGCCGAGACGGTCGACGGCGCGGCCTTCGAGACGGTCGAGGTGGGGGTGTGGCCGGGCCGTGTCGCACTCGAGCCTGCCGGCGGGGGAGGGTTCGGCTACGACCCCGTCTTCGTGCCCGAGGGGCTCGCGATCACGAGCGCCGAGATCAGCGCCGAGCACAAGAACGCGATCAGCCACCGGGCGCTCGCGTTCGCGGCGCTCGCCGAGGTGTTGCGGGCCCGCGCGGCCCGCTGACGTGCGCCCCCGCGCCTGCCGCGCCTGCGCCCGCCTGCCTGCCGCGCCTGCCCGCGCCGCATGGCGCCCTGCTCGCGAGTGCACGCGTTTTTCCCGTCCTCACGGGGAAGTTCACGCTCGAACGTGAGAAACGCGTGCACTCGGAACCGGCGTACGCCCGCTGCACCGGCTCCGCGCGCTTACGCTGAGTGCCATGGTCGAGTCGGGCGTGCGCGCAACCCTCAGTGGCGCCGCGTCGACGGCGGCCGACGACTACCTCAAGGTCATCTACTCGCACACCGAGTGGCAGCCCGACCCGATCACGCCGAGCCAGCTCGCCGCGCGGCTCGGGCTCGCGCCGTCGAGCGTCACCGAGATGGTCAAGAAGCTCGCCGCTGCCGGACTCGTCGACCACCGGCCGTATTCGGCGATCACGCTGACGGCCGAGGGCGAGGCCCGCGCGCTCGCCATGCTGCGCCGCCACCGGCTGATCGAGACCTGGCTCGTGCGCGTGCACGACTACGGCTGGGACGAGGTCGACGCCGAGGCCGAGGTGCTCGAGCACGCGATCAGCGATCGACTGCTCGACGCGATCGACGCGCAGCTCGGGCGACCCGTTCGCGACCCGCACGGCGACCTCATCCCGACGGCGGCGGGCGCGATCGCGCGCCCGGAGGCCGTGCGCCTCGACGCCGCGCCGTTCGGGTTCGCCGGCCGGGTGGTGCGCATCAGCGACCGCGACCCCGACAGCCTGCGGGTGCTCGACCGCCTCGGCATCGCGCTCGACGCGCCGCTGTGGGTCGCCGAGGAGCACGCCGAGACCGCGGGCGTCGCGATCGTGCGCGGCGAGGGCGGCCCCGTGGTGATCTCGCCGAGCGTCGCCGCGGCGGTGTGGCTTCAGGCGGGCATCCACCCCTAAGATTTCGGTGTGCCGAAAAATCTGCCGGATGCCGTGATCGCCCCCGATCGGACGCCCGCCGTCGTGCGCGGCGGCCTCGCCGTCGCCCCTCTGCTCGGCCCCGCCATGGTCGCGGGCGTCGCCTACCTCGACCCGGGCAACGTCGCCGCCAACATGACGGCGGGGGCCGCATTCGGCTATCTGCTCGTGTGGGTCGTCGTGACGGGCAACGTCATGGCCTGGCTGATCCAGTTCCTCTCGGCCAAGCTCGGCATCGTCACGGGGCTGAGCCTGCCCGAGGCGCTCGGGCGGCGCTTCCGCAGCCGCACCGCGCGCTACGGCTACTGGGTGCAGGCCGAGGCCGTCGCGATGGCGACCGACATCGCCGAGGTGCTCGGCGGCGCGATCGCCCTCTATCTGCTGTTCGACCTGCCGCTCATCGTCGGCGGCATCATCACGGGCGTCGTGTCGATGCTGCTGCTCGTCGTGCAGTCGAGGCGCGGTGCGAAGCCCTTCGAGCGCATCATCACGGGCCTCATGCTCATCATCGCCATCGGCTTCTGCGCCGGGCTCGTCATCGGGCCGCCGGACGCCGGGCAGTCGCTCCGTGGCCTGGTTCCGGCGTTCGACGGCACCGAATCCGTGCTGCTCGCGGCGAGCATCCTCGGGGCCACGGTCATGCCGCACGCGATCTACGCGCACTCGGCTCTCACGCGCGATCGCTTCGGGCTCGTCGCCGCCGGGGTCGAGCGGCGACTGGTGCTGCGCGCCACCAAGGTCGACGTGACCGTCGCGCTCGCGATCGCGGGAACGGTCAACGTCGTGATCCTGCTGCTCGCCGCCGCGAACCTCCAGGGGGTCGAGGGTACCGAGTCGCTCGAGGGCGCCCACGCGGCGCTCGGCGTCGCGCTCGGCGAGCCCGTCGCGCTGCTCTTCGCCATCGGCCTGCTCGCTTCCGGCCTCGCGTCGACATCGGTCGGCGCATACGCCGGCGCCGAGATCATGCGCGGTCTGCTCCGCGTCGACATCCCGCTCGTCGTGCGACGCTCCGTCACGCTCGTGCCCGCGCTGCTGCTGCTCGTCATCGGCGTCGATCCGACGCTCGCCCTCGTGCTCAGCCAGGTCGTGCTGAGCTTCGGCATCCCCTTCGCGCTCATCCCGCTCGTGCGGCTGACCGCAGACCGCGCGCTCATGGGAACAGCCGTCAACGCGCGCATCACGACCGTGCTCGCGATCGTCGCCGCCGGGCTGCTCATCGTGCTCAACGTCGCACTGCTCGTGCTCATCGCGACGGGGATGTAGCCCGCGCGGGCCGGGCCAGCTTCTCAGAGCAGCTGGTCGGGCTTCTCGTGCGCGCCGTCGGGCTTGCCGACGAGCTTGCGGGTGTCTCGGCCGCTCGCAGCCGCAGTCGCTTCGTGTTGGCCGTCGTGCCCGGGCACGTCGAGTCGGACGATGTCGACCTCGATCGGCGTGCCCGCCCTTTCGAGCGCCTCCTCCTTCCGGCGCTCCCAGCGCTCGTGCAGGGCGTGGTACCCGATGCCGGCGAGGGCCATGCCGATGACGACGAGCAGTACGACGTCGATGTACTCGGTCACGATCCCGGCGACGCCCGGGATGTGCGCCACCCCCCAGCCCAGCACCGTGAGCCCGACGGCCCAGAGGAAGGCGCCGATGGTGTCGAAGATCACGAACGTGCGGTAGTTCATGCGCCCCACACCAGCGGCGACCGGGGCGATCGTGCGCACGACGCCGATGAAGCGGGCGATCGTGATCGCGAAGCCGCCGTACTTGGCGAAGAACGCCTCAGTGCGGGCGACGCTGCGCTTGGAGAAGAATCCGGCCGACTTCTTCTCGAAGATCGCCGGACCGGCACGACGGCCGATCCAGTAGCCGAGATTGTCGCCCCCCATCGTCGCGACCATGATCGCGAGGGCGACGACCCAGATCGGCTGGGGGATCACTCCCGTGTAGGTGAGCACGCCCGTGATGACGAGCAGGGTGTCGCCCGGCAGCAGGAACCCGACCAGCAGACCCGTCTCGACGAAGACGATGGCGCACACCACGAGGAGCGCCCATGGCCCTGCTCCCGTGATGATCCCTTCCACGTCGAAGAGACCGAGGTCGGTGGCGAGCATGGCGGCTCCGGGGTGTCGGGCGGTGACGATGTGGGCTCAGGCTACCGTGCCGGCGTTCGCGCTCAGCCCGCGAGATGCCGATCGACGGCGACGAGAAGATCGGGAACATGCCGTGAGGGGACGCGCCACGCCACGGTGTCATCGACCAGCGGGTGGACTCACGGCGCTGCAGGCTGTGCGGCTCTTGTGAGCATTCCCGGCGAGGCCCCTGGTTGTGATGTATACACCTGCCAACCTCGAAGGGAAGGGCGATAAGGTTGGCACATGAACGCGATGGGGAAGGTCACGTTGCGGGGGATCTCGCACGGAGCGATCGTGGGAGTAACGGGCGATCGGATCCGCGCGGCGACGATGCGTCGAGCCCTGCAGAATCAGCCAGTGGGCTCGAAGCATTCGGAGGCGATCCGACAGGCGAAATCAGCGAAGTCTTCCAAATAGCACAGACGTTCAGCGGTCCGCTCCCGCCAGCCAACGTTCTGCAGGGGTACGAAGACGTTGTACCGGGAAGTGCGACTCGAATCATTGACGCCCATGTTCGAGGCGAACTCGTTCGCGGACACGTTGCATGACTTTCGGAACACGGCGGCGAGTCTCGTGATCAGCGCTGGCGCGAACGTGCAGGCGATGCTCGGGCGCGCCTCCGCGACCATCACACTCGACACGTACGCGGACCTATTCGACGACGCTCTCGAGGCCGTCGCGCACGCTCTCAACAGCTTGCGGTCAGCGAAACTTGCTCGCGTCGCTCAGCTGGAGGGCTAGGCAGGAACGAGTTCCGACGCTCGCCTGTGCGCCTCGTAGCCTGCGCCCGTCCCGGAGGTGGACGTCGGCCGCTTTGTCTGACCGCCAGAGGCCGTGATTGCCTCATTGATGACCCGCACGCCGATCTGCTCGGCCTCATCTAGGCTGTCGGCGTCGACTGTGAGGGTGACTGTTACGGTTGCCGTGGCAAGCGTCGCCGTCACGTCGACGTCGGAAACCACACCGCCAGAGGCCTCTTCCAGCTCGAGGAGGGCGTCCATGAGTGCGTCGGTCTCCGCGTCGAGATCCAGCGAACCGTGGACGTGGAACTCACCGCTAACGACTGCGTGCATGATCCCCTCCTCTACTCATTGCCTTTGTAGCAGGTTTGGTTATACAGCCACTGAAGCTTGTGGTTGGCGTAGTAGCCGCCCGACGGCGTGAGATGGACGGTCGTCTTGTGCTTCTGCTCGCAGGGGCAGTAGAGCTTGTAATACTTCTTCGTGCTCTCGATTCGCCACCCTGCCTCGTGAAACTCGCCGAGCACAGACTGGAGAGTCTTGTCAGGGTGTTTTCTCCAGTATCCGCCCACGAGTGCCCTTCGTCTAGACGAGTCAGGGACAGCATAGGTGAGCATCTACGTCATTTTTCAACGCGTCGGACGTGTCGGTTGTTCCCCAGAGTGTGGGCAAATCGTGCGCAAGACCGGCCTAGAGCGGGCCCATCGATCGCTCGGAGCCGCGGAATTCCGGGCTTTTCGAGGGCGCCGAGGCGGTGCGGAAGGAGGGACTTGAACCCTCACGCCCGAAGGCACAGGAACCTAAATCCTGCGTGTCTGCCGGTTTCACCACTTCCGCGGGCAGCGCCAGTCTAGCGACGGCCGATTCCGCCCAATCGAGGCGACGGAGGCTCGACTAGCGTCTCGGGCATGATTGCGCGCATCATCCTCCTGCTATTCGGCTTGCTCCTCCTCGGCGCGGGCTCCTGGCTACTCCTGGAGTATCCGATCGGTATCGGATGGTTCGGCTGGGGAGAACCGGACGGTGGCGAGGTTCCCGACTTCTCCGCACAGTTGTCGGCGATCACGCAGGTGGGTCTGGCGTCGCTCGTCATCGGCGGTTCGCTCGTGGGCGCCGCCGTCGGTTTCGCTCTCGGCCGACGCCAGCTGCCGCTGTCGCGACCTGAGTCCTGAGGCGAGGCTCACGCCCGACCGGCGGCGACGAGCGCCGCCCACAGCTCGGCGCGCGCCGGGAACGACCCGAGGTCGCGCCCGAGCAGCTGCTCGGCCCGCTTGACGCGGGCACGCAGAGTGTGGCGGTGGATTCCGAGGCGCGACGCCGCCGCCTCGGCGACGGCGTCGGCGGCGAGCCATTCGCTGAGCGTGCGCACGAGCTCGTCGCGCGAGCGCGCGTCGTGCTCGTCGAGCGGTGCGAGCACCGAGGCGGCGATCCGCCGGGTGTCGTCGCCGGCGAGGGAGGCGAGCACGCCATCGTCGCGCAGCGTCGCGTAGTCGACGAGGCGCTGGTCGGCACTCGCGCGGTCGGCTGCGCGCCCGGCCTCGTCGACGGCCGTCGCGATGCTCGCGTAGCGCGTTCCGCGCACGAATCCGCCGGTGAGGCGCACGCGGTCGGCGAGGTAGTCGAGCACGGGGGTTTCGGTCTCGGGCACGATCACGACGACCCGCTGCCCGTCGCGCGCGTGGAACACGGCCCCCCGCGCCCGCTCGGCGCGCGACTCGAGCAGGTGGAGCAGCGCCGCACGCCGGGCTCCGCGCGCGTCGAGCACGGCGACGGTGACGGGTTCCGCCGGCAGGGCCCCCCACAGCGCCCGCGAGGTCGAGGCGACGAGGTCGCGCTCGCCGCGCAGCAGCGCCGCGAGCAGCCCGGTGCGCAAGTGGTCGAGCGTGCGCGCGAGAGTGCGATCCTGCTCGAGGGCGAGCCCCGCCATCGCGACGACGCTCGTGACGACGGCGCGCACGGCGTCGTCGTGCCGGGCGGCGGCTCCGACGACGAGCACCCCGCGCAGGGCCTCGGCACGCCCGAGAGTCTGCAGAGCGACGCCGTCGGCGGTCGTCGCGGCTCGGCGACCATCGGCGAGCATGCGGCGCGCCTCGTCCCGCGCTTCCGCGGCGACGGGGCCGCCATGCACGATCTCGGCATCGGCTCCGAGCAGGGCGACGGGGGCGTCGACGCGGCGCGCGAGCTCGGCGATGACGGCGGCGAGCCCCTCGGTGCGCAGCGCGGCCACGGCGATCGCGCGCTGCGTCTCGAGGGTCCAGCGCACGCGGGCGTAGCGGTCGCTCGCCTCGACGTCGGCGACGGCGCGGGCGACGGCGATGAACGGCGTGCGGTATGGCACCTCGAAGAGCGCGACGCCGTATCGGGCGCAGGCGGCCGCGAGCGGCTCGGGGGTGCCGGCGCGCACGACCTCGGTGCCGAACCCGATCGCGGGCACTCCGCGCGCGGCGAGCCGGGCGACCCAGGGTTCGATCGCGTCGTCGTCGGCCCACTGCGTGCCGGTCGTGAGCAGGGCGTCGCCGGGGGAGAGGAAGGGCGTCGGGTCGTCGAGATCGCTCGAGTGCACCCAGCTCCACGGGCGGCCGAGGGTTTCGTCGTCCGCCCAGACCGCGCGCAGAGCGAGCGCGGGGTCGGCGAGCAGGCTGCGGAGCGAGACGGGCATCGCGGCCCCTTTCGTGAGCGGCGCCCCCGGTGCGCGAGCGGGATGTCCATGCTGTACACGAGGCGCACCCGCATTATACGAGATGGATATATTCGATCGCGCGCCGGCGCCCTACGCTGGCCGACATGACCCTGACCGCTGCCGCGCCCGCCGCGCTCCTCGGCGGCCCCGCCCTGCCGCAGGAGCGCCGCCTCGTCACCGCGATCCCCGGCCCCGAGTCGCAGTCGCGTATGGCCCGCAAGGACGCGGCCGTCGCCTCGGGCGTCGGCACCATGATGCCCGTCTTCGCGGTCGCCGCGGGTGGCGGTGTCATCGTCGACGCCGACGGCAACAGCCTTATCGACCTGGGCTCGGGCATCGCCGTGACGACCGTGGGCAACTCCGATCCGCTCGTCGTCGACGCGGTCATCGAGCAGGTGCGCCGCTTCACCCACACGTGCTTCACGATCACGCCGTACGACGGCTACGTCGAGGTCGCCGAGGCGCTCAACCGGCTGACCCCGGGCGACCACGACAAGCGCACGGCGCTGTTCAACTCCGGCGCCGAGGCGGTCGAGAACGCGATCAAGATCGCGCGCCACTCCACGGGCAAGAGCGCGGTCGTCGCGTTCGACCACGGCTACCACGGCCGCACCAACCTCACGATGGCGCTGACCGCGAAGGCGATGCCGTACAAGGCCGGCTTCGGCCCCTTCGCCCCCGACGTGTACCGCGCGCCCATGTCGTACCCGTTCCGCGACGGGCTGAGCGGGGCCGCGGCGGCCGAGCGCGCGATCCACACGATGGAGCGCCAGATCGGCGCCGACCGCCTCGCGGCGATCATCATCGAGCCCATCCAGGGCGAGGGCGGCTTCATCGTGCCCGCCGAAGGCTTCCTTCCCGCGCTGCAGGCCTGGGCGAACGAGAACGACGTCGTGTTCATCGCCGACGAGGTGCAGTCGGGCTTCGCCCGTACCGGCGCGATGTTCGCGAGCGAGCACGAGGGGCTCGTGCCCGACCTCGTCGTCATGGCGAAGGGCATCGCGGGCGGCCTGCCGCTCTCGGCCGTCACCGGGCGCGCCGAGATCATGGATGCTCCCCACGCGGGCGGCCTCGGCGGCACCTACGGCGGCAACCCCATCGCGACGGCCGCGGCGCTTGCGACCCTGCGCTCCTACGACGAGAACGACCTCGTCGCGCGCGCGACCGCGCTCGGCGCGATCA
Organism: Microbacteriaceae bacterium X2B; assembly: GCA_005502445.1. Classification (GTDB taxonomy): domain Bacteria; phylum Actinomycetota; class Actinomycetes; order Actinomycetales; family Microbacteriaceae; genus Microcella. Next base: position 16,474 of record SCPB01000006.1, read on the forward strand.
TCCGCGACGAGCTCACCCTCCTCCAGGCGCGCGATGCGCGCATCGGCGATGTCCGCGGCCGCGGCGCCATGATGGCGATCGAGCTCGTCGACGCCGAGGGCCGCCCCGACGCCGCGCTCACCGGTCGCGTCGCGAAGCACTGCCACACTGCCGGCGTCGTGGTGCTCACGTGCGGCACCGACGGCAACGTCATCCGACTGCTGCCGCCGCTGTCGATCGGCGACGAGCTGCTGCGGGAGGGCATCGGCGTCATCGCCGAGGCTCTCGCCGCGAACTGACGCGGCGCCCGGACGCCGACGACCCCGACCACCGACCATCCCGCGGATCCGTCACCACCGCATCCACCCAGCGAAGAGGGAACCGACATGATCACCGAAGCCGAACTGCTCGCGAAGCTGCCGCGCGGCCTGTACATCGGCGGCGAGTGGGTCGACGCCGAGGGCGGCGCGACCATGGCCGTCACCGACCCGAGCACGGGCGAGGTGCTCGTCGAGATCGCGAGCGCCTCGGTCGCCGACGGCAGGCGCGCGATGGACGCCGCCGCCGCCGCGCAGGCGAGCTGGGCCGCGACGGCACCGCGCGTGCGCGGCGAGCTGCTGCGCCGCGCCTTCGAGCTCGTCACCGAGCGCGCCGACGAGTTCGCCCTGCTCATGACGCTGGAGATGGGCAAGCCGCTCGCCGAGTCGCGCGGCGAGGTCGCGTACGGCGCCGAGTTCCTGCGCTGGTTCGGCGAGGAGGCGGTGCGCATCACGGGCCGCTTCGGCCAGAACCCGGAGGGCACCGGCCAGATCGTCGTGTCGCACGCGCCCGTCGGCCCCTCGTTCCTCATCACGCCGTGGAACTTCCCGCTCGCGATGGCGACGCGCAAGATCGCGCCCGCGCTCGCCGCCGGCTGCACCTCGATCATCAAGCCCGCCGCACTCACGCCGCTCACGACGATGTACTTCGTGAAGACGCTCGAGGACGCGGGGCTGCCGAAGGGCGTCGTCAACGTCGTCACGACGGCGAAGTCGGGCGCGCTTTCGGCCGAGATCATCGCCGACCCGCGCCTGCGCAAGCTGAGCTTCACGGGCTCGACGGAGGTCGGGCGCCTGCTCATGAAGCAGGCCGCCGACGGCATCCTGCGCACCTCGATGGAACTCGGCGGCAACGCCCCCTTCGTGGTGTTCGAGGATGCCGATCTCGACAAGGCGATTGACGGCGTCCTGCTCGCCAAATTCCGCAACATCGGCCAGGCCTGCACGGCGGCCAACCGCATCCTCGTCCAGGCCTCGATCGCGGAGGAGTTCGGCCGGCGCGTCACCGAGCGCGTCGCCGCCATGAAGATGGGCCGCGGCACCGAGGAAGGCGTGCAGATCGGCCCGCTCGTCGACGACAACGCGGTGCAGGGCTCGCACGAGCTCGTCGAGGACGCCGTCGCGAAGGGCGCCACGGTCACGACCGGCGGCGCCATCCCCGACCGCGCCGGCACGTTCTACCCGGCGACCGTGCTCACGGGAGTTCAGCCCGGCACGCGCCTGCTGAGCGAGGAGATCTTCGGGCCCGTGCTCGCGATCGTCCCGTTCGACACGGAGGACGAGGCCGTCGAGCTCGCCAACGCGACCGAGTACGGCCTCATCAGCTACGTCTACACGCAGGATCTGAACCGCGGCATGCGCATGATCTCGGCGCTCGAGACGGGGATGATGGGCCTCAACGCCGGCGTCATCTCCAACGCCGCGGCGCCGTTCGGCGGCGTCAAGCAGTCGGGCATCGGCCGCGAGGGCTCGTTCGAGGGCATCGACGAGTACCTCACCACGAAGTACACCTTCGTGCCGAAGGCGTAGTCCTCCTCGCGGAACCCAGGTTTCCGCCGCCGGGCGCTGTGGTGGCCGCCCGGCGGCGGATCTCGTCGCCCGTGCGCCCCGCGCGCCCTTCCGCGAGGAGCGCGACCGTGCCGGACCCGTCGCCCTCGGTGCTCGGTGCTCGGTGCCCGGTGCGTCGTCGCGTGTGCTGACGCGTCGTGCGCGCGTGCTGACACGTCGTCAGATCGGTCGCTCGTTGCGCGCGTCACGCCGACCCTCAGCAACGAGCGACCGATCTGCGGCGCTGCGCGCCCGAGCCGCGTTCAGCCGAGCTGCGTGAGCGCGAACGACAGCGCGAACCCGAGAGCCGCCCACAGCCCCGTGAACGAGCGGTCGGCCGCGAACGCCTCGGGGATCATCGTGTTGGCGACCATCGCGAGGATGCCGCCGGCGGCGATCGTCTGCACGCCCGCGATGACGGCGGTGGGCGCGTCGGCGAGCAGTGCGAAGCCGAGCGCGGCGGCGACCCCGGAGGCGAGGGCGATGCCGCCCCACACGCCGAACACGTAGCGCACGCCGCGGCCCTCGTGCTTCATGCCCGCGGCGCTGCCGAGCCCCTCTGGCAGGTTCGACACGGCGACCGCGACGAGAATGGGCAGGCTCACAGCGCCGCCGTCGGCGAGCGAGAGCCCGAGCACGAGGCTCTCGGGAACGCCGTCGAGCAGCGCGCCGACCGCGACTGCGAGACCGATGGTCGTGCTCGCGGCGGGCGCGGGGTGCGCGTGGATGCCGGGCGAGCTCTGCAGGGCGATCGATCGTTTCCGCGCGCGGGCGCCCCGGCGCGCGAGCGCGAGGTCGGCGGCGACGAAGATCGCCGCCCCGAGCAGGAACCCGCCCAGCGTGGGAACGAGCCCGCCCGTCTCGTGCGCCTCGATGACGAGCTCGAACGCGAGCGTCGAGATGAGCGCGCCCGCGCCGAACGCCATGGTGCCCGCGACGACGCTGTGCGGCACGCCCACGAACCAGCCGACCGCGGCGCCGAGCACGAGGAAGCTCGCGGCGCCGAGCCCGGCACCGCCCGCGATGAGCACGTCGAGCATGCGCCTCCCTCGATCGCCGGGTCGCGGCCGACGGCGGGGTGTCCGCTCGTCGCACTCAGCCTAGGGCGGGCGCCGCTCGCCCGCCGCGCGCCGGTGCTCTGTGCTCGGCGCCTCAGTCGTCGATGCTCAACCCTTGCCGCCCCACGCCGGCGCGCTCGCGTCCGCGTCGCTCGTCGTCGCTCGCGAAGATGTGCGGATCCGAGCTCGACGCCGCCCGCCACAGCAGGATCACGAACACGATGACGCCGATCGCGAGCACGATCGTGAGGCCGATCGCGAGCCCGCTCAGGTCGAGTTCGATGGCCTGCGTGGTGGTCGCGAGAGGGGAGGGGATCATGGGCACCTCGGGTCAGTGCGGGGCTGTCGGGGGGATGCGGGATTTCGTCAATAAGAGCACATTTCCGGGTGGAACGCACGGGTTTTCTTGAAACGGATTCGTGACACCGAGTGCCCCTGATCGGCACCGTGCGCCTGCTGTGGATGAATGCCCGGATGCCCGTCGCGATTCGGGCGACCATGTCGCGCATGTCGACCGCCGTCTCCACCATCACCGACCGGGTCCGCGAGCGCGTGCGCAGCGAGCGACTCGATCTGCACCGCGACCCCGAGGCCGCCGAGCGACTCGTGCGGGAAGAGCTGCGGTCGTACGCCGAGCGGTCGCTCGCCGGCTCGCTACCGCGCATCGCGGACGAGTCGCACGCCTTCGGTCAGGTGCTCGCCGGGCTCACCGGCTACGGCCCGCTGCAGCCCTTCTTCGACGATCCGGGTGTCGAGGAGATCTGGATCAACCGCCCGGACGCGGTCTTCATCGCGCGCGCCGGCGTGAGCGAGCGCACCGAGGTCCGCCTGACCGACGAGCAGGTGCGCACGCTCGTCGAGCGCATGCTGCAGGCCACGGGCCGCCGGGTCGACCTCAGCTCGCCCTTCGTCGACGCCTCGCTGCCCGACGGCTCGCGCCTGCACGTCGTCATCCCCGATGTGACCCGCTCGCACTGGGCCGTCAACGTGCGCAAGTTCTCGCAGCGCATCCGTGACCTCTCCCGCCTCGTCGAACTCGGCTCGCTGACGCCGCAGGCCGCCGAGTTCCTGCGCATGAGCGTGCTCGCGGGCTGCAACATCCTCGTCTCGGGTGCGACGCAGTCGGGCAAGACGACGTTGCTCGGAGCGCTCCTCGCGGGCGCCCGCCCGAGCGAGCGCATCGTCACGGTCGAAGAGACCTTCGAGCTCGACCTGCACGCTCCCGACTGCGTCGCCCTGCAGTGCCGCAGCCCGAATCTCGAGGGCACGGGCGAGATCTCCCTCCGGCGCCTCATCAAAGAAGCGCTGCGGATGCGCCCCGACCGTCTCGTGGTCGGCGAAGTGCGCGAGGCCGAGTCGCTCGATCTCCTCATCGCGCTCAACAGCGGCCTGCCCGGGGCGTGCAGCCTGCACGCCAACAGCGCGCGCGACGCTCTCGTGAAGCTCTCGACGCTGCCTCTCCTCGCCGGGCGCAACATCGATTCCTCGTTCGTCGTCCCGACCGTCGCGAGCGCGATCGATCTCGTCGTGCACTGTGAACTCGTCCCGGGCGGCCAGCGCCGGGTCGCCGAGATCGTCGCACCGACCGGGAGCCTCGTCGGCGGCGGCATCGAGGTCGACACCATCTTCCACTGCCGGGCCGAGCGACTCGTGGCCACGGGAGCACTGCCGGTTCGAGGCGAGAAGTTCGCGACCGCCGGTCTCGACCCTCGACTCGTGGTGGCCTCGTCGTGACCTGGCTGGTCGCGCTCCTGCTCGCGGCGGGGGTGCTGCTGGTCGCCTCTCCGTGGCTCTGGCCGCACACCGACCGGCCTCGGTCGGGCCGCCGATCGCCGCTGGACCCCCTCGGCGAACTGCTCGCCCGCGCCGGGCTCTCGACGGTGAACCCGATCGTGCTCCTCGCGGTCATGCTGCTGCTCGCCGTGGTCGGCGCGGCGATCACGATCGTCCTCGTTCCGGTCGTCGCCCTCGCACCGGTCGCCGCCGCGGGCGCGGCGGCCCTGCCCATCACCGCTCTTCGCACCCGATCGGCCGCGCGACGACGAGCACTCCGGCAGGTCTGGCCCGATGTCGTCGACCATCTCGTCTCCGGCATCCGCGCCGGGCTCGGCCTCCCGGAGGCGATCGGCGCCCTCACCGAAGCCGCCCCCGACGAGGTGCGCGGCGCCTTCCGCGAGTTCCGGCGCGAGTTCGCGCGAACAGCGCGCTTCGGGGAGTCCCTCGACGGGCTGAAGTCCTCGCTCGCTGACCCGATCGCCGACCGCATCATCGAGACCGTCCGCATGGCGCGCGAGGTCGGCGGCACCGAGCTGCCGTCGGTGCTCCGAGCGCTCGCGCAGTACCTGCGCTCCGACGCCGCCGTGCGGGCCGAGGTCGATGCCCGGCAGTCGTGGGTGCGCAACGCGGCGCGGCTCGGCGTCGCGGCGCCCTGGCTCGTGCTCCTCCTGCTCGGCACGCGGCCCGAGGCCTCCGCCGCCTACAACTCGACGGGCGGCGCCGTGCTCGTCCTTGTCGGCCTCGGCGTCACTCTCGTCGCCTATCGGCTGATGATCGCGCTCGGGCGGCTGCCCGAAGAGGGTCGGTGGTTCCGATGACGCCGACGCTCGCGCTCGCCGTCCTCGCCGGCGCCGGCCTCGGTGCCGGGCTCTGGTTGCTCGTGAGCCTCGCGCCGAGAATCGGACGCCCGCGCCTGACCACGCGGCTGGCTCCGTATCTGGTCGACGTCTCGAGTGAGGCACGGGCGATGGCCCGTCCGCGCAGCGCCGATCCCCTCCCCGTCATCGGCGTGATGCTCGCTCCGGCCGCCGAGTCGTTCGGCCGTACGCTCGAGTCGGTGCTCGGCGGGGCGCCCGTGATCCGCACCCGACTCCGCCAAGCGGGCTCGAGCACCACCGTCGCAGGCCACCGCACGCGACAGCTGCTCGGAGCCTCGCTCGGTGCGGCGGCCGGCATCGCGATCGGCCTGGGCGCCGGTCGCGACGGCGTGACGCTCCTTCCGGCGGGGATCGCCGGACTGATCGCGGGCGGCATCGCCGGGATCGCGGCGACGGACGCCCTTCTCGCGCGCGCCGCGAAGCGACGGGTGACACGCATGAGCCAGGAGTTCCCGACCGTCGTCGAGTTCCTGGCGCTGAGCGTCTCGGCGGGCGAGTCGACCCTCGAGGCGCTGCGGCGCATCGCTGCCACCGGCTCGGGTGAGCTCGCGGGCGAGATCGATCGCGTCGTGCGCCGCACCGCCGCCGGGCAACCGCTCGCCCGCGCGCTCGCCGAGATGCGCGACGATCTCGCGATGCCCGCGGTCTCACGCCTCGTCGACCAGGTGCTCGCCGCGCTCGAGCGCGGCACGCCGCTCGCCGAGGTGCTGCGGGCACAGGCTCTCGACGCGCGGGAGGAGTCCAAGCGCGGGCTGCTCGAGGCCGCCGGAACGCGCGAGGTCGCGATGCTCGTGCCGCTCGTCTTCCTCATCCTGCCCGTGACCGTGCTCTTCGCCGTCTGGCCGGGGCTCATGGTGCTCCAGCTCGGGTTCTGAGCCTCGACGGACTGGCGAACGCTGTGGACAGCCTCGGTAGCGGAACAGTGCTTATGAGCATCATGTCCGCGACTTCTGAACGAAAGGATGCGTCATGTCACGTTGGAAGCACTCCCTCGATCGACTCTCGCACGACGAGCGCGGAGACGTTCCCGGCTGGGTTCTCATCACGCTCATGACCGCGGGCCTCGTGATCGTCATCTGGGCGATCGCCGGCCCCGCCCTCAGCGGGGTGTTCCAGCAGGCCATCGATCGGGTCACCGGCTTCTGATGCGCCGCGCGATCGACGATCACGGATCGGCTCCGGTCGAGTTCGTGCTCGTCGGCACGCTCGTGACGCTCGTCGCGCTCTCCGTGCTGCAGGTAGCGCTCGCCCTGCACGTGCGGTCGACGCTCATCGATGCCGCCGCCGAGGGCGCGCGTCACGCGGCACTCGCCGACAGCTCGCTCGCCGCCGGGGTCGAGCGCAGTCGCGATCTGATCACCACCGCCCTCGGCCCGGCATATGCCCGCATGGTCGCGGCGACCACGAGCGAGTACGGGGGCGCGCCCGTCGTCGTGGTGACCGTGCGCGCGCCCCTGCCGCTCATCGGGATGGCCGGCCTCGACGAGACGCTGGAGGTGTCGGGCCGTGCGGCGATCGAACCGCGCGGCTGAGGCGGGCACGGCAGGCGGCCGCTGCGGCCGCCTGCCGTGCCCGAGGGGCGACGCCGGTTCGGCATCCCTGGAGTTCCTGACCGCCGGCATGCTCCTGCTCGTGCCGATCGTCTACCTCGTGATCCTGGTGTCGACGGTGCAGGCGGCGGCGCTCGCCACGGAGGGAGCCGCGCGTCAAGCGGCTCGCGTCGTCGTGCAGGCGCCCTCGATGGAGGCCGGGCGGGCCGCGGCCGCTCGCGCTCTCGAGCTCGCGCTCGCCGACCACGGGGTCGAGGCCGAGTCGCGCATCGCCGTCACCTGCTCGCCCGAGCCCGCGGACTGCCTCGCTCGCCGCAACTGGGTCACCGTGCGCATCGACGCACGGGTTCCGCTGCCGCTCGTGCCGCCGCTTCTCGATCTGCGCGTTCCCCTCGCCGTTCCCATCGAGGCGAGCGCGACGCAGCAGGTCTCGCGATTCCGCGGGTCGCCATGAGCGGCGCCGCGCGGATGCACGCCGCGAGCCGCGCCGACGACGGCTCGATCCTGCCCCTCATCGCGGGCTTCGCGGCGCTCTCCCTCGTCGTCGTGCTGCTCGTCACGGCGGCCACCTCGCTCTACCTCGAACGCAAGCGCCTGTTCACGCTCGCCGACGGAGCCGCCCTCGTCGGCGCCGAGTCGTTCACGCTCGCCGATGTCGAACTCGTCGGTGGTGACGTGCGCCCGCGGCTGACGTCCGCCGCCGTTGCGCGAGACGTCGTGGCCTACCTGCGCGAGGCCCCCGTCGACGGCCTCGACGAGTTGACGCTCGTGCGGGCGACGACCGACGACGGCTCGACCGCGATCGTGAGCCTCGCCTCGTACTGGCGCCCTCCGGTCGTCACGCTGTTCGTGCCGGAGGGCGTGCGGGTCGAGGTGACCGCGCAGGCACGCAGTGCCATACGGGACTGAGAGCCGCTGTCAAGCCCGTATGCCGGCTTCGGCATCTTCTCAGAGGGTGTGGTTAGGTTGCTCTCATGGTGCAACTCGCTGGCTCATCGATCCTCCTCCTCGGTGCGACCGGGGGCCTGGGGCGGCACCTCGCACGGCACCTCGCCGAGGCGGGCGCGAAGCTCACCCTCACCGCCCGTTCGCAGCAGTCGCTCGACGGCCTCGACGTGGCCGGCATCGCCCTCGCGGGCGACCTGCGCGACCCCGAGCTGCCGCGCACGCTCGTCGCGACGGCGGTCATGGCGTACGGTCGGCTCGACGGCGTCGTCAACGCCTCCGGCGTGGTCGCCTTCGGCCCCATCGCCGAGATGAGCGACGAGATCCTCGACGAGCTGTGGCAGGTCGACGCCCTCGCCCCCATGCGCGTCATCCGCGCGGCCGCTCCCGCGCTCGAGCAGTCGAAGGCCGACGGCGGCGAGCCCTTCATCGTCCACCTCAGCGGCGTCGTGAGCGAGAGCCCCGCCTCCGGCCTCGGCGCCTACTCGGCCGTGAAATCGGCGCTCGCCGTCTACCAGCAGGTCGCGTCGCGCGAACTGCGCCGGCAGGGCATCCGGGTGCTGGATGCCCGCCCCGGCCACACCGAGACCGAGCTGTCGCGGCATCCCATCGCCGGTGAAGCGCCCAAGCTGCCCGCCGGCTACGAGCCCGAGGGCGTCGCGCGCCGCATCGTCGCGGCGATCATCGCCGACGAGAAGGATCTTCCCTCGAGCGCCTTCACCGACGTTCCCGCCGCCGAGTCGCAGATGGTGCCCGTCGAGCCGGCCGACATCGACACCGGCGCCCACCCCGCCGTGCGCATGGCGGCGGAGATGCCGCTCGAGGCGTCCGCCCCCGTCGGCAGCGGCTCGGAGCCCGGGGCCTCGGTGCCCGCCGAGCACGAGCCCGCCGAGCACGAGCACCGCGAGTCGGCCTGATCCGAGGCGCGGCCGCGGTCTCGGCTGCTCAGGAATCGTCGCGGGGCAACTGCCGCGGGATGTGGTAGGCGAGCAGCCCGGCTCCGAGCAGCCCGACGACGCCGAGCGCGGCCGAGGCGATGGCGAGGCTCGCGAAGGCGGTGATCGCTGACAGCAGCAGGGGGGCGCCGGCCGAGCCGACATCCATCGTGAACCGCCACGCCCCGAGGAACGGCGCGGGATTCTCGCGGCCGGCGAGGTCGGAGCCCATCGTCATGAGCACGCCCGCCCCGATGCCGTTCGCGAGGGCGAGCCACAGCGCGACCGCGACGAACCACAGCACCGGCTGGTCTGAGCCGGCGGAGAGTGCGAGGCCGATGAGCCCCAGCCCGAGCCCGATCATCGCGGGCACGGCCGTGTAGAGACGGCCGAAGCGGTCCATGATCCAGCCGCCGAGGTAGAACAGAGCGAAGTCGACGCCGCCCGCGACGCCGATGACGAGCGCGGTCTCGGCCGCGCCGAGCCCCAGGCTCACGGCCCACAGGGGCAGGATCACCTGCCGCACCGATCGGATCGCCGCGATGGTGAGCGCTCCCAAGCCGAGGCGCGCGAGCACCGACCGACGCGCGGAGACCGTGCGGAAGAGCGCCCCGACGCCGACTTCGGCGCCCGCCGGTGTCGATCGGTGGTGCAGCAGGCGCTCCGGGTCGGGCAGCAGCAGGATGCTCGCCGCGACCACTGCGCACATGGCGAGCGAGAACAGCAGCACCGAATGGATGTCGCCGGTGAGGGCGACGAGCGCCGCCGCCGCGAAGGGGCCGATGAGCAGGCCGAGCCGGAAGGTTCCGCCGAGCGTCGAGAGCGCGCGGGCCCGGTAGACGGCGGGCACGACGCTCGTGAGCAGGGCGTGACGCGCGAGGCCGAACACGGCCGCGGCGAAACCGATGACGGCCATGCCGAGGCCGAGCAGCGCCGGGCTCGGCGCGACCAGGGCGAGCGAGATGCCGAGTCCCGCAAGCGCCGAGGCGCCGAGCATCGTCGCGCGCTCGCCGACGCGACCGACGATCCACCCGGCGGGAACGTCGCCGAGCAGCACGCCGACGACGAGCATCGCCGCGACGAGCCCCGCGACGGCGAGGTCGGCCCCGACGCGCGCCGCGAGGGTGGGGATGATCGGCATGATCGCGCCCTCGCCGATGGTGAACAGCACGGTGGGCACGAAAGCGGGGGCGACGATCGACCTCCACGCGAAGGGGCGGTCGTCGTCGGTCATCTCCCTGCCGATGCTACGCCCGGCTCGCGCCCGCGGGCCGCGGGTAGGCTGGAGGGGACATGATCGAACTCGACATCGCCGAGCGCATCGCCGCCGCCCGCTCCACCTTCCGCGACATCCGGTCCGTCATCGACGTCGAGCGCCTCACGGCGGCCGTCGCCGAGCTCAGCGAGCAGGCGAGCGCCCCGGACCTCTGGGACGACACCGAGAAGGCGCAGAAGATCACGAGCGCGCTCAGCCACCGGCAGGCCGAGCTGCGGCGCGTCACCGAGCTGGAGCAGCGCCTCGACGACCTCGACGTGCTGCTCGAGATGGCTCGCGAGGCCGAAGACGAGGATGCGGCGGCCGAGGCGGCCGCCGAGCTCGAGGGCATCGAGAAGACCCTCGGCGAGATGGAGGTGCAGACCCTCCTCGACGGCGAGTACGACGACCGGCCCGCGGTCGTCACCATCCGCGCCGGCGCGGGCGGCGTCGACGCGGCCGACTTCGCCGAGATGCTCATGCGCATGTACCTGCGCTGGGCCGAGAAGCACGGCTACGCCGCGACCGTCATGGACACCTCCTACGCCGAGGAGGCCGGCATCAAGAGCGCGACCTTCCAGATCGACGCGCCATACGCCTTCGGCACGCTGAGCGTCGAGGCCGGCACGCACCGCCTCGTGCGCATGAGCCCCTTCGGCGCGGCGGGCAAGCGCCAGACGAGCTTCGCGGCCGTCGAGGTGATCCCGCTCATGGAGGAGACCGCCGAGATCGACATCCCCGAGAACGACATCCGGGTCGACGTCTTCCGGTCCTCGGGCCCCGGCGGTCAGAGCGTCAACACGACCGACTCCGCCGTGCGCATCACCCACCTGCCGACCGGCACGGTCGTGTCGATGCAGAACGAGAAGAGCCAGATCCAGAACCGCGCCGCGGCGATGCGCGTGCTGCAGTCGCGCCTGCTGCTCATCCAGAAAGAGCAGGAGGCGGCGACGAAGAAGGAGCTCGCGGGCACGATCACCGCGAGCTGGGGCGACCAGATGCGCTCGTACGTGCTCGCGCCCTACCAGATGGTGAAAGACCTCCGCACCGAGCACGAGGTCAACAACCCGAGCGCCGTGTTCGACGGCGACCTCGACGGCTTCATCGCCGCGGGCATCAAGTGGCGCAAGCGGCCGGTCGACTGACGGCGCTGCGCGCGTCCGGGATGCCCGGGCCGGCCGAGGCGGGCGCTTTCGGGTGTCGCTGCCCCGGCCTCGCGACCTCCGGCCTAGGCTGACCGGCGATGATTCGATTCGATGAGGTCACCAAGGTCTACCGCGGAACGGCGAAGCCGGCGCTGAACAACGTCAGCCTCGAAGTGCTCAGCGGCGAGTTCGTCTTCATGGTCGGAGCCTCCGGCTCGGGCAAGTCGAGCATGCTGCGGCTCGTCCTCAAGGAGGACAGGCCCTCCTCGGGCTCGATCCACGTGCTCGGGCAGGATCTGAACCGCATCTCCAGCCGCAAGGTGCCGTACTTCCGGCGCAATCTCGGCGTCGTCTTCCAGGACTTCCGGTTGCTGCCCAACAAGACCGTGTTCGCCAACGTCGCCTTCACCCTGCAGGTCATCGGCAAGAGCAAGGGCTTCATCCACGAGGCGGTGCCGGACGTGCTCGCGATGGTCGGGCTCGACGGCAAGGCCGAGCGGTTCCCCCACGAGCTCTCCGGCGGCGAGCAGCAGCGCGTCGCGATCGCTCGCGCCGTCGTCAACAAGCCCTCGATCCTGCTCGCGGACGAGCCGACCGGCAACCTCGACCCCACGACGAGCATGGGAATCATGACCCTGCTCGAGCGCATCAACGCCAACGGCACGACCGTCATCATGGCCACGCACGACGCGGGCATCGTCGACCGGCTGCAGCGCCGCGTCGTCGAGCTCGTCGGCGGCCGCGTGGTCCGCGACGAGCGCGGAGGCGGCTACGTGACGCAGGCCGTGCCGCAGGTGCGACCCGACATCGTCATCCCGGCGGCGGAGATTCCGCGATGAGGCTCGCGCTCGTCCTGAGCGAGGTCGGCCAGGGGCTTCGCCGCAACCTCTCGATGGTCGTCTCGGTCGTGCTCGTGACCTTCATCTCGCTCACCTTCGTCGGCACGGCGATCCTGCTGCAGGCGCAGATCACCCAGATGAAGTCGTACTGGTACGACCGCGCGCAGGTCGCCGTCTACTTCTGCACCGACTTCTCGACCGTCGGCACGTGCGACCAGCAGGCGGCGACGCCCGAGCAGATCGCCGCGGTCGAGGCTCAGCTCGAGTCGCCGACCCTCGCGCCGTTCATCGACGCCTACTACTTCGAAGACAAGCAGCAGGCCTTCGAGAACTTCCAGGCGCAGTTCGAGGGCAACGCGATCGCCTCTCTGGTGACGCCCGAGCTCATGACCGAGGCGTACTGGGTCAACCTCGTCGATCCGACGCAGAGCCAGATCCTCGCCGACGCGCTGCGCGGCCTCGCGGGCGTCGAGAGCGTCGTGGACCAGCGCAGCTACCTCGACCAGATCTTCGACATCCTCAACGCCTCGAGCTTCACGGCGATCGGCATCGCCGCCCTCATGCTCGTCGCGGCCGCCCTGCTCATCGCCACGACCATCCGCCTCTCGGCGTTCTCGCGCCGGCGCGAGCTCGGCATCATGCGGCTCGTCGGCGCCTCGAACCGGTTCATCCAGACGCCGTTCGTGATCGAGGGCGTCGTCGCGGCGCTGCTCGGCTCGATCCTCGCCGCGGGCGCGGTCGTGGCGATCGTGCAGTTCTTCGTCCAGGGCTACCTCTCCGAGACCCTGCCCCAGACCTCGTTCGTCGGGCTCGACGACGCCCTGCTCGTCGTGCCCGTGCTGCTCGGCGTCGGCGCTCTGCTCGCGGCGGTGTCGGCGAACGTCGCCATCACGCGCTACTTGCGAGTCTGAGCCTCAGACCTCGAAGTACAAGTGAGCGTGCAGCCGGCATCTCTCGTTGAAGGGGTGCTCGCACGCGGGGCATGCGTCGACGACGGCGTAGCGCTCGATCGTGAGCTCCTGACGGCAGACACCGCAGACCACGGCGCGACGATCCCACTCGTCGCGCGGCCAGCGCCGGGCTTCGTGGTCTTCGCACTCCTCATGGCACGAGAAGCAGGGGTAGTACCGGTCGCAGCAGCGGAACCGGATGGCGATGACGTCCTTCTCGGTGCGGTAGTGCACGCACCGGGTCTCGTCGTCGACCGTCCGACCGAATACGACCACCATGCGGCACTCCCCTTCATCGTCTGCGCCCCTTCGCGATCACCCCTCAGTGACGGTGGACGATCGACATCATTCTCGGCGAAACTGCGTCGACCCCCTCCAAGCGTCACCGCGCCCGATACTGCCAAGGTGGTTCTCATGAGCGAATCCCGACCCTTCAGCCTCTCACTCTCCGACCTGACGCGCATCGCCGTATTCGCGGCGCTCGTCGCCGCGCTCGGCCTCGCCGGCGCCATTTCCCTGTTCGGCAACGCGGTTCCGATCACCCTGCAGACGCTCGGTGTCATGCTCGCCGGCACGATCCTCGGCGCCTGGCGCGGAGCGATCTCCATGACCGTGCTCCTCGTGCTCGTCGCCGTGGGCCTCCCGCTGCTCTCCGGGGGGCGCGGCGGCTTCGGCGTGTTCCTCGGCCCCTCGGCGGGATACCTGCTGGGCTGGGTCGCGGGCGCTGCGGTCATCGGGTTGCTCGCCGCACCGCGGCGCGGCGCGCGCCCGCGCCCGTGGCGAGTCCTCGTCGCCTGCCTCGTCGGCGGCATCGGCGTCGTCTACCTCATCGGCGTTCCGGTGCAGTCGCTCGTGACGGGCGTTCCGCTCGGCGAGACCGCCCTGCTCAGTCTCGTGTTCGTTCCGGGAGACATCGTCAAGGCCGTGCTCGCGACACTCATCACGGTCGCCGTCGCCAAGGCATATCCGGCGGCATTCGGGGGCCGTCGCGCGGCGACGACCCCGAGCGAGCCCACGACCGCGAGTAAGACGACCGCCTAGTCGCCCGTGCCCATCGTCGACGCTGTTCTCGACCGCGCTATCGCGCGGCCCGATTCCGTGGCCCTCGCCACGGAATCGGGCCGCGTGCGCTGGGCGGACCTCGTCGTGGGTGACGAGATCGATCACGGTGCCGGCGTCGTTCCGCTGCACGACGGCGACCCTCTCGTGCTCCTGCCGCGGCTCGTCAGTGCGTTGCGCGGCGGCGGCGTTCCGCTCGTGCTCGACCATCGCTGGACCGCCGAGCACGTCGCCGCCGTCCTGGCCGGCCTCGGCCCGCCACCCCCGATGCGAGCCGCGTGGGCGGCGGTGAGCTCCGGAAGCACCGGTCGCCCGCGCGTCGTGCTGCGCGAGGAGCGCTCGTGGAGCGCGAGCTTCGCCGCCGTCGACGAGCTTCTCGAGCTGCGATCCGACGATCGCGTGCTGCTGCCGACGCCGCTGTCGAGCTCGATCGCGCTCTTCGGGCTCGCGCACGCGCTGAGCCGCGGCATCACGGTGCTCGCACCCGCGCGCGCGGGCGATGCGGCGCTCCGCGCACTGCTGCTCGAGGCGACGATCGTGCACACCACGCCGATCGTGCTCCGGCGCGTGCTCGACCTGCTCGACGCGGGTGCGGCGCACCGGCTGCGTCTCGCGTTCGTGGGTGGAGCCGAGCTCGACGACGCGCAACGCGCTCGCGCGATCGGGCACGGCCTCCGCGTCGTCGGCTATTACGGTGCGGCCGAGCTCTCGTTCGTCGCCGTCGACCGCGATGGCCGCGGGCTGCGCGCCTTCCCCGGCGTGGAGTTCCGGCGTGAGCAGTCGCCGGGCGGCGACATCGCCCGGTTGTGGGTCAGATCGCCGTACCTGGCGAGCGGGTACCTGGGCGCAGGCGGGGCGCTCGAGCGCTCGCCAGGGCGGTGGGCGACCGTGGGCGATCTCGTCGACCCGGTCGACGCGTCCGATCCGGGTCGAATCGTCGTGCGGGGCCGCGGTGACGCGGCGATCCTCACCGCCGCGGCCACGGTGATTCCCGACGACGTCGAACGCGTCCTGCGCTCGCTGCCCGGCGTGCGCGACGCCGCCGTGTTCGGCGAGCCGGCAGCACGCGTGGGGGCGCTCGTGAGCGCCCTCATCGAAGCCGATCCCGCAGTGGTCGATCTCGTCGCCTGGCGGGCGGAGTGCCGCCGGCTGCTGGCCCCGGCGCAGCGGCCCCGCCACTGGTACCTCACGGCCGCGCTGCCCCGCACCGCCGCGGGCAAAGTCGCGCGGGCCGAGCTCGAGCGCCTCCGCGCCGAGACGGCGATGGAGCGCCTTGGCTGAGCGGCCCGTCATCGTCGCCGCGCGCCGCACTCCGATCGGAACAACGGGGCAGCGGCTGCACGCGGTGCCCGTCGACGAACTCGCGGCGCGCGCCCTGCGCGCGGCGCACGACGACGCGGAGGCGGCCGTCGGGGCGCTCGCGCTCGCCGATGTCGTGCTCGGCAACTGCATGGGACCGGGCGGCAACACCGCTCGCGTCGCCTCGCTCGCCGCCGGATTGGGCGAGCGCGCGCCCGGCATGACGATCGACCGGCAGTGCGGCAGCGGACTCGCCGCGATACTGACCGCGGCCCAGTCGCTCGTCGCCGACGCCGCCGAGCCGGCGATGCGACTCGCGGGCGGCGCCGAGAGTCCCTCGACGGCACCGAGCCGCGTGCTCGACGGGCGGCCCTATGAGCGCGCCCCGTTCGCTCCCGCGGGATTCCCCGACCCCGGGATGGGCGTCGCGGCCGAGGACCTCGCCACGCGGCGCGGCATCAGCCGACGCCGACAGGACGCCTACGCCCTCCGCAGCCACGACCGCGCCTTCGCGACGCGAGAGGCCGGAGGGTTCGACGCCGAACTGGTCTCCGGCGCTGAACTGCAGCGCGACGACGGGCCGCGGAGGATGACCGCGGCCGTGCTCGATCGCTTCGGCCCGGCATTCGCCCCGCACGGCACGGTGACCGCCGGCAACTCGTGCCGCGTCTCCGACGGCGCCGCCGTCGTCGCCCTCGTTCCCGAGAATTGTCGCGGCGCATCCCCGGGGCTCGCGATCGTTGCCGGCGCGGTCGTCGGCTGCGACCCGGCCCTGCCCGGCTGGGGGCCGGTTCCCGCCGTCGAGGAGGTGCTGCGCCGTGCCGGGGTGGGCCTCGACCACATCGCCGCGATCGAGATCGTCGAGGCCTTCGCCGCTCAGGTGCTCGCCGTCGGCGATGCGCTCGGCCTGTGCGAGGGCGAGTACGTCGACGAGCGGCTGTGCGCCGAGGGCGGTGCGCTCGCTCTCGGGCACCCCTGGGGGGCGAGCGGCGCCGTGCTCATGGTGCGCCTGTTCTCGC
Source organism: Microbacteriaceae bacterium X2B (assembly GCA_005502445.1). Taxonomy (GTDB): domain Bacteria; phylum Actinomycetota; class Actinomycetes; order Actinomycetales; family Microbacteriaceae; genus Microcella. The sequence goes on from SCPB01000006.1 coordinate 33,026, forward strand.
GGCTCGTCCGCGGTGGGGCGCCCGCCGGTGCGCTCGGCCTCGCGACGGCGGCCATCGGCGGCGGGATGGGCGTCGCCGTTCTCGTCGAGGTCGTCCGGTGACGCCCGCCGCGACGCCGAGCGCGATCGTCGTCGACGCTGTGAGCGTCGAGCGCAACGGGGTGCGCGTGCTCGAGAGCGTCACCACGACGATCGACGCCCATCGGGTCGCCGTCATCGGGGCGAACGGCTCGGGCAAGTCCACCTTCGCGCGGCTGCTCAACGGCCTCATCGTCCCCTCGAGCGGCTCGGTGCGCGTCGCCGGACTCGACCCCGTGCGTCAGGCGCGGAAGGTGCGCGAGCTCGTCGCCTTCCTGTTCACCAATCCGGAGTCGCAGATCATCATGCCCACGGTCGCGGAGGACGTGGCATTCTCGCTCCGGGCGAGCGGGCTGCCGCGCGAAGAGGTCTCGCGGCGAGTGATCGGCATCCTGCGCCACTACGGACTCGACGATCTCGCCGACCGGCCGGCGCACGAGCTGTCGGGCGGGCAGAAGCAGCTGCTCGCGCTGTGCTCGGGGCTCGTGCGCGAACCGGGAATCCTCGTTGCGGACGAGCCGACCACGCTGCTCGACGCGGCGAACACCAGGCGAGTCTCCGATGCGCTCATCGCGCTGCCGCAGCGGCTCATCGTCGTTACGCACGATCTCGCGCTCGCGGCCCGGTGCGACACCGCTCTCCTGTTCGATCGCGGCCGTCTCATCGCCCAGGGCGACCCCGGCGAGCTCATCGCTCGCTACGAGCGGGAACTCTGCTGATGGCCGGCCCGCTGAGCCTCTACGTGCCGGGAACGAGCCCCCTGCATCGCCTCCCGGCCTCGGTGAAGCTGCTCGGTCTGCTGATCGGCGGACTCGTCATCACCGTGCCGCGACCGGAGCCCCTGCTGCTGGGCGTCGCGGCCGCCGTGCTGGTCGCGCTCTACCTCGTCGCCGGGCTCGGTCTCACCGAACTCGCGCGCCAGGTCTGGGCTGTCCGCTGGATCATCGTGGTCGTCCTCGTGGGCCAGCTCCTCTTCCTGCCCTGGCACGTCGCCGCCCTCACGAGCATTCGCATGCTCCTCGCCATCCTCCTCGCGGCGCTCGTCACGCTGACGACGCGGGCGAGCGACATCCTCGAGGCGATCGAGCGCGGGCTCGGGCCGCTGCGCCGGCTCGGCGTCAGGACCGAGAGGATCGCGCTCGTGCTGGGCATGGCGATCCGCGCCGTGCCCATCGTCATCGATCTCGCCTCGGAGGCGCGGGATTCCCAGCGCGCCCGCGGCGTCGGCGGCGGCCCCACGGCGATGGTCGTGCCGCTGCTCGTGGGAGCCCTGCGCCACGCCGACGATGTGGCCGATGCTCTGGCCGCCCGGGGGATGGACGACGATGAGGAGCCGGTTATGCTGGAGGGCTCCGAGCGCTTGCGCGGAGCATCCCGACGCCCGCCACGGAGGTGAATCGTGCCCAAGGAGCAGGGACGCAAGGTCGTCGCGACCAACCGCAAGGCCCGGCACGACTACACCATCGAGGACACCGTCGAGGCGGGCCTCGTGCTCAGCGGCACCGAGGTGAAGTCGCTGCGCATGGGCCGGGCGAGCCTCGTCGACGGCTACGGCTACATCGACGGCGGCGAGGCCTGGCTCGACGCCGTGCACATCCCCGAATACTCGCAGGGCACGTGGACGAACCACCCGCCCCGCCGCAAGCGCAAGCTGCTGCTGCACAAGCAGCAGATCATCAAGATCAGCCAGAAGACCAAAGAGGGCGGCTACACGCTCATCCCGCTGAGCATCTACTTCAGCGACGGGCGGGCCAAGGTCGAGCTCGCCATCGCCAAAGGCAAGCGCGAGTACGACAAGCGTCACGCGCTGCGCGAGCGGCAGGACCGCCGTGAGGCCGATCGCGCGATGGCGAGCCGCCGGAATCTCGGTGACTGAGCCGGTCGCGCGCGCGACCGACGGGTACAGCGATCGCACGCGCTGGCAGGCCTTCGCCGTCGCGGTGGCGGTCGCCTCGCTGACGATCCTCGATCTGTCGAAGGTCAACGTCGGCATCCCGGCGATCGAACGGGCCTTCGGCGCGAGCCCGACGCAGATTCAGCTCATCGTCGCCGGCTACGTGCTCGCCTTCGGCATCGTGCTCGTGCCCGCGGGCCGGTACGGCGACCTGCACTCGCGGCGCCGCATGTTCCTGATCGGTCTCGTGGTCTTCCTCGTCGCGAGCCTGCTGTGCGCGATCGCGCCGACCGTCGAGCTCCTCGCCGCCTCGCGCATCCTGCAAGGCGTCTCGGGGGGTCTGCTCATGCCCCAGGCGCTCGGGCTCACCCAGCAGCTCTTCGCGGGGGCCGCGCGCGGGAGGGCATTCGGCGTATTCGGCGCCGTGATCGGCCTGTCGACGGCTTTCGGGCCGACCCTCGGGGGCCTGCTCATCGGGGTCGGCGGTTCAGAGCTCGGCTGGCGGCTCATCTTCTGGATGAACGTTCCCCTCGTCATCTGCCTTTTCCCCTTCGCCTACCGGCTTCTGCCGCGCACGCAGCCGGACGCGCACGGTCCGCGCGATCTCGACCTGGTCGGCACGGCGCTGCTCGGCGCCGCGGTGCTGAGTCTCATGCTGCCGTTCGTGCTCACGACGGGGTCGCCGGCCGACGACCCCGCGCGCTGGTGGTGGCTCGCAGCCTTCGCCGGCCTCGCGACCGTCTTCGTGCGGTGGGAGCGCCGCTACACCGCGGGCGGCCGCGCGGCGATCGTCGATTTCTCGCTCTTCCGCATCGGCGGCTACCGCAACGGCACGCTCATCGCCGCCTTCTACTTCGCGGCCATGCCGGCGACCTTCCTCACCCTCTCGCTCTTCCTGCAGTTCGGGCTCGGGCTCGAGCCCGTCTTCGCGGGCATGGTCACGATCCCCTTCGCCCTCGCTTCAGCGGTGACCTCGTGGTACAGCGGTCGCGTCGTCACGACCATCGGGCGCCCCATCGTCGTCGGGGGGCTCGTGGCCGTCGTGCTCGGCTTCGGCGGAGTGCTCGCATCAGCGTTCCTCCTACCGGCCGAGCTGGCGCCGTGGGCGGTCGCAGGCTTCATGACGCTCGCCGGCGCGGGCGGCGGCGCCGTCATCGCCCCCAACCAGACGCTGACCCTCGCGGAGGTCCCCGTGACCTCGGCGGGCGTCGCCGGCTCGATCGGGCAGGTGGGCCAGCGCGTCGGCACGGCCGTCGGCATCGCCGCCGCGACCGCCGCCTTCTACGCCACGATCTACGCCGAGGCGGGGGATGCCGGCCGCCTCATGGTCTACCAGGACGCCTTCCGCAACGCTGCCCTGGTCATCCTCGCGTTCGTGGGGATGGCGCTCCTGCTCGCCGTTCTCGACCTCCGCGCGCGCCGAGCCGGCGCCCGTGCCCGCCCAGTTCCGACGCGTGTTGTCACGCTTCTCCGGTCTGCACGCGACGAGTGACCGATCTGGGGAGGAAGCGGAGCCTGCCGCGCGCTCAGCGGGCGACGAACCTCGCGTCGACGGCGCTCTCGACCACGATCGGTTCCGGGCGCAGCGAGAACCCGCCGCTGCGGGCCTCCATCGCCATCATCGCGACCTTCTCCAGTCGCGGCTGCGGGCCGACAATGGCACCGGGGTCACCGAGCATGCCGGGGTCGGCGAGGGCGATGGCGCTCACGCTGCCGAGCCCGATGCTCTGCGCGTACACGGTGGCCTTCGTCACGGCGTCCTTGACCGCGCGTGAGCGCACCTCGGTGAGTGCGGAGGTGCGGCGGCCCTCGGTGAGCGACCATTCGAGCCCGTCGATCGTGACGAGATCCTCGGCGGCGAGCGCCTCGACGAGCTCGGGCAGCGTGTCGAGCCCGGTGACGGTCGCGCGACCCGTGACGGCGGCGCGGTGCACGATCGCCGCCGGGGTGCCGTCGTTCGTCCACGGTCGCTGCGCGGTGACCGAGACCCGGTCGGCCGACCATGCCGTGATGGAACCCGCCTGCGCGTCGTAGCGCTCGGTCATGACCGCGCTGATGCGGTCGAGGGCCGCCGTGGCACGGTCGACCGCGTCGGCGCGGTCGGGGCCGTCGGCGGCGATCGTGAACGTCAGGATGCTGCGCTCGGGCGCGTACTCGGCGCGAGCGGTTCCCTGCACGGTGATGATGGTCTCGGTCACGGGCTCCTCCTCGGGGGTGTCCGCACGCGCCCTTGGACGGATCGTCGGCGGTGACGTATACTGTAGGGCTGCGCCGGAATCGGCGATTCGAACGGCTCCCGGGGAGACCCGGGTGCCGCTTCACAACTCCACAGCGCGTGATGACGACCCACCTCAGTGCCCATTCACCGCCTCGTGCCCTGCACGACGTGAGGGGGGCGAGGTGACGCACGGGGATGATCGGTTTCGACATTGCCTGCGAAACGATGAGAAGCGGGTCGAGGATGCAGGGTTATCTCGTTAACGATCTCTGCACACAACAGGTGCCAATGCTAAGCGCACCGACTTCGCTCTCGCCGCCTAAGGCAGAGTAGAAAGTCCGTCAGTCCGGGTTCGTCTCCGCCCCGGTCACTGGCGTCATCAAGGGGACTCGCTGCGTGCTCGCGTCTCAGGTGCACGCGGGACTTCAACTGAGGCTGGGCTCGTCGACCTAGGGGTCTGCAACAAAGGTCGGAGCCGAGCAGAACGTCTCAGCAGACTACGCCCGTAGAAGGCATCGGCTCACAGCAGTGGACGGGGGTTCGATTCCCCCCATCTCCACCTCTGGTCGTCATCACGCGCTGCCGGTTCGCTCGTGCCCGCGCGCAGAGGGTGCCGCTCTCAGTAGCGGGGCTTGTGCGGTTCGATCTCGGTCACCCACGCGATGATCCCGCCCGTGAGCGTGCGCACGGTGGTGAAACCCGCTGCGGTGAGCAGTGCGGAAGCCTCCCGCGAACGGGGACCGTGCTTGCAGTGCAGCACGACCTCCCGGTCGCGTGGCGCACCGTCGAGCAGCGGGTCCGATCGGAGGTCTCCGAGCGGCAGCAGTCGCGCGCCGGGAATGCTGACCAGCGCGTGCTCTCCCGGTTCGCGCACGTCGATGAGGTCGAAGTCCCGCGCGCCCTGCGCCCTCGCGCGCAGCGCCTGATGCAACTCCTCCGGTGAGATCTCCGCCGCGTCAGCCGTCCGCTCCGGTACGAGGGGAGCTCCGCACAGCAGATCGTCGTCGGTGAGAGCAGTGATCGGCGCGGCGCGGGGGTCTTTCACGATGTCGAGTTCGCGCCACCGGGAATCGAGCGCATCGAACGTCAGCAGGCGGCCCAGCAGCGTTCTGCCGATGCCGGTGAGAAGCTTGACGGCTTCGGCCGCCATGACGGAGCCGACGGCCCCGCACAGCGCGCCCAGCGCGCCGCTCTCGCCGCAGGAGGGCGCCGAGCCGACGAGCGGCGCGTCGGGATAGAGGTCGCGATACGTGGGGCCGTAGGGCTCCCAGAAGACGCTCGCCTGCCCGCCGAACCGCAGGATCGAGCCCCACACGCAGGGCTTCCCGAGGAGCGCCGCCGCGTCGCTCACGAGATAGCGGGTCGCGAAGTTGTCGGCGCCGTCGACGATCAGGTCGTACTGCTCGAACAGCTCCACGGCGTTCTGCGCGGTGAGGCGGAACGGGTGGACCTCCACTCGTGTGAACGGGTTCGCCGCGGCGATCGCATCCCGCGCCGACTCGACCTTCAGCCGCCCGACATCGCCGGTGCCGTGAACGATCTGCCGCTGCAGATTGCTCATCTCCACCCCGTCGTCGTCGATGACGCCGAGCGTGCCGACGCCGGCAGCCGCGAGATACAGCAGCACGGGCGATCCGAGCCCCCCCGCGCCGACGACGAGCACGCGGGCGCGCGACAGTCGGCGCTGCCCGAGTTCACCGAGCTCCGGCAGCATGACATTGCGCGAATACCGCTCGACGAGCTCGCGGGGGAGCGCGGGCCCCGGCTCGACGAGCGGCGGGAGCGCCGACGACGGTGCCGTGGGCCGCATGCTGACGGTCACAGGTCGGGCCGGCCGTCCATCGCCGAGGACGCGCGCGCACGATCGCGGCGCGGGATGCGCCCTGCCTCGGCGGCCAGTCGGCCCGCGATGACCGCATGACGGAACGCGCTCGCCATGCGCGCCGGATCCTGCGCCCGCGTGACGGCAGTCGCAAGCAGAACCGCGTCGCATCCGAGCTCCATCGCGAGCGCCGCGTCGGATGCCGTGCCGATCCCCGCATCGAGCACGACCGGCACTCCCGACCGCTCGACGATGAGGGCGATGTTGTGCGGGTTGAGGATGCCCAGGCCGGTGCCGATCGGAGCGCCCAGCGGCATCACCGCTGCGACGCCGAGCCGCTCGAGGCGCACGGCGAGGGCCGGGTCGTCGTTGGTGTAGGCGAAGACGACGAATCCGCGCGCGACGAGCTGCTCCGTCGCGTCGAGCAGCTCGAACGCGTCGGGGAGGAGGGTCTGGTCGTCGGCGATGACCTCGAGCTTGATCCAGTTCGTCTCGAGCGCGTCGCGCGCGAGCTCGGCGGTGAGCACCGCCTCCCGCGCAGTGAAGCAGCCCGCCGTGTTGGGGAGCATCCTCACGCCGAGGTCGGAGACCAGCCCGAACAGCGAGCCGGCGGATGTCGAGTCGTGCCGGCGCATCGCGACCGTCGTCAGTTCCGTTCCCGAGGCGGTGAGCGCGTGCGCGAGCCCGGAGAGACTCGGTGCTCCGCCGGTTCCCATGAAGAGCCGGGAGTCGAAGCTCACGCCGTCGATGACGAGGGCGTCTCGATGCATGAGTCAGCCTCCCTGCGCGGCGCCGAGGATCTCCAGGGAGTCGCCCTCGGCGACGGCCGTGTCGACCCATCGGCTTCTCGGGACGACCTCGGCGTTCCTCGCCACGGCGATGCCGAGCCCGCCTCCGTCCACCGCGCGTCCGTCGGCGCGCAGCGGTCTGCCGGTGACCTCGGCGACCAGCTCGGCGACCGTGCAGGTCTCGGGCAGGCCGTGCGGTCGGCCGTTGAGGGTGATGTCGATCATGGGTTCTCCTCTCACGAGTCGGGGAAGCGGTCGGGCCGGTAGGCATCCCAGCGCGCGTCGTGCGCGCCCTCGACGAGGCCGCAGCAGATCTCGGCGGCGATCGGGGCGAGGAGCACGCCGTGGCGGAAGAATCCGGTCGCGATGATGAGACCGGCGACCGGCGCCCCTCCCGACGCGGCGACGCGGCCGAGCAGGGGTGCGTTGTCCGGGGTTCCCGGCCGTGCCCGGGCCGTCATCTCGATGAGGTCGAGCTCGGCCACGGCGGGCACGATCTCCTGCGCATCGCGCAGCAGCTGGTAGACGCCACCGGCGGAGACGACTGCGGAGTCGTTCTCGCGCTGGGTCGCGCCGATGACGATCGTGCCGTCGTCGCGCGGCACGAGGTATACCGGCTCGCCGCGCACGAGCCCCCGCACCGTCGAGGTGAGCAGGGGGCGGAGCCGCTCGGCAACGCGCAACCGCAGGATGTCGCCGTGCACGGGGCGCACCGGCAGACTCAGCGAGGGGGGCAGGCCGGCGAGGCCCGGGGCGCTCAGCCCGTTGGCGACCACCACCTCGGTCGCCATGATGCGCGTTCCGTCGACGAGCTCCACGCCCACGATCGCCGAGTCGTCATCCTCCGTGTCCGCACGGATGAGGCCGGCTGCCCTCTGCGTCACGACGCTGCCCGGCCGCCCGGCTCGCTCGGCGAGGGCCTCGAGAGCCTGCAGCAGCCCCGTGGCGAGCACGCGCGGATCGAGTTGGTGGTCATCGCGCACGCGATAGGCGCACGACACTCGAGGGCTGAGCATCGGCTCCCGCGATCGGGCCTCGCGCAGGGTGATCGCTTCGACGAGAAGCCCGTTCCGTCGCTGCGCGTCGTGCAGATCCGCGAGCGCCTGGCGGTCAGCGGAGTCGACCCCCACCACGAGCGTCTCGCTCGCGCGATACCCGGTGCTGCCGCCGGCCTCGGCGAGCGCGCGCAGGAACGCGGGATACAGCGCCGCCGAGGCGAGCATCAGCTCGAGGAGATTCTCCTCCCGGTAGTGGAACTCGCTCACGGGGGCGAGCATGCCCGCCGCCGCGAACGTCGCACCGCCGGCCGGATCGGGGTCGATCACGCAGACGGTGCGCCCCGAGCGAGCGAGCGACCAGGCGATCGCCAGGCCGACGACGCCGGCGCCGACGACCGCGACGTCGACGGTGCGCGTCAGAGTGTCGCGCGATCGCGACGAATCGGATTCAGGCACGGGTACCGTCTGGTCCTTCCCTACGCCGGTACTAACCGGATCAGGTCAAGCGGTCGGCGCCGAACGCCCTCTCAGCCCGGCTCGGAATCGAACGGCGGGCTCCCGCAGTGCTTCCACTGTAAGGGGTGGTGCCGGCTGAGGATCGCACGTTCCGCCCGGGGATAGGGTTGTGGCATGGCGATCGGCGCATCTCGGCTGTACCTCTGCACCGACGCACGAACCCGCCAGGCCGACTTCTCGCAGTTCGTCGACGCCGCCTTCGCGGGCGGCGTCGACATCATCCAATTGCGCGACGCCAGCCTCGAGGCCGCCGACGAACTCGAGGCACTGGTCGTCCTCGCGGAGGCGGCCGAACGACACGGCAAGCTCTGGGCGGTCAACAACCGGGCCGACATCGCTGCGGCCTCGCGCGCGCCCGTCCTGCACCTCGGGCAGAGGGATCTGCCGCGCGCCGCCGCCCGGTCGATCATCCATCCGACCACGGCCATGGGGCTCTCCACCCACACTCGGGCGCAGGTGGATGCCGCGCTCGCGGACGACCTGCTCGACTACTACTGCGTGGGTCCGGTGTGGGCCACCCCGACGAAGCCCGGCCGGGATGCCGTCGGGGTCGAGCTCGTCGAGTACGCCGCGTCGCGCGCGTCGTCTCCCGAGCGGGATCGTCCGTGGTTCGCCATCGGCGCCATCGATCTTTCCACGGTGTCGCAGGTCGTCGATTCCGGGGCGCGCCGCATCGTCGTCGTGCGGGCGATCACTGAGGCGAGCGACCCCGCCGAGGCTGCCCGGCGGCTCTGCGCGGCCCTTCCGGACCTCTACTAGTCCGTGGTGCCGGGGCCTTTTCCGCCGATCGCTCGCACGAGCATCCGCCCGCCCGGAACGCTCACCCGCCCGTCGTGAGCTCGCCGCGCGACCGCTCGGGCGAGTGCAGGCGGCTCAGGATGCGATCGGCGCTGACGGGCGTGCGGCGGTCGACGAGCGAGACGATGACGCTCGTGAGGGTCGCGAACGAGATCGTCCAGAGGCCGGGCTGCGCGAGCAGAGTCGGCAGCGGGCCCGTGCCCGGGCCGAGCGCAGCCGACCCGATGAGGGCCGCGGTGCACAGACCAGCGCCCACGATCATGCCCGCGATCGCGCCGCGTGCGGTGAGGCGGCGCCACCAGATGCCGAGCAGGATGACCGGCGAGAGCGCGGAGGCCGCGAACACGAAGACCGTGCCGACCGAGGCCACGAGGCCCTGCGGTGCCGTCGCGAGGGCCACGACGAGCGGCACGAGCGTGCAGAACACGGCCGCCCACCGGAAGGAGGTGACCGTGCCGTGGAAGAGATCCTGGCTGACGGCGCTCGAGAGCGAGACGACCAGCCCGGAGGACGTGCCGAGGAAGGCGGCGAGGGCGCCCGCGACGACGAGCGCCGTGAGCAGGTCGCCGGGCGGCCCGGGGATGAGTCGCGACGGCAGCTGGAGCGCCACCGTATCGGCGACACCAGGGGCCGCGAGATCGGGCGCTGCGATGCGCGCGATGAGCCCAATCGTGCTCGAGGCGATGTAGAAGGCGCTGATGAGCACGATCACGCCGACGGTCGTCCAGCGCGCCGAGCCGCCCGTCGGGCTCGTGTAGAACCGCACGAGCACGTGGGGCAGCCCCGCCGTGCCCATCAGCAGCGCGATGAGCAGCGAGGTCGTCGCGTAGGTGTCGAGGCCGGCCGGACCGAGATCCTGCGGGAAGACGAGCGCCGGATCGATCTCGGGCTCGCTGCCGCGGAGCGTGATCGTGAAGAAGATCGCGGGCACGGCGAGCGCGGCGAGCTTCAGCCAGAACAGGAAGGCCTGCACGAAGGTGATCGAGCGCATTCCGCCGGCGGCGACGGATCCGCCGACGACGAGCGCGACCGTCGTCGCGCCGACCCAGGGCGGGATGTCCGCGATGACGGTGAGCGCGAGCGACGCCCCGTGCAGCTGGGGCACGATGTACAGCCAGCCGATGATGAGCACGAGCGCGCTCGTCAGGCGCCGCGCGGTGAGCGAGTCGAGTCGGGCGTGGATGAAGTCGGGGATCGTGTACGCGCCGCTGCGTCGGAGCGGCGCGGCGACGAGCATCAGCACGAGCAGGTATCCCGCGGCGTAGCCGATCGGGAACCAGAACGCGTCGGAGCCGGACAGCAGGACGAGCCCCGAGAGCCCGAGGAAGGTCCCGGCGGAGAGGTACTCGCCGCTGATCGCGGAGGCGTTCCAGACCGGCCGCACGGTGCGGGAGGCGACGAAGAAGTCTCCGGTGGTGCGCGAGATGCGAAGACCCCAGATGCCGATGATGGCGGTCACGACGACGACCGCGACGATCGCCCCGATCGAGAGCGCCGCGCTCACCGGCCCGCCCCGCTCACTCGTGCTCCACGAGCTGGGTGAACCGGCCCTCGAGGCGCTGGGAGGCGAGGGTGTAGCCGATCGCCCAGACGATCATGAGCGGGTAGAAGCCGTAGGCGTGGATGAGCCATGAGAGCGGCACGCCGCCGATCGCGATCGCATCCAGCAGCGGTAGGCGGCTCATCACCACCGCCACGAGCACCAGGGCGACGGCGAACGACACGAGGCACATGATTGCGAGCCGGCCGTGGGCCCGCATGAGGGTGCGGGTGAAGAGCGTCTCGGCCTCGCCGACGGCCCAGCGGCCCGCGCGCGCCGGGGGCTCGGTTCGCGCGCTCACCGCGTCGACCGAGGTCACGCGCTCACGCTGCGGGCGCGCGGCTCCGCGGCGGCGATCGGCGGCGGGGCCCGCCGCGCCGTGCTCGGTCACCGCCCGCCCTCGCGCGGCCGGAGCATAGCCTCGCGCACGATCGGGATCGACCGGCGGCTCACGGGAACCTCCTCGCCCGCGACCGTGAGCGTCGGATGCGCGCCCACGAGCTTCACGGCCGTGATCGCGTCCCGCAGGACGAGGTACGAGCGGTGCACGCGGATGAACCCCACGCCCTGCCAGCGCTGCTCGAGCTCGGAGATCGGCTCTCGGACGAGGTGGCTCTCGGTCGCGGTGACCAGTCGCGAGTAGTCGCCCTGCGCCTGCACCCAGTGCACCTCGCTGCGGTGCACGACGCGCAGGGTGTTGCCCACCCGGACGGGGATGCTCTCGTCCGGCGGCTCCTCCGTGTCGACGGGGCCGTCGCGCAGCGCGAGGATGCGGCCGACCGCGCGTCGCAACCGTTCGCGCCGGATGGGCTTGAGGATGAAGTCGACGGCCTGCACGTCGAAGGCCTCGATCGCGCCGGCCTCGTCGGCCGTCACGAAGACGATCGCGGGCGGCTCGGCGAAGCGGGAGACCGCGCGCGCCAGATCGAAGCCCGAGAGCCCCGGCATGTGGATGTCGAGGAAGGCCGCATCGACCTCGTGCTCGGCGAGCAGCCGCAGGGCTTCCGAGCCCGTCGCCGCGCGCAGGATCTCGCGCACCCGCGGATCGCCGCGCAGCAGCGATTCGAGCTCGTCGAGCACGCGCCGCTCGTCGTCCGCGATGAGCACGTCGATCGCGCGCGTCGACTCGCCGGCCTCCACGCGCGCGGTCACGAGCCCGACGCCCGCTCGGTCTCGTTGAACGGCTGCGATTTGGGGATGCGCATCCTCACCATCGTCCCGGCTCCCTCGTTCGTCTCGATGACGAGCGCGTGGTCGTCGCCGTAGATGCTCCGCACCCGGGCGTCGACGTTCCGCAGCCCGATGTGGTCGGTGCGCTCGGACTCCGTGAGCAGCTCGCGCAGCGCCGACGGCAGCATGCCGACGCCGTCGTCGTCGACCGTGATCTCGGTGTGGGTGCCGTCGTCGCGCGCGGCGATGACGACGGTGCCGCCCGTCTCGCGGGGCTCGAGCCCGTGCCGGATGGCGTTCTCGACGAGCGGCTGCAGACTCAGGAACGGGATGACCGTCGCCAGGGTCTCGGGCTCGATCCGAAGGGTGACGCTCAGGCGCTCCTCGAAACGGGCGCGCTCGAGCTCGACGTACGAGTGGACGCTCGTCAGCTCGTCGGCGAGCGTCGTGAACTCGCCCTGCGAGCGCAGGGTGTACCGGATGAAGTCGGCGAAGTCGAGCAGGAGGTCGCGCGCCCGCTCGGCGTCGGTGCTCGTGTAGGAGGCGATGACGCTCAGGGCGTTGTAGATGAAGTGGGGGCTGATCTGGGCGCGCAGCGCCCGCAGCTCGGCCTCGGCGAGGGCTGCGCGCGAGGTCTCGAGCTCGCCGAGCTCGATCTGGGCCCCGCACCACGCGGCGACCTCGGTCGTCGCGCGCACGAGCGGCGCCTGCACCCGGGTCGCGAACGTGACGATCGCGCCGACCACGCGTCCGTTGGCGACCACGGGAGCCCCCACGGCCTGGGGGGCGTCGCCCTCGTCGCCTCCGACCGGCCCGCGCGGAGCATCCGCCCCCGCCGACCGCGTCGTCAGCAGCTGACGCTGGCCCGTCTCGATGACGCGCGCCGCGACGCGCGCCGCGACCGGGGCGAGGTCGCCGCGCCCGTCGAGGGCGACGACGCCGCCGCGGTCGGCGACGGCGATGGCCTCGCTTCCGAGGAGGGTGCGCAGGTACCGGCTCGCCCGGTGCGCGCCCTCGCCTTCGAGTCCGCCGCGCAGGTGCACGGCTGCGCGCGAGGCGAGTGAGAGGGTGCGGAAGGTTGCGCGCTCGGCATCGCTCCCGAGGTCGCCGCTGCCGCGCGCCTGCCGCCGGATCAGCTGCGCGAGCAGGGTGACGGCGATGCCGAGCGCGAAGGCGGCGACGGCGACGAGCGCGGCGTCAAGCATGGGCGCTCCTCGTCAGGTCGTCGTCAGCAGCACCGGGCCCCGGGGTTCTGGTCCTGCTCGTTCATTCTGCACCGCCAGAACTCCCGCTCGGACATGGGCTCCACCTCTGCGCCGTGCGTGGCGGCGTGGTGGTCGAGGTAGACGCGGTAGGCGGTGTCGCCCATGAGCTCGTGCAGGTACCAGGCGACGGCGCGGCCCGCCCTCCCGAGCGCGGCGGCGCCCGCCCGGACCGAGCTGGTCCGGGCGGGTCGCCGTGCTGCGCTGGCCGTCATCAGTGCCGGGCCGACGCGGGCCGTGCGTCTGCGCGCAGCGCGTCCCACGTCCGCTCGAGCTCGCGCTCGGCCCTGGTGGCGAAGAAGCCCGAGGGTGCGAACCGGCGCGAGTCGACCGGCGCGTCCTCGTGCGTGTCGCCTCCGCCGGCGCGGATCGCGCGGACGGTCGCGATGAGCGAGGTGATGACGACGGTGATCGCGAGCGTCACGAAGACGATCGACAGGATGCCCTGCACCATCGTGTTTCGCACGACGGCCTCCATCGCCTCGACGGTCTGCGCCGTGCCGAACGAGGTCTCTCCCGCCTCGAGCGCTCCGCGGAAGGCGAAGTGGTTCGACCAGTAACCCACCTGAGGCACGGGGGAGAAGATCTTGAAGGCTGAGGCGGTGATCGTGACGATCGCGGCGAAGGTCAGCGGCAGGCCGATGATCCATAGCCAGCGCACGTAGCTCGGCCCGCGCTTGGCGACGATCGCGAGGACCACCGCGAGCGCGATGACCGCGAGGAGCTGGTTCGCGATGCCGAACAGCGGGAAGAACGTGTTGATGCCGCCGAGCGGATCCGTCACGCCGAGGATGAGGATCCAGCCCCAGCCCGCGACCATGAGCGCCGTCGTGATCCAGACTCCCGGTCGCCAGCCCGTGTCCTTGAACCTCGGGATCACGTTGCCGATCGAGTCCTGCAGCATGAAGCGGGCGACGCGCGTTCCCGCGTCGACGGCGGTGAGGATGAAGAGCGCCTCGAACATGATCGCGAAGTGGTACCAGAAGCCCGCGAGCGCTGCGCCGCCGAAGAGCTGCTGCATGATGTTGGCGATGCCGAGCGCGAGGGTCGGCGCGCCGCCTGTGCGCGAGACGATCGACTCCTCGCCGACCGCCTGGGCGGTGCTCGTCAGCATCTCGGGCGTGAGGTTCACGCCCATGAGCCCGAGCGAATTGACGAAGGCGACCGCGCCCTCGACGGTGCCGCCCGTCGCGGCGGCCGACGAGTTCATCGCGAAGTAGATGCCGCGGTCGAGCGAGATCGCGGCGACGAGGGCCATGATCGCGACGAACGACTCCATGAGCATGCCGCCGTAGCCGATGAAGCGCGTCTGGCGCTCCTTCTCGATGAGCTTCGGCGTCGTGCCGGAGGCGATGAGGGCGTGGAAGCCCGAGAGGGCGCCGCACGCGATCGTGACGAACAGGAACGGGAAGAGCGTGCCCGAGACGACGGGTCCCAGCTCGCCGCCGGCGAACTCGCTGAAGGCGGGAACGGAGATCTCGGGCCGCACGAGCATGACCGCGCCGGCGAGCATGACGATCACGCCGATCTTCATGAATGTCGACAGGTAATCGCGCGGTGCGAGCAGCAGCCAGACTGGCAGAACAGCGGCGATGAAGCCGTAGATGATGATGCCCCACGCGATGGTCGTGCGGTCGAGGGTGAAGAGCTCGACGCCCCACGGGGTCCCGGCGACCCAGCCGCCGGCGATGATCGCGGCGAGCAGCAGCACGAAGCCGATGATCGAGACCTCGGAGATCTTGCCGGGCCGCAGGTAGCGCAGGTACACGCCCATGAACAGGGCGATCGGGATGGTCATGGCGACGCTGAAGACGCCCCACGGGCTCTCGCCGAGCGCGTTGACCACCACGAGGGCGAGGATCGCGATGATGATGAGCATGATGAGCAGGGAGGCGATGATCGCCGCGGTACCGCCGATCCTGCCGAGCTCGTCGCGGGCCATCTGGCCGATCGTGCGACCGCCGCGGCGCATCGAGAAGAACAGCACGAGGTAGTCCTGAACCGCGCCGGCGAGAACGACGCCGACGATGATCCAGATCGTGCCGGGCAGGTACCCCATCTGGGCGGCGAGCACGGGGCCGACGAGCGGACCGGCGCCGGCGATGGCGGCGAAGTGGTGGCCGTAGAGCACGCGGCGGTCGGTCGGCACGTAGTCCTTGCCGTCGGCGCGCACCTCGGCGGGGGTGGCCCGCCGGTCGTCGGGGCGCGCGATGTAGCGCTCGATGACCTTCGAGTAGAAGCGGTAGCCGATGAGGTAGGTGCAGACGGCAGCGAACACGAACCAGAGCGCGTTCACGGTCTCGCCGCGCACGATCGCGATCATGGTCCAGGAGACGCCGCCGAGAAGGGCGATCGCGGCCCAGATGACGATCTTCGGAAGGGTCCAGCGGCTCTCGCGCTCGCGCTCGGCGGCGGGAAGCTCGGTGGGCGGAAGCGCCGGGTCGGGCTCGGGCCCGTCGGGCCGGGCCTCGACGGTCGATCCGGGTGGCTGTGACGTCATCGTTCTCCTCCAGGGGGTCGCGTCATTGCGTGAGGTCACCCTAGGAACCGGCGCGTGCTCGCGGAGGGCGCAGCCGACGGGCGGCTGTTCGGTGCGACGAACGGCGGATCGGTGCGACGAACTGCGAGGCGAGCTGCGCCGCGAGCTGCACCGCCGACGCGGGGCGGACGAGGGCGTCGCGGAGCCGGCGACCGGCGGGGCGCCGACCGCCGCATCCCGGTTATGTAAAAAATCATTGACAAGATGTCCGCTGCGCTTTACTTTAGACATGTCAGCAATTCTTGACATCCGCATCGATCGAGCAGAGGGAGTCCGCCGTGGCCCACGAGGAGAAGGGGGCGTGGATCGGCCTCATCGTCGGCGTCATCACCGCGGCCGTGTACGGCATCGTGCTCATCGGCCGCGCGGCCGGCGGGCCCCTCGTCGACGCGCCGTACGTCGACGCGATGCTGTGGAGTATCGGCGCCGGCGTCGGCGCCGGCGTCGTCGTCACGATCGTCGTCACGATCGCGGTCGGCATCCTGACCCGCCGCGACGGGCACGGCAGCGACGTCCGCGACCGGCAGATCAGCGCCCGGGCCGAGCACGCCGCGCGCTCCGTCTTCGTGATCGGCGCCCTCGCCGCCCTCGTGCTCGCGCTCGTGGAGGCCGATCACTTCTGGATCGCCAACGCGCTCTTCCTCGGCTTCTTCGCCTCCTCGGTGCTCGAGGGCGTGACGAAGATCGCTTCCTACCGCGGGGGAGTTCCCTCGTGGTGAAGCCCACGCGCGTCCAGAACCGGATCCGCGCCCTGCGCTTCGCTCACGGCGAGCTGACTCAGGCCGAGCTCGCCGAGCGCATCGGCGTCACCCGCCAGACCGTCAACGCGATCGAGCAGGGCAAGTACTCGCCCTCGCTCGAGGTCGCTTTCCAGATCGCGCGCGTCTTCGGGGTTCCGCTCGACGACGTGTTCCACTACCCGGCCGGCGCGTCAGCGCCGCATCCCGAACGGAGGCACTGATGTCGAGAGACACGACCGAGGTGCGGGGCTCGGTTCCCGCCCTGCCGACGACGATGCGCGCGCTCGTGCAGTCGGCCTACGGCGGCACCGAGGCGCTGCGCCTCACGACGGCACCGGTGCCGCGACCCGGCCCGAAGCAGGTGCTCGTGCGAGTCGAGGCGGCGAGCCCCGACTCGGGAACCGTGCACCTCATGACCGGGCGGCCTCGACTGCTGCGGCTGTTCCTCGGGCTGACGCGCCCCCGACAGCCGATCCCGGGCCTGGCTTTCGCCGGCCGGGTCGTCGCGGTCGGCGCGGCCGTCGAGAGCTGCGCCGTCGGCGATGCGGTCGCCGGCTCGGCGCCCGGCGCCTTCGCCGAGTACGTCGTCGCGAGCCCGGCCAAGCTCGCGCGCATCCCCGACGGGGTCTCGATGACGGATGCCTCGGCTCTGCCGATCTCGGCCGTGACCGCCCTGCAGGCCCTCCGCGACGCAGCCCGGGTGCGGGACGGGCAGCGCGTACTGGTCATCGGCGCCGGGGGCGGTGTCGGGTCGTACCTCGTGCAGCTCGCCGTCGCGATGGGCGCGCGCGTCACGGGCGTCGCGAGTACCGCGAAGGCCGCCCACGTGCGCGCCCTCGGCGCCGAGAGGGTCATCGACTACCGAGTACAACCGGGGCCGGAGGGCTGGGGGCGCTTCGACATCGTCGTCGACACCGCCGACGGCCGAGGACTCTCCGTGCTGCGCCGACTGCTCGAGCCGACCGGCGCGCTCGTCATCGTCGGTGCCGACCACGTCGGTGGCCCGCTGCTCGACGGCGTCGACCGCCAGCTGCGCGCGCTGCTGCTGAATCCCTGGGTGCGGCACCGGCTCGCGGCCTCGGTGCAGCGCGAGACGGGTGCCGATGTCGACGTGGTGCTCGAGCACCTCGCGGAGGGGCGCATCACGGCGGCCGTCGAGCAGGTCGTGCCCCTCGACGGCGCGATCGAGGCGATCGGGCGACTGCAGCGCCGCGAGGTGAGCGGCAAGATCGTCATCGGGCTGGGGTGATCGCGCTGCGGAACGCGGACGCCGGGTGCGGGCTCAGCCGCCGACGCCCTCGAGGCTTCCGGTGACCTTCCCGGAGGGGTCGTAGATCACGCACAGGATCTCGCGGTCGCCGCCGGACCAGCTGCCCTCGGTCGGGAAGTAGTAGCTGAAGTCGTAGATCGACTGCTCGTAGGCGGTGCCCACGAAGGTCTCGAACCCGGCCAAGCACTCCTCGTCGGCGCGAGAGAGGATATCCTCGTCGCCGGGGTACTCGGTCTCGGTGAGGATAACCGAGGCGTACACCTCGCTGTCGTGCGGGCCCTCGCACGGCGTCGTCGGCACCGTCTCGACCTCCTCGGCCGCCTCGGCATCGTTCAGGCAGTCGCCCACGCGCACGGTGAACACATCGGTCGAATCGTTGCCCTCGACGACCGCACCGCCCTCGTCGCGGATCGCCTGCCCGCCGCCTGCGAGCTGGTTCAGGAGGCTGCAGCCGCTCAGTGCGACGGTGGTCGCGGCGATCGCCAGCACGGCGACGGCGCGGCCGAGAGGGGCGCGGGCCATGTCTCTCGCCTTCTCGATCAGTGGTCGTGGATCATGCCTCACGGCTCATCGTGCCTGTTCCGCGCGACGATCGCCAGAACCGCGTCGTGCAGCAGGCCGTTCGTCGCGAGCGCGCTGCCGTGCCACGGCCCCGGCTCGCCGTCGACCGAGCTGAAGCGACCGCCCGCCTCCTCGACGATCGGCTGCAGCGCCGCCATGTCGTATGGCTGCAGATCGAACTCGCCCGCGACGTCGATGACGCCCTCCGCGACGAGCATGTACGACCACATGTCGCCGATCGCGCGCGACCGCCACGCGGCGCGCGTGAGCGACACGAGCTCGTCGAGGCGACCCGCGTCGTGCCATCCGGGCAGGCTGTTGTACGAGATCGAGGCGTCGGCGAGATCGCGCACGCCGCTGACCTGCAGGCGGCGGGCATCCTGATCGGGGTGGCCGCCCGTGCGCCGCGTGAACGCGCCGAGCCCGCGCGCGCCCCACCAGCGCTGCTGCAGGGCGGGAGCGCTGACGACGCCCACGACCGGCTCGCCGTCGATCGCGAGCGCGATGAGCGTGCCCCAGACCGGCATGCCGCGCAAGAAGTTGGCGGTGCCGTCGATCGGGTCGATGATCCATTGGCGGCGGGTGCCCGCGCCCGAGCCGGCAGCGGTGCCGAACTCCTCGCCCAGGATTCCGTCGTCCGCCCGCGCGGCCGCGAGCCCCTCCCGGATCACCCGCTCGACCGCCTGATCTGCGTCGGTCACCGGCGTGCGGTCGGGCTTCGTCGACACCTCGAGGTCGACGGCACGGAAGCGGTCGAGCGAGACGGCATCGGCTCGGCGGGCGAGATCGAGCGCGAGCTCGAGGTCGGCGGCGAGGTCGGCGGCGAGATCGGTCACGAGCCCAGGCTAGTGCGGGCCGCGACGCGTCGCTCTCGGCGCCGACGGCCCGTCAGTACGCCGACTTCGTGAGCGTCGACAGCAGCCGCTGCAGCGAGTCGAGGCGCTGCGGCCCGAGCTCGCCGAGCTCCCCGCGGGCGGCGCGGTCGACGAGCTCGCAGTCGGGCGAGTCGGGAAGGTGGGTGCAGCCGCGCGGGCACTCGGCGGCCACGTCGGCGAGGTCGCCGAAGGCCGTCACGATGTTGTCGGGGTTGACGTGGCCGAGGCCGAAGGAGCGCACGCCGGGGGTGTCGATGATCCAGCCGCCGTCGGGCAGCCGCAGCGAGATCGTCGAGCTCGAGGTGTGCCGCCCGCGGCCGGTGACGGCGTTGACGTGCCCGATGGCGCGGTGGGCGCTCGGCACGAGGGCGTTGACGAGCGTCGACTTGCCGACGCCCGAGTGGCCGACGGCGACGGTCGTGCGATCGCGCAGCAGGGCGCGCAGCGATTCGAGCGGCGGATGCTGCGCCGAGCTCTCGACGACCCTCACGTCGAGCCCCGCGAAGTGGGCGAGGAAGGCCGCGGGGTCGGCGAGGTCGGTCTTCGTGACGACGAGCAGCGGAGCGATGCCGGCGTCGAACGCCGCCACGAGGTAGCGATCCACGAGCCTCGGCCGCGGTTCGGGGTTGACCGCGGCGACCACGATCATGAGCTGGTCGGCGTTGGCGACGACGATGCGCTCGACGGCGTCGGTGTCGTCGGCGCTGCGCCGCAGCAGGGTGCGGCGCTCGTGCACGCGCACGATCCGGCCGAGCGCACCCTCCTCGCCGCTCACGTCGCCGACGACGTCGACGCGATCGCCCGTGACGATCGCGACCTTCCTCAGCTCGCGTGCGCGCGTGCAGAGCACCTCGCGCTCGTCGGGGCCGCCCTCGTCGACGAGACTCAGGTAGCGCCCGCGATCGACGGTGACGACACGGCCGACCACGGCGTCATCGTGCGCGGGGCGCTGCTTCGAGCGCGGACGGTTCGCCTTCGGGTTGGGCCGCGAGCGCACCGCCGACTCGTCGTAGGAGCCGTAGGGCTCCTCGTCGTCGTCGGGCGGCAGCCAGCTCACGGGCGCGCGCTCAGACCGGCCGGGCGCCGAGCATGCGCGCCCACAGCTCGGGGAACTGCGGCAGCGTCTTGGCCGTCGCGCCGATGTCGTCGATGTCGATGCCGTCGACCGCGAGGCCGATGATCGCGCCCGCGTGGGCCATGCGGTGGTCGTCGTAGGCCCGCCACCCGCCGCCGTGCAGCGCGCGCGGCTCGAGCGCGAGACCCTCGTCGAGCTCGGTGACCGCTCCGCCGACGCCGTTGAGGTCGGCGGCGAGCGCCGCGAGCCGGTCGGTCTCGTGGCCGCGCAGGTGCTCGATGCCCGTGATGCGGCTCGGCGAGTCGGCGAGGGCGGCCAGGGCGACGATCGCGGGGGCGAGCTCGCCGCCGCGCGAGAGGTCGAGGTCGGCGCCCGGCATCGCCCGGCCGCCGAGGAGCCCGGCCCCGCCGTCGACGACGAGCGCGTCGCCGTCGCGGCGCACGGTCGCGCCGAACCGGGGCAGGATGCTCGCGAGATCCGCCCCGACCTGCGTCGTCTCGAGGGGCCACCCCTCGATCGCGACGGCGCCTCCGGCGACGACGGCCGCGATGAGGAAGGGCGCCGCGTTCGACAGGTCGGGCTCGATGTCGACCTCGATGCCGCCGATCGGCCCGGGCGGCACCACCCACACCCCCTCGCCGGGGCTCGACACGGTCACGCCGCGGGCGGCGAGGGTCGCGATCGTCATCTCGATGTGCGGCATGGAGGGCAGGCGCTCGCCCGTGTGGCGCAGCGTGAGGCCCTCGGTGAAGCGCGGGGCGGCGAGCAGCAGCCCCGAGACGAACTGGCTCGAGGCGCTCGCGTCGATCGACACCTCGCCGCCGCGCACCGCCCCGGTGCCCCACAGGCTGAACGGGAGAGCGCCCCGGCCGTCGTCGTTGACGTCGATGCCGAGCGCGCGCAGCGAGTCGATCGTCGTGCGCATCGGCCGACGGCGGGCGGCCTCGTCGCCGTCGAAGGCGACGGGCCCCAGTGCGAGGGCGGCGACGGGCGGCAGGAAGCGCATGACGGTGCCGGCGAGGCCGCAGTCGATGCTCGTCGAACCCGTGAGCTCGGCCGGGGGAGTGATGCGCAGGTCGGGGCCGTACTCCCCGTCGCCCTCGACCTCCTCGATGAGCACGCCGAGCGACCGCAGCGCCTCGATCATGAGCGCCGAGTCGCGCGAGTGCAGCGGCCGGCGCAGCAGCGAGGGTCCCTCCGCGAGGGCCGAGAGCACGAGCTCACGGTTGGTGAGGCTCTTCGATCCGGGCAGCGCGAGGCGGGCATCCAGGGGGCCGCTCGCGCGGGGCGCGCGCCACGAGCCGCCGTCGTCGACCGTCTCGGTCGCCCCGGGGCGATCCTCGTCGCCGTAGGGGCTGAACCGGGGCCCGGAATACGTGAATACCTGCATCGGTTATCAGAGTATCGGCAGCACGAGCGGAGGGAGCGCGGCATGACGATCGCCGTCCTCGAGCGGGCAGGCACCGCATCCGCCGCCGGCGTCGACGACGCGATCGCCGACGGGCTCGCCGAGACGCCGGTCGTAGACTCGCTCACGATGACTGACGAGCTCGCCGAACGCCGCCGGCTGTTCCAGGAGCAGGCGCTCCCGTACATGGACCAGCTCTACGGCGCCGCCATGCGCATGACCAAGAACCCCGCCGACGCCGCCGACCTCGTGCAGGAGACCTTCGTGAAGGCCTTCGCCGCCTTCGCCCAGTTCGAGCAGGGCACGAACCTCAAGGCGTGGCTGTACCGCATCCTGACGAACACGTTCATCAACGTGTACCGCAAGAAGCAGCGCGACCCGTACCAGGGCTCCACCGACGAGCTCGAGGAGTGGCAGCTCGGCAACGCCGAGTCGGCCACGTCGAGCTCGAGCCGCTCGGCCGAGGCCGAGGCGATCGATCGGATGCCCGCGAGCGCCGTGAAGGACGCGCTCCAGTCGATCCCGGAGGACTTCCGTCTCGCCGTCTACTTCGCCGACGTCGAAGGGTTCTCGTACCAGGAGATCGCCGACATCATGAAGACACCCGTCGGCACCGTCATGAGCCGACTCCACCGCGGCAGACGTCTGCTGCGCGACCTGCTCGCCGACTACGCCCGCGAGCGCGGGATCACGCTGAAAGAGACCACCACCACCTCGAGGAGAACGACATGACCGACTGCGGCTGCGACACGGCCAAGGCGGAGCTCGAGGAGTTCCTGCACAACGAGCTCAGCGCCGAGCAGTGTGAGGACATCCGCGAGCACATGGCCAACTGCGACGACTGCTCGGCCGAGCACCTCGTCGGCCTCACGCTGACCACGAAGGTCAAGGAGGCCTGCCAGGAGAAGGCGCCCGACGAGCTGCGGGCGATGATCCTCGGCACGATCGAGAAGCTCGACGCGGTCCGCTGATCCGACCGTCGCCCTGGACCGGGGCGGGTGGTCCCCGGGCGCGAATTTGCTCCGACCCGTACCCCCGGAGCGACCTCGGGCGATAGCGGCAAGTGAGGTGAGTGAACACACTCACGAGACGGTGGGGCGACCTCTTGGTCGCGCCGTCTGCTCGACCGAGTCCTTCCGAGGATCCGGAACCTCGACGGCAGCCGGGGGGCCGCCGAATCACACAGCCGATGGGGATCTGCACCAGCAGCCCGTCGCCGAGCAATGGGGAGTATCGAATGTTTGCATGGATCGCAGGACTGGGACTGCTCACGAAGCTGTCTCTGGGTGCCGGTGTCGTCGCGGTGGGAATCACGGGCGTCGGTGTGGCCGGCGCAGCCCAGGTGCTGCCGGGCGAGGCGCAGGTCGTCTTCGACGACATCGTCGCGAGCGTGGTTCCGGCCGCCGATAGCGACGAGGAGGCGGAGGACGCCCTCATCGACGACGAGGAGTCGGGCCGCGCTGAGGAGGACGCCAACCGCGAGGCCGACGAGGAGTCGGGCCGCGCTGAGGAGGACGCCAACCGCGAGGCCGACGAGGAGTCGGGTCGCGCTCAGGAGGACGCCAACCGCGAGGACGGCGACGCTGAGCAGGGGACCGAGGGCGAGCAGCAGGTAGGCGAGCAGCAGGTAGGCGAGCAGCAGAGCGAGAGCGTCCAGGGCGAGCAGAACGTCGGTTCCGAGACCGACGGCGCTGCCGAGACGGGTTCTGGATCGGGCTCGGGTTCGGGATCGGGCGCGGGCGGTTCCGAGACCGCCGAGCAGACCGACACGACCTCCGGCGGTCGCTGAGGCGCGGTCCAATCTCTGAGCTCGAACAACGGCGTTCATTCAGCGCCGTCGGACGGCCCCTCTCGAACACCGAGTTCGAGAGGGGCCGTCTGCTGTGCGCGGTGGAACCTCCCCGTCGCCGACTCCGCACTGTGGAGCCCGGGAACCGACCATCCAGTGCCGAGGTGCTGTCTCAGCGACCGGACGCCGTTGAAGCGCTGCAGCGTCGCGCGCTCGAGAATTCCAGAAGGAGGATCGCCCCCGCCCGTACCTCTGCGCACGCGGCTGGCGATAGCAGTGAGTGAGATGAAGAACCGGATCACCGATCATGAGGCCGAGCTGTTGCTGGCCGGGAGGACCCCCGCGGGTCGCCCGGACTTCGGCGAGCTCGCAGCGTCGGTGGCGTCCTTCCGGTCCGCCGCTCTCGAGGCGGCTCCCCGGCCCTCGGCGGCGTTGACCGCGCGGCTCGGATTGCCGCCGCAGGAGGTGCTCTCGGCGTTGGCGACGTCAAGCGACGCGTCGTCGGGACGTCTGGGAGCGGGGCCGCCTGCCGATGTCATCGCTGCCCGTGGGTCGCGAAGCGGAGTTGTGCGGCGGGCGGTCGAACGGGTCTCAGGTCTCGGCTTGACCGCCAGGATCGCGGCTGGGGTGGGCGCTCTCGCACTTGGAATCACGGTCACCGGTGTGGCGGGCGCTCTGCCCGGTGGCATGCAGGACGCGTTCGACGAACTCGTGTCGACCGTGATCTGGATCCGTGGCGATGTCGACGCGGTGGTCGTCGACGAGCCGCCGCTTGAGGAGCCCGCCGACGACGAGCGGGGACCCGCTGGCCCCACTCCGGCTGGCGAGGGGCGCGATGCCGGATCCTCTTCCACGGACGATTCGGTCCCTGACGAGGCGGATACCGCGTCAGAGATCGAGAACCCCGTCGAGGCGCCGGGGTCGGGCGCGGGAGCGGGCGCCACCGATTCGGGCACGGAGTCGGGATCCGGTTCGGGGACGACGCGCTCCGGGGCGGAGAAGCCCAGCTCGGGCACGCAGCCGCAGCCCCACGTCGGGGCCGATGATTCGTCCGGCGACTACGGCGGTCGGTGAGCCCAGCGCCGCTGGATCGCGCTCAGTCTGCGAGCGCCGCGTCCATGATGGCCGCGTGCTCCTGCGCGCTGCGTTTCGTCGACCCGGTCGCGGGCGAGGCGGATGCGGGCCGTGAGATCACGCGCACGCCGCGGCCCGGCTTCTTGGCGCTCTCGAGCGCGAAGAAGGGCCAGGCGCCCTGGTTCTCGGGCTCGTCCTGCACCCACACGAGCTCGGCGTTCGGGTAGCGGTCGAACACGGCCTGCAGTTCGGCCTCGGGCAGCGGGAAGAACTGCTCGAGCCGCACGAGTGCGACGCCCTGCGTGCCGCGCTTCTCGATCTCGCTCGTGAGGTCGTAGTGGATCTTGCCCGCGTGCACGAGAACGCGCCGCACCGACTGCGGGTCGGTGATGGTGGGGTCGTCGAGCACGGGCTCGAAGCGGCCCTGCGTGAAGTCGACGACCTCGCTCGTCGCGCCGCGCAGTCGCAGCATCGCCTTCGGGGTGAAGACGACGAGCGGCCGGCGCGGGCGCATGTACGCCTGCCGGCGCAGCAGGTGGAAGTACGAGGCGGGCGTCGACGGCCGGGCGATCGTCATGTTCTCTTCGGCCGCGAGCTGAAGGTAGCGCTCGATGCGCGCCGACGAGTGGTCGGGTCCCTGGCCCTCGTAGCCGTGCGGCAGCAGCAGCACGACGCTCGAGCGCTGGTTCCATTTCTGCTCGGCGGAGGAGATGAACTCGTCGATGATCGTCTGGGCGCCGTTGGCGAAGTCGCCGAACTGCGCCTCCCACAGCACGAGCGCGTCGGGCCGCTCGACCGAGTAGCCGTACTCGAAGCCCATCGTCGCGTACTCGCTCAGCAGCGAGTCGTAGATCCAGAACTTCGCCTGGTTCTCGGCGAGGTTCGCGAGCGGCAGCCACTCCTGCCCGTTGGCGCGGTCGTGCAGCACGGCGTGGCGCTGCACGAAGGTGCCGCGGCGCGAGTCCTGCCCGGCCAGGCGCACGGGCGTGCCCTCCATGAGCAGCGAGCCGAGCGCGAGCAGCTCGCCGAAGCCCCAGTCGATGCCGCCGTTGCGGCTCATCTCGACGCGCTTCTTGAGCATCGCCTGCAGCTTGGCGTGGATCGTGAAGCCCGCGGGCGGGTTGTCGTGCGCGTCGCCGATGTGCTGGATGACCCCCACCGGCACGCCCGTCGTCTCCGGTTCCGCCGCGTGGGTCTCCATCGCGGGCGAGGCCACCACGCCGGCTCCGACGACGGGGATCGACCCCGTCTGCACGGCGTGGGTCTCGGCGAAAGCGATCTCGAGGCGCTCCTGGAAGTCGCGGTGGGCGGCCTCGAACTCGTCGGGCGTGATGTCGCCGCGGCCGACGAGCGACTCGGTGTACAGCGTGCGCACCGAGCGCTTGGCCTCGATGAGGTTGTACATGAGCGGCTGCGTCATCGAGGGGTCGTCGCCCTCGTTGTGGCCGCGGCGGCGGTAGCAGACGAGGTCGATGACGACGTCGCGCTTGAACTCCTGCCGGTAGGCGAAGGCGAGTTCGGCCACCCGGACGACGGCTTCGGGGTCGTCGCCGTTGACGTGGAGGATGGGCGCCTGGATCGTCTTGGCGACGTCGGTCGAGTAGTTCGACGATCGCGCCTCGCCGGGCGGCGTCGTGAAGCCGACCTGGTTGTTGACGACGACGTGGATCGTGCCGCCCGTGCGGTAGCCGCGCAGCTGCGACAACTGCAGCGTCTCGAGCACGACGCCCTGGCCGGCCATCGCCGCGTCGCCGTGAACGAGCACGGGCAGCACGCCGAACCGGCCGTCGGCCTTGCGATCCTGCTTGGCACGGACGATGCCCTCGAGCACGCCGTTGACGGCCTCGAGGTGCGAGGGGTTCGCAGCGAGGTAGACGGGGATCTGCTTGCCGTTCATGGCGGTGAAGACGCCCTCGGTGCCGAGGTGGTACTTCACGTCGCCCGAGCCCTGCACGCTGCGCGGATCCTGCGTGCCCTCGAACTCGCGGAAGATCTGGCCGTAGGTCTTGCCGGCGATGTTCGCGAGCACGTTGAGCCGGCCGCGGTGAGCCATGCCGATCGCGACCTCGTCCATGCCGACCTCGGCGGCGCCCTGCAGCACCTCGTCGAGGAGGGCGATGACGGACTCGCCGCCCTCGAGGCTGAAGCGCTTCTGCCCGACGTACTTCGTCTGCAGGAAGGTCTCGAACGCCTCGGCCTGATTGAGCTTGCCGAGGATCCTCATCTGCTCGTCGTGCGTCGGTTTCTGGTAGGGCCGCTCGAGCCGGTTCTGGAACCAGCGTCGCTGCTGGGGGTCGGCGATGTGCATGTACTCGATGCCGACCGTGCGGCAGTACGAGTCGCGCAGCACGCCGAGGATCTCGCGCAGCAGCATCGTGCGCCGACCGCCGAAGCCGCCCGTGACGAACTCGCGGTCGAGGTCCCAGAACGTCAGGCCGTGGCTGCCGATGTCGAGGTCGGGGTGCGAGCGCTGGCGGTATTCGAGCGGGTCGACGTCGGCCATGAGGTGGCCGCGCACCCGGTACGAGTTGATGAGCTCCTGCACGCGGCCCGTCTTCGAGACGGCGTCGGAGAGGTCGACGTGGATGTCCTGCGCCCAGTGGATGGGGTCGTAGGGGATCCGCAGGTCGGCGAAGATGTCCTCGTAGAAGCCGCGCTGCCCGATGAGCAGCTCGTGCACCTTCTTCAGGAACTCGCCCGAGCCCGCCCCCTGGATGACCCGGTGGTCGTAGGTGCTCGTGAGCGTGATGGTCTTGCCGATGCCGAGCTCGGCGAGGGTCGCGGGGGATGAGCCCTGGAACTCGGCCGGGTACTCGAGAGCACCGGCGCCGATGATGGCGCCCTGGCCGCGCATGAGGCGCGGCACCGAGTGCACGGTGCCGATTCCGCCGGGGTTGGTGAGCGAGATCGTGTTGCCCTGGAAGTCGCCGGCCGCGAGCTTGCCGTCGCGGGCGCGCTTGACGACATCCTCGTACGCGGAGAGGAAGTCGCCGAAGCCCATCGTGTCGCACTTCTTGATGCCCGGTACGAGCAGGGCGCGTGTGCCGTCGGGCTTCGGCAGGTCGATGGCGATGCCGAGGTTGATGTGGGCGGGGGTGACGACGACGGGCTTGCCGTCGACCTCGTCGTAGTAGACGTTCTGGCTCGGGAACTCGCGCAGCGCCCGCACCATCGCCCAGGCGATGAGGTGCGTGAACGACACCTTGCCGCCGCGGGCGCGCCCGAGGTGGTTGTTGATGACGATGCGGTTGTCGATCATGAGCTTCGCCGGGATGGTGCGCACGCTCGTCGCGGTGGGCACCGTGAGGCTCGCGTCCATGTTCGAGGCGAGGGTCTTGGCCATGCCCTTGAGCGGGGTGACGAGATCCTGTGCGGGCTCGTCGTGCGCACCGTCGGTCGCGACGGGTGCCGAGCCGGAGGAGGGTGCCTGCGCGGGGATCGGCTGGCGCTGGGGGGCGACCGATGTCGTGCGGGCGACGGGCTGGCTGCCCGTGATCGGCACCGAGGCGGGCGGCACGGAGGAGTTCGCGGGAGCGGAGACGGGGGCCGCCTCAGGGGCGTCGATCGGGATGGCCGCCGGGGCGGCGGCCTCGGCCGCCGGGCTCTCGCTCCCGCCGGGCGGCGGGGCGTCTGCGAGCGCCGACTGGTGGTACTTCTCGAGGATCGGCCACCAGGAGGGGTCGACTGCCTCCCGGTTCGTCTTGTACTGCTCGTACATCTCGTCGACGAGCCATTCGTTGGCGCCGAACTCGCCCGCGGCGCCGCCGTCGGGGCTCACTCCGGTCACTTGGCTTGACACAGCCGACCGCCCACTTCCGTTTCGCTAGTTGTCGGTTCGCGCGGAACCCTCGCTGGATCCGCCCGGTCAAGCCTAACCACTCGTGCCCGGTCCCCGTGCGCGACGCACAGCCGCCGTACTGTTGATCTCGTGCGATTCCTCGGCGAACGACCCGCTCACGACCTGACCTACTCCGACGTCTTCCTCGTGCCGCGCCACTCGGATGTCGGCAGCCGACTCGGCGTCGACCTCGCGGTGGACGACGCGAGCGCCCTGGGCATCCCGATCGTCGCCGCCAACATGACCTCGGTCACGGGTCCGCGACTGGCGGCGGCGCTCGCCCGCCGCGGAGGGCTCGGCGTGCTGCCGCAGGACCTCCCGCTGCAGGAGCTCGACGCGGCGATCCACGCCGTCAAGGACGCCCCCGTCATGCTCGACCCTCTCGTGCGCGTCACGGCATCGACGACGGTGGCCGAGGCGCTGCGGCTCGCCCCCGACACGACGGGCGCTCTGCTGACGATCGTCGACGCCGACGGGCGACCGGAGCGGTGCATCCCCGTCGGCCGACTGCGCCACGCTCTCGCAGATGCCGCGATCGGCGACCTCGTCGGCGATCCCGTGCCCGCGCTCGACGACGAGGACGTCACCGATCCGCGTCGGGCGTTCGAGCTCATCGACGCCGCGGGAGTCGAGGCGGTCGCGGTCGTGCACCACGGCCGCATCATCGGCTCGCTCAGCGCTCGGAGCGCCGTGCGCGCGACCCTCTACGCTCCGGCGACGGATGCGCACGGGCGCCTGCGCGTGGCGGCCGCCATCGGCGCGGGTGGCGATCCGGGCGAACGGGCCGCTGCTCTCGTGCAGGCGGGCGTCGACGTCGTCGTGCTCGACACCGCGCACGGCCATCAGGCGCAGATGCTCGAGGCCGTGCGCGCGGTCGCCGCGCGCGGGCTCGGGGTGCCGATCGTCGCGGGGAACGTCGTGACGGCGGAGGCCGTCCGCGACCTCGTGGCCGCGGGAGCGGACATCCTCAAGGTCGGGGTCGGACCGGGTGCGATGTGCACGACGCGCATGATGACGGCGGTCGGCCGCCCGCAGTTCTCGGCCGTGCTCGACACGGCCGAGACGGCGCGCGAGCTCGGTGCCCGAGTGTGGGCAGACGGCGGCGTGCGCTACCCCCGCGATGTCGCGCTCGCGCTCGCCGCGGGCGCCTCGGCCGTCATGATCGGCTCGTGGTTCGCCGGCACGCTCGAGGCGCCGGGCGAGATCGAGGTCGACGAGGCGGGCCGGTGGTTCAAGAGCTCGTGGGGCATGGCCTCGACGAAGGCGGTCGAGCAGCGCTTCCGCCGGCTCGACGCCTTCGAGCGGGCGCGCAAGACGCTCTTCGCCGAGGGCATCTCGAGCTCGCGCATCCTCCTCGACCCGCAGCGCCCCTCGATCGACGACCTCCTCGACATGATCACCTCGGGCCTTCGCTCGTCGATGACCTACGCGGGTGCGTCGACGCTCGCCCAGTTCCACGAGCGAGCGGTCGTCGGCGTGCAGTCCGCGGCCGGCTACGACGAGGGCAAGGCACTGCCGGTCTCATGGTGAGCGTTCGCCCAGCGTGAGGGCGCGGGCCGATCGATATACTTCCTCGCATCATGGATGACCCGCCGTCTTCGCCGTCCGACCCCAGCCATAGTCCCTCGCCGATGATCGGGGGCCGCCGTGGGCGCTGAGTGGATCCTCCTCGGCGCGGGCGTGCTTCTGACCATCGGCACCGGCTTCTTCGTCGCGAGCGAGTTCGCGCTCGTCAATCTCGATCGTTCCGATCTCGAGGCTCGGCAGGCGCGCGGCGAGAAGCGGCTCGGCCCCACGATCGCCGCCCTCAAGATCACCTCGACGCACCTGTCGAGCGCGCAGCTCGGCATCACGCTCACGACGCTGCTCACCGGCTACACGATGGAGCCCGCGATCTCGGTGCTGCTCGCGGGGCCGCTCGCGGCGATCGGGCTGCCGGGCGCCGCGGTGCCGGTCATCGGCACCGTCACCGCCATCGTCGTCGCGACGCTGCTCTCGATGATCGTCGGTGAGCTCGTGCCGAAGAACTTCGCCCTCGCCCTGCCCCGGCAGACGGCGAAGTTCGTCATCCCGTTCCAGTCGCTGTTCACGACCGTGTTCCGGCCCGCCGTCTCGCTGCTCAACAACACCGCGAACGCCCTGCTGCGCACGGTCGGCATCGAGCCGAAGGAGGAGCTCAGCGGCGCCCGCACCGCCGAGGAGCTCGCCTCGCTCGTGCGGCGCTCGGCCAAACAGGGCTCGCTGGAGGCCGACACGGCGACGCTCCTGTCGCGCACGCTCGCCTTCGCGCAGCACACGGCCGCCGACGTCATGACCCCGCGCCCCCGGGTCGCGAGCGTCGAGCGCGGCGGATCGGCGCTCGACGTCATCGCGCTCGCCCGGCGAACGGGCTTCTCGCGATTCCCCGTCATCGACGACTCGATCGACGACATCGTCGGCATCGTGCACGTCAAGCAGGCGGTCGCCGTGCCGCACGACCGCCGGCCCGACGTGCCCGTCTCGGCCCTGCAGAGCGAGGCGCTGCGCGTGCCCGAGACGATGATGCTCGACACGCTGCTCGCCGAGTTGCGCGGCCGCGGCTACCAGATGGCCGTCGTGGTCGACGAGTACGGCGGAACCGCGGGCGTGGCGACGCTCGAAGACCTCGTCGAGGAGCTCGTCGGCGAGGTCTCCGACGAGCACGATCGGGTTCTCGTCGGGGTCGTGCGCTCGCGCGACTGGCTGACCTTTCCCGGCATGCTGCGGCCCGATGAGCTGCGTGATCGGGCGGGCGTGGCGGTCCCCGACGACGGCCCGTGGGAGACCGTCGGCGGTTACCTCATGGCCGAGCTCGGCCGACTGCCGTCGGTCGGCGACACCGTCGAGATCGACGCGGGCGTCTTCCGCGTCGAGAGACTCGACGGTCGCCGCATCGACCGCGTGCGCTTCACGCCGCGACCGGCGGACGAGATGCAGGAGGGCGCGCGATGATCAGCGAATCCGATGCCTGGGGCCTGTTCTGGCTCGTCGCGCTGCTCGCCGGCAACGCGTTCTTCGTCGGCGCCGAGTTCGCCGTGATCTCGGCCAAGCGCTCACAGATCGAACCACGCGCCGAGGCCGGATCGCGCGCGGCGAAGACCGCCCTGTGGGCCATGGAGCACGCGACCCTCATGCTCGCGACGAGCCAGCTCGGTATCACGGTGTGCTCGTTGCTGATCCTCAACGTCTCCGAGCCGGCACTGAAACACCTCCTCGAGATCCCGCTCGAGCTCGCCGGCCTCCCCTATGAGCTCGTGAGCGGGATCGCCTTCACGATCGCGCTGCTGTTTGTGTCGTTCCTCCACGTCGTGCTCGGCGAGATGGTGCCGAAGAACATCTCGTTCTCGTTGCCCACGCGCTCGGTGCTCATCCTCGCGCCGCCGCTCGTCGCCGTCGCACGGGTGTTCCGGTTCGTCATCGTCGCACTCAATGCGATCGCGAACGGCGTGCTGCGGATGTTCCGCGTCGAGCCGAAGGACGAGGCGACGAGCGCTTTCACGCTCGAGGAGGTCGCGACGATCGTCGAGCAGTCGCAGCGCGAAGGGTTGCTGCACGACCGTTCCGGAGCCCTCTCCGCCGCGTTCGAGTTCACGGCGAAGAAGGTCGACGACGTCGCCGTGCCCATGGCGGATCTGGTGCACCTGCCCGAGGACGCCTCGCCCGCCGAGGTCGAGCGCGCGGTCGCTCAGCACGGCTTCAGCCGATACGTGCTCGTCGACGAGGTCGGTGAGCCGACCGGCTACGTGCACCTGAAAGACGTCATCGACCTCGACGAGGACGAGTTCGACGACCCCGTGCCGCCCAAGAGGATCCGCCGACTCGTGTCGATCCTCGGCAGCGCCGACCTGGAGGACGGCCTCGCGGTCATGCGCCGTTCGGGCGCGCACCTCGCCCGCTCCGTCGACGCCGAGGGCAGCACGACGGGCGTGCTCTTCCTCGAAGACATCATCGAGGAGCTCGTCGGCGAGGTGCAGGACGCCACTCGGCGCCGCCCCTAGAAGAACGCGCGCCGGTACTGCGGCGGCACGAGCTGCTGCAGCGCGGCCTCATCGCCGAGGTCGCGCGCGAAGCTCAATGCCGCGTGCGGGTCGCGCATCCACTTCCGCCCCATGAGGATGGCGTCGGCCTGGCCGCTCCGGATGATCTCCTCGGCCTGCGCGGCCTCCGTGATGAGGCCGACCGCCGCGACGGGCACGTCGCCCTCCGAGCGCACGTGCGCGGCGAGCGGGACCTGGTAGCCCGGGCCGACGGGGATCTTCGCCCGGACGAGCCCGCCGCTGGAGATGTCGAAGAGGTCGGCGCCCGCCTCGAGCGACCACGCCGCGACCTGCGCGGTCTGCTGCTCGTCCCAGCCGCCCTCGGTCCAGTCGGTGGCCGAGAAGCGCACGAGCACGGGCACGTCGACGGCCGCGCGCACCGCGCGCACCACGTCGAGCACGATGCGCGCGCGGTTCTCGAGCGACCCGCCCCAGTCGTCGTCGCGCCGGTTCGACAGCGGCGAGAGGAACTGGTGCAGGAGGTACCCGTGGGCGGCGTGCACCTCGACGAGATCGAAGCCGGCGCCGACGGCCCGGCGGGCGGCGTCGGCGAAGGCGACCACGACATCCTGGATGCCCTGCGCGTCGAGAGCGATCGGCGGGGCGTAGCCGTCGAAGGCCATCGCCGAGGGGGCGATCGACTGCCAGCCGGCCTCCGAGACGGGCATCGTGCCGCTGCCCGACCAGCCCTCGGGGGTCGAGCCCCACTCCGGGTAGGCGCTCGCCTTGCGGCCGGCGTGGGCGAGCTGGATGCCCGCGGCGGCGCCTTGCCCGTGGATGAAGTCGACGACGCGCGCCCAGGCGGCGGCCTGCTCCTCGTTCCAGATGCCGGTGTCGTGCGCGCTGATGCGCCCCTCCGGGGTCACGGCGCTCGCCTCGGCGACGACGAGACCGGCGCCGCCGCGCGCGAAGGAGCCGAGGTGCACGAGATGCCAGTCGGTCGGCACGCCGTCGCGCGCGACGACCGAGTACTCGCACAGGGGCGCGACCCACAGACGGTTGCGGAGGGTCAGCGAGCGGAGGGTGAGGGGGGAGAAGAGTGCACTGGTCACGTCACTATGCAAGCCCGCTGCGGCTGAGGGTATTCCGACCGCGCGCTCGATAGGGTGACGGTCGTGACCGGCCTGCGAGAGTTCCGACCCGACGACGCGGCCCGCCTCATCGCGGTGCCCGGCGAGGGCGACGACAAGTACAGCCGCGGCGTGCTCGGCGTCGTCACGGGCTCGCAGCAGTACCCCGGCGCGGCGGTGCTCGGCGTCGAGGCCGCCCTGCGCACGGGCGTCGGCATGGTGCGCTACCTCGGCCCCGAACGGCCGACGAGCCTCGTGCTGCAGCGGCGCCCCGAGGCGGTCGCCGCCGAGGGACGCGTGCAGGCCTGGCTGCTGGGCAGCGGGATGCCCTGGGCTGGTCGCGCGGGCGAGCGCGACCCCGCGACGCGCGAGCGCTTCCAGCACGCGCTCGACTCCGGCCGCCCCCTCGTGCTCGACGCGGGCGCGCTCGACCTCGCCGCCTCGACGACCGCCCCCACCGTCGTCACGCCGCACGCCCGCGAACTCTCGCAGCTGCTGGGGGTCGCGGTCGACGCCGTGCGGGCCGACCCGCTCGCCGCAGCCCGGCGCGCCGCCGAGCGCTTCGACGTCACGGTGCTCATCAAGGGCAGCACGACGCACGTCGTCGGGCCGGCCGGCGAGGCGCTCGTCGCGCGATCGGCGCCCGCGTGGCTCGCGACGGCGGGCGCGGGGGACGCCCTCGCGGGCATCCTCGGCGCGCTCGTCGCGACGCACGCCGACGAGGTCGTCGACGACGCGACGCGGCTCGCGCCCCTCGCGGCGGCCGCCGCGGTCGTGCACGGGCTCGCCGCGCAGCGGGCCTCGGCGGGCGGGCCGCTCACCGTGCTCGACCTCTGCCGCGAGCTCGGACCGACCATCGCGCAGCTCGTGAAGTACCGCCCCGCGGACTGATCCGCGCCCCCCGGGATCACAGCGCGACCCCGCGCGGTGTGAGAACGGCGTTACGGGACCTTAACGGCTGCGCCCCCGGGACCGTAACACCGCCTCCGTAGCGTCGAGGGCACCACCGCGAGGACCGGTGGCCCCGAGACGCACCGCGAGGAGACGCCATGACCACCGTGACGACCGGAACCGCCCCCGAGCTCCATTCCCCACCGACAGCCGACGCTCCCGTCGCCCTGACCCGCCGCCCCGGCCGGTGGATCGACGGCTGGAACCCCGAGAACGCCGAGTTCTGGAACGCCGAGGGAAAGCGCATCGCCTCGCGCAACCTCGGCTGGTCGATCTTCGCCGAGTTCCTCGGCTTCGTCGTCTGGCAGCTCTGGAGCATCGTCGTGGTGTTCCTGCCCGCCGCGGGCTTCGATCTCGACACCGGCCAGATCTTCTGGCTCATCTCGATCCCGAGCCTCGTCGGCGCGACCCTGCGCATTCCCTACACTTTCATGGTCCCGAAGTTCGGCGGGCGCAACTGGACGATGGTCTCGGCGGCCCTGCTGCTGATCCCGACCACCGCTCTCGCGATCTGCGTCGGCAATCCCGAGACGCCGTTCGGCGTGCTGCTGCTCGTCGCCGCGCTCGCGGGCTTCGGCGGCGGCAACTTCGCGAGCTCGATGGCGAACATCACCTTCTTCTACCCGCAGCGCGAGAAGGGCTGGGCGCTCGGCCTGAACGCCGCGGGCGGCAACCTCGGCGTCTCGGTCGCCCAGTTCGTCGTGCCGATCGCGGTCGTGGTGTTCGCCGGCGCGACCCTCAACCTGCCCGTCGCCGGCTGGATCTGGATCCCTCTCATCCTCGTCGCCATCTGGGGCGCGTACCGCCACATGGACAACCTCTCGACCGCGAAGGCCGACATCGCCGCCTCGCTCGCGGCCGTCAAGGAGCCGCACATGTGGCTGCTGGCCTTCCTCTACATCGGCACCTTCGGCTCGTTCATCGGCTTCGCAAGCGTGTTCCCGAAGCTCATCGCCGATCAGTTCCCGGAGTTCTCGACCATCCAGGTGGGCGCCGCCTCCGTCTCGCTCGCCTTCCTGGGCGCGCTCGTCGGCTCGCTCGCCCGGCCCTTCGGCGGGCGCCTGGCCGACCGCTTCGGAGGTGCCCGCATGACCGTCGCCGCCTTCGCGACGATGGGCGTCGGCACGGTTCTGGTGATCCTCACCCTGCCGCTGCAGAGCTTCATGCTCTTCCTGCTCGCCTTCCTCGTGCTCTTCATCGCGACCGGTGTGGGCAACGGGGCGACCTACCGCATGATCCCCACCGTGTTCGCGCTGCGGTCCGGCGCCGTCGACGCGCACTCCTCGGGCAGCTCGGTCTCGGTGCAGCGACAGACGGCGGCCGCGCTCGGGCTCATCTCGGCGGTGGGTGCCTACGGCGGCTTCCTGATCCCGCAGGCGCTCGGTCTCGCGAAGGCGACCTACGGCGGCTACGAGGCCGGGTTCTGGGTCTTCATCGCCGGCTACGCGCTCATGCTCGGCCTCACAGCGGCGTTCTACCTGCGGCCCGCGGCGACGGGCGGTCAGCGCGTCTGAGCGACGCCGAGCGCACCATGACCGACACCCACTGCCCCTACTGCGCGCTCCAGTGCGCGATGACCCTGCAGCGCGTCGGCGCTGCGGGGTCGTCCGCGCGCGGGGCGGACCCGCTCGAGGTGCAGGGCCGCG
Source organism: Microbacteriaceae bacterium X2B (assembly GCA_005502445.1). Lineage (GTDB taxonomy): Bacteria > Actinomycetota > Actinomycetes > Actinomycetales > Microbacteriaceae > Microcella. The sequence continues at coordinate 69,000 of SCPB01000006.1, forward strand.
ACTTCCCGACCAACCGCGGCGGACTGTGCACGAAGGGCTGGACCTCGACGGCGCTGCTCGCGGCGCCCTCGCGCGTCGTCGAGCCGCTGCGGCGGGGCGCCGACGGCGAGTTCGCGGCCGTGGCGTGGGAGGAGGCGCTCGACGACATCGCCGACCGGTTGCGCGGGCTGCGAACGCACCACGGCGCCGACGCGGTCGGCGTGTTCGGCGGGGGCGGCCTCACGAACGAGAAGGCCTACCAGCTGGGGAAGTTCGCGCGCGTCGCCCTCGGCACCTCGCGTATCGACTACAACGGCCGCTACTGCATGTCGTCGGCGGCTGCGGCGGGCAATCGCGCCTTCGGCATCGACCGCGGCCTGCCCTTCCCCGTCGCCGATCTCGACGCCGCCCGCACGATCGTGCTCGTCGGCTCGAACGTCGCCGAGACGATGCCGCCGTTCATCGGCCACCTCGAGAGCGCTCGCGCCGCGGGCGGGCTCATCGTCGTCGACCCGCGCCGCTCGGCGACCGCGAAGCTCACCGCGAACGGCGCCGGCGTGCACCTGCAGCCCACCCCCGGCAGCGACCTCGTGCTGCTGCTGGGCCTGCTGCACGTCGTGATCGCCGAGAATCTCGTCGACGAGCGGTACGTCGCCGCGCGCACGAGCGGGTTCGACCGCGTCGCCGGGAGCGTCGGCCCCTGGTGGCCCGAGCGCGTGCAGTCGGTCACGGGGGTTCCAGCCCCGCAGCTGCGCGAGGTCGCCCGTCGGCTCGCCGAGGGCGAGGCGTACATCCTCACCGGCCGCGGCGTCGAGCAGCACGCCGACGGCACCGACACGACCACCGCGGCGATCAACCTCGCCCTCGCCCTCGGGCTGCCCGGCCGACCGGGCTCGGGCTACGGCACCCTCACGGGGCAGGGCAACGGCCAGGGCGGGCGCGAGCACGGCCAGAAGGCCGATCAGCTGCCCGGCTACCGGCGCATCGACGACCCTGCGGCGCGATCGCACGTGGCGCGCGTCTGGGGTGTCGACGCCGCCTCGCTGCCCGGACCGGGCATCCCCGCCACTGCTCTGCTGAACTCGATGGGCGAACCCGGCGGGCTGCGGGCGCTGCTCGTGCACGGCTCGAACCTCGTGGTCTCGTCGCCGAACGTCGACCGCGTGCGCGCGGGGCTCGCGGCGCTCGACCTGCTGGTGGTGTGCGACTTCTTCCTCAGCGAGACGGCGGTGCTCGCCGACTACGTGCTTCCCGTGACGCAGTGGGCCGAGGAGGAGGGCACGATGACGACGCTCGAGGGCCGGGTGATCCGCCGCCGCCGAGCCATCGACCCGCCCGACGGCGCGCGCACCGAGCTGTGGATCATGGCCGAGCTCGCCCGTCGGCTTCAGGCCCCCTCGACGTGGAGCACCGAGCCGCGCTCCGTGTTCGACGAGCTGTGCCGCGCGACCGCGGGCGGCCCCGCCGACTACTCGGGCATGAGCTACGAGCTGCTCGACGGCGATGAGCCCGTGCACTGGCCGTACCCGGTCGGCTCGCGCGGCACTCCGCGGCTCTTCGCCGAGCGCTTCGCCCACGCCGATGGGCGCGCGCGGTTCATCGCCGTCGCGCCGGTGCCGCGCTCCGAGCCGCTGCACGGCGAGGGCCGCCTCGCCCTCATCACGGGCCGGCTTCTCGAGCACTACCAGTCGGGGACGCAGACGCGCCGGGTTCCCGAACTGCAGGCCGCGCGACCGGAGGCCCGCGCCCAGCTGCACCCCGCGACCGCGGCCCGGCTCGGCATCGTCGACGGGGCCTGGGTCGAGCTCGCCAACCGTCGCGGCACCGTGCGGGTGCGCGCGAGCGTCGACGTCGACATCCGTCACGACACGGTCTTCCTGCCCTTCCACTTCGCCGCCGAGCAGTGCGCCAACCTGCTCACCGCCGACGTCGTCGACCCCGTCTCGGGCATGCCCGAGTTCAAGGCGACCGACGTGGTCGTGCGGCCCGTCACCCTGGAGGCGATCGCATGACCCGTGATGCGCTGCGCGTGCTGCTCATCGGCTACGGCCCCGTCGGCGCCCGCCTCGTCGAGCAGCTGCGGCCCGCCGTGCGCTCCGGCGCCGTCGCGCTCACCGTCGTCGGCGCCGAGTCTCACGACGCCTACAACCGCGTGCTCGTCGCCGAGTACGCCGTCGGGCGTGCCGAGCGTCGGGCGCTCGCCATCACCGACACGGATGCGGCGGCCGCCGACGGTGCGCGCATCGTCACGGGCGCGCGCGTCATCGGCATCGATCGCGGCGCGGGCATCGCCCGGCTCGACTCGGGCGAGTCGATCGCCTGGGACCGATTGGTCTTCGCGACGGGCGCGCGCGCCAACGTTCCGACCCTCGCGGGGGTCGACCGCGTCGCGCGCGACGCCGGTGTCCTGCGCCGCGGAGGATCCGAGCTCATCGCGTGGGATCAGTCGCTGCCCGCGGGCATCACGGCGCTGCGCGACCTCGCCGACGCCGAGCGCGTGCGGGAGGCGGTCGCCGCGAAGCGGCGCATCGTCGTGCTCGGGGCGGGCATCCTTGGCCTCGAGGCGGCGCTCGCCGCCGCGCAGGAGGGCGCAGACGTGTGCGTCGTGCACCACGGCGGGTTCCCGATGGCGCGCAATCTCGACCGCGGCGGGGGCACCGTGCTCGCGCAGGCCCTCACCCGCGCGGGCGTCGCCCTCGTCGCGCGCACGCGCGCCGAGGAGGTGCTGCTCGGCACCGGCGACGATGGCGAACCACGCTTCGAGGCGCTCATCAGCGCCGACGGCAAGGCGATCCACGGTGACCTGCTGCTCGTCTCGTGCGGTGTCAGCGCGCGCACCGAGCTCGCGACGCTCGCCGGGCTGCCGACGTCGACGGGCATCCTCGTCGACGACGAGCTGCGCTCGTGGGGCGACGACCGCGTCTTCGCGATCGGCGACTGCGCCCACGTCGTGGCTCGCGGTCAGGATGCGCCCGCTTCCGAGGCGGTCGCCTCGGCGGCGGTCTCGGGAGCGCCGATCGGGGTGCGCGGCGCGCCCTCCGGCCTCATCGGACCCGGTTGGCGGCAGGCCGAGTGGCTCGCCGATCGGCTGCGGGTCGAGGCCGAGGTGCTGCACGGCGTCGCGGCGCTCGAACCGAGCGCGCTGCCCGCCGAGGCGCCCGCCCTCGTCATGCTCAAGGCGCACGGCATCGACGTCGTCTCGGCCGGCGACGTGAGCCCCGACCCCTTCGATGCGCCCACCGCCGACGACCGCGCGCACCCCACGGGCGTGCGACAGGTCTCGCAGTGGGCCGACCCGGAGCACGGCCGGTACCTCAAGCTCGTGACGCGCGGCGGGGTGCTCGAGGCATTCGTGAGCGTCGGGCTGCCGCGCACAGCGGCCGAGGTCACGCTGCTCTACCAGCGCCGCGCCGAGTTGCCCGCCGACCGCTCGATTCTGCTGCGCCACGACGGCCCGGACGAGAGCGCCGGCACCTCGGCCGACCATTTCGCGCACGACGCGACCGTGTGCTGGTGCAACGGCGTGACCGTGGGGCGCATCGAGGAGGCCGTCGACGCCGGCGACCGCACGGTCGCGTGCGTGAGCGCCTCGACCCGCGCGGGAACCGGCTGCGGCGGGTGCAAGGGGCGCATCGCCGAGCTCATCGAGCGCTTCGCCGACCTCGGCGACACTGCCGAGGTCGCGGTCTGATCCGAGCGGCCGCGAGCGCCCGGCGGCGTAGCGTTGAGGTCGTGCAGTCGGGAGCAGCGGGAGCGTCGGATTCGCCGGCCGCGGGGCCGTTCGACGCGATCGTGCTCGCCGGCGGGCGCGCGAGCCGACTGGGCGGACGCGACAAGCCCGCCCTCGTCTTCCGCGGCGAGGCGCTGCTCGATCACGCGATCACGGCGGCGGCCGGAGCGGGGGCGGCTGTCGTGGTCGTCGTCGGGCCGGAGCGCCCGCGCGACGGGCACCGGCCGCTCGATCTCGCACCGGGCGAACCCGACCACTCCCCGCCCTCCGCCCGCGTGCGGTGGGCGATCGAGTCGCCGCGATTCGGCGGGCCGGCGGCGGCGCTGGGGGCGGGCATGGGCATCCTGACCGCGCCCGACCGCGCAGGCGCGCCCGGAGAGTGGGTGCTCGTTCTCGCCGCCGACCTGCCGTTCGCGCGGGAGGCGGTGCCCGCGCTGCTCGCCGCCCTCCACGACGCCTGCGCTGTCGACGCCGCCACCCTCGACGGGGTCATCGCTGTCGACGCGGACGGCCGTGACCAGCCCCTGCTCGGCGTCTACCGTGCCGAGTCGCTGGGGGCAGCCCTCGCCGTCTATGACGACCTCGCGGGAATGCCGCTGAGGCGGGTCATCGGGCCCCTCGTTCTCGGGCGGCGCACGCTAGGCGGCCGGCTGACGGTCGACGTCGACGAACCCGCCGACGCCGCGGCTCTCGGCATCGCGCTGGGCGAGGCCCCGGGCACGTCCCCCGGTACGGCACCGTGACGCCCGGTGGCCGCGGAAAGCGACTCCCGCTCGGCGAACGTCGTTACGCTGACCGCGTGCCCCCCGCCCCGACCGCGCTCGCCGCTCTGCCGGGGGTGATCGCGCGGTACGGCGCGCATCCTCTCGCCCTGTGGGCGGCGTTCGCGGCCGTGCACCTCTGGCTCGGCTACCTCAACCTGTTCGGCCCGAACCTGCCGCTCGGCGACGTGACGCTCGTGTACCTCTTCTGGGTCGAGCAGGGCCTCATCGCCGGCAACTGGGTCGGCATCGAGACCTCGTGGGTGTACCCGATCGTGGCCCTGCTGCCGATGCTCGCGGCGTACGTGCTCGGGCCCGAGCCGTACGCGGTGTCGTGGCTGACGATCGTCATGGTGCTCGACGCCGTCGCGCTCCTGGCGATCGCCGGCGTCGGTCGCCGGGTGCGCCATGCGGGCGCCGCCTGGTGGTGGATGCTCTACCTCGCCGCTCTCGGACCGATCGCGCTCGGCCGCATCGACTCGATCACCGCGCCCCTGGCGATCGTGGCGCTCGCCCGGCTCGCGCAGAGCCCTCGGAGCGCCGCGGTGCTGCTCGCGATCGGGGCGTGGATCAAGGTGTGGCCAGCCGCGATGCTGCTCGCGGCCGTCGTCGCCCTGCGCGAGCGCTCGCGCGTCGCGCTCGCGACCGTCGCGGTCTCGATGGTCGTCGTCGCGGGCGGGCTCGCGCTCGGCGCGGGGGCCTCGCTGCTGTCGCCGATCACCGAGCAGTCGGGGCGCGGGCTGCAGGTCGAGGCGCCGATCGCGACGGCGTGGTTGTGGGCCGCCGCGGCGGGGCGGTGGAACGCTCACGTCTACTACGACCGCGGCATCCTCACCTGGCAGGTCTTCGGCGAGGGATCGCAGCAGGCGGCCGCGCTCGCGACGCCCGCGCTCGCGCTCGTGGTGCTGCTCGTCGCCGGGCTCGGGGTGCTCGCGGTGCGCCGCGGCGTCGACGAGGTGCGCCTCGTGCCCGCTCTCGCTCTCGCGCTCGTCATGGCGCTCATCCTCGTGAACAAGGTGGGCTCACCGCAGTTCGCCACCTGGATCGCGGCACCCGTCGTGCTCGGGCTGCTGTGGCGGCCGCGCGGCGGGGTGTCGTTCCACGTGCCCGTCGTCGTCGCCGTGCTCATCGCGGTGCTCACCCAGGTCGTCTACCCCTTCCGCTACGGCGAGCTGCTCGGCCTGCAGGCGCCGATGCTCGCGGTGCTGTCGCTGCGCAACGCGCTGTACCTGGCGCTGCTCGGCTGGGCGCTCGTCGTGATCGTGCAGCTGATCCGGCGACCGCTCGCTCGCTCGCTGCATCCGGCACCGCACACGACGTCGGGCGTCTCACACTGACAGGACCGTGCGAGGTACGTCGACTCGTGTGAGGTGCGGGTGGCGGGTGCGGGGCCCGGTGCGTGAGCGCGACGGATCTCTCGCGTGGCACGCTGGAGGTCGGCGGCACGGGCCGCCGCACGAGAGACCGGGAGCCGCTGCCATGATCGTCGCCTTCTCCGTCGCCCCCTCGGGTGGCACCTCGACCGACTCGGTGCACGACGCCGTCGCCGCCGCGGTACGGATCGTGCGCGATTCGGGGCTGCCGAACCGGACATCCTCGATGTTCACCGAGATCGAGGGGGAGTGGGCCGAGGTCATGGAGGTCGTGCGGCGCGCGACCGAGGCCGCCGGGCAGTATGGCACGCGCGTCTCGCTCGTGCTCAAGGCCGACATCCGCCCCGGCCACGCGGGCGAGCTCGACGGCAAGGTCGAGCGACTCGAGGCGGCGATCTCCCGCCAGGATCGGTAGAACGGGCTCGTCGGCGCGGCAGCGCAGGACAGGGCTCGTCGTTCGGCAATCACTCCGCGCGCCGCGCCCGTCCCTCTCAGGCGGCCAGCCCCCGCCGCTTCAGCAGGGGCGCGATCTCGGCGTCGCGCCCGCGGAACGCGCGATACGCCTCGAGCGGGTCGCCCGCGCCGCCGAGCCCGAGCACGTGGCGCCGGAAGCGGTCGCCGTTCTCGCGCGTGAGCCCGCCGTTCTCGCGGAACCACTCGACGGTGTCGGCGTCGAGCACCTCGCTCCAGATGTACGAATAGTATCCGGCCGAGTAGCCGCCCGAGAAGGTGTGGGCGAAGTAGGGCGACGAGTAGCGGGTCGGCGCCGCCGGGTTGTCCAGGCCCGCCGCGGCGAGTGCCTGCGCCTCGAACGCGGCGACGTCGGTGATCGCGGCGGCCTCGGCGGCGGAGAGTCGGTGCCAGGCCTGGTCGAGCAGGGCGGCGGCGAGGTACTCGGAGGTCGCGAAGCCCTCGCCCCAGGTGTCGGAGGCTCGGATGCGCTCGACCACCTCGGCGGGGATGCGCTCGCCGGTCTCGTGGTGCATGGCGTAGTCATCGAGGATCTCGGGCCAGAGCATCCACATCTCGTTGACCTGGCTCGGGAACTCGACGAAGTCGCGGTAGACGTTCGTGCCCGTGAACGAGGGGTAGACGACGTGCGCGAAGAGCCCGTGCAGGGCGTGGCCGAACTCGTGGAAGAAGGTGTTGACCTCGTCGTAGGTGAGCAGGGTCGGCTCGCCCGGTGACGGCTTGGGCACGTTGAGGTTGTTGACGACGACGGTCGGGTGGTCGAGCAGCTCGTTCTTGCCGATGAGCTCGTTCATCCACGCACCGCCGCGCTTCGAGTCGCGCGTATACAGGTCGAGCAGGTACAGGCCGAGCTCGGAGCCGTCGTCGTTGCGCACCTCGAACACGCGCACCTCGGGGTGGTAGCCGCCGAGGTCGGTGCGCTCGGTGAACGTGATGCCGTAGACGCGGGTCGCGGCGGCGAAGACGCCGTGGTGCAGCACGCGCTCGGCCTCGAAGTACGGCCGCAGCTCGCCGAAGTCGACGTCGTACTCGGCTTTGCGCACCTTCTCGCTGTAGAACGCCCAGTCGTGCGCCTCGATCGGGTGCCCGGCGAGGGCCTCGAGCATCTCCTGCTCGCGGCGGGCGTTGCGGGCCGCGGCGGGTGCGAGCTCGCCGAGCATCGCGGCGACGGCCTCGGGCGTTTTCGCCGTCTGGTCGGCCGTGACGAACGCGGCGTGGCTCTCGAAGCCGAGCAGCTCGGCGCGCTCGGCGCGGAGGCGCACGATCTCGAGCAGCACGTCGCGATTGTCGTGCTCGTTGCCGCGGGCGGCGCGCTGGCGGGATGCCCGCATGATGCGGGCGCGCAGGTCGCGGTTCGTGAGACTCGCAAGGTGCGGGTGCCCCGTCGGCAGCACGAGCGTGATGAGGTGCTTGCCGTCGAGCCCGCGCTCGGCGGCGGCCTGCGCCGCTGCCGAGATCTCGCCGGGCGTGAGCCCGTCGAGCTCGCGCGCGTCGTCGACGACGACCGCGAGGTCGTTGGTGTCGGCGAGCAGGTTCTTCTCGAAGCGCGTCTGCAGAACCGACAGCCGCTGGTTGAGCTCGGTCAGCCGCGCCTTCTCGGCCTCGCCGAGCCCGGCGCCGGCGAGCGTCATGCGCCGGTGGCGGCGCTCGACGAGGTAGCGCTGCTCGGGGCTCAGGTCGAGCTCGTCGAGCCGGGCATGGAGCCGCGCCACGCGCTCGTACAGGCGCGCGTCGAGCTCGATGGCGTCGTCGTGGGCCGCGAGCTGCGGAGCGTACTGCTCTTCGAGCGCGGCGATCGCGTCGGAGGAATCGGCCGAGCTCGCGTTGAAGAACACGCGCAGCACGCGCGTGAGCGTCTGGCCGCTGCGCTCGAGCGCCTCCATCGTGTTCTCGAAGCCGGGTTCCTCGCTCTGCGCGACGATCGCGTCGATCTCGGCGCGCTGCAGGCGCATGCCCTCCTCGATCGCGGGGCCGAAGTGATCCACGGCGATCTCGGCGAAAGGGGGCAGCTGGTAGGGGAGGGTGCTCGGCGAGAGGAAGGGATTGCTCATTCCGCCAGCCTACGGGTGGCGGTCATCCCGGTTCCCGAAGTCGCGAAGGGTCAGTCCTCGCCGGATGGCGCGCTGATCAGCACCGCCCCGTCGGGCGACTGCCGGATGACCGTGCCGTCGTCGAGCTCGACCACGGGCCTGCCCTCGAGCCAGGTGAGGGTCCACCGCCACTGCGTCGTGTCGAACCCGAGCAGGTCGCCCTCGACGGCGCGGATCGCCGCACGCACCTCGGCGCTGATCCGGGCCGGCGGCTCCCCGCCGACGGCCCACCGGGTTCCGAGCTGCATGATCGGTGCTCCTTCTCTATTGCGCGTCGGGCGCCGGAGCGAGCTCGATCGCGAGCACCTCGACGGTCTCGCCCTGCTGGATGTCGAGCACGGCGATGCGGCCGACCGCCTTGAGGTCGGCGGCGGCCTCGGCGAGCAGGAGCGGCGCCGAGATCGTCGCGTGCGCGACGGGCGTCTTCTGCGATGCCTTCGCGTCGGTCTTCGCGCGCCGGATGCCGATGAGCGCCTCCGAGACGAGGGGCAGCAGGCCGCTCGGCGCGGCGTCGACGCCGAGCTCGTCGACCGTCGGCCACGGGGCGGTGTGCACGCTGCCGCTGCGGCCGTCGGAGGCGTCGTGGGTCCAGCTCCACACCTCCTCGGTCGCGAAGGGGATGACCGGCGCGAGCAGGCGCAGCATGACGTCGACTGCCCGGCGCAGCGAGGTCACGGCGCTCGCCCGGCCCTCGGCGCGGTCGTCGGCGTCGCCGATGGTCGAGCCGTAGGCGCGCTCCTTGACGAGCTCGAGGTAGTCGTCGCAGAAGGTCCAGAAGAACTGCTCGGTGACCTCGAGGGCGCGCGCGTGGTCGTACTCCTCGAAGGCGCGCGTCGCCTGGCGAACGACGTCGCCGAGGGTGGCGAGCATGTCGAGGTCGAGCGGGTCGGTGACCGCCCCCTCGCCCTCGGGCACGGGGAAGGAGTAGACGAACTTGGACGCGTTGAGCACCTTGATGGCGAGGCGCCGGCCGATCTTCATCTGCTTCGGGTTCTGCGGGTCGAAGGCGGCGTCGGTGCCGAGGCGCGAGGAGGCCGCCCAGTAGCGCACGGCGTCCGAGCCGTGCTCGTCGAGCATGCCCTGCGGGGTGACAACGTTGCCCTTCGACTTCGACATCTTCTTGCGGTCGGGGTCGACGATGAAGCCCGAGATGCCGGCGTGCTTCCACGGAACCGTGCCGTGCTCGAGCTCGGCGCGCAGCACCGTCGAGAACAGCCAGGTGCGGATGATGTCTTGACCCTGGCTGCGCAGGTCGTAGGGGAAGACGAGGTCGAACAGCTCCGGGTCGTCCTCCCACTTCGCGGCGATCTGCGGGGTGAGCGACGAGGTCGCCCAGGTGTCCATGATGTCGAGCTCACCGATGAAGCCGCCGGGCGCGCCGCGCTGCGCCTCGTCGAAGCCGGGGGCCGGCATCGAGGAGGGGTCGACGGGCAGCATGTCCTCGGTCGGCACGATCGGCTCGCCGGTCTGCTCGCCGTTCTCGTCGAGGCGGTACCAGACGGGGATCGGCACGCCGAAGAACCGCTGGCGCGAGATGAGCCAGTCGCCCGAGAGCCCGCCGACCCAGTTCTCGTAGCGCACGCGCATGAAGTCGGGGTGGAAGGAGATCGCCCGGCCGTTCTCGAGCAGGCGCTCGCGCAGGGCCTCGTCGCGCGCGCCGTTGGCGATGTACCACTGGCGGGTGGTGACGATCTCGAGCGGCTTGTCGCCCTTCTCGAAGAACTTCACGGGGTGCGTGATGGGGCGCGGGTCGCCGTGCAGGTCGCCCGATTCGCGCAGCAGCTCGACCGTGCGCGCCTTCGCGCTGAACACGGTCTTGCCGGCGAGCTCGGCATACACCGCGAGCGCGTCGCCCTCGATCCCCTCGGGGGCGTCGGCGAGGATGCGGCCGTCCTTCCCGAGGATCGGCCGCGTCGGCAGGTCCAGCTCCCGCCACCACACCACATCGGTCACGTCGCCGAAGGTGCAGACCATCGCGATGCCGGAGCCCTTCTCCTGCTGGGCGAGGTGGTGGGCCACGACGGGCACCTCGACGCCGAACAGCGGCGTGCGCACGGTGGTGCCGAACAGCGGCTGGTAGCGGGGGTCGTCGGGATGCGCGACGAGCGCCACGCAGGCGGCGATCAGTTCGGGCCGGGTCGTCTCGATCTCGATCGTACCTCCGTCGGGTCGATGGAAGCTCACCCGGTGGAAGGCCCCGGGCATGTCCTTGTCTTCGAGCTCGGCCTGCGCGACGGCCGTGCGGAAGGTCACGTCCCACAGGGTGGGCGCATCCGCCCGGTACGCCTCGCCCCGGGCGAGGTTGCGCAGGAAGGCGCGCTGCGCGACGCGCTGGGCCTCGTCGCCGATCGTGCGGTAGGTCTGGGTCCAGTCGACGCTGAGGCCGAGGGCGCGCCAGAGGTCTTCGAACTGCTTCTCGTCCTCGACGGTGAGCCGCTCGCACAGCTCGATGAAGGTGCGCCGGCTCACCGGGACCTGCTCGGCGGGCTTGCCGCCGCCGGCGCCCCCGCCCTCGAAGGGCGGGGTGAAGCCGGGCTCGTAGGGCAGGGAGGGGTCGCAGCGCACCCCGTAGTAGTTCTGCACGCGGCGCTCGGTCGGCAGGCCGTTGTCGTCCCAGCCCATCGGGTAGAAGAGGTGCCGGCCGCGCATGCGCTGGAACCGCGCGGCGAGGTCCATGTGCGTGTAGCTGAAGACGTGGCCGATGTGCAGCGAGCCCGAGGCGGTAGGCGGGGGAGTGTCGATCGCGTAGACGGCGTCCTTGCCGGCTGCGAGCGCGGCATCCCGGTCGAAGCGGTACGTGCCCTGCTGCTCCCACGTCTCGCCCCACTTCGGTTCGAGACCTTCCAGGGCGGGCTTGTCGGGGATCGCGTGGCTCATGGGGTTCTCGCTCCGTATGGGCGGCACCGTGTCAGAGGAAAAGAGGTGCCTGGGTGTGGGATGTCACTCCATCGTATCGGGCGGTGTGCGCGGTGGCCGCGGGAGCTCGGTCGGGACTGAGTTCGCCTATGGGTTGTGGCGCCGCCCCAATCCCGGCTCCCTGGAACCCCGCCTTGACATAGGTGGCGCGGATGTGGCCGTCGGCGGCGATGAGGATCGTGCCGATCGGCGCATCGCCGATGAATGCCCCGACGGCCGTGTCGGAAGTCAGTCGGGTGGTGCAGTGCTGCGGTTGATAACGAAAACGACATCACAGTGTGGTGATGTGAAAAACATCATCATTGGGCTATGATCTCGAAAACCGGATCGGAGGCGTCATGCGCAGCGCACGAATCAACGACCCTGGCGAGCTGGGAATCATCCTGCGCGAAGCGCGAACCGCCAAAGGGCTCAGCCAGCGTGAGCTGGCCAAGCGTCTCGGAGTGACACAGAAGTACATCGTGGAGCTCGAAGCGGGCAAACCCACCAAAGCCATCAACCGGCTGTTCGAGTTCGCCCTAGAGACCGGCATCACCTTCAGGACTGAGAGCCGCGATGGCTGAGCTGCGCGTCGAACTGTACGGCACTCACGTTGGCGACCTCATCGAAAAGGCGAGCACCTTCGACTTCCGAGTTGCCGACGCGGGCGTGGAGCGCTTCGGGGTGGGTAGTACGGTGCTGTCGTTCGCCGTGCCGCTTGCGCGGACATCGCTGCCGAGAAAGGCACCCGTGCGGCGCAACTTCTTCGACGAAGTGCTGCCCGAAGGGCGAGCTCGCACCCGACTGGCCGGAAACGCTTCGATCGCACCGGACTACACGATCGGGATGCTGCAACGCTACGGCCGCGATGTCGCCGGCGCGCTACAAATCTGGAACCCCGACGCGCCCGGCGAACCGAAAACCCCTACTGTCTCACCGGTGGACGACGAAAGAATCCGTCAGATCCTCGCCGAGGTTGGCAGCGCCCCGATCGGCAACACCACCGCGCGCAGGATCTCATCCCTCGCCGGCGTGCAAGACAAGATCGTCCTCGCCAAGACCCCGCAAGGGTGGGCCGAACCGCTTGACGGGTTCCCCTCGACTCACATCATCAAGCCGATCGTCGCCAGCATGCCGTCGCTGATCTTCGATGAAGAGTACGGCGCACGGATCGCCCGTCACCTCGGCCTGACCTCATTCGACACAGCCCTGGTCGACTTCGCCGGCGTAACCGCACTCGTCATCGAACGCTACGACCGCACCCCCACCACCGAGGACGGGCGCCTCCACCAAGAAGATTTCAACCAAGCACTCGGATACGGCGGAGAGGCCAAATACGAAAGCGAAGGCCACGCCGGCCTCGCAGCGATCGCAGAACTGCTGCGCCGCCAGATTGGCCACCGTGCCACGACCGACCTGTTGAGGCTGACCACCCTGTCGGTCGCCGTCGGAAACCTAGACATGCACGCCAAGAACATCTCCGTGCTCCACCTCCCCGACGGCACAGCACAACTTGCCCCCGCCTACGACGTCGTCCCACAAATCCATCAGCCCATCGATCAGGACTTCGCGTTCCGCATCAACGGCATCTTCGAACACGACAGAATCACGCTCACGGACCTCATCGCCGAAGGCGAACGATGGAGGGTTCCCAGCGCCGAGGAAGTCGTGCACAGAACCGTGAGCGAGGTCGCTGAGTTCGTGAATACGAACCGGGCCAGTCCCGGCGCTCACCACTCGCTCACCTCCGACATCCAACGAATGTGCGACAACCTTCTCAGCGGTCGGGGCACCAGCGGTGCGCCCGCAAGCAAATCGTTCACGACGAGGAGCCCCACCCGCCGCAAGGCGAAAGGATCAGGCGCCACACCGAACGGCGGAAACGGCGGTAGCTACTCCGACCGCGACCGACCGGAGGCTGACTTCGAGCTTCGCGAACTGCCCAACAGCCCCGGGGGTTGGGGCGGGCCGAAGGAATGACCGCCGAACCGTTCAGCGCACCGTGTGAATCCCTCTGGCGTGTCTGGAGAGCGGATCTCTGGTGCCAGCCCCGCGCTAGGGAGTTGATTACGAGGGTTGCTGCGAGGGGGGCTACGGCAGCAGCCGCACGACCTCCACGGTCCGGTGCGTGACGAGACCGTCGGCGTTCTCGGCCGTGACCGTGTAGAGCTGGCTCTCCTCCGAGCACTGGTAGGCGAACTCGTAGGTCGCCGTCGACGGCACCTCCTCGTAGGGCTCGGCGCGCGCGTCGTCGGTGCCGATGCCGAACCACACGGTGCTCGCACCGTCGATGCTCCAGCTCCAGAAGATCGGCACGGCGCTGGTCTCGTCGGGGCAGTTTGCGGTGTTCTCGGCCTGGAATACCGTGAAGGTCGGTGCGGGAGCCGCCTCCTCCTGCGTCTCGGTCGGCGTCGGCGTCGGGGTCTCGGTGGGCGTCGGAGTGGGAGTCGGCGTGGGCGTCGTGGTCGCGGTGGGCGTCGGCGTCGGACTCTCGGTCGGGGCGGGACCGGCGCCGCGCTGCAGCAGAGCGACGATGAGGATCGCCAGAGCGATGAGCAGGATGGCGCCGAGCACTATGGCCGCGATCGCCGCCCCGCTCAGCCCCCGCTTCGACTGTTCCTGCGCGAGCGGCCCGGTGCTCGCCGTCGTCATCGACGGAGGGATCGCCGCAGCCGGGGGACGGATGAGCTGCGTGGGGGCCGTCGGCGGCGCGGGAGGCACCGGTGGCACTGCGCCCGGGTGGTCGAAGGGCTGCGTGAACGCGCGCGTCGGGGCGTCGCCCGCTTCGACGGCGTCGTACTGCTCGGTCGGGGCATCGCCTCCCACAGCACCGAGCGGCTCGGTGGGCTCGTCGTCGGGCCGGCCCGGTCGATCGTCGTTCATCGTCGTGTCGTCTCCCTCTTCGCGCGCACGAGGAGGCGCGCCCCCCGTCGCCGCCAGTGTAGAGCCGCTACGAAGCGGTTGTCGCGAACCTCCGAGAGAGCGCGAGTGCGAGCGACCCGAGGGCGATCAGCAGCGCCGCCGCCCCGAGGGCGCCACCGGTGTCGGCACCGGTGGCGGGCAGCACGTCGATGAGGGCGACTGAGTCGCTGTCGGACCCTGCGCCGCTGCCGGTGTCCCTGCCGGTGTCCCTGCCGGTGTCCCTGCCGGTGTCCCCGCCAGTGTCTCCGCCGGTGTCTCCGCCGGTGTCTCCGCCGGTGTCGGCGGCGAGGACGACGGTGCTGATGTCGACGGTGCAGACGATGCGGGCGCCGCCGCCGTTGGCCGAGTCGTTGCACTGGTTGACGATGAACGCGAAGGCGCTGTTCGAGGTCGTCGACGGCGAGACCGTACACGTCATCGAGCCGCCGCCGCCGTTGACGCTGCCGTTGCACTGCGTGACGCCGTCGACCGAGGCATCCGCCGTCGCAGGGTCGGGGGAGCACGCGCGCACATCGCCCGTCGTCAGCGACCCCACGCACTGGTTCACCGGAGCGGTCGAGGTCGTGGCGGTGCCGGTGATGGTATTCACGACCGTCACGGAGCAGATCATCGATGAGCCGCCTCCGTTCGCGCTGCCGTTGCACTGGTCGGCTCTCGTCGTCAACTCCGCGAACGTCGTCACGGTCGGGCCGACGCACGTCGGCAGCGGGTCGACGTTCGCGGCCCCGCTGCAGGCGAGAGTCGTCACGCGCGAGCTCGCTGCTCCGGTGGCGAGGTCGAGGAAGTTCTCGACGGTGATCCGGCAGTCCATGCCCTCGCCGCCGACGTTGAACTGGCCGTCGCACTGCGAGGTGGTCGCGGCGACGGCGGCCGGGGCGGGCTGCAGAACCACGAGCGCCACGGCCGCGAGCATGACGGCGCAGAGGATTCCGACGATCCGGGGGCCGAACCGGGTGCGTCTGAGAGGAGTGAACGGTGCGGGGAATGTGCTCGTCTCGAGCATGAGCGCCCCCTCGGGGCGACGGTGGCGTCATCGAGACGCAACCTGTGTGGCCGTCAGTTGACCACTGCTCACCCCGTGACCGCAAGGCCACCTCTCGATTGACAGCACGATCGTGACGCGGCGCGCTGGGATAGAATCGTCGCAGAGACAGCGATCCGGCCATCACCGGGGAGTCCTCGGAAGAACACCGGGATGCTCGGCCTCGAGCGACCCGGCCAGTAGACCCGAGCGGGGCAGGCCCGTCACA
Organism: Microbacteriaceae bacterium X2B; assembly: GCA_005502445.1. GTDB lineage: Bacteria > Actinomycetota > Actinomycetes > Actinomycetales > Microbacteriaceae > Microcella. Next base: position 84,471 of record SCPB01000006.1, read on the forward strand.
GCCGCAGAAGAGGGGCCGGAGCATCCGAATCGCCGCACGGGCGAGCGCAGCGCGACGGCAAGCGGGGTGGTACCGCGGCAGGCCTCACCGGCCGGTCGTCCTCGCGGTAAGTGAGCACAGCATCCACTGACCGGAGAACCCCATGGGCTACCCCCTGCACCGCGACGAGAACACCGTCGCCGCCTCGCCGAGCTTCCCCGACCTCGAGCGGGAGGTCCTCGCCTACTGGGCGAGCGCCGACACCTTCCGCCGGTCCATCGCGCAGCGCGAGGGCTGCGAGGAGTGGGTCTTCTACGACGGCCCGCCCTTCGCCAACGGCCTGCCGCACTTCGGGCATCTGCTGACGGGCTTCGCGAAGGATGTCTTCCCCCGCTTCCAGACGATGCGCGGCAAGCAGGTGCACCGCCGGTTCGGCTGGGACACCCATGGGCTGCCCGCCGAGCTCGAGGCGATGAAGCAGCTCGGCATCACCGAGAAGGCCGAGATCGAGGCGATGGGCATCGAGGCCTTCAACGCCGCCTCGCGCGAGTCGGTGCTGCGCTACACCGACGAGTGGCAGGCCTACGTCACGCGCCAGGCGCGCTGGGTCGACTTCGAGAACGACTACAAGACCCTTGACGTGACCTTCATGGAGAGCGTGCTGTGGGCCTTCAAGACGCTGCACGAGAAGGGCCTCGCCTACGAGGGCTACCGCGTGCTGCCGTACTGCTGGCGCGACGAGACTCCGCTGTCGAACCACGAGCTGCGCATGGACGACGACGTCTACCAGATGCGTCAGGACCAGTCGGTCACGGTGACCTTCCCGCTCGTCGGGTCGAAGGCCGAGGCGCTCGGGCTCACGGGCGTCAAGGCGCTCGCCTGGACGACGACGCCGTGGACCCTCCCGACGAACGCGGCGCTCGCCGTGGGCCCCGAGGTCGAGTACGTCGTGCTCCCGGCGGGCCCCCACGGGGCGGCGGATGACCGGGATCAGGCCGGCGCGCGCGACGCGGTCGCCGGCGAGAGCCAGTACCTGCTCGCGAACGACACCCTCAACGCGTACGTCAAGGAGCTCGGCTACGAGTCCGCGGCCGAGGCCCACGCGGCGATCAGCCGTCGCCTCCGCGGCGCCGAGCTCGGGGGCGTGCACTACGACCGGCTGTGGGACTACTACGCCGACGTCGAGACCTGGGGCACGCAGCGCGCCTGGCAGTTCCTCGTCGCCGAGTACGTCGCCACGGGCGAGGGCACGGGCATCGTTCACCAGGCCCCCGCCTATGGCGAGGACGACCAGATCGCGTGCTCCGCCGCGGGCATCCCCGTCATCATCTCCGTGGACGACGGAGGCCGGTTCCTGCCGCAGATCGCCGAAGTCGCCGGGCAGCACGTCTTCGACGCCAACAAGACCCTCACGGCGATGCTGCGCGAGCAGGGCCGCCTGCTGCAGGTGCGCAGCTACGAGCACAGCTACCCGCACTGCTGGCGCTGCCGCAACCCGCTCATCTACAAGGCCGTCTCGAGCTGGTTCGTGCGCGTGACCGAGATCCGCGACCGCATGCTCGAGCTCAACGAGCAGATCCGCTGGGTGCCCGACAACGTCAAGCACGGCCAGTTCGGCAAGTGGCTCGAGGGCGCGCGCGACTGGTCGGTCAGCCGCAACCGCTACTGGGGCAGCCCGATCCCCGTGTGGAAGAGCGACGAC
>SCPB01000070.1 GCA_005502445.1 Microbacteriaceae bacterium X2B
GCCCCAGCCGCCCCCGCGTACACTCTCTCCAGTGAGTCTCGAGCGGTTGATCCCGGCCCTGTCGCGCGCCCGGGAGCGCGGGAGCCGCGGGCTCGGCGTCGTCGAATGCCGCCTCGGGCGGCGCCGTGCGGAAGCCGCGCGTGCCCACAGCGAGCACGATGACGCCGACTCCGAGCCAGATGAGGCCCAGTGTGATGGCGTTCCCGTCGAGCCGGGTGAGGAGCAGGATCGTCACGACAGCGCCGATCGCGGGCACGACCACGTTCGAGAAGACGTTCGGTCGCTCCCCCGCGCGCCGCCGTCGCAGGTAGAGGGCGATGACCGAGACGTTCACCGCAGCGAATGCCAGGAACGCGCCGAAGTTGATGAACGAGGTCGAGGTCGTCACGTCGAGCACGAGCGCAAGCATGCCCACGACACCGATGACGACGAGTGAACCGACGGGAGTGCGGAAGCGCTCGCTCACGCGACCGAAGATCCGGGTGGGCAGCACGCCGTCGCGGCCCATTGCGAAGAGCAGTCGCGAGCCCGCCGCCTGGGCCGACAGTCCCGATGCGAACTGCGCGACGACGAGGCCCGCGAGGAAGATCGCCCCGAACACGTTCCCCCCGATGGCAATGGCGATGTCGAAGGCCGCCGAGGACGAGTCGTCGAAGACGCCGCCGGGGCGCACGAGCTGGGTCGTGTAGGAGACGACGATGAAGATGGCGCCGCCGATGAGCGCGACGAGCAGGATCGCGCGCGGGACCGACCGCTTCGGATCCTTCGCCTCCTCGGTGAAGGTCGTCACGGCGTCGAAGCCCAGGAACGAGTAAGCAGCGACGGCCGCGCCCGCAGTGATGCCGGCAAGTCCGCCGCCGTCGCCGACGAAGGGTCCTGCGCTCACAAGACCCGCGGCCCCCTGTGCTGCGATGACCGATCCGACCGAGAGGGCGACGAAGGCGATGACGACGAGCACCTGGAAGGCCATGAGCGCAAAGTTCGCTCGATCGGCGACGCGGATTCCCAGCACGTTGAGCACCGTCGTGATCACGATGAACATGACGATCCAGACGGCCGGCGGCACAGCCGGGAACTGCGCCTGGAGGTAGGCGCCGCCGATGAGCCAGATCACCATGGGAAGGAAGAGGTAGTCGAGCAGGACAGCCCACCCCACCATGAATCCGATGCGGGAGTCGATCGAGCGTCGGACGTAGGTGTACGCCGACCCAGACGTCGGATACGCGACCGCCATGCGCCCGTAGCTGTGGGCGGTGAACAGCATCGCGAGCAGGGCGATGAGGTACGCCGACGAGCTCGCCCCCTCGGTGATCTCGGCGATCACGCCGTAGATCCCCAGGACGATGAGCGGCGTCATGTAGGCGAGGCCGAGCAGCACGAGGGACGGCAGTCCGAGTGTGCGCTCGAGAGCGGGAGTCGTGGTCATGGTCATGGCGCGGTGTCCTCCTTGGTGAACGGGTTCGGTGCGGGATTCCAGGTGGTCGGATCGATGCGGCCGGCGTACAAGGGCAGGTCGAGGGGCGCGTCGGTCGTAGAGAACTGCGCCCACATGCGGTTCACGCCGGCGGTGCCCCGCTCGCGCACCTCGTGCACGCGATCCAGATCGAGTTCGACGATGGCGGCCTCGGCGCCACCGTCGAACTGGCGCACCACGTCGCCCTCGGGATCGACGACGATGCTGCGCCCCTCCCCGATCGGAGCGGGGCAGTTGACGCTCACCGTGAAGGTCTGGTTGATGATGGAGTTCGCCCGCGCGAGCACGAGCTCGTGCCCTCGATCGGGCGTCGTCGTCTTGACGACGTTGAGAATCACCTCGGCCCCCATCCACGCCAGATGCCGGGCCACCTCGGGAAACCACGCGTCATAGCAGATCGACAGCCCGAAACGGCCGAGGCCCGGGGCGTCGAAGGTCACGAACCTGTCACCGGGGTCGTAGAACTCGGTGGGTCTCCAGGGGAACAGCTTGCGATAAGCGGCGACGCGCTCGCCCTCGGGCGAGAACACGAGCGCGGTGTTGAACAGCCGACCGTCTTCTCCCCGCTCGCACACGCTTCCGGGAACGAGCCACACCCCGGCCTCGCGGGCGATCTCGGCGAGGTCGGCCAGCATCATGTCGTCGAGGGATATCGCACGGGCACGCAGCAGCCTGTTGCGACCATCGAGACGCTCTTCGGCATCGGCGCTGAAGAGGTGCAGTTCGGGGTGGACGACGAGGTCGGCACCCTCGGTCGCGAAGCGGAGCACCTCTCGGCGATACACCGCGCCGTCGGCGCCGATGGCGAGAGGAGTGCTCTGCGCGATCGCGATGCGGACGGGACGTGACATCTCAACTCCTCTGTCGAGCACAATAGGGCGATATTAGGCCATCTTGACCTATTTACTCCAGGATCGGCGTCGTACAGTCGTTGCATGGACCCCGCCCCCGCTCCGCTCGTGGGAGACGACCCTTTGCGGGCCCCCGTCATCGCCGGCGCGCAACGGCTCTCCGCGGTCGACACCGTGCGGGCCCGGATCGCGCTCGCGATCGAGCACGGCCTGCTGTCACCGGACGAGGCGCTTCCGGCCGATGACGCGGTCGCCGACGCGCTGGGGGTCGGGGTGTCGACGGTCCGGCGCGCCTTCCGGTCGCTCGCCGACGACGGGGTGGTCGTGCGACGACGCGGCCGCGCCGGCGGGACGTTCGTGACCGCCCACCCGCGCACCGATCGGGTCGAGGCCACGGCCGCCTACCGCTCCGACGCGGACACCGTGACCGATCTCATCGACAGGCGCGCCCTCATGGAGAGCTCCCTCGCGCAGTTCGCGGCGAGCGCGGCGACCGCGGATCAGCTCGCCGAGCTCGAGAAGCACATCGCCGCGGCGGCGAGCGCGACCGACTGGAGCGCATTCCATGCTGCCGACGAGCGCTTCCACCGGGGTGTGGCCGCTGCCAGCGGGCAGATCTGGGCGCTGGAGAGCTATGGTCGCACCCTCGAGTCGCTCTACCGGTACTTCGTGCCCTACCCGGTGGCCTATCTGCAGGCCAACAATCTCGAGCACGTGCGGCTCCTGGAGGCGCTGCGCCGGGGAGACGGGGCGACGGCAGGCGAGATCGCCCGAGACCATGTGCTCGCGCTGCACGGCAGCATGTTCACCGGGCTCGACGAGCCGACAGTGGGATGACCCGCACCCGCCCGAGCGCCGTCAGTCGCGCGGGCCGTGGAAGCGCTGCTGGGCCGCGAGCAGCCCCTGCTCGATGAGCAGCTCGACCGCGTCGGCCGCGTCGTCGAGCACGAGGGGCAGTCGCGCCCTCTCGGCCGCGGGGAAGTCCTTCAGCACGTAGTCGGCCGCATCCTGCCGACCGGGCGGGCGCCCGATGCCGATGCGCACGCGCGGGAACTCCGCGGTGCCGAGCGCCTTGATGATGTCGCGCACGCCGTTCTGGCCGCCGTGCCCGCCGTCAGCCTTGAGCTTGATCGACTCGAAGGGCAGATCGAGATCGTCATGGAGCACGACGACACGCTCGGGCGCGATCCCGAAGTATTTGGCGGCGCTCGAGACGGGGCCGCCAGAGGTGTTCATGAAGCTCAGCGGCTTCACGAGCACGAGCTTCGGCCCTCCGGGGCGCAGCCGCACCTCGGCGAGCATCGTGGTGGTGCGGTGCCGCGAGAAGCGGCCGCCGAAGCGGGAGGCGAGCTCGTCGAGGGCCATCTGGCCGACGTTGTGCCGATTGGCGGCATAGCCGGGCCCGGGGTTTCCGAGCCCGGCTACGAGCCAGACGTCCTGATCGGCCACAGGCGGTGCGGCCTCTCGTCTCGTGAAGAGCCTCGTGACGCCGAGGATGATGCCTACTCGGCGGCCTCGGAGCCGGCCTCGGCCGGCGCCTCGTCGCCCTCGGCGGCCTCGGCACCCTCGCCTGCGGCGGCACCATCGGCCGAGCCGTCGGCGTCGGAGGTCGTGTCGAGCTGCGGCACGGTCACGACGACGACGAGCGCCTCGGGGTCGGTCACGAGCGTCGTGCCCTTGGGCAGCGCGACCTGGCCCGCGTGGATCTGCGCGCCCTCCTCGAGACCCTCGATCGAGACGACGAGGTTCTCGGGGATGTGCGTGGCCTCGGCCTCGACGGAGAGGGTCGTGTGCTCGAGCATCGCGATGGTTCCGGCGAAGCTCTCGCCCTCGAGGTGCACGGGCACGTCGACGACGACCTTCTCTCCCTTGCGGATGACGATGAGGTCGATGTGCTCGATGAGCTGGCGCACCGGGTCCTTCTGCACGTCCTTCACGAGCGCGAGCTGCTCGTCGCCCTCGATGTCGAGCGTGAGCACGACGTTCTTCTTGCGGAGCAGCAGCGCCGTCTCGTGGCCGGGGAGGGTCACGTGGCGGGGCGCGGTGCCGTGGCCGTAGATGACCGCCGGGATCTTGTCGGTCGCGCGGATCTTGCGAGCGGCGCCCTTGCCGAAGCTCGTGCGCACCTCCGCTGCGAGGTGGGTGTTCTCGGACATGCCGGACTCCTTGTGTCAGTGGGCCGTCTCGACCCGGTCGTGTGTGTCGACTCGAACGCGTTCACGCGTGAGGAAAGACCTGGTGCCTTGCCCACCGCGTCGATCACGACGAGCGTGCGCTCGTCCTCGCCGAAGTTCAGTGGGTCAGTCTAGCCCAGTTCGGCGAGGCCGGTCGCGCCGGTCGCGGACACGAGACGGGCGACGCCGTCGGCGAGCTGCGGGATGCTGCTCTCGCCGTCGAGCACCGCGACGAGCTCATCGGGGCCGGGGCTCTCGAGGGTCGCAAGCTGCGAGTCGAGCAGGCTCGCCGGCATGTAGTGGCCGCGGCGATCGGCGAGGCGCTCCTCGAGCACGGCGCGCGGCACCTCGAGCAGCGCGAAGAGCGTGCCCGGGGCGAGCTCGCGCAGTCGGTCGCGGTACGAGCGCTTGAGGGCGCTGCAGGCGACGATGCAGGGGCGGTGGTCGCGCAGGGCGGCGCCGACGGCATCCAGCCAGGGGGCGCGGTCGGCGTCGTCGAGCGGATGCCCCGCGGCCATCTTCGCCACGTTCGCGGCGGGGTGCAGGTCGTCGGCGTCGAGGAAGGCGACGCCCGCTCGCGCCGCGGCGGCGCGGCCGACGACCGTCTTGCCGGCGCCCGAGACGCCCATGAGCACGACGGAGGGCCGGGCGGTCATGGCGGCCAGGTTACCCGGCACATCGGAGTCGGGCGGCGGGCCTCCCCCGGGGCAATAGGCTGGAGCCGGTCGTGCCACCACCCTCGTAGACCGCGGCGCCGAGCGCCCCCACTCTCTCAGGAGCACCACGTGACCCACCCCCGCGCCAACATCGGAGTCGTCGGCCTCGCCGTCATGGGCTCGAACCTCGCCCGCAACCTCGCCAGCCGCGAGGGCAACACGGTCGCGATCTTCAACCGCTCGGTCGAGAAGACCGAGACCCTCGTCGCCGAGCACCCCGAGGCGGGCTTCATCGCCACGCGCTCGTACGAGGAGTTCGCCGCAGCGCTGCAGAAGCCCCGCACGGCGATCATCATGGTGCAGGCCGGTCGCGGCACCGACGCCGTCATCGACGCGCTCACCGAGGTGTTCGAGCCGGGCGACATCATCGTCGACGGCGGCAACGCGCTGTTCACCGACACGATCCGCCGCGAGAAGGCCGTGCGGGAGACGGGCATCAACTTCGTCGGCGCCGGCATCTCCGGCGGCGAGGAGGGCGCGCTCAACGGCCCCTCGATCATGCCCGGCGGCTCGGCCGAGGCATGGCAGACCCTCGGGCCGATCCTGCGCTCGATCGCCGCCGTCGCCGAGGGCGAGCCCTGCGTGACGCACGTCGGCACCGACGGCGCGGGCCACTTCGTCAAGATGATCCACAACGGCATCGAGTACGCCGACATGCAGCTCATCGCCGAGGCCTACGACCTGCTGCGCCGCGTCGGCGGCATCGAGCCGGCCGAGATCGCCGAGATCTTCGCCGAGTGGAACCGCGGCGAGCTCGAGAGCTACCTCATCGAGATCACCGCCGAGGTGCTGCGCCAGGTGGATGCGACGACCGGCAAGCCGCTCGTCGACGTCATCCTCGACCAGGCCGGCGCGAAGGGCACGGGCGCGTGGACGGTGCAGTCGGCGCTCGACCTCGGCGTTCCCGTCTCGGGCATCGCCGAGGCCGTGTTCGCCCGCTCGCTGTCGTCGAAGCCGGCCCAGCGCGCCGCAGCGCGCGACCTGCCCGCCGGTGCCGAGGAGTGGAGCGTGAGCGACCCCGAGGCCTTCGTCGAGGACGTGCGCCGGGCTCTCTACGCCTCGAAGATCATCGCCTACAGTCAGGGCTTCGACGCGATCGTCGCCGGGGCCGAGCAGTACGGCTGGGAGATCAAGAAGGGCGAGATCGCGAAGATCTGGCGCGCGGGCTGCATCATCCGCGCGCAGTTCCTCAACCGCATCACCGAGGCCTACGCCGCTGACGCGGAGCTCGTCGCGCTCGTCACGGCGCCGTACTTCGCCGACGCCGTCGCGGGCGCGCTGCCCTCGTGGCGGCGCATCGTCGCCGGTGCCGCCCTGGGCGGCATCCCGACCCCGACGTTCGCGTCGTCCCTGTCGTACTACGACGGGCTGCGGGCCGACCGGCTGCCCGCCGCCCTCGTGCAGGGGCAGCGCGACTTCTTCGGCGCGCACACCTACCAGCGCGTCGATCGCGAGGGCACCTTCCACACCCTGTGGAGCGGCGACCGGAGCGAGATCTCGGCGGTCGACGCGCACTGAGTTCCGGGGCGCCGCGTCGCCGCCCACCCCGCGCCACGTGCTGGATCGGGCTTGTGCGCCGAATCGGGCGCGCCGAATGCCACGCTCGCCGCGAATGCCCCGCTCGGCGGCGCGCAAGTGTCCGCTACGACCCCGGTCCGCGCCGAGCGCGCAGGGCGAGCCCTCGCAATGCGAAGCCGACGGCGAGCAGCGCAGCGGTACCGAGCAGCGACGACCACGGCAGCGCGGCGGCGAGCGCGAGGCAGCCGATGAGGCCGGCGACCGCGACGAACCGCGGCTGCCACCGCAGCGCGGCCTCCTGCCGCAGCGCCGCGAGGTGGGCGATCGCGTAGTAGACGAGCACCGCGGCGCTCGACGCGGCGACGAGCTGCGCGGGATCGAGCAGCAGCACGATCGCGATCGCAGCCGAGGCGATGACGGCCTCGGCGACGATCGGGGCGCGCGTGCGGGCCGAGATGCGCGCGAGCAGCGAGGGCAGATCGCGCTCGCGCGCCATGGCGAGGCTCGTGCGGCTGAGCCCGGAGAGGATTCCGACGAGCGAGCCGAGGCTCGCGAGCACGGCGAGCGCGGCGATGACCGGAACCCACGCCGGATCGGCGGCCTCGGCGAGCGGCGAGGCGGCGCGCGCGAGCCGATCGACGCCGAGCGTCGAGACGAGTGCGATCGCGACGGCCGCGTAGAGCGCGAGCGCCACGGCGAGCGCGGCGAGGATCGCGCGCGGCAGCGTGCGCCGCGGCGCGACGACCTCTTCGCCGAGCGTCGCCATGCGCGCGTAGCCCGCGAAGGCGAAGAACAGCAGCGCCGCGGCCTGCAGCACCCCGACCGGGCCGCCCGGGTCGCCGGCGAGCGCCGCGACATCGACGCCGGCTCCGCCTCCGGCGCTCGAGTCGGCCCCGGCCCGCGCTCCCGCTCCGACTCCGAGCGCCACGGCGATGAGCCACGTCGTCAGCCCGGCGATCACGATCGCCGCGATCGTCATCGACACCCGAGCGGTCGCGCGCACGCCGGTCATGTTGATCGCCGCGAAGAGCACGAGCAGGCCGACGGCGATGAGGCGCACGCCGAACCCCGCGGCGCCGAGCATCGTGCCGAGGTACGCGGCGGCGATCGAGGCGATCGCCGCCGCCGACGCCGTCTTGCCCGTGACGAAGAGCCAGCCGGCGGCGAAGCCCGTGCGCTCCCCCACCCAGCGGCGGCCGAATGCGTAGGCGCCGCCCGCGACCGGGTGCGCCATCGCGAGCTGGGCCGAACTGAAGGCGTTGAGCGTCGCGACGACGACGGCGAGCGCGAGCGCGACCAGCAGCAGCTCGCCTGCCGCCGCGGCCGCGGGCCCCCACACGAAGAACATCCCGGCCCCGAGCAT
>SCPB01000071.1 GCA_005502445.1 Microbacteriaceae bacterium X2B
CGGCTCCCCTGTGCTGCTCGTGCTCGGCGGGCGGGCATCGGGCGCGGCGGGCGGTCGGGGCCTGAGCGACAGCCCGTCGCGCAGCGCCGACGACATGCGCCGGGCCGCCGAGGTGGCGGTCGCCGAGCTCGAGCACGCGCACGCCCAGCTGCTCGCCGTCATCGTCAACCGGGCGGATGCCCGCCATCTGACCGAGATCGCCTCGGCCGTCCAGGTGGTCGCCCCCGCCGCGCTCGCCGCAGCCGTTCCCGAGGACAGGTACCTCGTCGCGCCGACCGTCGAGAGCGTCATGAGCGCCTGCGATGGACGCTTCGTACGCGGTGATCGAGAGCTGCTGCGGCGCGAGGTCATGGGCGTGGTCGTCGCCGGCATGAGCATGGAGAACGTGCTGCCGCGCCTGACCGAGGGCGCCGTCGTGCTCATCCCGGGCGACCGCAGCGAAGTGCTGCTCGCGGTGCTCATGGCGCACGCGAGCGAGACGTTCCCGTCGATCGCCGCGGTCATCCTCTACGGCGGATTCGAGACGCCGTCCGCGGTGCAGTCCCTCGTCGACGGCCTCGACCCGGCGCTGCCGATCATCCGCACCGACTCGGGAACCTACGACACGGTGCTGCGCGTCACCGAGACCCGCGGGCGCCTCGCCGCTGATTCGCAGCGCAAGTACGACACGGCGCTCGCCCTGTTCGAGCGCCATGTCGACGCCGCGGCGCTGCTGCAGCGACTCGAGATCAGCCGCAGCTCGGTCGTGACGCCGCTCATGTTCGAGTACGACCTGCTCGAGCGGGCCCGCGCCGACCGCAAGCGCATCGTGCTGCCCGAGGGCGACGACGACCGCATCCTCCGCGCCGCGAGCACCCTGCTGCGGCGCGGCGTGTGCGAGCTGACGATCCTCGGCGACGAGGCGGCGATTCGCGCCCGTGCCGCCGAGCTCGGCCTCGACCTGTCGGCGGCGCAGCTCGTGAGCCCGTTCGACGAGCGGCTGCGGCACCGCTTCGCCGAGGAGTATGCGCGGCTGCGCGCCCACAAGGGCGCCACCTACGAGATCGCGCTCGATGTCGTGACCGACGTGAGCTATTTCGGCACGATGATGGTGCACCTCGGGCTCGCCGACGGCATGGTCTCGGGCGCCGCGCACACGACGGCCCACACGATCCGCCCGAGCTTCGAGATCATCAAGACCGACCCGGGCGTGGGGGTCGTGTCGAGCGTGTTCCTCATGTGCCTCGCCGACCGCGTGCTCGTCTACGGGGACTGCGCGGTCATCCCCGACCCGACGGCCGAGCAGCTCGCCGACATCGCCATCTCGTCGGCGGCGACGGCCGCCCAGTTCGCGATCGAGCCGCGCGTGGCGATGCTGTCGTACTCGACGGGCGAGTCCGGCTCGGGCGACGACGTCGAGAAGGTGCGCGCGGCGACGGCCATCGTGCGCGAGCGTCGCCCCGACCTGCTCGTCGAGGGGCCGCTGCAGTACGACGCGGCCGCCGAGCCGAGCGTCGCCGCGACGAAGATGCCGGGTTCGGAGGTGGCGGGGCGCGCGACCGTGTTCGTCTTCCCCGACCTCAACACCGGCAACAACACGTACAAGGCGGTGCAGCGCTCGGCGGGCGCCGTCGCGATCGGCCCGGTTCTGCAGGGTCTTCGCAAGCCGGTCAACGACCTCAGCCGCGGGGCCCTCGTGAGCGACATCGTCAACACCGTCGCGATCACGGCCATCCAGGCGCAACGCACCCCGCCGCCGCCGACGCAGCCGATCTCGACGATCGGGGGCACCGAGTGACCCGCGTCTTCGTGGTCAACTCGGGCTCGAGCTCGATCAAGTACCAGCTCCTCGACGTCGAGAGCGGCGAGGCCGTGCTCGGCGGTCTCGTCGAGCGCATCGGCGAGCCCGGCGGCGACGCGGCCGACCACACCGAGGGGATGCGCCTCGTCCTCGACCGGCTGGGTTCCGAGGGCGGGTCCGGGCCCGGGGGCAAGTCGGGTGCTGGCGGCGGGTCCGGCGCCGATGGCGCGTCCGTTTCCGTCGGCGGGCCCGGCGCCGAGGACGTCGACGCGCCCGCGTTCGTGGCGGTCGGTCACCGCGTCGTGCACGGCGGCGCGCTCTTCACGGCGCCGACGCTCATCACCGACGACGTGGTCGAGCAGATCGAGCGGGTCTCCGCGCTCGCTCCGCTGCACAACCCGGCGAATTTGGCGGGCATCCGCGCTGCTCGCGAGGTCATGGGCGACGTGCCGCACGTCGCCGTCTTCGACACCGCCTTCCACCAGTCGATGCCGGCTTACGTCTACACGTACGCGATCGACCGCGATGTGGCGCAGGCGCACGGGGTGCGGCGGTACGGCTTCCACGGCACGAGTCACGAGTTCGTCGCGCGCTGCGCCGCCGAGCTGCTGGGCCGCCCGATCGACGAGCTGAAGCTCATCGTGCTGCACCTCGGCAACGGGTCGTCGGCGACGGCGATCGATGGCGGGCGTTCGGTCGACACGTCGATGGGGCTGACTCCGCTCGAGGGGCTCGTGATGGGGTCGCGCTCGGGTGACCTCGACCCGGGTGTGCTGCTGCACCTGCTGCGCACGGGCCTCGAGGTCGACGAGCTCGACCGGCTGCTCAACATGCGCAGCGGCCTGCTCGGGCTCACCGGTCGGTCGGACATGCGCGACGTCGTGCAGGCGGCTGATGACGGCGATGAGGATGCCCGGCTCGCGCTCGACGTGTGGGCGCACCGGATCCGGCACTACGTGGGCGCGTATCTTGCGCAGCTGGGCGGGCTCGACGCGCTCGTGTTCACGGCCGGGATCGGCGAGAACTCGCCCGTCATGCGCGCCCGCGCGCTCGCGGGTCTGTCGCACCTCGGGCTCGAGGTCGATGCCGACCGCAACGCGATGACGTGGCGTGAGGCGCGCGAGATCTCGCCCGAGGGTGCGGTGGTGAAGGTGCTGGTCGTGCCGACGAACGAGGAGCTCGCGATCGCGCGCGCGGCGGCGGCGCTCGCCGAGTCGGAGGCGTGACGAGGCGACCCCTCTGAGCTGTGGGCAGGTGCGTGGGCGTGGGCGGGTGCGGTTGCGGTTGCGCGGGCGGGTGCACGTGCGGGTGCGGGGTCGGTAGAGGCGCCGTCGAGCGCGCCGGACTACGGCGGATCTTCGCTGCGGTGCCGCGGTGCGGCCCCGTGCTCCGGCTCTGCGCCGCGGAGGGCATCGGCGAGTGCGCGACTTCGGCTGGGCATGTCGATGGTCGCGTCGTACACCTCGCCTGCGCGGCTGGGTGCGGGTGCGGGTGCGGGTGCGGTGAGCCGATATCGCGGCCCTGCCCTTGAGATCTGCCAGCCGTTGTTGTGCACCAGCAGGTGGTGATGTCGGCAGAGCAGGATTCCGTCGGCGACGTCGGTTCGCCCGCCGTCGCGCAGCCAGTGCTCGATGTGGTGCGCTTCGCACCAGGAGGGCGGCCTTTCGCAGCCGGGCCAGCGGCAGCCGCCGTCGCGGGCGGCGAGCGCGATGCGCTGGGATCGGCTGAAGAGGCGCCGTTCACGCCCCAGGTTGAGCGGCTGACCGTCGTCGTCGACGGTGATCGTGATGGTGCCGGCCGCGCAGGCGAGTCGCTCGGCGGTCGTGACGGAGACCGCATCGGGCTGACCTTCGATCCATGCCGCGCCCTGGCGGTGGGTGAGCGTGCGGGCTGCGACGAGCATCCGCACACCGACGGGGCCGTCGCCGAGCAGCTGCGAGCTGTCGGCTGCGGCTCCCTGCCGGAGCAGCTCGGCGAACGCGTCGCTCGCGAGCTGCTCGGTGGTGCGCTGATCATCAAGCACTCGGTCGGGCGACTCAGCGTCGGCGGCGAAGCTGGGCCCGTTGCGCCGCGGCGAGGTGATGCGGTCGTACACCTCGCTGACGATCGCGTAGGTCTCGGGGTCGAGCACCCACTGCGCGTACCCCATGCCGTCGGCGCGCCGCCCGATGCGCAGCGATCGTCGTTCGCGCTGCACCGCCTCGCGCTCCTGGATGCCCTCCGCATCGAGCTCGTCGCGCACGGCCCGCGCCTCCCGGGCCGCCCGGTCGGCGTCGAGCCCCGCGACGCGGTCGACGAGCTGCTCGGCGGCGGTGGCCAGTGCGGATTCGTCCACCCCTGCCGCGGCCGCCCCCAGCCCGGTGCTGATCGCGTCGGCGACGGCGACGCTGACCCGACCGTCGAGCACGGCTTCGGCGAGCGGCCCCGGACCGGCGACCGCCTCCCCCACCCGCACGGCCGTGCGGGCGTCGGTGAGACGGGTACCGGTGGTGACACGCACGAGCTCGTCGGGAGTGCGGTGTCCGCGGCTCTGAGCGAGGCCAGAGTGCCCGAGCTCGGGCGCCGAACGCCGGGCGATCTCGCCCGCGAGCAGCGAGACGTGCAATTGCGCGAGGCGCACTTCGTCGGCGGCGAGACGCGTGAGCGCGAGCAGCGCGGCGTCGTCGAGAGCGCGGTAGGGGTCGAGGGCGCGGGGCACGGCGGCCAGTGCATCCACTGCAGAGCGCAACGCGACGCCCACGCGACCCACGCCGCCCGCCTCAGCGAGCGATGACTCAGCGCGCCATGACGCCGAGACGCCGCGCGCGACGTCGGTCGCCTCGAGCACTCCGCTTGTCATGACTCGAACATACGTTCGACCACTGACATTCGTCCGGTCCGTCCACAGGCCTGAGCAGTTTGCCTCGCCACCACGGGCGTGTTGACCGCGCGGGACTCATTGCAACTATAGTTGCGCAACTGGGCCGGGAGGCGTACTCTCTGAATGCAACTGAAGTTGCGTTGCGAGAGGATCGCCCTGATGACCACCCCGACGACCCCGACCGCCGCCGTGACGAGCGGCGCGTTCCACGTCGAGATCCGCACGAGCATCGAGATCGACGCATCGCCCGAGACCGTGTGGGGCGTGCTCACCAACACCGCCGCCTACCCCGAATGGAACAGCTTCATCGTCGAGTGGACGGGAGACCGCGCGCTCGGGGCGCGCCAGAACGTGCTGCTGCAGCCGGCTGGCGGGAAGCCGCAGCGGTTCCGGCCGCGCATCGTCGCCCTCGACGAGGGCCGCGAGCTCGTGTGGCTCGGGCGCCTCGGCATCCCCGGCCTGCTCGACGGCCGCCACCGCTTCGTCGTCGAGCCGCTCGCCGGCGGGCGCACTCGGCTGCGCCACGAGGAGACCCTCGCCGGCGCGCTCGTGCCGGCGCTGCGCCGCCTGCTCACCGAGACGACGCCCACGGGCTTCGAGCGCATGAACCGCGAGCTCACGGCCCGCGCCGAGGCGAAGGCCGCGTGAGCCCGGCTCCGCAGCGGCGGGGGGCGGCCGTCGAGGCCCGCGTGCTCGAGGCGACGCTCACGTTGCTCGCGGAGCGCGGCGCGGCCCTCACGGTCGACGAGGTGGCGGCTGCGAGCGGCGTGCACAAGACGACGATCTACCGCCGGTACGCGACGCGCGAGCAGCTCATCGCCTCCGCGGTCATGAGCCTGGCCGAGCAGGCGGTGCCGCCCGCCGCCGACGACGACCCGCGCGCCGCGATCGAGAGGCTCGCCCTCGCGGTGGCCGCGACGACGCGCACGGAGTCAGGCCCGAACATCCTGCGCGCGACGATCGCCGCGAGTGCGGCGTCGAGCGAGCTCGTGCAGCTGGCGGATGCGTTCTTCCGCGCGCGGTACGCGCTCGCCGTCGCCCACCTCGACCGCCTCGCCGTGGCGGGCGCCCTGCGCGCCGAGGTCGACCCGGTCGTCGTGTGGGAGCAGATCGTCAACCCGATGCACGTGCGCGCCCTGTGCGGCCGGGCGACGAGCGATGAGGATGCGCGCGTGCTCGTCGAGCTCGCGCTGCGGGGCGCGACGGCCTGAGGGCCCGGCGTCAGAGCGTGGCGACCGCCTCGGCGATCGGCGTCCCGCCGCTCACGACCTCGAACTGCGCGCCGACGCCCGCGCCGGTCGCGAGGAGCGTCGCGATGAGGGCGGCGACGTCGCCGCGCGGGATGCTCCCCTCGACGTCGTCGCCGGTTCGCACCCGCCCCGTCGGGGAGTCGTCGGTGAGCGAGCCGGGCCGCACGATCGTCCAGTCGAGCTGGTCGTTGCCGCGCACGGCCGCGTCGGCCTCGCTCTTGGCGCGCAGGTAGATCTGGAAGATGTCGTCGGAGCCGGCGTCGAAGCTGTCGGCCCCGCGCGACGAGATCATGACGTAGCGACGGATGCCCGCCTGAACGGCGGCGTCGGCGAGCAGTATCGCGCCGTCCCGGTCGACGCTGAGCTTGCACTCGGGGGTGCTGCCCGGGCCCGAGCCGGCGGCGAACACGACGGCGTCGCAGCCGGTCAGGGCCTCGGCGAGCTCGGAGTCGTCGCAGTACTCGAGGTCGATGACGAGCGGAGCGGCTCCGGCGGCGGCGACGTCGGCCGCGTGGTCGGCGTTGCGGATCAGTGCGACGGGTTCGTGCCCGCCGTCGGCGAGCAGGGTCGAGAGCTGGCGGGCGATCTGGCCGTGTCCTCCGGCGATGGCGATGCGCATGCCATCCACCCGACCACGCCGCCCTGGGCGCCGCCTCCACGGGGCATGCGTCGGGGCCGGACGGTCGGCGGTGCCGACTACGCTGATCGGGTGGCCACCGCCCTCTACCGCCGCTACCGGCCCGAGACCTTCGCCGAGCTGATCGGCCAGTCGCACGTGACCGATCCGCTGCGCGCCGCCCTGCGCAGCGACCGGGTGAACCACGCCTACTTGTTCAGCGGGCCGCGCGGCTGCGGCAAGACCACCTCGGCGCGCATCCTCGCCCGCTGTCTCAACTGTGCCGAGGGCCCGACCGACACCCCGTGCGGGGTCTGCCCCAGCTGCGTCGAGCTGTCGCGTGCGGGCGGAGGCTCGCTCGACGTCGTCGAGATCGACGCGGCGAGCCACGGAGGTGTCGACGACGCCCGCGACCTGCGTGAGCGCGCCGTGTTCGCCCCGGCCCGCGACCGCTACAAGATCTTCATCATCGACGAGGCCCACATGGTGACCTCGGGCGGCTTCAACGCGCTGCTCAAGATCGTCGAAGAGCCGCCCGAGCACATCAAGTTCATCTTCGCGACGACCGAGCCCGAGAAGGTCATCGGCACGATCCGCTCGCGCACGCACCATTACCCCTTCCGTCTCGTGCCCCCGGCGCAGCTGCTCGACTACGTCGCCGAGCTCTCGGCGAGCGAAGGCGTCACGATCGCGCCGGGCGTCCTCCCCCTCGTCGTCCGTGCCGGCGGCGGATCCGTGCGCGACACGCTCTCCCTCCTCGACCAGCTCATCGCCGGCAGCGACGCCGAGACCGTCACCTACGAGCGCGCCGTCGCGCTGCTCGGCTACACGCACGGCACCCTCCTCGACGAGGTCGTCTCTGCCATCGGGACGCGCGACGCCAACGCCGCCTTCCACGCCGTCGACCGCGTCATCCAGACGGGACAGGATCCGCGGCGCTTCGTCGACGACCTACTCGAGCGCCTGCGCGACCTCATCGTCGTGCAGGCCACCGGCGGCGACGCCGGCAGCGTTCTGCGCGGCATCCCCGACGACGACCTCGCCCGCATGCGCGAGCAGGTCGCCCACTTCGCCCCCGCCGACCTCTCCAAGGCAGCGGATGTCGTCAATCGCGCTCTGACCGACATGACGGGGGCGACTTCGCCGCGTCTGCATCTCGAGCTCATGATGGCGCGCGTGCTCGTCACTGCCGGCCCTGTCGGCCCACGGGTCGCATCCGCGGCTGCGCCCAGTCGCGTCACCACCTCGGCACCCGCGCCTGCCGCCAGTCCGGCGGCGGAGGCGTCCGCTCCCGTCGAGCCCGAGGCCCCCGCCTCGATCGCAGCCGAGCCCCTCACGCTCGAGCGCGTTCGCGCAGCCTGGCCGAGCATCCTCGAGAGCATCCAGGGCGAGAAGATGAGCGCCTGGACGGTCGTCTACCTCGCGGAGCCCGCCGCGCTCGACGACGGCGACGTGCTCACGCTCGCCTTCAGCTCCGAGAGCGATGCCCGGCGCTTCAA
>SCPB01000072.1 GCA_005502445.1 Microbacteriaceae bacterium X2B
CCCTCGCCAACGCCATCATCATCGTCCGACGCCTCATCCGCGAAGGATGGACCCGCTACCGCTGGACCGGCCGCCCCCACCGAAAACCATGACCTATCCGCGCGACCTCTAAGGCACGGAAATCGAACGAAGTGGGCGAGTCGCATCGCGCCAGCTCTGTTCGCCGTTCAGGAAGTCGAGCCGCGATGGCTACTGAACGCCCGCGACACGCCGGGCGACGTCGTGGCAACGCCTTTGCTTCCTGAACCGTGAACGGGGTGCGGGGCCAGGCATGGGGGCCAGGCACGGGACCGGAGGGACGCGAAGGGGCGGGGTGCCTGCGCGCGCCCCGCCCCCCGTGCGGCCCAACCACGGCCGCTGCGGCTCAGCTGAGCCGCAGACCCGACCCGCTCGCGCGGGACGGACTGCTACTTCACGTCGGCGTCGACCCAGTCGAACGTCTTCGTGACCGCCTTCTTCCAGTTGCGCAGCTGGCGCTCGCGCTCGGCGTCATCCATCGACGGCGTCCAGCGCGAGTCCTCCTGCCAGTTGGCGCGCAGCTCGTCGAGCGAGCCCCACACGCCCACCGCGAGGCCCGCGGCGTACGCGGCGCCGAGCGCGGTCGTCTCGGCGACGACCGGACGCACGACGGGCACGCCGAGGATGTCGGCCTGGAACTGCATGAGCGTGTTGTTCGCGATCATGCCGCCGTCGACCTTGAGCTCGGTGAGGTCGACGCCCGAGTCGGCGTTGACCGCGTCGAGCACCTCGCGCGTCTGGAACGCGGTCGCCTCGAGCACGGCCCGAGCGATATGGCCCTTGTTGACGTAACGGGTGAGGCCCACGAGCGCACCACGGGCATCCGATCGCCAGTACGGGGCGAAGAGTCCCGAGAACGCCGGCACGAAGTAGGCGCCGCCGTTGTCGTCGACCGTCTTGGCGAGCTCCTCGATCTCGGGCGCGTCCTTGATGAGCCCCAAGTTGTCGCGCACCCACTGCACGAGCGAGCCCGTGACGGCGATCGCGCCCTCGAGCGCATAGTGCGGCTTGGCGTCGCCGAGCTTGTAGCCGAGCGTCGTGAGCAGGCCGTTCTTCGAGTGCACGATCTCTTCCCCCGTGTTGAAGATGAGGAAGTTGCCCGTGCCGTAGGTGTTCTTCGACTCGCCCGCGTCGAACGCGGCCTGACCGAACGTGGCGGCCTGCTGGTCGCCCAGGATGCCCGCCACGGGCACCTCGCGCAGCAGCGAGCTGCTGTGCACGGTGCCGTAGACCTCCGAGGAGGAGCGGATCTCGGGCAGCATCGACGCCGGAACGCCGAACGCCTCGAGGATCGCGTGATCCCACTGCAGGGTCTCGAGGTCCATGAACATCGTGCGGGAGGCGTTCGTGACGTCGGTGGCGTGCACCCCGCCGTCTGTGCCGCCCGTGAGGTTCCAGAGCACCCAGGTGTCGGTCGTGCCGAACATGAGCTCGCCGCGATCGGCGGCCTCGCGCGCGCCCTCGACGTTCTCGAGGATCCACACGATCTTCGTGCCCGAGAAGTAGGTCGCGAGCGGGAGGCCCACGGTCTGCTTGAACCGTTCGACACCGCCATCGGCCGCGAGGCGGTCGACGATGGGCTGCGTGCGGGTGTCCTGCCAGACGATCGCGTTGTAGACGGGCTTGCCCGTCGTGCGGTTCCACACCACGGAGGTCTCGCGCTGGTTGGTGATGCCGACCGCGGCGATGTCGTGACGGGTGAGGTTCGCCTTCGACAGCGCCGCGCCGATGACCTCGCGCGTGTTGCCCCAGATCTCCATCGGGTCGTGCTCGACCCAGCCGGCGCGGGGGAAGATCTGCTCGTGCTCCAGCTGCCCGGTCGAGACGATCGAGCCCTTCTGGTCGAAGATGATCGCGCGGGTACTGGTCGTGCCCTGGTCGATGGCGAGTACGTAGTTGGCCATGAGGGTGATAACTCCTTCGTTGTCGTTTCCGGCCTCAGCCGGCATTCGTGATGGCGAGTCGGCGCGAGCGGCGGATGCCCGGCCCGGCGGGCTAGCCGAGGACGGGCAGCAGCGCGGTCGCGGCGAGACCGGCGATCGCACCGCCGATGAGCGGGCCGACGACCGGCACCCAGGCGTACGACCAGTCGCTCGAGCCCTTGCCCCTGATGGGCAGCACGGCGTGCGCGAGGCGCGGGCCGAGGTCGCGGGCGGGGTTGATGGCGTAGCCGGTCGGGCCGCCGAGCGAGGCTCCGATGCCGACGACGAGCAGCGCTACGGGAAGCGCGCCGAGCGCGGCGAGCCCGGCGGGTTCGGCCCGGCCGAATCCGATCACCACGAACACGAGCACGAACGTGCCGATGATCTCGGTGACGAGGTTCCAGCCGTAGCTGCGGATCGCGGGCCCGGTCGAGAACACCGCGAGCTTGGTGCCCGCATCGGGCTCCTCATCGAAGTGCTTCTTGTAGGCGAGGAAGACGAGCACGGCGCCGATGAAGGCCCCGAGCATCTGACCGGCGAAGTACACCAGCACCGAGCCGACGGAGACCGGCACGCCCTGGCCGAACTCGGTGACCCCGTTGGTGATGAGTCCGACGGTGACGGCGGGGTTGATGTGGGCGCCGGAGGCGTAGGCGACGGTCACACCGGCGAAGACCGCGAGGCCCCAGCCGAAGTTGATCATCAGGAATCCGCCGCCGAAGCCCTTGTTCTTGACGAGCACGGCGTTGGCGACGACGCCGGCACCGAGCAGGATGAGCATGGCGGTTCCGACGACTTCCGAAAGGAAGACCACTGCGAGATTGTCCACGTTGACTTTTCCTCTGTTCGGGGTGAACCTCTCCGGCCTCGGTTCCGACCGGGGAGGGGTGCCCGCCGAGGTGGGTCGACGGGCGATCCGCGCGAGCAGCAGCGCTCGATGCGGGGCTATGCGGGGCGCGAGCGCCCGTTACGGGTCAGGATGCTCTACCGCGCCTCCTGCGGATGATCGACGTCCACACCGTGGTGGTCGGCGAGGTACTCGGCCGCCGTGGTGCGCTCGCGTCGACGCCGCTCGGCGTCCCAGCCGAGCACGTCGCCGACGACATCGGCGAGCTCGTCGAGCACGGGCCCCGTGACCTCGCCGATGAAGGCCATCGAGGTGCGGCGCAGCACGACGTCGACGAGACGCACGACCTGCTCGGTCTCGACCAGGTGCTGGATCTCGAGGCGCGAGTACTCCGGCGCCGAGACGAGAGGCGCATCCTCGCCGGATTCGATGCGGCCGATGAGGGATTCCGCGCTCGTGCCGTAACGGTCGAGCAGCGCGGCCGCCCGGTCACGGCCGACCGTGGAACCGTGCTTCGTCAGCCACGCGGCCCGCTCGGCATCGGTCGTCGGGTAGCCGACGGCCCCGCCGATGAGACGGCCATCGGTGCTGACCGACCGCGTGCGGCCGAGCACGGCCATGACCTCGTTCGCCAGGTGCTCGCCGAGGGCGCGGAAGGTCGTCCACTTGCCGCCGACGAGACTCAGCACGGGAACTCCGTGGTCCGTGCCGCGCTCGATGCGGTAGTCGCGTGAGATCTGGCCCGTCGAGTCCGCGTCCTGGCGGGGCAGGGGGCGCACGCCCGAGAAGCGGAACACGATGTTCGCGCGGTCCACCTGGATGCGCGGGAAGACGTGCTTGACCAGGTCGAAGAAGTAGTCGACCTCCTCCTCGGTGCAGCGGATCGGCTGGGTCATGTCGTGAGCGAGGTCGGTCGTGCCGACGAGCACCCGCCCCTTGAGCGGGTAGATGAGCACGATGCGGCCGTCGGTGAACTCGAAGAAGATCTCGCGCCCGTTGCAGGCCTCGAGCAATTCCGGGTGGTCGAGCACGATGTGCGAGCCCTTGGTGCCCCCCATGAATCGGGTGGGCCGGCCGAGCGCGGCGTTGGTGAGGTCGGTCCAGGGGCCGGAGGCGTTGACGACGAGCTTCGCCTGGATCTCGAGTTCTTCGCCGGAGACGACGTCGCGCAGGCGAACGGCGCCGCTCTCGCTCATGCCGACGGCCTCGACGTAGTTGGACGCGCGGGCGTGGGGACCGGCCGCGATGCCGTCGTGGAGCACGTCGAGCGCGAGCCGCTCGGGATCGTGCATCGAGGCGTCGTAGTAGGTGGCCGTCCATTTCACATCGTCGCGCAGCTGGGGCAGCTCGCGCCTCGACGCCTTCGCCCCGCGGAACTGGTGGCGCGGAACCCTGCCGCCGTCGCGTGAGAAGGTGTCGTAGATCGTCAGACCGACTTTGATGATGAGCGCGCCGCGCTCCCTCTTGGCCCCGCCCTTGTACCCGATGAACCGCAGCGGCGCCGCGAGGAGGCTCGAGAAGGTCGAGAAGATGGGGATGGTCGTGCGCAGCGGGCGCACGTAGTGCGGCGCGAGTCGGAGCAGCGCGTTGCGCTCGTGCACCGACTCCCGCACGAGCCGGAACTCGCCGTTCTCGAGGTAGCGGATGCCGCCGTGCACCATGTGCGAGGAGGCGGCAGACGCGCCGGCGACGTAGTCGTCGCGCTCGACGAGGACGACGTCGACGCCGTTGAGCGCCAGGTCGCGGAAGGTCGCAATGCCGTTGATGCCCGCGCCGATGACGAGGACGTCGGCGATGGGGCGCGCCATGAGGGCGGTTACGGTCGGACGGGCGGCGGGGGACGACTTCTGTGTCGGCATCGGCGGGGACTCTTCCTCGATCCAGGGCGCCAGCGGGCGGCGGTGGAATAATCCTGGGACGGTCGAGAACGATCGGCCAAACTTAGTGCACAAACGTGCACGGACGAGGGGCGGGCGATGGCGACGACGGCTCAACCCTCCGGGAAGATGCGCGACGCACTCAGGGCGGCCCACCTGTACTACATGCAGGACCTCACGATGGACGCCATCGCTCTCGAGCTCAAGACCTCGAGATCCTCGGTATCCCGGCTCCTGAGCTATGCCCGAGAGACCGGACTCGTGGACATCCGCATCCGTTCGCCCCTCGAGCTGTCGACGCGCTGGGAGCAGGACATCGCCCGTCGATTCGGCGTCTCGGCCCACGTCGTGCCCGTGCCGAGCGGCTCCTCCGACGTCGACCGTCAGGACCGCGTGGCCCGAGGGGCTGCACGAATTCTCAACCGGTATTTCGACTCCAACATGGCGATGGGGGTGGCCTGGGGCTCGACGATGAGCGCCATCAGCCGCCACCTCGTGCCGAAGGAGACCCACAACTCCGACATCGTTCAGCTCAACGGCGCGGGCAACACCCACACGACCGGAATCGACTACGCGAGCGAGATCCTGCGCCGTTTCGCCGAGTCGTACGCGGCGCGGTTGCAGCAGTTCCCCGTTCCCGCCTTCTTCGACTCGCCTGCGACGCGCGAGCATCTCTGGAAGGAGCGCAGCATGCGCCGCGTGCTCGACATGCAGGCGCACCTCGACATCGCGCTCTTCGGCGTCGGGTCGCCCTTCGCCGACATCCCGAGCCACGTCTACATCGGCGGCTACCTCGACCCGGAGGACTATCAGTCGCTGAGCGAACAGGGTGTCGTGGGCGATGTGGCGACCGTCTTCTTCCGCGCCGACGGCTCGACGGCGGGCATCGACCTGAACGCGCGCGCGACGGGACCGGACTTCGATGTCCTCCGGCGCATCCCCCGTCGGGTCTGCGTCGTGTCGGGCGTCTCGAAGCTGCCCGGGCTCTCGGGAGCGCTCGCGGCGAACCTCATCACCGACCTCATCATCGACGAGGCCGGCGCTCGCGCACTGATCGATTCTGCCGGAGGTCGGGCGCACCCCTCGACGGGCGCCGTGACGATCGTGGAGCCGACCGACGATGACGATTCGTGATGCGACGGAGCTCCCAGGACTCGCCCGGGAATAACCCAGGGCGGCCTGCGTTCAATACACTCGAACACGAAACGCACTTCGGGGTCGGTGAAAGTCCGAGCCGGCGGTCATAGTCCGCGACCCGGAGTCGGCCCCTCCCCCGAGCGGCCGGCGACGGTTGAGCTGGTGGAATCCCAGCACCGACGGTGAGAGTCCGGATGGGAGAAGTGCGGTGCACGGCGTTGCGCCGTGCGCTCGCGACCCCGGATTGCGCCTGAGCTGAAGGGCCCCGGGCATGACCGTCTCCGCCGCACCCCTCGACGCCTCGCGCGTCGAATCGGGGATGCGGCGCGCCCTCGCCCTCGCCGAGCGCGGCCCCGCCGTCGGTGACAACCCGCAGGTGGGCTGCGTGCTGCTCGACGCCGAGGGCGCCGTCGTCGCCGAGGGCTGGCACCGCGGTGCCGGCACCGCGCACGCCGAGGTCGATGCCCTCGCGAAGCTCGCCGACGCGCGCGGGCTCACGGCCGTCGTCACCCTCGAGCCGTGCAACCACACCGGTCGCACCGGGCCGTGCGCGCGAGCGCTCATCGACGCCGGCGTCGCCCGCGTCGTCTACGCGCTCGACGACCCGAGCGAGCGCGCCCGCGGCGGTGCCGAGCGGCTGCGAGCAGCGGGGGTCGCCGTCGAGCGCGGGGTGCTGGCCGAGGCCGCCGAGGAACTGCTGCGCCCCTGGCTCACGAGCGCGCGCCTCGGCCGGCCCTTCGTCACCGTGAAGTGGGCATCGACCCTCGACGGGCGCGCCGCCGCCGCCGACGGGACGAGCCAGTGGATCACCGGCGCCGCCGCCCGGCAGCGCGTGCACGAGCAGCGCGCGCGGCACGACGGGATCGCCGTCGGCACCGGCACCGTGCTCGCCGACGACCCGAGCCTGACGGCGCGCGGCGACGCGGGCGAGCTTCTGCCGCATCAGCCCGTTCCGGTCGTCTTCGGCGCGACGCCCGTTCCCGCGGATGCCGCCCTCCGCCGCCACCCGGCCGGCCTCATCGAGGTGGACCACCGCGATCTCGCCGCAGCGCTGCCCGAGCTGCTGAGCCGGGGCGTCCGGCGCCTCTACGTCGAGGGCGGCCCCACTCTGGCCAGCGCGTTCATCCGCGCCGGCCTCGCCGACGAGGTGGTCGTGTACCTCGCGCCGATGCTGCTCGGGGGCCCGCGCACGGCCCTCGACGACCTGGGGGTCACCACGATCTCCGAGGCGCACCGGTTGAGCATCCACGCGATCGAGAGGCTCGGCGACGACCTGCTCGTCGTCTGCCGTCCGGTCCGGGGTGACCGCCCCGCAGACGGCCGCTCCCCATCCC
>SCPB01000073.1 GCA_005502445.1 Microbacteriaceae bacterium X2B
ACCCCGCACAGCGAGGACTGACGCCATGTTCACCGGAATCATCGAAGAGCTCGGCACGATCGTGCGCTGGGAGGCCCGCGGCGACGCCGGCCGCCTCACGGTGCGCGGTCCGCTCGCCATGAGCGACGCGAAGCACGGCGACTCGATCGCCGTCGACGGCGTGTGCCTCACCGTCGTCGAGCAGGGGCCGGACTGGTTCACCGCCGACGTCATGGCCGAGACCCTGCGCATGACGACCGTCGGGCAGTGGCTCGAGGGCGACGCCGTCAACCTCGAGCGCGCCGCGGCGGTCGGCGACCGGCTCGGCGGGCACATCGTTCAGGGGCACGTCGACGGCACGGCACGCGTTCTCGAAATCCGGCCGGGAAGCGCCTGGCGGGTGCTGCGCTTCTCCCTCGACGCCGAGCACGCCCCCCTCGTCGTCGAGAAGGGCTCGATCGCGCTCGACGGCGCCTCGCTCACCGTCTCGGCAGTCGGCGACGACTGGCTCGAGGTCTCGCTCATCCCCGAGACGCTCGAGCGGACGACGCTCGGCCGCAAGGAGGTCGGCGACTCCGCCAACCTCGAGACCGACATCCTCGCTCGACATGTGGCGCGACTGGCGCGCTTCGACGGAAGGATTCCCGCATGAGCATCGGAACGATCCCTCAGGCGCTCGCCTCCCTGCGTGAGGGCAGGCCCGTGCTCGTCGCCGACGATGAGGGCCGCGAGAACGAGGGAGACATCATCCTCTCGGCCGAGCTCGCGACGCAGGAGTGGATCGCGTGGACCGTGAAGCACTCGAGCGGCTACCTGTGCGCGCCGATGACGAACGAGCTCGCCGACGCCCTCGACCTGCCGCTCATGGTCGCCGACAGCCAGGATCCGCGTCGCACGGCCTACACCGTGAGCGTCGACGCCGCCGATCGCATCTCGACCGGGATCAGCGCCCGCGATCGCGCCCACACCCTGCGCGTGCTCGCCGACCCCGCCTCGACGCCCGCGAGCCTCATCCGCCCCGGGCACATCCTGCCGTTGCGCGCGGCCGACGGCGGCGTGCGCGAGCGCGCGGGCCACACCGAAGCCGCCGTCGAGCTCATGCGCCTCGCGGGGCTTCGCCCCGTCGCGGTGATCGGCGAGGTCATCGCCGACGACGGCGAGATGATGCGGCTGCCCGAGCTCATCGAGTTCGGTCGGGCCGAAGACGTCGTGGTCGTCACGATCGTCGACCTCATCGCCTACCTCGAGTCGGGCGAGGAGTTCGCCGCCGGGGAACCCGGCGCGCCCGCCGAGCAGCTCAGCAGCGTCTCGTTCGAGGTCGCCACGACCGTTCCGACGACGCACGGCCCCTTCTCGATGCGCGCCTACCGCGACCGCAAGACCGGAGCCGACCACGTCGCGATCGTGAGCGGCATGCCTCGCGACGACATGATCGTGCGCGTGCACTCGGAGTGCCTGACCGGCGAGGCCTTCGGATCGCTGAAGTGCGAGTGCGGGCCGCAGCTCGACGCCGCGCTCGACGTCATCCAGCGCCAAGGCGGCGCGGTGCTCTACATGCGCGGCCACGAGGGTCGCGGCATCGGCCTCATCAACAAGCTGCGCGCCTATCGCCTGCAGGAGGACGGCTACGACACCCTCGACGCGAACCTCGCGCTCGGCCTTCCCGCCGACGCTCGCGACTACCAGGCCGCGAGCGACATGCTGCGCGACCTCGGCGTGGGTCGTGTTCGCCTGCTGTCGAACAACCCCGAGAAGCAGCGCCAGCTGACGCAGTACGGCATCGAGGTGAGCGCGCTCGTGCCGCTGCTCGTCGGCGTCGGAGACGACAACCAGGGATACCTGAGCGCCAAGCGCGACCGCATGGGGCACCGGCTTCCCGATAGCATCACGAGCGCCCCCGTGTTCGCCCGGATGGAAGGACGCACCGCATGAGCGGAGCCGGAAGCCCCCAGCTCGACGTCGACGGAACCGGCCTGACGGTCGCGATCGTCGCCGGTCGATGGCACGCCGAGATCACGGCCGGCCTGCTCGCCGGGGCGCGGCGCGTGCTCGAGGCCGCGGGAGCGACGATCGTCGAGTACGCGGCCCCCGGCTCGTTCGAACTGCCCGTGCTCAGCAAGGCGGCCCTGGAGAACGGGGCGGATGCGGTGGTCGCCCTGGGCGTCATCATCCGCGGCGGCACCCCCCACTTCGAGTACGTCTCCGCGGCCGCGACGGACGGACTCACCCGAGTGGCCCTGGACACCGGCAAGCCGGTCGGCTTCGGGGTGCTCACGCTCGATGACGAGCAGCAGGGCCTCGATCGCGCCGGCCTCCCCGGCTCGAAGGAGGACAAGGGCGCCGAGGCCGCCGAGGCGGCGCTCGCGACGGCGCAGGCGCTGCGGGCCATCCGCGCCTGATTCGAGGCGCCCTACTTCAGGAAGAGCACGCGCAGCCGGTTCGTCGTGAAGACGATCCCGATCGCGATCATCACGAGGTAGTAGCCGACGTGCACGAGCATCATGCCGCTCAGCGCACCCGTCGTGAGGCCGCGCACGAGCTCGACGCCGTGCCACAGCGGCAGCGCCTGGATCATCCACTGGATCGGCTCGGGGTAGACCGTGATGGGGTAGAAGGTCGCCGAGAACAGGAACATCGGCAGCATGATGAAGGTGACCCACTCGATCTGCTGGAAGGTCTTCATGTAACTGGTGATGGCCATCCCCAGGCTCGCGAAGCCGAACGCGATCAGGAGCACGGCCGGAAAGGCCAGCAGAGCCGTCCACGCGAGGTTGAGCCCGAAGACCTGCATGATGACCATGAACCCGATCGCATACATCGCGCCGCGCAGGAGGGCGAGGAGGATCTCGCCGAGGGCGACGTCGAGCGGGCCGAGCGAGGTCGTGAGCATTCCCTGGTAGAGCTTCGAGAAGTTGAGCTTGAAGAAGACGTTCCAGGTCGAGTCGTAGACGGCGCCGTTCATCGCCGAGACCGCCAGCAGGGCCGGGGCGATGAACGCCGCGTACGACACCTCGGTGCCCGTCGAGGTCTGCACGGTGCCCACGAGCGCGCCGAAGCCGACGCCGAGCGAGAGCAGGTAGAAGACGGGCTCGAAGAATCCGCTGAGCACCACGAGGTAGTTGGTGCTGCGGGTCGCGAGCAGCCCACGGCGGATGACCGCGCCCGTGTTGCCCGCATACAGGGAGCTGCGCTGCCGCGTGAGCGGCGCGGTCGCGTCGGCCGTGGAGGCGGGAGCGGCCGTCACTTGTCGAGCCTCCTCGTGAAGCGGCGTCGCGTCGCCCAGAGGCCGACGACGATGAGCGTCGTGAGGTAGCCGACGTGGGTCGCCGTCAACCAGAGCGGCTCGTCGGCGCCGTAGGTGAGCACGCGCCCGAGCTCCGTGCCGTGCCATAGCGGCGAGGCCCAGCCGATCGGCTGCAGGTACCCGGGCAGCTGCTCGAGAGGGAAGAACGTGCCCGAGAAGAGGAACAGGGGTGTGATGCCGAACCGCTGGAGCATCGCCATCTGCCCGCGGTCCTCCTCGATCGTGGAGGTGTAGGTCGCGAGCACGACGCCGATCGCCATGCCCGTGAGGGTCGCCGCGCCGATCGCGAGCCAGGCGGTCGGCTCGGGCACCGCACCGAACAGGGCGATGACGCCGAAGTAGATCGCGACGGTCACGAGCGTGCGCAACGCGATGTGGATCATCAGGCCGCCGACGATCTGACCGCCCGTGATCGGCGCGGCATTCATGCCGAAGAAGATCGGGTTCCACTTGAACCCCATCATCACGGGGTAGGTGGTCTCGTTCGCGGCGACCGTCATCGCGGCCGTCGCCATGAGCGCGGGCGCGACGAACTGCAGATAGCCGACGCCGTCGACGCCCTGCGGCACGAGGCTCGCGAGCCCCACGCCGAGCGCGAAGAGGTAGATGAGCGGGTTGCCCAGGCTCTGGAAGATCGCGTCGCCCGCGTAGCCCTTCATCGATCGGATGCGGTGCTCGGCGATGTACCACGCGCCCCATCGGCGCGGAGCCGTGCCGCCGGCGAGCGCGCGGCGGGCATCCTCGCGATCGGCCGCGTGCGCGGTGTCGAGGGAGGTCATTCGATGAGGCTTCGGCCCGTGAGGCGGAGGAAGACGTCTTCCAGGCTCGAGCGACGCACAAGGGAGGTGAGGGGCTCGAGCCCCCGGTGCGCGATGGTCTCGAGCGCCGACTCGCCGTCGTCGCTGTAGACGAGGATGCGGTCGGGCAGCACCTCGAGGCGATCGCCGATGTCGGCGATGCGGCCTGCCGCCTCGGCGTTGCGGTCGCTGCCGAACCGCACCTCGAGCACCTCCCGGCTGGAGTGCTCGCGGATGAGTGCAGCCGGCGAGCCCTCGGCCATGATGCGGCCCTTGTCTACGACGACGAGCCGATCGCACAACTGCTCGGCCTCGTCCATGTAATGGGTCGTGAGCACGAGGGTCGTGCCCTGCTCCTTCAAGCGGAACAGGCGGTCCCACAGGATGTGCCGGGCCTGCGGGTCGAGGCCCGTCGTCGGCTCGTCGAGCAGCAGGATGCGGGGCTCGTTGATGAGCGCCCGCGCGATCGTGAGGCGGCGCTTCATGCCGCCGGAGAGGTCGTCGACCTTGGCCTTGGCGCGGTCGGCCAGTTGCGCGAACTCGAGGAGGGCATCCGCCCGCTCGGCGACGACGCCGCGCGACAGCCCGAAGTAACGCCCGTACACCAGGAGGTTGTCGCGGACGCGGAGCTCCTGATCGAGGTTGTCCTGCTGCGGCACGACGCCGAGCTGCGAGCGGATGTCGGGCCCGTGGTCGTCGGGGTCGAGACCGAGAATGCTCAGCTCGCCGCTCGTGCGCGTCGACACCGCCCCGACCATGCGCATCGTCGTCGACTTGCCCGCGCCGTTGGGGCCGAGCAGGCCGAAGGACTCGCCGGGAGCGACCTCGAAGTCGATGCCCGCGACGGCCGTGAAGTCGCCATAGGTCTTGGTCAGCTGGCGGGCGGCGATGACGGGCTGGGGCACGGGAGTCGAGCATAGACCCGCGCTCCGACGATGGGCGCTCACCCTGTGAGCGAACACGGGGCGTCCACGCCGTCGCCCTCGGGCAGACTGGAGCCGCCCTCGACCGCCGGAGCCGACCCCATGAGCACAGCCTCCCCCGCCCGCCCCCGCCGCACGTTCGGCCGACCCGTCGACGACGGCCCGCGCGCGACCTTCCGGCAGCTGCTGCCCTACCTGCTCGAGCACCGCGCCGTGCTCGGCTGGGTGATCGTCATCAGCGTGCTCGGTGCCGGGGCCTCGCTCGCGCAGCCGCTGCTCGTCAGCCAGGTGATCTCGATCGTCGAAGCCCGCGGCGACCTCGGCGGGATCGTCGCCCTGCTCGTGGTGCTCGTCATCGTGAGCGCCGTGCTGAGTGGATTCGGCCACTATCTGCTGCAGCGCACGGGCGAGGGCGTCGTGCTCTCGAGCCGCCGCGCCCTCGTGCGCCGCCTGCTGCACCTGCCGATCAGCGAGTTCGACCAGCGCCGCACGGGCGACCTCGTCAGCCGCGTCGGCAGCGACACGACCCTCCTGCGCGCCGTGCTCACGCAGGGCCTCGTCGAGGCGATCGGCGGCAGCCTCACCTTCCTCGGCGCGCTCATCGCGATGGCGGTCATCGACCCGACCCTGCTCGGGCTCACGCTGCTCGTCGTCGCCGTCTCGGTGGTCACGGTCGTCGTGCTGTCGCGGCGCATCCGCGTCGCCTCGCGGAAGGCGCAGGAGCGCGTCGGCGACCTCGCCGCGGCGGTGGAGCGCGCGATCTCGTCGGTGCGCACCGTGCGAGCGGCGAACGCGACCGATCGCGAGATCGCCGTGATCGAAGCGGATGCCCGTGGCGCCTGGGAGCAGGGAATCCGCGTCGCGCGCATCTCGGCCCTCGTCGTCCCCATCTCGTCGATCGCCCTGCAGGTCTCGTTCCTCGTCGTGCTCGGCGTCGGCGGCTACCGCGTGGCCTCCGGAGCGATCGGCGTCGCCGACCTCGTGGCGTTCATCCTCTTCCTGTTCCTGCTCATCACCCCGCTCGGCCAGGCCTTCGGCGCGATCACCTCGGTGAACTCGGCGCTCGGCGCGCTCGGGCGCATCCACGAGATCATCGCGCTGCCGAGCGAGGCCGACGGCGACGCCGAGCTGGAGCCGGCCGCAGACGTGCCCTCGTCGGCGGCGGTCTCGTTCCACGACGTGCACTTCTCGTACCCGGAGTCGGCGCACCGCACCGAGGCCGAGAAGGTCGTCGCCGCCGAGCTCGGCGAGCAGCCGCACGACGCGACCGTGCTGCGGGGCGTGTCGTTCGAGGTGACCGTCGGCGCTCGCGTGGCGCTCGTGGGGCCGAGCGGGGCGGGCAAGTCGACGGTTCTCGCCCTCATCGAGCGCTTCTACGACCCCGCGGCCGGCGTCATCCGCATGGGAGGCGTCGACATCCGCGCCCTCGACCGCGCCGAGCTGCGCGGCCGCATCGGCTACGTCGAGCAGGATGCCCCCGTGCTCGCCGGCACGCTGCGGCAGAACCTGCTGCTCGGAACCCCTCAGGCGAGCGACGAGCAGTGCGCGGCGGTGCTGCGCTCGGTGAACCTCGGCGAGGTGCTCGACCGCTCGCCCGCGGGGCTCGACGCGCAGGTCGGGGAGGACGGCGTCATGCTCTCGGGCGGCGAACGGCAGCGGCTCGCGATCGCGCGCGCCCTGCTCGCGGCGCCGCCGATCCTCCTGCTCGACGAGTCGACATCCTCATTGGACGGCCGCAACGAACAGCTCATGCGCGAGGCGATCGACGCGGTCGCCGAGAACCGCACGCTCATCGTCATCGCGCACCGGCTCTCGACCGTCGTCGACAGCGACCTCATCGTCGTGCTCGACCGAGGCCGGGTCGTGGGCACGGGGACGCACAGCGAGCTCGTGCGCGAGGTTCCGCTCTACCGCGACCTCGCGAAGCACCAGCTGCTCGTGTAGCTGTGCGCCTGCCCGGCGCCCCGCGCTGCTCCGCCCCTGCCTGGCGCCCCGCGCCTCACACGGTTTCGCGCACGTGCACGTCGATGAGCGCCTGGTCGATCGCGGGGTGGTAGTCGGCGCCCGCGGTGCCGGCCACGCAGTGAACAGGCC
>SCPB01000074.1 GCA_005502445.1 Microbacteriaceae bacterium X2B
ACAAGCAGATGCGCGAACTCGAATCCACCGGCAGCCTCGCACGCCACGACTGGCACGGCGAATGGAACTACACCCTCAACCCGACACGCAGTGAGTAATTGACTCGTGGCCCCTTAGCCTGGATCCACCGGTGAGCCTGGGGCTGCCGGCGGATCCAGGCTAAGCGGAGGCCGCGGCCACCGCGGCGCGCTCGCGATTCTCGGCCCGGCGCTCCTGCGCCCCCTCGACGAGGTAGTAGAGCGCCGGCAGCACGACGAGCGTGAGCAGCGTCGACGAGACGAGACCGCCGATGACGATGACCGCGAGCGGCTGCGAGATGAACCCGCCCGAGCCGGTGAGCCCGAGGCCGAGCGGCAGCAGGGCGAAGATGGTCGCCGCGGCGGTCATGAGGATGGGCCGCAGACGGCGCGAGGAGCCCTCGATCACCGCCTCCCGCGCGCGCATCCCCCGCTCGCGGTACTGGTTGACGAGGTCGACGAGCACGATCGCATTGGTCACCACGATGCCGATGAGCATGAGCACGCCGATGAGGGAGGGCACCCCGAGCGGGATGTCGGCGATGAGCTGCAGCGCGATCGCGCCCGTCGCCGCGAAGGGGATCGAGATGAGCAGCAGGAGCGGCTGACGCAGGCTCTTGAAGGTCGCGACCATGACGACGTAGACGATGAGGATCGCCGCGAGCAGCGCGAGGCCGAGCTGGCCGAAGGCGTCGGCCTGCTGCGAGGTCACGCCGCCGAGCGAGGCCCTCGCACTGTCGGGCAGCTCGAGCGCGTCGACCGCCGACCGCACGACGGCCGAGGCCGTGCCGACGTCGTCGGTGCCGGGCGTCACCGTCACGGTCGCGCTGCGGGTGCCGCGGATCGTGGTGATCGTCGCGGGGCCCTGCTGCTCGTCGACGCTCGCGAGCTCGCTGAGCGGCAGCGGGCCGGCGGCGGTCGGGATGGCGAAGTCGCGCAGCTCCTGCACCGTCGTGGGCGCGTTCGGGTTCGGGAGGTAGATCGAGAGGCTGCGCTCGTCGAGCACGACCGAGCCGACCGAGGCGGGGAACATCGCCTGCGTCACGATGCCGCCGACGGCGACCTCGCTGAGCCCGAGCTCGGCGGCGCGAACACGATCGACACGGATGGCGAGGTACGGCTGGGTGTCGGCGAGGTTGCTGCGCGCCTCGGCGGTGACGTCGAGGTCGCGCACGGCATCGAGAACGACCTGCGCCGCCTCCTCGAGGTCGGCCTGGTTCGCGGCCGTGATGTCGACCTCGATGTCGGAGGAGGAGAAGCCCCCGCCCGCCGCCCGCACGCTCAGCTCGCCCGCGTCGTCGAGGCCGTCGAGCGCCGCGCGCGCATCGGCCTGCAGCACGGATTGCTCGACGTCGGGGTCGGTCGTGATCGAGTAGGTGATGTCGCTGCCGCCGCCGAAGATCTGCTGCAGCGAGTTCGATCCAGAGCCGATCGAGGCCTGCACGGTCTCGACGCCCTCGACGTCGGCGAGGGCCTCCTCGACGCGCGTCGCGGCGTCGTCGAGGGCCTCGAGGCTCGCGCCGTTGTCGAGCGACTGCGTCACGGTGAGCGTGTTCTGCCCCGAGTCGCCGATGAAGTTCGTCTTCAGTCCCGTGGCGAGCGCCCCCGTGGCGCCCAGCACGAGCGCGGCGAGCAGGAGCGTCGCGACGGGCCGCCGCAGAGTCCACCGGATGACGGGGAGGTATCCGCGCTGGAGGCGCGTCGGGCGGGCCGATTCCGCCTCGATCGAGACGGGCGCGGCCGGGGCGGGGCGGGCATCCGCGCCGAGGGCGACCGCGTGGGCGCCGTGCGGGGCGCGCGGAGACCGCAGGAACCAGTACGAGAGCACCGGCACGATCGTGAGCGAGACGAAGAGCGAGGCGGCGAGAGCGATCGCCGTGGTGAGGGCGAACGGGCGGAAGAGCTCGCCCGTGATGTCGCCGACGAGCGCGAGCGGCAGGAAGACGGCGATGGTCGTGACGGTGGATGCCGTGATCGCGGTCGCGACCTCCCTCACGCCCGAGAGGATCGCCGTCTTCTTGTCCTCGCCGAGGCCGAGATGCCTCTTGATGTTCTCGACGACGACGATCGAGTCGTCGACGACGCGGCCGATCGAGATCGTGAGCGCGCCGAGGGTGAGGATGTTGAGCGTGTAGCCGGAGGCCTGCATGCCGATGAAGGTGAGCAGCACCGAGGTGGGGATCGAGATCGCCGTGACGAGCGTCGAGCGGATCGACAGGAGGAAGATCAGGATCACGATCACCGCGAAGACGAGGCCCAGCAGACCCTCGGTGGCGAGCGACTCGATGGACTTCTCGATGAACGGCGCCTGGTCGAAGACGATCGTGAACTCGGTGCCGTCGCCGATCGCCTCGGCGAGGGCGGGCAGCGTGGCCTGCACGGCTCTCGAGACGTCGACGGTGTTGCCGGCGGGGGTCTTCGTGACGCCGAGGGTGAGGGCGTCTTCGCCGTCGACGCGCGAATAGCTCGTGACCGGGTCGCTCACGACCGCGACATCGGCGACGTCGGCGATCGTGGCCGCTCCGCCGTCGGCGCCGATGAGCGGAAGAGCGGCGAGCTCGTCGACGCTCGCGATCCGCACGCCCGAGAGCACCGCCAGGGTCTGGTCGCCCTCGGTGATCGTTCCGGCCGGCAGCAGCACGCCGTAGGCGTCGAGGGCGTCGGCGATGTCGGCGGTCGAGAGCCCGCGGGCCGCGAGTGCGTCGGCGTCGGGCGTGATCGTGACGCGGTCGCCGACGGCGCCCTGCACCGAGACCTCCCGCACGCCGGCGAGGTCGGTGAGGTCGGGCACGGCTTGCTCATCGAGAGCCTCGGCGAGCGCCCCCGGGTCGAGGTCGCTCGTGACGGCGATCTGCACGACGGGGAAGTCGTCGATCGACCCCGTGAGCACCTGGGGTTCGACGTCGGCCGGCAGGTCGAGCCGGTTGACGGCGAGCTGCACCCGCTGCTCGGCGCGCGCGATGTCGGTGCCGAACGCGAATCGCGCCGAGACGATCGAGAATCCCGTGCTCGAGGTGGCGTTCGAGTTCTCGAGCCCGGCGACGCCCTGGATCGCCGTCTCGATCGGCGTCGAGACGTCCTGTTCGACGATCTCGGGTGAGGCTCCCTGGTACGGCGTGAGCACGATGACCTGCGGGAAGCTCACCGGGGGGATCAGCTCTTGCTTGAGCGTCGTCAGGGCGATGCCGCCGAACAGCCCGACGACGATGGTCACGAGGGCGATGAGCGCTCGGTTGCGAAGGCTGAACACCGACAGCAGATGCACGGGGGTCTCCGGTCAGAGAGGCGTCGCCGACGTCGGCGCAGAGTGTGAACTCTGGTCAGCATCCCAGCGTTCGCTGAGCGTTCCCACAGCGAGGGATGCGCGACGACCGCGAGAGCAGCGGGTCAGACGACGGCGGCGAGGGTCTCGTCGGTGGGCGCGAACGCCTCCTGGCGGGCGACCGCCGCCCAGGCCTCCTCGAGCAGGTCGACAGCGGGGAGGGTGATGGCGGCGGGGTGGCAGAACGGCAGACGGAGGAAGCGCTCGAACGAGCCGTCGAGCCCGAACCGCGGGCCGGCGCCGACGAGCAGTCCGCGCGCTCGCGCGGCGAGGGCGAGCTGCGAGCTCACGGGTTCGCCGAGATTCACCCACAGGCTGAGCCCGCCCTGCACCTCGGGGACGCGCCAGGTCGGGAATCGCCGCGTGAGCTCGGCGGCGAGCAGGGCGTGGCCGGCGCGCAACTGCTCGCGCCGGGCATCCAGAACGCGGTCGTAGTGGTCGAGCAGGCGCAGCAGCACGAGCTGCTCGAGCACGGGCGAACCGAGATCGCCGGCGAGGCGGGCGACCCCGAATCGCGCGATGAGCTCGCGGTCGGCGCGGATCCAGCCCAGACGCATGCCGCCCCAGATGCTCTTGCCCACCGAGCCGAGGGTGACGATGTCGGCGCCCGCGGCCGCCGCGCCGACGGCGAGCGGCGGCAGCAGCTCCGCCGAGGGGCCGAAGCCGAGCTCGGCCATCGTCTCATCGACGATCACGACGGTGCCGGTCGTCGCCGCGAGGCGGAGCAGCCGGTCGCGCTGCTCGGCGCCCATCGTGCGTCCGGTGGGGTTGTGGAAGTCGGTCATGAGGTAGGCGAGGGCCGGGGCGGTGCGCGGGAACACCTGATCGATCGCGTCCTGGTCCCAGCCCTCGTCGGTCGTGACGGGCACCGTGACCAGGCGCGCACCGGCGGTGAGGAGCGCCTCGACCGCGTGCGGGTAGCTCGGCGCCTCGACGAGCGCTCGGTCGCCGCGCGAGAGCAGGGTGCGGGCGACGAGGGCGATGGCGTGCTGGGCCCCGAGCGTCACCATGATCTCGTCGGTCTCGGTCGGTAGGCCCCGAGCGGTGTAGCGGTCGGCGATCGCCTGCCGCAGCTCGTCGAGGCCGAGGGGGTCGAAGCCGGTCAGGTGCAGATGAGCGGGCAGCAGTTCGGCCGCCTCGCGCGCCGCCTCGGCGACGAGGGGGATCGCGGGCAGGGTCGCCTTCGAGAAGTCGAGGATGCCCGGCGCGGGCCGCTCGCCGATCGTGGGGGCGGCTTCGGCGCCGAACGCGGGCAGCCGGGCGACGCTGCCCGAGCCGCGGAGGCTGCGCAGGTACCCGAGCTCGCGCAGTCGCGCGTAGGCGCCGGCGACCGTCGTGCGGCTGACCCCCTCGTGCTGGGCGAGCTCGCGCTCGGCGGGCAGTCGCGTGCCGAGCACGATGCGGCCGTCGAGGATGAGCAGTCGGATGCGGTCGGCGAGGGCCTCGTAGAGCGGCGGCGGGGTGCCGGAGCCCGCGCCGCGGGGCCGCCACTCACCGAGCAGCATGGCCAATCCGCGCGCGCTGAGCCGTGACATAGGGCCACGATAGGCGAATTGGCCACTTGCCGAAAGTCCAATTTGTCGATGGACTCGAGCCATGACCGACCGCCGCATCACGATCCGCCGCTGGAGCCAGCTCCTGCTGGGCCTCTTCCTCTACGGCGTCGCGGTCGCCCTGCTGATCCGGGCCGATCTCGGTCTCGATCCGTGGACGGTGCTCGCGCAGGGCATCGAGGTGCAGACCGGATGGTCGATCGGGCTCGTCGTCGTGCTCATCGGTCTGGCCGTGCTGCTGCTGTGGATCCCCATCCGGCAGCGGCCCGGCATCGGCACCGTGCTCAATGTGCTGCTCATCGGCCCGGCGATGGACCTCGCGCTGCTCGTACTCGAGACCCCGGACGAGCTGTGGGAGAGCATCCTCATGTTCGCCGGCGGGCTGTCGCTGCTCGCGATCGCGACGGGCCTGTACATCGGCGCCCGATTCGGGCCGGGCCCGCGCGACGGCCTCATGACCGGTGCCCACGCGCGCTTCGGCTGGCCGATCTGGAAGGTGCGCACGGGGGTCGAGGTCTCGGTGCTCGCGATCGGCTGGCTGCTCGGCGGCACGGTCGGGCTCGGCACGGTCGCCTTCGCTCTTCTCGTCGGGCCGATGGTCGGCGTCACCCTGCCCCGGCTGCGTGTTCCGGAGTCGGCGGGCGACCGCGCTCGCGCCGCCCACCCCGTGATCGACGGGGCCTCGCCGTGATCTCGCTCTCGATCGCGCTCGCGGGTCTTGCGGCATGGGCGATAGTCGCCACACTGGAACTGGTCGCCCGCGACGGCTATGGCCGCATCGCGACGCGACTCGTCTGAGCGGCGGCCGGCGCGTCGAGTTCAGGAGACGCGCTCGCCGCTCAGCACGGAGGGGCGGGGTCGTCACGGTCGACCCCGCCCCTCGCTCTGCGCCCGCGGGACGGGACGCAGGCGCAGATTGGTCGCTCGTCGTTGCGGGCGAGCCCGACGAGCACAACGAGCGACGAATCTGCCGGGGGCACGACCCGTCGCCGCTAGGTTGGGCACGTGGGCGACAGTCGTACTCGAGGCGAGCATCCCGATGCTGCGAAGCCTCGCACCGCGAATCCGTACCCGGCGAGCGCCCGCCCTCCCGGCGCGCTCCACCTCGCGGCGCTCGCCGCCGTCGCCGGCGGCGGGGCGATCGGCACGCTGCTGCGAGCGGGGCTGGATGCGGCCCTGCCGCACGCCCCCACCGGCCTCGCGGCGAGCACGCTGCTCGTCAACGTGCTCGGCAGCGTCACGCTCGGCGTGCTCGTCGGCTGGGCGTCGCCGCGCGTGCCCGGATGGGCCCGCGCGGGGCTCGGCGCGGGACTGCTCGGCGCGTTCACGACCTACTCGGCCTTCGCCGTCTCGGTCGTGCAGCTCGCCGACGGCGGGCGCACCGCCGGGGCGATCGCGACCGTGCTGCTCACGCTCCTGCTCGGCATCGGTTCGGCCGCGGGCGGGCACGTGATCGGGTTGCGGCTCGCGGCCGCTCCCGCCCCGTGGCCGGAGGTCGACGAGTGAGCGCCGCCTCGACCGTGCTCGCGCTCGCCGGTGCGGGCGCCGCGGGCGCTCTGCTGCGCTACCTCGTCGGCGTCGCGCTGCCGGCGCGCCGATCGATCCCATGGGGCGTGCTCGTCGTCAACACGCTCGGCTCGCTCATCGCCGGGGCTGCGGTGGCGGCCGTCGACGATCCGACTGTGCGACTGCTCGTCGTGTCGGGCTTCTGCGGCGGACTCACGACCTTTTCGACGCAGGCCGTCGACACCGTCCGGCTCGCGAGCGGCGAGATCGGGTCGCCCGACCGCAGCGCCCCGGTGCGGCGCGCCCTCGCAGGGGCCAACGTCGCGGCGAACCTCGTGCTGTCGCTCGCGAGC
>SCPB01000075.1 GCA_005502445.1 Microbacteriaceae bacterium X2B
GCACAGGGGCGCCGAGGTTCGCCGCGATGCGCGCATTGAAGCTCAACTCGGTCGGGCTCGAGACGTCGGTGTAGTCGCTGCCGACGATGACGACCGCCTCGCATTGCCGCTCGACCGCGCGGAATCGCTCGACGATGCGGCCGAGCGCCGCCTCGGGGTCGGCATGCACGTCGTCGTAGCCGACGCCGATGCACTCGTCGTAGTCGAGGTCGACGCCCGCGTGGGCGAGCAGCAGCTCGAGCACGTAGTCGCGCTCGGCGCGCGAGCGGGCGACCGGACGGAACACCCCCACACGCTCGATCTGGTGCACGAGGGTGTCGAGCACGCCGAGCGCAATCGACGACTTGCCCGAGTTGCCCTCGGCCGACGTGAGGTAGATGCTCTTGGCCATCCCGCACAGCCTAGGCGGGCGGGAAGGGCGGCGCCCAGGGACTTCGGACCCGGCTGCCGCAGTGCCGACCGCAGAATAAGGACTCCTCGCGCACCCGCCAGAGCCCGGTTGCCCTTGCTGCATTTCTGCCCTGGGGGAGTTGGCCTGGGTGACGCCGCGCGAGGAGCCGCACTTAGTTTACGGGTAGGATTCACCGAGGTCGTCACGCGCCGGCGCACGGCGACCGCTGGAGGATTCGCCTAGTGGCCTATGGCGCACGCTTGGAAAGCGTGTTGGGTGCAAGCCCTCGGGGGTTCGAATCCCCCATCCTCCGCTCTCCGGTCGCCTGCTCCTCGCACAGCGGTTCTCAGACGGCCACCACCACCACGGAGCGAAGGGGACGATCGTGAGCAATGCCCACGACGCTCCTGTCGTCGTGCGCCCACGGCGGCGTCTGCTGTGCGACGGCGTGCTCGCGATCGGCCTCGTGCTCGCCGCGCTCATCGTGCCGATGCTGTTCTTCGCGATTCCCAACGGGAACCTCGTCGTCGTGATCGCCGCTGCGCTCGCGGTCGTCGCTCTGACCGCGTACGGCATCGTGGACTTCTCGCGCAGCAACGTGACCGTCGCCGGGCGTTCGGTGTTCAAGCGGTCGTTCCTGTCGCGGCCGTTCCGCGTGGAGCTCGCCGAGATCGCCGTCGTGCACCTCGTGGAGGTCTTCGTCTCGGGCACGACCCACGCGGTGCCGCAACTGCTCGCGCTCGACGAGCGCGGTCGCCGGCTGTTCCGGATGCGGGGGCAGTACTGGAGCCGACACAGCATGGGGCTCGTGGCCGCGGCTACGAGGGCGCCCGTGGTCGAGGCGGCCGAGCCGTTGACCCAGCGCGAGTTCCACGCCACCTGGCCGCAGGCCGCCTACTGGTACGAGAACCGACCAGGGATCGCGGCCCTCGGCTTCGCGGGCGTGCTCACGGCGACCGCGGCGATCGTGTACGGCATGCTGCGGCTCGCCGGGGTGTCGGTCAGCGGCGCTTGAGCGTGCCGAAGACCCCGCGCAGCACTTCGCGCACGATGGTCTGGCCCGTGCGCGAACCGATCAGGTCGCCGAGAACGCCGCCGACGCCGCCGCTCGCGCCGCCG
The DNA here is from genome assembly GCA_005502445.1 of Microbacteriaceae bacterium X2B. Taxonomy (GTDB): domain Bacteria; phylum Actinomycetota; class Actinomycetes; order Actinomycetales; family Microbacteriaceae; genus Microcella. The sequence goes on from SCPB01000075.1 coordinate 1,511, forward strand.
CTCGGGCGGCGCGTCGTCGTTCGCATCGTCGGACGGGTCGTCGTCGGGCGCTGCGTCGCTCGTTCGCGCTGCTCGGCCTCGGCCGTCTCGCGCGCCGCCTCCGCCTCGGCCGCGGCGTTCATCTTCGCGCTCAGCAGCTCGTAGGCCGACTCGCGGTCGACCACGGTTCCGTAGCGCGGCTGCAGGGGCGAGGCCGCGACCGCGGCGGTGACGTGCGAGGCGGGCGCAGCATCCATCGATGCCTGCGGAGCCCGCAGGCGCGTCCAGGCGACCGGCGACGGTGCCCCCTTCTCGTTCATGACCGTCACGATCGCCTCGCCCGTGCCGAGCGTCGTGAGCACCTCGCCGAGCTCGTATGCCGAGTTCGGATAGGTCGACACGGTCGCCTTGAGCGCCTTCGCGTCATCGGGCGTGTGCGCGCGCAGCTGGTGCTGGATGCGCGAGCCGAGCTGCGCGAGCACATCGCCCGGCACGTCCTTCGGGGTCTGGGTGACGAAGAAGACGCCGACGCCCTTCGAGCGGATCAATCGCACCGTCTGCGTGATCGCCGCGAGGAAGTCTTTGCTCGCGTCGCGGAACAGCAGGTGCGCTTCGTCGAAGAAGAACACGAGCTTCGGCTTGTCGAGGTCGCCGACCTCGGGCAGATCGTTGAACAGGTCGGCGAGCATCCACATGAGGAAGGTCGAGAAGAGCGCCGGCTGGTCGTGCACGCCCGGCACCTCGAGCAGGCTCACCACGCCGCGGCCGTCATCGGCGATGCGCAGGAAGTCGGCGGTGTCGAACTCGGGCTCGCCGAAGAACACGTCGGCGCCCTGCGCGCCGAAGGCGACCAGCTCGCGCAGGATCACCCCGGCGGTCGCCGAACTCAGCCCGCCGAGCTCGGCCAGGTCGGCCTTGCCCTCCTCGCTCGTCAAGAACCGGATCACCGCGCGCAGGTCGTCGAGGTCGACGAGCGGCAGACCCTGCAGGTCGGCGAAGTGGAACACCAGCCCGAGGCTCGACTCCTGCGTGTCGTTGAGGCCGAGCACCTTGCTCAGCAGCAGCGGGCCGAAGCTCGACACCGTCGCGCGCACCGGAACCCCGTTGCCCACGCCGCCGAGAGCGAAGAACTCGGTCGGGAACGCGCCGGCCTGCCACTGCTGCCCGATACCGCGAGTGCGCGCGAGGAGCTTCTCACTCGGAGTTCCCTCGATCGAGATGCCGCTCAGATCGCCCTTGATGTCGGCGGCGAACACCGGAACGCCCGCCGCGCTCAACTGCTCGGCGAGGCCCTGCAGCGTGCGCGTCTTGCCGGTTCCCGTCGCTCCGGCGACGAGTCCGTGCCGATTCGTCATCGCGAGCGGGATGCGCACGGGCACGTCGGCGAGCGCCTCGCCGTTCACGAGCGCCCCCATCTCGATCACGGGCCCCTGCATGTCGTAGCCGCGACGGATCACGTCGACCTGCTCGGGGCTCAGCGGGTGCTCGGCGGCGGCCACGGCGAGCGCGGCGTCGTGAGCGGCGACCGGCGGCGCGGGGGCATCGGCCGGGGCCGCCTCGATGGTCTCCTGCTCGGCTGCGGCGGTCGCCGCCGCGAGTGCCGCCTGCGCCTCTTCGAGCGCCCTTTTGGCGGCCTCGACCGCCCCTGCCGCATCCGTCATGGCGCCAGCCTAGGCGAGCGGGGGTGCGCCGCGAGTCGTGCGCCCGCAACCCGCAGCCAGCGAGCGGGATCGGCGAGCGCCGCCTCGGTCGAGCCGGCCAGTTCGTCGAGCACGGCCGTCACGGCGAAACCCTCGGCCTCGGCGGTGATCGCCCCCGCGACGAGAGCGCACGGCGTGCCCGCCGCCGCCGCGAGCCGGGCGACCTGCCACGGAGCCTTGCCACCCGACGACTGCCCGTCGAACCGCCCCTCGCCCGTGACGACGAGGTCCGCGCCGGCGAGCACGGCCGGCAGACCCAGCAGCTCGGCGATCGCGGCCGCGCCGGGCTCGATCGTCGCGGTGCGCGGCGTCGCGGTGCGCGGCGTCGCGCCCCAGGCGAGCAACCCGAAGGCCGCGCCGCCCGCCGCACCCGAGCCCGGTCGCGCCGGGTCGATGTGCGGGTGCAGCGCCGCCCAGTGCCTCAGGCCCGCCTCGGCGAGCGGCTGGGTGGCGGAATCCAGCCCCTTCTGCGGGCCGAACACCGCGGCGGCCCCGCGCGGGCCGAGCAGGGGATTGTCGACGTCGGTCAGCAGCACGACGCCGCCGACGGGCAGCGGGCGGAGGGCATCCGAGTCGATGCGATCGATCGCGGCGAGGCCGCGGGCTCCGGGAGCGACCGGGGCGCCCGCCGCGTCGAGCAGGCGGGCCCCGAGCGCGGTGAGCACCCCGGCGCCGCCGTCGGTCGAAGCACTGCCGCCGAGAGCGATGACGAGGCGTTCGACCCCGCGGTCGAGGGCTGCGGCCATCGCCTCGCCGAGCCCGAGCGTGTGGGCGTCGAGCGGACGCAGCGCGTCGAGCAGCGTGATGCCCGAGGCCGCGGCGAGCTCGACGACGCCGGTCTCGCCGACCCCGCCGGCAGCGGGAAGCAGCAGCCAGTGCGCGACGACCGGGCGGTCGTCGGGGCCCGTGACGGCGACGGGGATGCGCCTCGCGCCCGGCACCGCGACCTCGATCGCGTCGAGGGTGCCTTCGCCCCCGTCGGCGAGCGGAAGCAGCACGAGCTCGTCGTCGGGGGCGACCGAGCGCCAGCCCTCGGAGAGCGCCGTCGCGGCCGCGCGCGCCGAGATCGAGCCCTTGAACGAGTCGGGCGCGAACACGATGCGGCGGGTCACGCGGGTCACGCGGGTCACGCTACTCGCGGGCCGCAGCCCGCGCTCCGATGCCGCGGCCCGGCGATGCCTCCGCTTCGATGCGCGCGGCGAACGGAGCCCACACGATCACCGCGACCGCGACGCCGACGAGCGCGCCACCGAGCGTGTCGGTGACCCAGTGCGCTCCGAGGTAGGTGCGGCTCAGCGCCATCGCGACGATCCATGCCGCGCCGAGCATCCACAGCCACCATCGCTGGCGCCGCAGACCGAACACGAGCACGAAGGTCGCCGCGACGGTCGCGGCGTTCGCGACGTGCCCCGACGGGAACGACCCGAAATCGGCCATGACGAGGATGTCCTCCGGCCGCGCGCGCCCGAACAGGTTCTTCAGCAGCTGCACGAGGCCCGCGCTGAGCACCGCAGCGAGCACCGAGAACAGCGCCGCCCACCGACGCCGCGCGATCAGCAGGCCGACGACGATCGCGATCGGCACGACGAGCACGCCGACGAGACCGCCTCCGAGGCGATCCATGAGCAGCGCCGGAACCTCCCAGTACGGGCTGCGGTGCTCGATGACCTCCTCCATCCACCCGGCATCGAGGTCGAGCGGGGATTCGCGCAGCACCACCAGCAGGCCGATCGCTGCGGCGAGCCCGAGGGTGAGGCTGCCGCTGATCCAGGGCCAGCGGCGGGTGACGCGGCGCGTGGTGACGGGCTCCATCCCGGCACCCTATCGACGCATCATCGAGGATGCCCGTGGCCGGCCAGGCGCTCCGCCCGCGTCGTCAGCGCGACAGCGCCGGCACCGTCCACGGCCGCACGACGAACCACAGCGCGGCCACCGCGACCGCGGCCGCGACGGCCATCGCCGCGCCCATCGGGGTCGCATTGGCGATGCCGAAGGTTCCGACGATGGGCGAGAGCAGCCCCGCGAGCCCGAAGTTGAGTGCGCCGAGCAGCGAGGCCGCGGTGCCCGCCTCCTTGCCGTGGTTGGCGAGCGCGAGCACCTGCACGAGCGGGAACCCGAAGCCGCACGCCGTGATGAAGAAGAACAGGGGGACGATCGTGCCCCACATGCCGGCGTCGGCCTGGTCGAGCACGACGATCGCGATGCCGCTCGCGAGCAGCACGGCCGTCGAGACGGAGAGAATCCATTGCGGCCCGACGTGCTTGGCCAGTCGCGAACTGGTCTGCACGCCGATGACGACGCCGACCGAGTTCGCGGCGAAGACGAGGCCGTAGGCCTGCGGGTCGAGCCCGTAGACGTCCTGGAAGAGGAACGACGAGGCCGAGAGGTAGGCGAACAGCCCCGTGAAGGTGAACCCGCCGATGATCGCGACACCGATGTAGATGCGGTCGGCGAACAGCGCCTTGTAGCGCTCGCCGATCGTCGAGTGCCCCTTGTCGACGCGGCGGGCCGGCGGCAGCGTCTCGACGATGAACAACCACGACGCCGCGACGACGAGCACCCCGTACCCGGCGAGCACGACGAAGAGTCCGCGCCACTCGGTGATCAGCAGCAACTGCGAGCCGATGACGGGCGCGGCGATGGGCGCGAGCCCGGTGACGAGGGCGAGTCGCGAGAGCATCCTGACCAGGGGGTAGCCGCCGAACAGATCGCGCACCATCGCCATCGCGACGACGCCGCCCGCCGCCGCGCCCGCCCCCTGCAGTACGCGCGCGGCCATGAGCCAGGTGATGTCGGGCGCGAGGGCGACCATCATGCTCGCGGCGACGTGCACGCTCGAGGCGAGGATCAGCGGCATGCGGCGGCCGACGCGGTCGCTCCACGGCCCGACGACGAGCTGGCCGAAGCCGAAGCCGATCATCGTCGCCGTGAGGGTCAGCTGCACGACCGCGGTGCGCACGCCGAGGTCGGCCTCCACCTGCGGGAACGCGGGCAGATAGAGGTCGACCGTGAACGGCCCGAGCGCGGTGAGGGCGCCGAGTACGAGCACGTAGACGACGCGCTGACGACGGGTGAGCGAGTCTCCCGGGTGCACGACGGTGGTCACGCGGCTGGTCTCCCTGAGGGGTGCGGCACCGGTCGCCGGAACGGCCGGTCTGGGGATGGTCGGTGGATGCTGCGCCGAGGCGGCGCGGAGGGCGCGGGCGCTCGCGCGCCACGCGGGTTCCGGCGGGCAGGGCCGCGCACGGGCTCTCATCCTAGGGCCGGTGGGCCCCGATGTCGAATCGATTCGATGCGGTTGCGAAGCAGTCGTCGACGAGGTCCCTCGGCATGCGGCGTCGGGCTTTTATCAACAATTGAA
>SCPB01000076.1 GCA_005502445.1 Microbacteriaceae bacterium X2B
CCCCGCCACTTCTCCTGGTCTTCGTACCGACGCGGGTACCCGAGGCCCGGTCGCGTCTCGACGTTGTTGAACCAGACGTACTCCATGCCGTCGCGATTGGTCCACACCTGCTTGCAGGTGACGGAGCACGTGTGACAGCCGATGCACTTGTCGAGGTTCATCACCATCGACATCTGAGCCATGACGCGCATCAGTACTCCACCTCCTGGCTACGACGACGGATCACGGTGACCTCGTCGCGCTGGTTCCCCGTCGGGCCGAGGTAGTTGAACGCGAAGGAGAGCTGCGCGTACCCGCCGATCAGGTGGGTGGGTTTGAGCAGGATCCGCGTGAGCGAGTTGCCCGTGCCGCCGCGCAGCCCCGAGGTCTCGGCGATCGGCACGTTGATCGTGCGATCCTTCGCGTGGTACATGTACACCGTCCCCTCGGGCATGCGGTGCGAGACGATCGCGCGGGCGACGACGACGCCGTTGCGGTTGTACGACTCGATCCAGTCGTTGTCGCGGACATCGATCTTGTCGGCGTCTTGCGGCGACATCCAGATCGTCGGCCCGCCTCGCGAGAGGCTGAGCATCATGAGGTTGTCCTGATACTCGGAATGGATGGACCACTTCGAGTGGGGCGTCAGGTAGCGCACGGCGACCTCCGCCCTGCCTTGCGACCCGGCGGCTCCCGTCGGCGCGGTCGAGCCGACGATGGAGTCGTTGAAGAGCCGGTGCATGTCCAGAGGCGGTCGATACACCGGGAGCTGCTCGCCGAGTTCGGCGATCCAGTCGTGATCGATGTAGAAGTGCTGTCGACCCGTCAGCGTGTGCCACGGCTTGAGGTGCTCGACGTTGATCGTGAAGGCGCTGTACCGTCGGCCGCCGTGCTCGCTTCCCGACCACTCCGGGGAGGTCAGCACGGGCACGGGAGCCCCCTGCACCTCTGTGAAGACGAAGCGCCGGCCCTCGCTGTCGCTCGCGAGGTGTGCGAGCTTCTGGCCGGTCTGCACCTCAAGGGTCCTGAACCCCTGAGTGCCCAGGCGGCCGTTCGTCGTGCCGGAGAGGGCGAGGACCATCTCGCAGGCGCGCACGTCGGTGTCGAGCCTCGGGCGACCCTTCGCGGGGCCGGACTCCACGAGGCCGTTGCGCTTGCCGAGGTCGGCGACCTCTACATCAGGGTTGTACTTGAGCCCCTTCGTGATCATGCCCAGCTCGGTCGTGAGCGGGCCGAGAGCCGCCATGCGCGCCGCGAACGCCGGGTAGTCGCGTTCGACGACCGTCAGCTTCGGCATCGTGACCCCCGGGATGAGAGCGGGGTCGTCGACCACGATCCCGTGCGGAGTGGCCATCGCATCGGCGGTGTCATGCAAGAGCGGAGACGCGACGAGGTCCCGTCGCACGCCCAGGTGCGTCTCGGAGAGCTCGGAGATGCGCCGCGCGATCGTGTGGAAGATGTCGAAGTCGGTCTTCGTCTGCCACGGTGGCGCGATCGCCGGGTTGAAGCTGTGGATGAAGGGATGCATGTCGGTCGTCGACAGGTCGTGCTTCTCGTACCAGGTCGCCGGTGGCAGGACCACGTCGCTGTGAGTGGTCGTCGACGTCATGCGGAAGTCGCTCGTGACCAGGAGGTCGAGCTTGCCCGTCGGGGCCTCCTCGTGCCAGTCGATCGACGCCGGCCTCCTGCTCGGGGCCGATTCCTCGCCGCGGATGGCCGAGGTCGTGCCGAGGAGGTGCTTGAGGAAGTACTCGTTGCCCTTGCCGGAGGAGCCGATGATGTTGGCCCGCCACACGTTGAGCACCCGCGGGAAGTTCTCGGGCGAGTCGGGATCCTCGCAGGCGTACCGCAGCTCGCCGCTCGCGAGCTGATCGACGACGTACTGGGCGGGAGCGACGCCGGCCGCGTCCGCCTCGTCGACGAGGTCGAGCGGATTGCGGTTGAACGTCGGGTAGCTCGGCATCCACCCGCGCTTGGCCGACTCGACGAGGCAGTCGGCCGTCGTGCGGCCGGCGAACTTCCCGGTCGCCTGCGCGCTCGCCAGCGTGTCGGCGGGCAGGCCGTCGTACCGCCACTGATCGGTCGCGAGATACCAGAAGGCTGTTCCGATCATCTGACGCGGCGGACGCACCCAGTCGAGCCCGAAGGCGTACTGCGCCCATCCGGTGACCGGGCGCACCTTCTCCTGACCGACGTAGTGGGCCCAACCGCCGCCGTTGACGCCCTGGCAGCCCGTCATCGTGGTGAGGGCGAGGAACGACCGGTAGATCGTGTCGGAGTGGAACCAGTGATTGGTGCCGGCGCCCATCAGGATCATCGAGCGGCCGCCGGAGTCCTCGGCGTTCTGGGCGAACTCGCGACCGATCCTCGCAGCGGCGGCCGCCGGAACCGACGTGATGCCCTCCTGCCAGGCGGGAGTGCCCGGGGACGTCGGGTCGTCGTAGCCGCTCGGCCACTGGCCCGACAGCCCCTCGCGACCCACCCCGTACTGCGCCAGCAGCAGGTCGAAGACGGTCGTCACCGTCCGGCCGGCGACCTCACGGACGGGCACGCCTCGGCGGACGGTGCCCGCACCGCCGGCGTGCTCCTTGCCCGGTTCGGGCTCGAGATCGAAGCGCGGCAGATCGATGGCGACGCTGCGCGCGTCCCAGTCCGGAGCATCGGCGATGGAGAGCAACGGGTCGACGTCGCCCAGGTCGAGGTTCCACCGACCAGCATCCGATTCGGAGAATCGGTGCCCGAGCGAGCCGTTCGGCACGACGGGCACGCCGTTCTGATCGAGGAGAACGGGCTTGAACGCCGGATTCGCGACATCCGCAGAGGTGTCGGGGAGGGCATCCGCCATGAGGAACTTGCCGGGAACCCAGGCGCCGTCGCGCTCGACGAGCTCGATGAGGTAGCTCGAGTCGCTGAAGCGCTTCAGGTAGTCGACGAACCGCGGGGTACGGCGCTCGACGAGGAACTCCGTGAGGATCACGTGCCCCATCGCGATCGCGAGGGCCGCGTCGGTGCCGGGGTGCGTCGAGAGCCACTCGTCGGCGAACTTCGTATTGTCGGCGAAGTCGGGCGAGACCACGATGACCTTCTGCCCGCGGTACCGCGCCTCGACCATGAAGTGCGCGTCGGGCGTTCGCGTGACGGGAACGTTCGACCCCCACATCATCAGGTAGGAGGAGTTCCACCAGTCCGCGGACTCGGGCACATCGGTCTGATCGCCGAAGACCTGGGGCGACGCAACGGGCAGATCCGCGTACCAGTCGTAGAACGAGAGCATCGTGCCGCCGAGCATGGTGACGAACCTCGCCCCGACGCCCTGCGAGACGATCGACATGGCCGGGATCGGCGAGAACCCCGCGATGCGGTCCGGCCCGTAGGTCTTGATGGTGTGCACATGAGCGGCCGCGACGATCTCCGCCGCCTCGTCCCAGCTCGCGCGGACGAGGCCGCCCTTGCCTCGAGCCTGCTTGTAGGCGCGGGACGTCTCAGGGTCGCCCGTGACAGCGGCCCAGGCGAGCACCGGGTCGCCCGTGCGAGCCTTCGCCGCGCGATACGCCTCGAGCAGGACCCCGCGCACGTACGGGTAGCGGACGCGCGTCGGCGAGTAGGTGTACCAGCTGAACGCCGCGCCGCGCGGGCAGCCCCGCGGTTCGTACTCGGGCGAGTCGGGGCCGACCGAGGGGTAGTCGGTCTGCTGGGTCTCCCACGTGATGACGCCGTCCTTGACGTACACCTTCCACGAGCACGAACCGGTGCAGTTGACACCGTGCGTCGACCGGACCTCGCGGTCGTGCGTCCAGCGATCGCGGTAGAAGGAGTCGCCCTCGCGACCTCCCTGCAGGAATACCGATCTCAGGTCGTCCGACGTGACACCGGGTCTGAGGAAGCGGCTGAGCCCGACGAGAGAGTCTGCGAGACCCCCGTTGGCTCCGGTGCTCGTCGAGGTGGTCGTCTTCTCCATCGTCACGGAACCTCTCGATCGTCGGCGACTCCAGCGACGCGATCATCGCGCCCCTCGTCGACCATCCTCAGCGCGACTGACGATCGCGGCAACAGCGGATGGCCGTCAAAAAGATTTCCGTCGCTGCTGGTACACATCCGGAATGCAGCTCGGCGGTGGCGAGGGCCCGCACGAGCAGTGCCAGGAAGAGCGGTATCGTCACGGCCCACGGTGAGCGTGCCCGACCAGAAGACGATGCCGAGCACGGGGTTCGGCACTCCGAGCAGGGAGCCCTGCACCGAGCTGATGCTCGTGCTGCATCCGATGAACGGGTTGACGTCGCACCAGGCAGTAGCCGCCGGGTCTGCCGCCAGGGCCAGCGTCTCGAGAAGCAGGGCGAGCGAGGCGACGAGGCCGAGCGATCCGCTGATGATGTGGAGCAGTGCGAAGGGACGGGACGAGGCGGTCATCGGCGCTCGGGGGCGAGGCCGAGCACTCGCACGTGCAACGAGCGCAGGCCGCCGGCGGGGTACTCGGCATGATCCGGCGCCGATTCGGCGAGCTCGACGCGCCGCGTTCCCGCCAGGAGTTCCTCGACGAGGACCCTGAGCTCCATGCGCGCGAGGTCGGCGCCCGGGCAGGCGTGGATGCCGCGCCCGAAGAGGAGGTTGCCCTCCGCGTTGCGGTCGGGATCGAAGCGATCGGGATCGCCGAACACCGACTCGTCCCGGTTGGCGGAGGCCCACAGCACGGTCACCTTGTCGCCCGCCGCGATCGTCCTCCCTCCGAGTTCGGCATCGCAAGCCGCGACGCGGCGGTTCGACATGAGAGGCGGGTGGATGCGGAGGATCTCGTCGACCGCGTGCGGAATGCGTGCCGGCTCGCGCCTCAGCTCATCCTGGAGCGCGGGATCCGCCGCGAGGTACCGCACGAGGATCCCCACGCTCGCCGAGATCGTTCCGAGCTCACCGGCGGTCCAGTTCCGCAGGATCGAGACCAGTTCGGTGCCGGTGAACCGCCGATCCCCGATCCGGTCGTCGAGAAGCTCCTGAGTGATGTCGGCGTGGAGCGCCGCGGGCGTGCGACGGCGCTCATCGAGAATCGCCAGCACCGTCGCGTCGAACGATCGCGCAGCCGCGTCGATGGCGAGGCGATCCCCGGAGCGTGTGGCTCGATGGTTCTCACCCATCCAGCGCCGGAGCGAGTCCTCGACCGTGCGCGGCCAGCCGAGCCAGCGCCTCTGCGCGCGAACGGCGAAGGGAAGAGCGAACCTCTCGACGGCCTCGACGTCGACGCCGCGGGGAAGCGTGTCGACGAGTTCCGCCGCGACCTGTCGGCACTCCGGCTCGAATGCAGCAGCCCGCTCGGCCGTCAGATACCGATCGAGCACGGCCCGATACGCGCCGTGCACGGGGGGATCGAATCCGTTCGGCACGGCGGGGTGGAGCGCCGACACCGCACTCGAGAACGTGGTGTGATCCTCGAGGACTCGCACCGACTCGCGGTGAGCGAGCACCATCCATCCCGTCGGAGCGTCGTGGGCGACCGGGCAGCGCGCGCGAACGGCATCGAAATCACGGACCGGATCCTCGAGCGCTCGCACAACCCGTCCTGCAGCCGTGATGCCGACGGATGCAGGAAGCCTCGTCCCGGGAGCGGTCTCAGCAGTCGTCACCACGCCACCCTTCCCGTGCGCGACAACGCACGACCTTCTCGGGGGGAGGCTATTCGCGCGCCCTCGCCGCCGAGCGGGCGTTCCGCCGGGAAAAATGCGAGGCGATCCGCACGGAGCCCGCACCCGGCGGCGCACGCCCGGCCGCGCGCATCCGGCCGCGCCCGTTCGCGGTAGCGTCGCCGCATGCCGGTCGCGAACGAACGGCATTCCGGATCGCCCAGGAACCGAGAGGACGACACATGAACGACGACACCGCCGCCCCACCGCCTCGCCATCTGCCCCCGGAGGCGCTCGACGACTGGGTGCGCGCGCTCAGCACCGAGCTTCGCGTGGACGATCTCGTCACCGACCCGCGCCCGTCGACGCACGTCGTACTCGACGTCGCCAAGCACGTGGCGCGCGAGGTCGCCCGACCGGCAGCGCCCGTGGCTGCCTTCCTGGTCGGTCTCGCGGCGGGGCGGGCGGG
>SCPB01000077.1 GCA_005502445.1 Microbacteriaceae bacterium X2B
CCCCCCGGTCGCCACCGAGATGTCGGCCCCCCTCGGAGGGCCGAGCCGAGCGGCGAGCGCAACCGAGGGCTGCGGCACCGTCGTGAAAGCAGCGGCCCGGAACGCCTCCAGCGAGGACGCGAGCACGACGATCTCCGAGCGACCCGCAGGGGCCTGCCCGGCGAGCAACTGCTGCGCCTCGTAGTGGGTGATCCGGTGCTTTCTCATCTCACTTCCCGCTATCGACGGGAGGGCGCCCAGGGGTACGGGTAGAGGGAAGATCTTTCGGAGAGCGTCTGGCACCCGTGCCAGTCACGACCAGGCGCGCACCGCTGCATTCCTGCCCAGCACACGAGAAGCGGCCCCACTCGAACTCCCGTCGAGAGGGGCCGCTCTGGCGCGGCGTGTCAGCAGCGCGTCGATTCGTGGTGGTGAACGTTACGGACGGCCGCCCGACGTGGTGCCGCTCTGCTCGTCGGTCTCGGAACCGATGTTGGCCTCGGTGCCGGTCTCGGTGCCGGTCTCAGTGCCGGTCTCGGTCCCGACGTTCTGGTCGACGGACGACTCGTCGCCTTCCACGTCCGACTCCTCGCGCGCGTCGCTGTCCTCGCGGTAGAGGTCCTCCTGAGCGCGCCCCGAGTCCTCGTCGCTCGACTCGTCATCGTCGTCGCTCTCGCGGTAGATGTCCTCCTGAGCGCGCCCGGAGTCCTCGTCGTCGATTCCGGTGCTCTCGTCGTCGATTTCAGCGGTCTCGTCGAGGGCGTCTTCGGCGTCGCTCTCATCCTGAGCGAACTCGTCGCCGACAGCCTCCTCCTCGGTCACCGGCACGACCACCGCGACCACGTCGTTGAAGGCCGTTTGCGCTTCACCCGGCAGAACACCGGCGGCGCCGGCAGCGCCGACACCGGTCAGTCCGACAGCAACGACTCCTGCGCCCAGTGAAAGCTTGGCGACCAGCCCCAGTCCTGCAATCCATGCGAACATTCGAGTTCATCCTTTTTCTAGGCGGCGGGTGCCCTGCATCGTCGACGCAGGTCTCCCGCTGGCTGAGTGGAACGGCGACCCCCCGGTCGCCGCAGAGATGCCGACTTCCGGAAGGCAGTCGAGTGGAGCACGGTGCCTCTCTCATCTCACTTGCCGCTATCGCCCGGAGGGCTCCCAGGGGTACGGGTGCGACAAGAATTTCTTCCCGATCCCGTGGGCCGGTATCGGGCGCGAGTGAGAGGGTAGAGCGATGACCGATACTCAGCCGGGCTCCACCCTCCGCGCGCTGATGACCGACCGGCTGGGCCGGTTGAGCATCCGCAGCGCCCAGATCATCGTCGTCACGATCCTCATCTCGGCGATCGTCTTCGCCCTCATCCAGCTGCGACTGGTGATCATCCCTGTACTGCTGGCGGTCATCCTCGCCTCGGCGTTCGCGCCGTTCGTCGCCTTCCTCCGCCGCAGACGGTTCTCGCCGCTGGCCGCCGCATGGGTGACGCTCCTGACCGCTCTGATTCTGCTCGGCGGCGCCTTCACGCTCATCGCATTGGCCGTTCGACGGCAGTGGAACGACCTCGTCGAGTCGGCTGCGGCGGGCTTCGACGAACTGCTGGCGTTCATCCGGAACGGGCCACTCCCGCTCGACGACATCGATCTCGATGTCGACTCGCTGCGCGACAGCGCCATCGAGTTCGCGACGACCAGCCAGTTCGGCTCGGGCGCCGTCGCGGGCGTGGCACTGGTGAGCGAGTTCCTCGCCGGGCTCGTGCTGCTTCTCGTCATCCTGTTCTTCATCCTCAAAGACGGTGACCGAATCTGGGAGTTCTTCCTCCGGCCCTTCGACGGAGAGCGTCTCGCCCGTGGCCGGCGCGTGGGTCGCACCGCTGTGACGACGTTCGGCGGGTACGTGCGCGGCACGACGATCGTGGCGCTCGTCGATGCCGTCGCGATCGGCGCGGGGCTGGCCATCCTCGGCGTGCCGCTCGCACTGCCGCTCGCCGCGATCGTCTTCCTCGCCGCATACGTCCCGCTCGTCGGCGCGACCGTGGCCGGCATCCTCGCGGCCCTCGTCGCGCTCGTCGCCAATGGGCCCGTCGTCGCCCTGATCGTGGTCGTCATCGTCGTCGCCGTCAATCAGCTCGAGGGCGACCTGCTGCAACCCATCGTTCTGTCGCAGGCACTCAAGCTGCACCCGCTCGCGGTGCTGCTCGCGCTCACCGCCGGCACGATTCTCGGGGGTATCACGGGAGCCATCTTGTCGGTGCCGATCGCGGCCGTCGCGTGGGCTGTCGTGAAGACGTGGAGCTCGCCGACGCCCAGCGCGCCGGCGCAGGATCCGAAAGGCCGACGCGGGCTGTTCCGAGCGAAGCGGGGTTAGCCGCGGGCGCTGAGGCGCGAACCCGGGGTCGTTCCCGCAGGTCGGCGTGCCACGATCGCGGGCGGGGCCCTCGCCCTGCTCCGCCCACCGACTTCTCCGCCGGCTCCGAAAGAGTGTGTATGCGCCGCCGCCACGCCCTCGATGAGCCGCTGCCCGACTTGACCGGCCGTCTCGCCGTCGTCACGGGTGCCAACAGCGGTCTCGGCCTCGAGGTCGCCGGCGCGCTCGCGGGCGCCGGGGCGCACGTCGTCATGACGGCGCGGGATGCTCGCAAGGGCGAGGATGCCCGCCGCGCGCTGCTCGAGCGCTCACCGCGCGGCACGCTCGCGGTGCGGTCGCTCGATCTCGCCTCCCTCGACAGCGTGCACTCGTTCGCCGGCGTGCTCGCGGCCGAGGGGCGCCCGCTCGACATCCTCGTCAACAACGCCGGGGTCATGGCCGTGCCCGAGCGGCGCGAGACGGCCGACGGGTTCGAACTGCAGCTCGGTACGAACCACCTCGGCCCCTTCGCACTCACCGGCCTGCTGCTGCCGGCGCTGCGTGCGGCGGATGCGCCCCGCGTCGTCTCGACCGCGAGCTTCGTCGCGCAGCGCGGCCGCATCACGCGCGCGTCGCTGAGCGACTCGTCTGTGAACGGGTCGTCTGTGAACGGGTGGGCGCCGTACGACCCGTGGGCGGTCTACCGCATGACGAAGCTCGCGAACCTCGTCTTCGCACGCGAGCTGCAGGCGCGGTCGGACGCCGCCGGGTGGGGGCTGACCTCGGTCGCGGCGCATCCGGGCTTCAGCACCACGAGCCTCGCCGTCAACGGCCCGCTGCAGGGGCGGCGGCTGCCCGGGTGGACGCATTCGCTGTCGCTGCTCGTCGGGCAGAGCGCCGCCGACGGGGCGCGACCGCAGATCTTCGCGGCCACCTCGCCGCGCGCGGTCGGCGGCGGCTACTACGGCCCGAACGGCTGGCGCGAGCTGCGCGGCGGCACGGTCGCGGCGCTCGTGCCGGAGGGCGCGCTCGAGCCGGAGGTGGGCGAGCTCGTGTGGAGCGAGTCGGAGCGGCTGACGGGGGTCAAGTATGGGGCGAGTGCCTGAAGCCCGGCGGGCGTCGACACGTGCGGCGGGTGTTCGCCCTCACGGCCGGAGGTCGACGAGCTCGAGGTGCACCCGCGCCTCGGCGCCGACCTCGAGCCCCTCGGCCGCGCGCACCGCTTTCTTGATCGGCAACAGGTAGCAGCCGCTCGCGGAGTCGGGGAACACGCTCGTCGCCCACTCGGTCGCGCCGACGCGCACGCGCACCCGCACGCTGCCGAACCCGCGGGCGAAGCCCTCCATGCGGGCGGCGATCTCGTCGCTGATGCGCTCGGGCACGGTGATGAAGTGCCAGGGGGTGTCGCCCTTCCACTGCCACAAGGGCGCGATGAAGTCGTAGCCGATCGCCATGCGGCCAGTGTGGCGCAGACGGCCGACGTGCGCTCGTGGTCGGAGACTCCTGCCTCGATAGGCGGGGCGTCAGCGCGCGAGGCACGCCCGCTCATCCTCGAAGGGTTCCCCCTGACCACTTCAGCGACGTCCGCCCGCGGCCACCTCCTACCTGGCCGCCGCCCGCGGGGCTCGCCAGGTACTCGTGGTTGGGCGCGGAGGCCGTGCTGCCGCTGTACCTGCTCGTCACACGCTCCACACGGTCGCTGCCACCATGCTCGGGGTGGCGCGCCGGGCGATCGTGCCGCGGCTGGATCCGTCGCGAGCTACCCCCGGGGTCGCGGTCGCGGCGGGCGTCGCGGCAAGCATCCTGCTGGGGCTCTCGGGAGCCGCCGACAGCGTCAGCATGATCTTCCGCAACACGATGCTGCAGGCATCCGTGCCCGATGCGATGCGCGGGCGCCTGCAGGGGCTGTTCACCGTCGTCGTGACGGGCGGGCCTCGGGTCGGCGACCTGTATGTGGGGGTGCTGAGCGTGACCGCGCTGCTGTGGATGCCGCCGCCGCTGGGCGGGTGGTCATCGTCGTCGCGGCGGGGGTCATCATGCGGGTGCAGCGAGGGCTGCGGAGTATGACGCGGAGGATACGCGGGCGTAGTAGGGGGGTAGATGCGGCCGGGAGCCTCCCGGCTCCTGATAAGGGTCGCCGGTGTGGGGCTCTTCTATCATGAAGAGCCCCAGGAGCCCTCTCCGTCCACAATCGTCGGCAGCTCTGAATCGAGCCGCTCCTCCCAGAACTCGACAAGCGGCCCGATACGTCCGTTGTCGTAATGCGCGAGCACGGTCGTGTAGTCATCGAACCGCGCCGTGCCGCGCTCAACCGCGACCTCGACCGGCGGAAAATCCAGCCGCATCAGCAATTCGCTCAGGAAAGCTCGGACGGCACGCCCGTTGAAGTCCGCGAACGGATGGATGTGCAGGAACTCCCCCTCGGCGTATGCCAGCAGTTCGATCTGGAGTTCGAGGGTGCCGGCGTCGGCGAACCGAGCCTGGACGTTGTCGGCGTAGTCGCGCATGAGCATCGGCACCTGGAACCAGTCGGCCGGGACATGGTGCCCGATCTGGACGGGCTCTCGTCGCCACTCCCCTGCGATGTCCGGCAACAGCTCCCCGATGATCGCGTGATGGAAGTGCTTCACCAACTCGTCGGTGAACGGCTGGTTCGCGTAATCGCCGTCGGCGATCCGGTCGAGCAGGGCGGCGAGGTACGGCGCGATCGCGTCGGCGAGCTGCGCGTAGGTCAGCTCGCCCTGCGTGGTGGCGAACCGCCGGGTCAGGCTCTCGTCTGCTTCGCCTGCTGGACCCACGTGCGCGAAACCGGCTCGTTCTCCATCGCCATGCTGCTGACCACACGGTCGATCACGACGCTCCGGCGAACCACGCGCTTGTCCTCCGCGCTGCGGGCACGCCAACGGGACAGCGATTCGCTCGCTGCCTGACGACGATCCCGCGCGGTGCTCATGGTGGGGACGATTCTACGCCGCAACACCCTGAGGCGGGGTGTTTTGGCACTTCTCCGCCGATCTCCCCACGTCCTCAACGTCGTTCAGACCGCCGCTAGCTCGGCGCGGTCGCCCGCTCCAACACGAGCTCCCTGACCCGCGCCGCATCGGCCTTGCCGCCCATCGCCTTCATCACCGCACCGATGACGGCTCCGGCTGCCTGCACCTTGCCGTCTCGGATCTTCTCGAGCACGTCGGGCTGAGACGCGAGCGCGGCATCGATGGCCGCGATGAGGGCGCCGTCATCCGACACGACGGCCAGGCCACGGGCATCCACCACCTGCTGCGGCGTGCCCTCGCCCGCGATCACTCCCTCGACGACCTGGCGCGCGAGACGGTCCGTGAGCGCGCCGGAGTCGACGAGGGCGACGATCGCCGCGACATCCGCCGACGAGATGAGTGAGGCGGGCTCGGCGTTCTGGGCGTTGGCGATGCGGGCGATCTCGCCCGTCCACCACTTGCGGGCCTGCTGGGGCG
>SCPB01000107.1 GCA_005502445.1 Microbacteriaceae bacterium X2B
GGTGATGTAGCAGCCGCAGCGCAGCACGACGCGGACAGGACGTGACATCTTCGCCGCGCCGAAATGCCGGGTCACCAGATCGTAGAAGACGGTGCCGCCGGCGGTCAGCAGGACTTCGCCGTCGCCGAACAGATCCTCACGGTCGCAGCCCAGAGCGATGTCGAGAAGGAAAGTGAGGAAGCCGTCGACCACCTTGGCCGATTCATCGGGAGAGGGCCGGCGCAGCAAGCCTTCATAGCCGCCGACGCCACGCAAGGAGAGATAAGGGGCGGCAGCCTTGACGGCGCGCGCCACCGCGAGCGCCTCTTCAAGCGTGCGGCAACCGGTGCGGCCGCCGGCAAAGCCGCCTTCGATAATCACCTGGATGGGGCGATCGAGCTTGCCGTCGCGCGCGACGGCGCTGAGCTGGCGGACGAGATCGACCGAATCGACGAAGCAATAGAAGTCGAATTGCTTGTCGCGCTTGAGCTCATCGACAATGTAGCGCTGCGACTTGGCGCCGACCGGCTGGTTGGCGAGGAGGAGGCGCTGGAAGCCGAATTGCCGCGCCACCTGCAGCTGCTCGACCGATCCGATGGTGATCGCCCAGGCGCCGTCCTTCACCTGGCGGGCGAAAAGTTGCGGGCTCATCGTCGTCTTGCCATGCGGCGCGATATCGGCGCCGGTGGCCTCGAGATAACGCCGCATCCAGGCGCTGTTATGGGCGATGGCGCTTTCGCGCATGACGGCGAGCGGCAGAGGCAGGTCCTCACGCAGCACGTTCCAGCCGTATTTGCCGATGTCCTTGAGGGCGGTGGGGGCCAGATCGCCCGGCATGCCTTTCACCGTGCGGTCGAGCGCGAAGGTCCCGATGGACGTCAAATCGATGGTGGTCATGGCTCCTGAACCGTCCCTGCCGTTGGTTTTCTCTAACTTGTCTTACATCTTTGTGCGATCAAGATTCAACGGTTTTTCAGCGCCTTGCTTCACAAAGTCACGAAAACCAGCAAAAACGCCCGGTTTTTAAGAGCGGATTGGCTTAGAGCCCGCTTCGCAAAAGATGACTGACAAGTTGATGATTTCTTGACAGTGGGCCGCCGACATGTAAGCGTATTCGCCGCACTGCCGAATTCCACAATAAATAACCAGGGAGGACTACCAGTGAGGAGTTCCGGGATAACC
>SCPB01000078.1 GCA_005502445.1 Microbacteriaceae bacterium X2B
GGGGCACGGGGGGGTCCTCGTATCTGAAGCTCGGGCCCTCGCGGGCCGGTCGGAGGGGCCTCGCGCCCCCGGATGACGCCTATCGGGTGGTGCCGGCCACTTTCGGCAGGGCACCGCCGGCCGCCGCATTGCGGTCGGGCCGGAAGCTGTGGAGGTCGACGCCCTCGATGTCGCTCACGAGTGCCATCTCGTCTTCGATGATCGCCGCCTCGTGGTCTTCGGGGCCGACGAGCGGCAGGCGAACGCGCGGTGAGCCGATGCGGCCGAGGCCGTGGAGCACGTACTTCGTGGCGACCGTGCCGGGCACGTGGGTCATGAGTGCGCGAACGAGCGGCTCGAGCCGCTGGTGCTCGGCGGTCGCGGTCGCGAGGTCGTTCGCGTTCACGGCGTCGACGATCGTCCGGTAGCTCGCCGGGGCGACATTCGCCGTGACCCCGATGAGGCCGGTGCCGCCGATCGCGAGCGTCGGGAGCACGTTGGCGTCATCACCCGCGAAGTACATGAGGTCGGTCTGGTTGAGCACGCGGCTGACCTCGCTCAGGTCGCCCTTGGCGTCTTTCACGGCGAGGATGTTCGGGTGCTTCGCGGCGCGGAGGATCGTCTCGTACCGGATCTCGATGCCCGTGCGGCCCGGGATGTCGTAGAGGACCACCGGCAGGTCGGTGGCGTCGGCGATCAGCCGGAAGTGCGTGAGCACTCCGGCCTGGGTCGGCTTGTTGTAGTAGGGCGTCACGATCATGACGCCGTCGGCGCCGGCCTTCTCGCTCGCCTTGTACAGCTCGATCGCGTGCGCCGTCTCGTTCGATCCGCCGCCCGTGATGATCGTCGCCCGGCCCGAGCTCACGGCCTTGCCGACGGTGACGAGTTTGAGCTTCTCCGCGTCGGTGAGGGTGCTCGTCTCTCCCGTCGTGCCGGTGACGACGATGCCGTCGGCTCCGTGGGTGATGAGGTGCTCGATGTGCTTCTCGACCCCGGGCCAGTCGACCTCTCCGTCGGCGGTCATCGGGGTCACCAGGGCCACGAGCACCTGGCCGAAGGGGTTCTGCACGCTCACGTGCCTCAGGCTACCGGGTCGCACTCGCCCGCGCCGCGCGAGGGGCGAGCGAGCTGCCCCAGACCCGGACACTGTCGCTGTCGCTGTCGCTGTCGCTGAGGCCCGGCGCAGCGCGAGACACGCCGAGAAGGAGGGTCGACACGCCTACCGCACGGTCACCGTCCGGGGCGCCGCGACACATGGTCGCCCCGGGCGACGATCGCCGCCACCGTCGCGACCACGCCGGCGGGGTCGCTGAAGACCTGCCGGTAGTCGAACCGCACGACCAGATAGCCGAGGGCTACGAGGCTCTCGTCGCGCAGGAGGTCGCGCCGACGATCGGCCGGTTCAGCGTGATGCGCGTCACTGTCGCACTCGATCAGAAGTCGGTCGCCGATGAGCAGGTCGGCGCGGTGATTGTCGCCGGTCGGGAGCGGCGCCTGCGGGGTGGCGCGGATGCCGACCTCATGCAGTAGAACTCGGAGGACGCTCTCGGTACCCGATTCGGAGCGCTCGTGGGCGAGCGCCGCGGCTCGCCGGGCCCGCGGCGGCCAACCGTGGGACAGGAATCGAAGACCCACGGGCGTGAGCGGAGTGGCGCGGAGCGCCGAGTCGAGCACGGCGACCGCCTCAGGCAGGGCGAGCTCATCTGCTGCGCGGCGAAGAGCGTCATCGAGCGGAGCGACCCCGAACCGAGGCCGGGCTCCGCTCGCAACCCAGTGAGTGACCACGAGTCGATCGGCATGTGCCCCCTCGCGAGCTTCCATCTCGTCGCCGACCTCCACGTGCAGGACGGTCGCGGTGCCCGGAGGGATCCAGAGCCCGTGGAACGGAAGCGCGGAGATCCCGGCGACGCGCCCTCCGACCGCGGCCGCCGCCGCGATGTCGGGATGCACGTCGCGGGCCGCATAGACGCCGCGCCTGAGTCGCCGCACCTCGCCCCGAGCCGCGGAGCGCTGCAGCGCGCGCTTCAGGGCGGGCGTCGGCGCGAGTTCGTGCGTGCGGGCGACCCCGCCGAGGGATCGCGCGACATCGGCGAAGGAGGGCATGGGGAGGATCATCTCGATCGCACGGGCGCGGGAGCGCGCGACCGACACCACTGGGGAGCGATTGCGGACGAGGTGCACCCGGGGAGGAGTCGTGGGCTTCGGCGATCGGCGGGTGTCGCGCAGCCCCGGGGTGGTCAGCGACACGCCGGGGCGGTCTGCCAGCTGACGTGCAAGCGGCATGTCGACCGGGGCTGCGCGACATCACTCCGCTGTCGCTTCCGCGCCGGACGTCGCGGAGAGCGCGGCGCGGGCGCGGAGCGCGGGCGAGCAGCGCGGCGCCGCAGGGCCGGGGCAGCGCCGGGGCGACTACGGCGCCACGCGACCGTTGGCGTTGAAGGACTCGTAGGTCAGGGGCATGAGGTCGGCGAAGCGCTGCTCCATGAGCTCGGCGACCATCTCGATCTCGCGCTGCGGGAAGGAGGGGAAGTGCGTGCCCTCGCGCTTGGTGCGCAACGAGAGGAAGTTCATGAGCGAGCGGGCGTTCATCGTGACGTACATCGAGCTGTAGATCGTCACCGGCAGAACGGCCCGGGCGACCTCGCGCGCGACGCCCGCGTCGAGCATCCGCTGGTAGGAGGCGTAGGCGGCCTCGCACACGCCGCGCACCTCGGCATCGACCAACGCGTGCTGCTCGGGGCTTCCCGGCAGGAAGTCGTAGGCGCCGGGCTTGCCGACCTGCAGGAGATTGCGCTCGGGGCCCGGCACGTAGAACACCGGCGAGAGCTCGCGGTACCGCCCCGACTCCTCGTTGTACGAGGCGATGCGATGCCGCATGAACTCGCGGAAGACGAAGATCGGCGCCTGCACGTAGAAGGTCATCGAGTTGTGCTCGAAGGGCGAGCCGTGCCGGTCGCGCATGAGGTAGTTGATGAGTCCGCGGTCGCGCACGGTCGCGTCCTGCCCCGATGCGGCGGCCTCGAGGGTCTGCTCCCCCTGCGTCGACACGCGCGCCGCGAAGAGCACGTCGGAGTCGGCCGCGCTCGCGCGCACGAGCTCGACGGTCACATCGGAACGGAATTCGATCGCTTGAGCCTCTGCCACGCTCGCCACCCTACCGGCGGCGACGGGCATCCTCGCCGCGGCGACACGAGCGCGCAGCTGAGGCCCGCGACGTCACGATTCGTCACAGTCAGGAACAGCAGGGCGGGGTTCCGTAGTCTCGTCACACCATGGACGCATCCGTGCTCGTCGCCCTCGCCGCCCTCGTGCTCGGCACGACGGCGCTCGGCCTCGTCATCCGCGCCCGGTCCGGTCGCGTCATCATCGTCACAGCTGTCGACGATCGGCCGGATGCCCGGCTCGCGGTCGCCGGAGCGGAGGTCACCCTGCTCCTGCTCACGAGCCCGGTCTGCTCGGCCTGCGCCGTCATGCGCCGGGTCGCCGAGGAACTCGTGACCGACGAGCCCGCGGTCGCTCGCCACGAGCTCGATGTCACCGCTCACCCCGAGCTCGCTCGCGAGCACAACGTGCTGAGCACGCCGACCACCCTCCTCGTGGACGCGTCGGGCACCGTGCGCGGGCGGATCGTCGGAGCCGCCAAGCCCGCAGAGGTGCGGGCGGCCGTGCAAGCCGTCCGAGAGAGCCGGGCGGCCGCCGCGTGAGCGCCGCGCATCCCGGTGACGACGCGGTGGGCGCGGTCGGCTCCGATGAGAGCGCCGCGGGCACCGCTCAGCCGGCGGCGGGCGCTGGCTCCGGGCGAGCGGCCGGCATCGACCCGCGCGGGCCCCGGTTCGGGGCGGCCATCACCGCCGCCCTGCTGCTCGTCGACATCGCACTCGGGCTCAGCGGGGCGATCACCGCGGCGACCGTCCTGCTCGCCGCACTCACCGCGATCTTCGCCTGGGGCGCCTTCGCCGGCATCCGACGCCACCCCTGGGGGTCGGTGTACCGGAGACTCGTCGCTCCGCGACTCGCGCCCCCCGCGTACCGGGAGGATCCCGCGGCGCCGACCTTCGCCCAGTTCGTCGGCCTCGTCGTCACCGGAACGGGACTCCTCCTGCACCTGCTCGGGGTCCCCGGTGCACTCGTCGTCGCCGCGGGGATGGCCTTCGTCGCCGCCTTCCTCAACGCGGCGTTCGACTACTGCCTGGGCTGCCGGCTCCACGTCCTGCTCGTGCGGGCCGGCGTGATCCGACGCAGGGGGGCGCGCCCGACCGGCGCCTAGCCGATCCAGCTGAACGAACGGCCTCTCGCGCCTCCCGACCGGCTTCCGTAGGCTGAAGCCCCCGTCAGGACGAAGGAGACCCTCATGGCCGTCACGAGCGAAGCGACCACCCTCTGGTTCGGATCCCTCACGGAGGGGCACGGCACGACCTCCCTCGACTCCTCCGACGCCGCCGAGTTCCCCGTCACCTGGGCTGCGCGCAGCGAGGGCGTTCCCGGGAAGACCAACCCGGAGGAGCTGCTCGGCGCCGCGCACTCCGCGTGCTACTCGATGGCACTCTCACACGCGCTCGCCGGGGCCGGCCACGCGCCCGAGAGCCTGCAGGTGACCGCGGCCGTGACCTTCGTTCCGGGCGAGGGAATCACGGGCAGCCACCTGCTCGTGAGCGCAAAGGTCCCCGGCATCTCGGAGGACGAGTTCGCCGACTTCGCCGAGGACGCCAAGAAGAACTGCCCCGTGTCTGCCGCCCTCGCGGGCGTACGGATCACGCTCGAAGCCTCGCTCGCCTAGTGGCGCGCGCAGCGCGGTCGCCCGCGAGTCGCCCGCCCGGACCGCTGCGCGTGCTGATCGCCGGGGCCTCCGGCATGATCGGCACCGAGTTGCAGCGTCAGTTGCGCGCCGAGGGCCACGAGGTGCGCACCCTCGTGCGGCGGTCGCCGCGATCGGAGACGGAGTTCGCGTGGTCGCCGGAGTCGCGCGTCCTCGACGCGCGCATCCTCGACGACGTGGATGCGGTCGTCAATCTCTCGGGCGCCTCGATCAGCCGCATCCCCTGGACGCGGGGATGGAAGAAGCGGATCCTCGACTCGCGCGTCGCCGCCACGCGCGCGCTCGCCGAGGCGATGGGCATGGCCGAGTCGCCGCCCTCGACCTTCATCAGCGGTTCGGCCGTGGGCTTCTACGGCGACCGGCCGGCGGTGCGGCTCACCGAGGACTCGCCGCGCGGCGACGGGTTCCTCGCCGACGTCGTCGAGGCGTGGGAGGAGGCCGCGCACCTCGCCCCCGAGGCGACCCGCACGGTCACGATCCGCACCGGGCTCGTGATCGGCACCGGTGGGGCGATGGCGCCGCTGCGCCTGCTGACCTCACTCGGAGCCGGGGCGCGCATCGGCACCGGCGGTCAGCACTGGCCGTGGATCAGCCTGCACGACGAGGCGGCGGCGACCCGCCACCTGCTCACCTCGACCCTGCGCGGGGCCGTCAACCTCGCAGGTCCGACGCCCGCGACGAGCGACCGGGTCACGCGCTCCCTCGCGACCGCATTGCACCGCTGGCACCCCTTCGTGCTGCCCGAACCACTCATTGCGCTCGGCATGGGCGAGGCCGGCCGCGAACTGCTGCTCGCGAGCCAGAAGGTCGTGCCCGCGAAGCTGCTCGCCGACGGGTTCCGGTTCCGGCACGAGTCGGTCGAGCAGGCGATCGCCGCGCTCGTGCACTCGGACCGTTAGGCCGGAC
>SCPB01000079.1 GCA_005502445.1 Microbacteriaceae bacterium X2B
TCATCGACGAAGCCGTCGGGCTCCTCGAGCTCCTCGACCTCGTCCTGACTCCGCGAGAGGTGCGCCGATGACGAACCCGGCCTCGAGCCCCCGCGCGACCCCGCCGCCCGCGGCGGAGCGCCGCAGCCTCTTCGCGCTCATCGCCGATGTGCCGCGCCTGATCGGCGACCTCGTCCGCGCCGAGATCGCGGCCCTCAAGGCCGAGATCGCCGCCAAGATGAAGGCGGCGGGCATCGGAGCGGGGCTTCTGGTCGGCGCCGCGGTCTTCGGCCTCTTCGCCGTACTCGTACTGATCGCCGCGGGCGTGCTCGCGCTGGCGCTCGTGCTGCCGCCGTGGGCGGCGGCTCTCATCATCGGCGCCGTCCTGCTGATCATCGCGGCCATCATCGCCGCGATCGGCATCGGACAGTTGAAACGGGGAGTGCCGCCGACCCCCACCGAGACCATCGAGAGTGTCAAAGACGACGTCCGCGCCGTGCGCGGACTCAGGAAGCGAGGAGCACCGTGACCGATTCGAAAGACACCGTCAACCACGACACCGTCACCGCATACACCGCGCCCGCGAGCTCCGCTCCGGCCGGAACCGACCCCAGCCCCCTTGACACCGCGAAGGCAGCCGTGACCGATTCCGTTGAAGCCACCCGACTGAAGCTCGAGCAGACCCTCGACGCGATCGAAGAGAAGTTCGACGTCAAGAAGCGCGCCGATGAGGTCGCCGACCGCGTGCAGCGCTCCTACGACGAGAATCCCGTGCCGTGGATCATCGGCGTGACGGCCGTCGCCGTCGGCGTTGTGGGTCTCATCGCCTGGGCGATCTTCTCGGACGACTGACCGATTAGGTCGCACCATCGAGCGGGGTGACAATAGGGGCGATGTCATTCTCTCGAGACGTGATCATCGACCGCACACCGACTGGCGCGCTCCCGGTGATCAAACCCCTGCTCGGCTGGCGCGTGCTCGTTCCACGCGGCGGCAAGTGGGGTGACGGCATCGCGGCCTCGTTGCGGGCGCTCGGCGCGACACCGGTGATCGCGCCGCTCATCAACTTCGCGGGAACCGAGAACCCCGCTGAACTCGCTGCCGAACTCGAACGCCTGCGCGCCGGCGAGTACGCCTGGCTCGTGGTCACAAGTGCGACGACCGTCGACGTGCTCGTGAGCCAGGGCGTTCGCCCGGCACCGGGCACGCGCGTGGCCGCCGTCGGCGAGACGACCGCGAACGCACTGCAACTCGCGGGCTACCCCGTCGACTTCGTGCCGAGCGACCACTCGGCGCGCGGTCTCGTCAAGGAGTGGCCGGGCGACCCCGCCGACGGCGAGGTGCTCGTGCCGCAGTCCGAGATCGCCGAGCCGACTCTCGTCAGCGGGCTGCGCGAGCGCGGGATCGCAGCGCGATTCGTCGGCGCCTATCGCACCGTCGGCGTCGCGGCCCCCGCATCCGTCATCGAGGATGTCGCGGTGGGTCGCATCCGCGCGCTCCTCGTGAGCTCGGGCAGCGTCGCGCGTCAGATCGCCGAGCAGTTCGCGCCGCTGCCCGAGACTGCTGTCGTCGTCTGCATCGGCCCGCGCACCGCCTTCGACGCGCGCGCCGCGGGGCTGCGGGTCGACCGCATCGCCGAGGAGCGCTCGGCGGCCGCGTTGATCCGCGCCCTCGCCGAGTACGCAATGGATCCGGACGACCGACGGCCGCCCGTCATCTCATAGTTCGAATGCCACTACGCGGCCGCATATCCGTGCTCGGGCGTGTACCGCAAGCCCACGTCGATCACCTCCGCGCGCGTGGGTCCCAGCCGCGTGGACTCGCGATTCATCACGCGTGACACACCGGCTGCTTTCTGCGGTTCGGATCCGAGCTCCGCCATCGCCCGCATGTATCCCGACTCGGCTCAAACGAGTGCTCAACACCAACGGTGATGTCGGCGACGAGTTCGGCGAGATCGGCGGGGAGTTGGTCTTCGGCGGTGATGGTGTTCTCGAGCCATCTCGAGACGGCCAACGCTGCGAACACGATGCGGCGATCGTGCAGGTTGCACCATCGACGCTGCTCGCGGACGCGGGCGGACGCGGGCCGGCCCGCCCGGAGCGACGTGCTCCCGGACGGGCCGGCAGGTCCGGCTCAGCTCAGTTCGGCTCAGCTGAGGCCGAGGGCCTTGTTGACAATCCCGAAGATGTCGGTGTGGTCAAGCAGCGACGGCACGCGCACGTTCGCCGGGCCGTAGCTCAGGTAGGGCACCGTGGACCCGGTGTGGTCCTGCGAGCCTGCCGTGGGGGAGGTTCCGTAGCTCAGCTTCATCGGCTGGCCGTCCGCGGTGGTCAGCGTTGCGGTGGCTCCTAGGGAGTCCTTGTCGGTAGCCGGGATGATCTGGCTGGTGTGGCTGTGGTCCGCGGTCACGATCACCGTTGTGTTGCCGTCCTTCTTGGCGAAGTCCAGCGCCACCTGCACCGCACGATCGAAGGCGATGGTTTCCCCGATCTGCGCGCACGGGTTCGCGGCGTGGTCCTGCTTGTCGATGGATGCCCCCTCAACCTGCAGGAAGAAGCCGGCCGCCTTCCGCTCGTCCCGGTTGTCCTCATTGCGGTCCTCCTTGCCGTTCTCGCCCTGCTTCGACGCACTCTCGGCGCTGCTGAGCAGGCCGATCGCCGAACGTGTCATCGCCTCGAGGGTGGGAACGTCAGCGGTGAAGGCGGGGTTCGGTGTGCAGGTCGCGGCGACGCCGCCCGGCGCTGCCTGCGGCCCGACCAGTTCGGTGGGCAGGTGACCGCCGCCGAACAGACCCAGCGCAGGCAGTTGCTTCGCGGTGGACAGGTCGGCAGCATTCCGAAGCACGGAGTAGCCGCGGTCCTTCGCCGAGTCGGTCACGGTCTTGCCCGCGTACGGTCCGCCAGCGATCGTCTGGTCGTAGCGGTCCGCTCCCCCTCCGAGCAGCACGTCGACACCGAGGTTGATCGACTGCTCCGCGATCGAGCCGGGTCCGCCGTTCTCGACCGCGTCCGCCGCACACGAAGCGCTGGTCTGCACGGGTCCTTCGCAACCGCGCTTCGCCACGTGTGCCATCGCGCCGGCCGGCGTGGCGTCGGTGATCCGTGCGGTGCTGACATTTCCGATCAGCAAGCCGGCCTCCTTGGCCAACTCCATGGTGGTGGGGATGTCCTCGTCGGTTCCCGCGGTCGTTCCAATCCGACCGTTGCTGGTCTTCACGCCGGTCGACCATGCGGTGGACGTCGCGGCCGAGTCGGGAACGTAGTTTGGCGCGGAGGGGTCGCTCTCCTGGACCGAGTAGGTGGTCACCGTGCTGCGCTCGGGCAGGGCGTCCAGCTTCAGCCGGCCTGCGGCACCCACACTGTAATTGCGGGCGGCGGACAACTCGAAGTCGCCCATCCCATCGCCGACCAGGAGGATCACGTTCTGGGCGGAGCCCTTACGGCTCTGGTCGCTTTTCTCGTCAGCGACCGCGGGCACGGTCGCGGCGGCGATCGTGGCGAGAGCGACCAACCCGATTCCGGTGAATTGGATGGCGCGCTTGCGTCGATTGATTTTCATGCCTGTTCCCTTGAGTCGAGGTGCCCAGTCGGGGGCGGCTGCCGGGAGGCAGCTGCCGCCAGCGTCCACCTCGGAAGTGGCCGTGACGTTACCAAGCAATGACCGAATGCTGAAGCGCCGTGAGTCCGGCTCGGATCCGCCGCCGGCAACCCCCACGTCGTGAGCCAAGTCGGGTCGGCGAACAGGATGGCTATCTTTCGTCGCTTGGCGACCCCTCGGGATTGCTGGCGCGCGGCTTCTCCAATTGCTTCGAACACATCGGAGAGGTCCATGGCGAGGTCGTCATAATCCGCGCGTCCTTGCGCTGGGGAGCATCCCAGCTCCTGGATATCGTGCCATCGTGAGCGGTCGAGACAGCGAACGCGCTGAGCACGTCGGCTGCGCGTTGTCCCGCTCCCTGCTCGAGACCGGCGGGTTCAGACCCCGACTACACCCTCAATTGCGATGAGCCTCTTATCCAGAACCAATAAAACGCACCAATGTCGGCAAACTAGCCGAACAGCAGCGCGGCCTCGTCGTAGCGATCCTGCGGCACGGTCTTGAGCTTGCCGAGGGCCTCCTGGAACGGCACGTGCACGATCTCGGTGCCGCGCAGAGCGACCATCTGCCCCCAGAGGCGCTCGTTGACGGCGCGGATCGAGGCCATGCCCAGGCGCGTGGCGAGCACGCGGTCGAAGGCGCTCGGCGTGCCGCCGCGCTGAATGTGCCCCAGCGTCGTCGCACGCGTCTCGATTCCCGTGCGCTCTTCGATGAGCGGGGCGATCTGCTCGCCGATGCCGCCGAGGCGCGGGCGGCCGAAGGCGTCGAGGCCGCGCTCGGAGTGCGGGTCGTCCATCGAGTCGAGCGTGAAGCCCTCGGCGACGACGACGAGCGGCGCGCGCCCGCGGTCATAGGCGCTCAGCACCCACTCGCACAGTTGCTCGAGGCTCGTCCGCTGCTCGGGGATGAGGATCGCGTGGGCGCCCGCGGCCATGCCCGAGTGCAGGGCGATCCAGCCGACGTGGCGGCCCATGACCTCGGCGACCATGCAGCGGTTGTGGGCGTCGCCGGTCGTGCGCAGGCGGTCCATGGCCTCGGTCGCGATGCCCACGGCCGTGTCGAAGCCGAAGGTGTAGTCGGTGGCGTCGAGGTCGTTGTCGACCGTCTTGGGCACTCCTACGATGCTGACGCCCGCATCCGTCAGCCGCTTGGCCGCCGCGAGCGTCCCCTCGCCGCCGATCGCGATGAGCGCGTCGAGCCGGTTGTCGGCCATGACCTCGTTGATGCGGTCGACCCCGCCGCGCCCCTCGAAGGGGTTGGTGCGGCTCGTGCCGAGGATCGTTCCGCCCTGCTTGCTGATGCCCTTGACCTCGTGACGGCTCAGCGGCAAAATGTCGTCCTCGACGAGGCCCTTCCAGCCGTCCTTGAAGCCGACGAACTCGTGCCCGTGCACGGTCGTGCCGGTCAGCACGGCGCCGCGGATGACGGCGTTGAGACCGGGCGCGTCGCCCCCGGAGGTCAGCATTCCAATGCGCATGGTCACTATCTAAGTGCGTGCGGGTGGCTGCTGCGAAAACGAGCGGTGCGAAAGCGTCCCGGCGATCGGATGCAAGCCCGTTGAGTGCGGCGCGGGCCGTCGTATACCGTCGCAGGATGACCTCCGGACGCCGCGGCGAGACCGCCCCTGCACCGCACCCCGGCGACGACCGTCGCCCGCGCGCCGTGTACGGCGTCGGCAGCGAGCCCGACGTGCAGGCGAGCCTCGCGAACGAGCGAACGGCGCTGTCGTGGATCCGCACGGGGCTCGCCCTCGTCGCCGGTGGCGTCGCCCTCGCGACCCTCGCGACCTTCGGCGAGCTGCCCGTCGTCATCATCGCGATCGCGGGGCTCGCGAGCCTCGGCGGAGGGCTGCTCGCCGTATGGGCGCTCGTGGGCTGGCGCCGCACCTGTGTCTTATACACCTCTGACGCTGCCGACG
>SCPB01000007.1 GCA_005502445.1 Microbacteriaceae bacterium X2B
CCCTCGCCAACGCCATCATCATCGTCCGACGCCTCATCCGCGAAGGATGGACCCGCTACCGCTGGACCGGCCGCCCCCACCGAAAACCATGACCTATCCGCGCGACCTCTAAGCAGATCCTCGCCGAACTCAGTCCCTCCCAGCGCGCCGACTACCTCTCGCGCCACCCGCCGGCCGAGCTCACCCCGCACACCATCACGGACCGCCGCACCCTGTTCGGCCTGTTGAACAGTCCCATCGCGGCGACCGTCGACCGCGAGGAGTACGCGATCGGCTACGACTGCATCGCCGTCCCCGTGCGCGCTCCCGGCGTCATCGCCTCGCTCGCCATCTCACTGCCGAGCGACCGGCTGCCGCGCGACCTCAGCACGTCCATCCGGGCGCTCCAGTCGTCCGCCGCAGCTCTGTCGCTCCAGTTCGGAACCATGCGATTCGGCCAGTTCACCATGTGAAATCCCGGTCGTGCCGCGCGCCGCTCGGGGCTCGTATCCTCATGCTCATCGGGCGCGACACCGTCGTCGCGACCGGCACCCGGAGGAGCGATGATGACGACCGCACCCGCTGTACTCAGCGACGACACGCGACGCGATCTGCTGCAGACGATGGTTCTCATCAGGACCTTCGAAGAGGCGATCCGGCGCGAGTACTACGCCGACAAGCTGCCCGCTTTCGACATCGGAGCCGGCCTCGTGCCGGGTGAGATGCATCTGTCGGCGGGCCAGGAGCCCGTCGCCGCGGGGGTCTGCGCGCACCTGACCGCCGATGACGCGCTCACGGCCACGCACCGACCCCATCACCTCGCGATCGCGCACGGAGTCGCGCTGCGGCCGATGACGGCAGAGATCTTCGGCCGCGAGACCGGCCTGGGGCGCGGACGCGGCGGCCACATGCATCTCTTCGACCCGGCCACGCATTTCTCCTGCTCGGGCATCATCGCCGAGGGGCTCGCCCCGGCGCTCGGCCAGGCCTTCGCCTTCCAGAAGCGGGGCAGCGATCGCATCGCCGTCGCCGTGACCGGCGAGGGGGCGGCCAACCAGGGTGCCTTCCACGAGTCGCTCAACCTGGCGGCCCTCTGGAACCTACCCGTCGTCTTCGTGGTGGAGGACAACGACTGGGGCATCTCGGTGCCGCGAGCCCGGTCGACGGCGGTGCCCTCGAACGCGACGCGAGCAGCGGCATACGGCATTCCGGGCATCCGCGTCGAAGACAACTCGGTCGAAGCGGTTCACGCGGCAGCCGGTGAAGCGGTCGAACGCGCCCGCGCGGGCGGGGGACCCACGCTCATCGAAGTGCACACCCTCCGCCTGTGGGGCCATTTCGAGGGGGACGCCGAAGGCTACCGGCCCGAGCTCGCCACGGTCTCGGCGCACGACCCGATCCCCGCCTACCGGCGTCAGCTCACCGACGCCGCCGTGCTGACCGACGAGCAGTTCGAGGCGATGCAGACCGCCGCCCTCGAGAAGGTCGACGACGCCATCGCGTTCGCGAAGGACTCCGCCGCACCCGACCCGCTCGACCGCCTCAGCTACGTGTTCGCCGAAGGAGCCCACTCATGACCACGACCGTCCACGACCGTGCGATCCTGCTGCCCGTCGAACCCGACGCCGGCAAGCGCAAGCTCTCGACCGCGAAGGCGATCCAGGAGGCGATCGGTCAGCGAATGGAGCGCGACGACTCGGTCTTCGTCATGGGCGAGGATGTCGGACCGTACGGCGGCATCTTCTCCTCCACGACGGGACTGATCGACCGATTCGGCCCCGAGCGCATCCTCGACACCCCCATCTCCGAGACCGCCTTCATCGGGCTGGGCATCGGCGCGGCGGTCGAAGGGATGCGCCCCGTCGTCGAACTCATGTTCGCCGACTTCTTCGGGGTCTGCATGGATCAGATCTACAACCACATGGCGAAGATCCACTTCGAGTCGGGCGGCAATGTGCGCGTGCCCATGGTGCTCATGATGGCGGCCGGCGGCGGCTACTCCGATGGCGCGCAGCACTCGCAGTGCCTGTGGGGCACCTTCGCGCACCTCCCGGGGATGAAGGTCGTCGTGCCGTCGAACCCCTACGACGCGAAGGGCCTGATGGCGGCCGCGATCGACAGCGACGACCCCGTGATCTACATCTTCCACAAAGGGGTGATGGGCCTCGGCTGGATGGCCAAGAATCCGCGCTCGATCGGCGCGGTCCCCGAGGAGGAGTACGCCGTGCCGATCGGCAAGGCTCGGGTCGCGCGCGAGGGGGTCGACGTCACGATCGTGACGATCTCGTTGTCGGTGCACCACAGCCTCGACGTGGCCGAGAAGCTGGCGGGCGAGGGGATCGACGTCGAGGTGATCGACCTGCGCAGTCTCGTGCCGCTCGATCGCGAGGCGATCGTGCGCTCGGTCGGCAAGACCGGCCGGCTGATCGTCGTCGATGAGGACTACCAGTCGTTCGGGCTCTCGGGCGAAGTGATCGCGGCGGTCGTCGAGCGCGATCCGGGGCTGCTGAAGCGGGTCTCGCGCGTCTGCGTGCCCGACGTCCCCATCCCGTACGCGAGAGAGCTCGAGCACGCCGTGCTGCCGACCCCGGCTCGCATCGAGGCGGCAGTGCGCGAGGCCATGGCGACGTGAGCGAAGAGGTTCGGTTCCCGCTCATGTCGACCACCGAGGGCGCGGTCGGCGTGATCGTGACCTGGTTCGTCGACGACGGCGACAAGGTGACGCCGCAGACGATGATCGCCGAGGTCGCGATGGACAAGGTCGACGCCGAAGTGCACGCGTCGACGTCCGGCGTCATCACGTTGCTCGCGGCCGAGGGCAGCGAGGTCGTGCAGGGTTCGGTGATCGCCCGGGTCGAGTGACGCCGAGCGCGGGGGTGACCGTGCGCATGCCGGGGCGGGCACGTGACCCCGCTACAATCGACGCAAGGCCCGCCGCCGCCGTCGTGCCGCGCGTCCGGCTGACGAGGGCGGCCACACCACGACCTCGGCTGCGAGCACCAGCACCGTCTCCGATCGAGGCGGCGTCCGGGCGCGACACCCGCCCCACCCAGTCCCAGGAGTTCCGCCGTGAGCCTCATCGTGCAGAAGTTCGGCGGATCCTCCGTCGCCGACGCCGAGAGCATCAAGCGCGTCGCCAAGCGCATCGTCGCGACCCGCAGGGCCGGCAACGACGTCGTCGTCGCCGTGAGCGCCATGGGCGACACGACCGACGAGCTCATCGACCTCGCCCACCAGGTCTCGCCGTTTCCCGACCCGCGCGAGATGGACATGCTGCTCACCACGGGCGAGCGCATCTCGATGGCGCTGCTGGCGATGGCGATCAAGAGCATGGGGGTCGAGGCGCTGAGCTTCACCGGCAGCCAGGCCGGCATGATCACCGACGCCCAGCACGGCGCCGCGCGCATCGTCGACGTCACTCCCGTGCGCGTGCGCGAAGCCCTCGACCAGGGAGCGATCGCGATCGTCGCCGGGTTCCAGGGCTTCAACCGAGACAGCCGCGATATCACCACGCTCGGCCGCGGCGGCTCCGACACGACCGCCGTCGCCCTCGCCGCCGCGCTCGAGGCCGACGTCTGCGAGATCTACACCGATGTCGACGGCGTGTTCACCGCCGACCCGCGCGTCGTCGCGCGCGCCCACAAGATCGACCGCGTGACGGCGGAGGAGATGCTCGAGCTCGCCGCGAGCGGCGCGAAAGTGCTGCACATCCGCGCCGTCGAGTTCGCGCGCCGCCACGGCGTCACGCTGCACGTGCGTTCGTCGTTCTCGCCCGACGAGGGTACGTGGGTCATCAGCCCGATAGAGGGAGAAGAAGTGGAAGAACCGATCATCACCGGCGTCGCCGGCGATCTCACCGAGGCCAAGATCACCGTCGTCGGCGTTCCCGACACTCCCGGCAAGGCCGCCGACATCTTCACGATCGTCGCCAAGACGGGCGCCAACATCGACATGATCGTGCAGAACGTGAGCGCTGCCTCCACCGGCCGCACCGACATCTCGTTCACGCTGCCCAAGAGCGACGGCGAGAAGGTGCTCACGGCCCTGCGCGGTCAGCAAGACGGCGTCGGCTTCGAGTCGCTGCAGTACGACGACCAGATCGGCAAGCTCTCGGTCGTCGGCGGCGGCATGCGCACCAACGCCGGCGTCAGCGCCCAGCTGTTCACCGCGCTGAAAGACGCGGGCATCAACATCGAGATGATCTCCACCAGTGAGATCCGCATCTCGGTCGTGACGCGCGCCGACATCCTCAACCACGCCGTGCGCGTCGTGCACACGGCCTTCGGGCTCGACGGCGACACCGAGGCGACCGTCTACGCGGGAACAGGGCGGTAGTGCGGATGGCCACCAACGGGCCCGTGAACATCGGCGTCGTCGGCGCCACCGGCCAGGTCGGCGCCGTCGTGCGGCAACTGCTGCTCGACCGTGACTTCCCCCTCGGCGAGGTGCGCTTCTTCGCGAGCGCTCGCAGCGCGGGCTCCATCATCCGATTCGGTGATCGGGATGTCGTGGTCGAGGACGCCGAAACGGCCGATCCCAGTGGTCTCGACATCGCGATCTTCTCCGCCGGCGCCACGACGAGCAAGGCCCAGGCGCCGCGCTTCGCGGCCGTCGGCGTCACCGTCATCGACAACTCCTCCGGCTGGCGCATGGACCCGGAGGTGCCGCTCGTCGTCAGTGAGGTCAACCCGCACGCGATCGACGAGGCAAGAACGGGCATCATCGCCAACCCGAACTGCACGACCATGGCGGCCATGCCCGTGCTCAAGGTGCTCGACCGCGAGGCGGGCCTGCAGCGCCTCATCGTCAGCACCTACCAGGCGGTCTCGGGCGCCGGACTTGCCGGTGGCGAAGAGCTTCTCGAGCAGGCGCGCGCCGTGGTCGGTCAAGACGCGATCGGGCTCGTGCACGACGGCGGCGCGGTCGAGTTCCCGGCCCCGGTCAAGTTCCCCAAGAGCATCGCCTTCAACGTCATTCCCCAGGCGGGCAGCTTCGTCGACGACGGCCTCGGCGAGACCGACGAGGAGAAGAAGCTGCGCAACGAGTCGCGCAAGATCCTCGAGCTGCCCGACCTGCTCGTGAGCGGAATCTGCGTGCGCGTGCCCGTCTTCACGGGCCACTCGCTCGCGATCAACGCCGAGTTCGCACGACCGATCAGCCCCGAGCGGGCGACCGAACTGCTCGCCGAGGCGCCCGGGGTTCAGCTCATGGAGGTCCCGACTCCGCTCGACGCGGCCGGCGCCGACCCGAGCCTCGTCGGGCGAATCCGCACCGACGAGGGAGTGCCCGGCGGGCGCGGTCTCGCGCTGTTCATCAGCAATGACAACCTGCGCAAGGGCGCGGCGCTCAACGCCGTGCAGATCGCCGAGCTCGTCGCGGCGAAGAGGATCGTCGCCGCCTGAGCGCGCCCGGTGTCGGTCCTCGGCTGCACGTCAGGGCCGGGTTGTGGTCTCGACGGGCAATCGCGCGCCCCGGTAGCGTCGAACAGTGCACATGACCCGCCGACGCGCACTGCTCGCGGCCCTCGCCGCGATCGCGACCCCCGCTCTCGTCGGCTGCGTCGCCTCCGCACCGGCCGGCCCGCCCGCATCCGGTGAGGGGGTCGGCGAGGGCGACGGCCCGCTCGTCGCCTTCTACGGCGACTCGTACACGCTCGGCACCGGCGCGAGCGACGCGAGCAAGCGGTGGTCGTCGATCATCGCCTCCGACCGCGGCTGGCGCGAGTTCAACCCGAGCGTCAACGGGCTCGGGTATGTGCGCAACCGTCCGTTCGTCGGGGAAGGCGATCTGCCGTCGTCGATCATCGAGCAGGAGCCAGACATCGTCTTCGTCACGATGGGGCTCAACGACAACTTCGACTACGAGCGCGTAGGCGAGGGCATCCGCGAGGCGATGATCGCCGATTTCGACCGACTCATCGCGGGCCTGCCCGACGCACGGTTCATCGTCGTCGAGCCGTTCTGGTACACCGATGAGCGGCCGGAGTCGGTCGAGGTCATCATCGGCTGGCAGCGCGAGCAGGCCGAGCGCATCGGCGCCGACTACATCGCCGGCGCCTCGCGCTGGATCGAAGGGCGCCCCGACTGGATGGCGATCGACGGCCTGCACCCCAACGACGCCGGCTACGCGGCGATGGCCGAGCGCATGGATTCCGTGCTCGAGAGGCTCGGCCTGTGATCGTTTCCAGTTACGCTGCGATCGGCGACAGCTTCACCGAGGGGCTCGGCGACGAGCTGCCCGACGGCACGCCGCGTGGCTGGGCCGACTTCGTGGCGCTCGGGCTCGCGGCGGCGTACGCTGCTGCGCGCGGCGGCGCCGGCGGCGCGACGGGCGTCCCCGCGCAGCCCTTCGGCTACGCCAACTTCGCCATCCGCGGCCGGCTCCTCGGCCCGATCCTCGCCGAACAGCTCGCCCCCGCGATCGCCCTCGGCCCCGACCTGCTGACGATCAACGGCGGAGGCAACGACATCATGCGCCCGCGGGTGTCGGTGGCATCGACGGCCGACCGCCTCGTGGCCGCCGCCGGCGAGGCCGCGGCGGCGGGCATCCGCGTCGCGCTCGTCAGCGGAGCCGACCCGACGCGCCACCTGCCGCTCGGCCCGCTCATCAAGGCGCGCGGCGACGAGCTCGCGGTCGCGGTGCGCGCCCGGCTCGCCGGCACCGGCATCGCCTTCGTCGACAACTGGTCGGATGCGGCGCTCACCGACCTGAGGTACTGGTCGATCGACCGCCTCCACCTCAACGCCTTCGGCCACGCCCGCGTCGCCGGCAATGTGCTCGCGGCCCTCGGCGTCGAGGTGCCGGCGGCCGCGCACGCGCCGTACGCGGTCGGCGAGCGGCTCGACATCGCGCGCCCGCGCACCGCCGAGTACTGGCGGCAGTACGTGCTGCCGTGGATCGGCCGTCGTCTCACCGGCCGCTCATCGGGCGACGGGCGCACGGCGAAGCGGCCGACGCTGCTGCCGGTCGAGGTGCTCGGGGAGGGCTGAGCGTCTGGCGGGCGACTCAGGCAGGGGCGTCGGGAATCGGCGCGGTGCCCGGCCCGCCGTCGCGGCGCCCGGCGCGGTGCGCGCGGATCGCCCGCACCGTCAACTGCGCGACGACGAACAGCAGCAGGAGCCCGAACAGGATGCCCGCCAGCTGGGGCGGGATCACGAACGCGAGCGCGACGCCGCCGAACGAGGCGCACCCCGCCGCGATGCCCACGACGAGCCCGTCGCGCACGTCCACCATATGCGCGCGCACGTTTGCGACCGTGCCAGACAGGGCCGTCGGGATCATCGCCAGCAGCGATGTCCCCTTCGCGACGAGGTCGCCGAAGCCGAACAGCGCGATCATTACCGGGACCGCGATGACACCGCCGCCGATGCCGAACATGCCCGAGGCGATGCCCATGCCGAAGCCGAGCACGACGAGCCAGACGATCGCCGCTGCGCTGAGGGCGAAGGTGCCGTCGCGCTCCACCTCGACGAGGATCAGCCGGGCCGCGATCAGGAGCAGGAAGACGATGAACAGCCAGCGCAGCCACCCGAGCGGCAGCGTGCGCAGCAGCCAGGCGCCGATCGGGGCGCCGACGACGGCTCCCGCGGCGATGAGGCCGGCGGCGAGCCAATCGATCTCGCCCTGGACCCCGTAGCCGATGGTGCCGACGACCGCGCTCGGCACGATCGCGACGAGCGACGTGGCGGATGCCCTCCGCTGATCCATCCCCGCCATGAGCATCAGCAGCGGGACCATGACGATGCCGCCGCCGACGCCGAACATCCCCGAAAGAAGTCCCCCGACCACGCCGACGAGAAGAAGGGGCAGAATCACCGGGCCAGCCTAGGCGACCGGCGGCGGGCATCCGTAAATCGCCTCGGTAGACTCGACGCTCGTGAGCGAACGCATCGACGTGGCCCTGATCGGCGGGGGCATCATGAGCGCGACCCTCGGCACGCTGCTGCAGCAGCTGGAGCCCGAGTGGACGATCCGCATCTACGAGCGTCTGAGCGAGGTCGCTCTCGAGAGCTCGAACCCGTGGAACAACGCCGGCACCGGCCACGCCGCCCTGTGCGAGCTCAACTACACCCCCGAGCGCCCCGACGGCACGATCGACATCGTCAACGCGGTGAAGGTCAACGAGCAGTTCCAGATCTCGCGGCAGTTCTGGTCGTACCTCGTGGGCGAGGGGCTGCTGCCCGAGCCGAAGGCGTTCCTCACCGCCACCCCGCACATGAGCCTCGTGTGGGGCGAGGCGAACGTCGCCTACCTGCGCAAGCGCTTCGATGCGCTCAAGGACCACCCGCTCTTCGCCGGGATGGAGTACAGCGAGGACGCGGCGCAGATCCGCCGCTGGGCGCCCCTGGTGATCCCGGGCCGCCCGAAGAGCCAGCCCATCGCGG
This sequence comes from Microbacteriaceae bacterium X2B, assembly GCA_005502445.1. Classification (GTDB taxonomy): domain Bacteria; phylum Actinomycetota; class Actinomycetes; order Actinomycetales; family Microbacteriaceae; genus Microcella. The sequence continues at coordinate 8,364 of SCPB01000007.1, forward strand.
CGACGTACATGCCTGCTGGCACCGACGTCGACTTCGGCGCCCTCACGCGACTGCTCGTCGACGGTCTCGTCGCGAACGGCGCCGAGCTCAGGGTCGAGCATCGCGTCACGGGGTTGAAGAAGCTGCCCGATGGCGCCTGGCGCGTGGCGTTGCGGCACGAGGTCGGCGGCACGCCGCTCGAGGTCGAGGCGCGGTTCGTGTTCGTCGGCGCGGGCGGGCACGCGCTGCCCCTGCTGCAGAAGAGCGGGATTCCCGAGATCAGGGGCTTCGGCGGGTTCCCGATCAGCGGCGAATGGCTGCGTTGCGACAACCCCGCGGTCGTGTCGAAGCACCTCGCCAAGGTCTACGGCAAGGCCTCGGTCGGCGCCCCGCCGATGTCGGTGCCGCACCTCGACACGCGCGTGGTCGACGGGCAGGCCTCGCTGCTGTTCGGCCCCTACGCCGGATTCAGCCCGAAGTTCTTGAAGACCGGGTCGTGGCTCGACCTGTTCGCCTCGATCCGCTGGCACAACATCGTGCCGATGCTGCAGGTGGGTCTGCGCAACGTCGACCTCGTGAAGTACCTCCTCGGCGAGCTGCTCGCGAACCGCGAGGATCGGCTGCGCTCGCTGCGCGAGTTCTACCCGAAGGCGGACGGCAAGGACTGGTACAAGATGGTCGCCGGTCAGCGCGTGCAGGTCATCAAGCGCGACCCCGAGAAGGGCGGCGTGCTGCAGTTCGGCACCGAGGTCGTCGCGTCGGCCGACGGTACGATCGCCGGGCTGCTCGGCGCCTCGCCGGGCGCCTCGACCGCGGCGCCGATCATGCTCGAGCTCATCGAACGCTGCTTCCCCGACCGCATCGCGGGGTGGAAGCCGACGCTCACGCGCATGATCCCCTCCTACGGCGGCAGCGTCAGCGGCGACGCGAAGAAGGCCGACCGCATCCTCAGCGCGACGGCGAAGGCGCTCGCGATCGCCCGGTAGAGGGGTGAGCGGTCACGCTCCGCGCCCCCCGACTCCGCTCTGTCGGCTCGGCGCCCCCCGACTCCGCTCTGTCCCGGCTCCCCCTCGCTCGTCCTTCCACAAGTACGGAGCCGGTGAATGCAGTTCACGCACTCCGTACGTGTGGAAGGCCGGCCGGGGGCGCTTGCAGGAGAGGCCGGCAGGGGTACTTATGGACGGTCGGCAGGGGCCCGTGTGGAAGGGCCGGCAGGGCAAGGAAAGTCGAGCTGTGAGCGCGTTCCGCGCGTCCGCCCCCCGGGCGTCGCCCGCGAAGCTCCGCGGCCTGCCCACGAGGCCCAGCGGCCCGCCCGCATGATCCGACCCTCCTGCTGACGAGAAGTGCATCGCCGCCTGGTGCGACAGGCAGGCTCAGGGCGAGCGTGACGGCAGAGCCGACGGCGGTTGCCGCAGGCGGTCTGCCGGTATTCCGCCGTCGGCTCCGCGGGTCTAGCGTGAGCGCATGACAGCGTCCGAGCACGACTTCCGTCAGCCACTCGATCGCGCCCACGCCGCGGCCCTCGACTGGCTGCGCTCGCTCGAGTCGCGACCCGTGCCGTTCAGCGCGACCGCCGACGATATCCTCGCCGAGTTGCCCGCGACGGTGCAGCAGGGGCCTCTCGACCCGACCGCCGTCGTCGACGAACTCGTGCGCGTCGTCGAACCCGGCCTCATGGCCATTCCCTCCGGCCGCTTCTTCGGATGGGTCATGGGCGGGTCGCTGCCCGCCGCGCTCGCCTCCGACTGGCTCGTGAGCGCGTGGGACCAGAACACCGGCCTCCGCTTCGCAACCCCGGCGATGGCTGCGATCGAGGAGGCAGCCGGGCGCTGGCTGCTCGACCTGCTCGCTCTGCCCGCGACCGCCGATGTCGGGTTCACGACCGGTGCGACGATGGCGAACTTCGTCGGCATCGTCGCCGGTCGTGACCGGGTGCTGCAGCGTCAGGGCTGGAGCGTCGCCGCCGACGGTCTCGCGGGCGCGCCGCGCGTCGCGGTCCTGACGGGTGCGGAGGTGCATTTCTCGGTCGAGCTCGCCCTGCGCAATGCCGGGCTCGGGGCTCCGATGCGCATCGCCGTCGACGCCGAGGGCCGCATGCGGCCCGACGCGCTCGCGGCTGCGCTCGCGGAGGTCGAGGGGCCCGCGATCGTCTGCCTGCAGGCGGGCAACATCCACTCAGGAGCGTTCGACCCGATGACCGAGTGCATCGCCGCGGCACGCGAGCACGGAGCGTGGGTGCACGTCGACGGAGCGTTCGGGCTCTGGGCGGCGGCCAGCCCCGCCCTGCGGGACCACGTCGCGGGCCTCGAGCTCGCCGACTCGTGGGCGACCGACGCGCACAAGACCCTCAATGTGCCCTACGACTGCGGCATCGCCGTCGTTGCCGACACGGCCGCGCTGCGGGCGGCCTTCGGCGGGCGCACGAGCTATCTCATCCAGCTCGACGACGCGCCGTCCGACCCCTTCGAGCGCGTGCCCGAGCTCTCGCGCCGCGCCCGAGGGGTGCCGGTGTTCGCCGCGCTGCGCCAGCTCGGGCGCTCGGGCGTCGTCGCGCTCGTCGACCGGCTCGCCTCCACAGCCCGTGCCCTGGCCGAGCAGATCGGCGCGCTGCCGGGAGTCGAAGTGCTCAACGAGGTCGTCTTCACCCAGGTCTGCCTCGCCTTCGGCGACGACGATCGCACGCAGCGCGTGACGCGCGCGCTCATCGCCGATGGCGCGGTGTGGATGTCCGGGTCCCGCTGGCAGGACCGCGACATCCTGCGCATCTCGGTCAGCAACTGGTCGACCGATGTCGACGACGTGGCGACGGCGGTCGCCGCCGTGCGCCGGGCGATGGCGGCGGCCGACGCCGCGCCCGCCGCGTCCGTGGCGCCCTAGTTTCGCTCGGCCCCCTGCGAGGCCGTGACGACGAAGGTGTCGGGCTGCCCGAAGGCGTGCTCGCCGAAGGCGTTGTCGATGGCGACCTGCACGCGCGAGAGGTCTCCGAGCCGCACGAGGGCGATCGCGGCACCGCCGAATCCACCCCCGGTCATGCGCGCGCCGAGAGCCCCGGCCTGCACAGCCGACTCGACGGCGAGGTCGAGTTCGGGCACCGAGATCTCGAAGTCGTCGCGCATGCTGCGGTGCGAGGCATCCAGCAGCTCGCCGATGCCGGCCGCGCCCTCGGCGCGCAGCACGGCGACGGTGTCGAGCACCCGCTGATTCTCGGTCACGACGTGCCGCACGCGCCGGAAGGTGACGTCGTCGAGCAGTCCGCGCGCGCGATCCAGGTCGGCGATCGAGACATCCCGCAGCGAGGCCACGCCGAGAGCGGCCGCGCCGCGCTCGCAGGCGGCCCTGCGCTCGCCGTAGCCGCCGGTCGCGTGGGAGTGCGTGACCCCCGTGTCGATGACGAGGATGGCGAGGCCCGCCTCGCCCAGGCCGAGCGGCACGAGGTCGCTCTCGAGCGAGCGGCAGTCGAGGAACACGGCGTGGTCGACCTGCCCGAGCAGCGAGGCGGACTGGTCCATGATGCCGGTCGGGGCGCCGACGGCGACGTTCTCGGCGCGCTGGCCGACGCGCGCGAGGGTGCGGCGGTCGAGGCCGAGCCGCCACACGTCGTCGAGGGCGAGGGCGACCGCCGACTCGATGGCGGCCGACGACGAGAGCCCGGCGCCGAGAGGCACGTCGGAGTCGATGAAGAGGTCGAGGCCCGGCACGGCCGAGAGGTCGGCGCCGAACTCGCCGAGCGCCCAGGCGACGCCGAGCGGGTAGGCGGGCCACCCGGTCAGCACCGACGGCTCGAGGTCGTCGAGGGCGATCTCGACGACCTCGTCGGCGATCGTGCTCGCGACGCGCAGCGTGCGGTCGTCGCGCAGCCCGACGGCGACGACCGTGCGGCGGTCGATCGCGAACGGCAGCACGAAACCCTCGTTGTAGTCGGTGTGCTCGCCGATGAGGTTGACGCGCCCGGGCGCCGACCACAATCCCTCGGGCTCGCGCCCGAAGAGCGACTCGAAGCCGGCGCGGGTGTCGTCGCGGATGTCGGTGCTCACTGCTGATCTGCCCTCTCGATACCCGCGCGGATGAACGCGGCCTGCGCCTCGGGGCTGACGTCGCCGATGAAGGCGCCCATCGCCGCCTCCGAGCCGGCGAGGTACTTCAGTTTGTCAGCCGCGCGGCGCGGGCTCGTCACCTGCAGCATGAGCCGCACCGAGTCGCGCGCGACGTGCACGGGCGCCTGATGCCAGGCCGCGATGTACGGCGTGGGCGTGCCGTAGAGCGCGTCGAGCCCGCGCAGCAGGCCGCGGTAGAGGGGAGCGAGCTCGTCCTTCTCCTCGTCGGTGAGGCCCGCGAGGTCGGGCACGTGCCGGTGCGGCAGGAGGTGGATCTCGAGCGGCCAGCGCGCTGCGAACGGCACGAAGGCGGTGAAGTGCTCGCCGCGCACGAGCACGCGCTCGCTCGCCTGCTCGCTCTGCAGGATGCGCTCGAACAGCTCGGGCCCGACCGCGTCGACCGAGCGCAGCAGCGAACTCGTTCGGGGCGTGATGAAGGGGTAGGCGTAGATCTGCCCGTGCGGGTGCGGCAGGGTGACCCCGATCTCCTGCCCCCGGTTCTCGAAGACGAAGACCTGCTGGATGCCCGGCATCGCGCTCAGCGCGGCGGTGCGCTGAGCCCACGCCTCGAAGACGGTGCGGGCGCGGCTGATGCTGAGCGAGCCGAACGAGCCCTCGTGCTCGGGCGAGAAGCACACGACCTCGCAGCGTCCGACGCTCGCGCGCGAGCGCTCGACGCCGATCTCGCGCAGCTCGTCGAGGTCGCGCGGAGCGTTCTCGTGCTCGAGGGCGGGCCCGAAGCTGGGGGAGCGGTTCTCGAACACGGCGACGTCGTAGAGGCTGGGGATCTCGCTCGGGTTGGCCTCGGTCTGCGGCGCGAGCGGATCCTGGTCGGCGGGCGGCAGGAAGACGCGATTCTGCCGGTTGCTCGCGATCGACACCCACTCGCCCGTGAGCACATCCTGCCGCATGGTCGCGGTCTCGGGGCGGGGGTCGAGAACGCGGCGGTCGATCGAGCGCTCCGGGCCGAGCGTCGTGTCGGCGTCGTCGACGTAGATGAGCTCGCGTCCGTCGGCGAGCGTGGTGGAGCGGAAGGTGATGGGCACGCTTCATCGTAGGGAGCATCCCTTGCGGATTCGCAAGTTGTATGCTTTCGATATCGACGACTTCCGAAAGCGCGCCGATCAGAGAGAGGATGCCCGTGGCCGACTCCCCGGCCCCCCGCCGCGATCGTATGGCGGCCTCCGTCGCCCGCCGCGGGTTCGCGCGCGTCGCCGACCTCGCGCGCGAGCTCGGCGTCAGCGAGGTCACCGTGCGCACCGACCTCGCCGCGCTCGAGGCCGAGGGCCGCGTCGCGCGCGTGCACGGCGGCGCGATGCCCAGGGGTCTCGTCGCCGAGCGCGAGTCGAGCCTCGAGCAGTCGCGCGCGCGGCTCACGCGCGCGAAGGAGGCGATCGCCCAGGCGGCCGCCGCTGAGGTGCGCTCGGGCGAGAGCCTGCTGCTCGACGTCGGCTCGACGACGCTCGCCGTGGCGCACGCGCTCGTCGCGCGCACCGAGCTGACCGAGCTCGTCGTCGTCACCAACGGGCTCGCGGTCGCCCTCGCGCTCGAACCGGCGATCCCGCGCTTCACGGTCGTCGTCACGGGCGGCACGCTGCGCTCGCTGCAGCACTCCCTCGTCAACCCGCTCGCGACGACCCTGCTCGACGACGTGCGCGCCGACCTCGCGATCCTCGGCGCGACGGGCGTGCACGCCGAGCACGGGGTCACCAACGTCAACCTGCCCGAGGCCGAGGTCAAGCGGCGCATGGTCGCGGGCGCCGCGCGGCGCATCCTCGTCGCCGACTCGTCGAAGGTCGGCCAGGCGCACCTCGGGCGCGTGGCGGCGCTCGCCGACATCGACGAGCTCGTCACCGACACCGGCATCGCCGACGAGGATGCCACGGCACTCCGCTCGGCGGGGCTGCGAGTGCGCGCGGTCGCGCCCCGCCGCCGCTGAGGTCGAGGAGATCGACGACGCGCATCCTGCCCGCGCCCGATTAGTCTGGCGACGTGACCCGCATCGCAGCCCCCACCGGTGAGCAGTTCCTCCTGCGCCACGACGGCGCCCACGGCACCGTCGAGGCGGTCGTGACCGAGGTCGCGGCAGCGCTGCGCGTGCTCACGGTCGACGGGCACGCGCTCGTGCAGTCGTTCCCGCGGGAGTCGACGCCGCCGTTCGGGCACGGCATCGTGCTCGTGCCGTGGCCCAACCGCGTGCGCGACGGCCGCTGGATGCACAGGGAGAAGGCGCTGCAGCTCGACATCACCGAGGTCGAGCGGGGCAACGCGATCCACGGGCTGCTGCGCAGCACCCCGTACCGCGTGGTCGAGAAGTGGGACGACTCGGTGACCCTCGGCGCCGCCGTCGTGCCGCAGCACGGCTGGCCGTTCCACCTGTGGACGACCGTGCAGTACGCGCTCACCGGCAACGGCGTGCGCGTCACCCACTCGGTGACCAACATCGGCACGGCGGCCGCGCCGTACGCGGTGGGCGCCCACCCCTTCCTGCGCGTCGGCGAGCATCCCGTCGACGAGCTCACGATCACCGCCCGCACCCTCGAGCACGTCATCGTCGACGACCGACTCAACCCGGAGGGCCTCGAGCCGGTCGCGGGCACGCGCTTCGACCTGAGCGAGGGGGCCCGTGTGGGCGACCTGCAGCTCGACGACGCCTGGCGGGTCGAGCCCGACGGCGACGGCGTCATCCGCACGGTGCTGTCGGCACCCGACGGCACCGAGACCGAACTGTGGCAGGGGCGGGAGTGGGAGTGGCTGCAGGTGTTCATCACGCGCGGCTTCCCCGGCGAGCGCGGGCCCGAGACGGCGATCGCCGTCGAGCCCATGACGGCGCCGGCCGACGCGCTCAACAGCGGCGTCGGGCTGCGGTGGATCCAGCCCGGCGAGTCGTGGTCGGGCAGCTGGGGAATCTGCCGGCCGGCGTGAGCGGGGGCCGCGGCCGGGGCCGCGGCATCCTGACCGCGCCGTATCGCCTCGCCACCAGCGGAAAGTGAGGCGGCCCCCAGGACTGGGGGGACGCCCGTTCTACCCCGCGATGCTTGGATGTAGGGCAGATCGGGCGCGCTGACCGCGGGGGGGAGACGCCAGCCGATCGGAGGCGGAGCACCACATGAGCAGCACGCCGAAGACCATCGGTATCGTCGTGGCGATCGTCGCCGTCGTCGTCGGAGCGGTTCTGATCGCGCCGTCGATCGGCGACAGCATGTTCGGCACGGGTGGGTCGCAACCGCCGGCGGCCGCGTCGAGCGACGTCGAGCTCTCGGTCAACGACGCCGGCGAGACCTACGGCAGCGCGAACGGCGGGTCGGTGCCCGACCTGCTCGCGGCACAGACCGACGATGGCGCGATCGGGTACGTGCGCGTGAGCGAGCTCGACCTGGCCCGCAACGTCGCCGGCTCGGTCGAGTCGGGCGAGTGGCCTGTCGACGTGTATGAGAAGGACGGCGAGACCGTCATCGGGCAACTCACCGTGACGAAGGACATGCCCGGGCCGCGCGACGGCCGGAACTGAGGCCGGTCGTCGAACGCACGGCGCACGAGGACCGAGTCGAGCACGGCATCTATGCCGGTGTGTACCAGAGCGACTACACGGCCCATCAGGATCGCTTTGACGCAATCGTGTCAGCGGCCGTGTAATCCCACCTGCGTGCGGGTTCCTATCAAGTTTTCGATCAATCTTGAATGATGCGTTCGTAATCCTGACGTAACACGAACTGCAACCATGTCATTCAAATGGCGTAGTAACGTCGACCGCGCGTTTGGCCTCGAGCAACAACCAGGCCTGCGGCGGTCAGGTCGTTCAGCAGGTGTCGAACGACAGATTGGTCCTCGTCGAGGACAGCCGCCCCCTCAGCTGTCGACAAGCTGCCTCGCTGCTGGATCTCATCCAACAGCATCTGCCGCTTGCGGGACTGTGCTTCCAACCCGCTCGAGCCCGCGCGCATGACGACCTCCTCAGAGAGCTCATATCGGGCACCCCCTGCATGTCCAGCGCGCACGAGCAGTCCCTTCACCACCGCGCCGCGAAGAAGTGCTTCTGCGTTCGTGTTCGGCATGAGTTGGACCAGCCGGCGACGCGTCACCGATCCCTCCCGCCGCGCGAGCGCGAGGACCCGGCGCTCAGGTCCGGTGAGGTGGAGATGGCCCAGCATCGCGAGCCATGCCTGATCCTCGACAGACACCAGGAAGCGATTTCGGAGAGTTACGGTGACCGAATCTGGCGTGGGCACGATGAGCGGCGGCTCCATCAGTCGGGCGTCCATGAACTCGTACATGCGATCGATCCCCTCGCCGTACTCCTCGACGAGCCCGAGGGCTTTCAGGGCGCGCATCACCCGCCGATTGCGCGAGTAGTGCTCATCTCGAATGTTCTCGATGGTGATCGGCCCAGGCAGGCCACCAGGACTCCTAATCTCGATTCGGTCCTCCCAGATGGACACGTCGACCGTGGTGCCTCGGCGCCCATAGTCGCGATGGGCGAAGGCGTTCAACAGGGCCTCACGAAGGACTTCCTCAGGATACTCGGGCCAGACGGCACGCCGAGAGCCGATGACGACCTGGTACCGGCGGGTGTGCTCTCCGATGAACGCCATCGAGGAATCCAGCAACGTCGATATCGGTCCCGACAGCTCTTGCCGGGCCTCGGTCGGCCCAGGACCAGGACCGACGCCGGTACGCCTGACTAGCTGAACTGATGCTCCTGAAACGAAGCGACGTGGGTCTCGACCGAACAGCACGACCGCCGCGATAGTCACCTTCGGATCAGAAGGGGCAGGCTGCGGGATGGCCACGTCGAGATCGATCAGGGCGCGGTGATATTCGGCCGCCTCGACCGGTGGTCGACCATCGATTGCGAGCGCTTGGTTGATCAGATCCAAGTCGAAGTCCGTCGCGGAGACCTGGGTGACGGCCTCCTCCTCACCAGGCACGTCTTCCCGTTCACGAACGAACCTGGATAGCTGGTCCCCAATGAGCGGGTGCACGTCGGATCCGACTCGCCGGAGTAGACGTCCCTCGGTGGTCGTCACGATCCGTCCCCGCACCTCCGGTACCGCTACGACGACCACCTTCTCGTCATCGACCTCCAGTTCTCGGAGCTGCACCTCAACGCCGACGTTGCGGGCCGTGCGCGTAACCTCGTCCGCCACCTTCTGCGTCAACTCGCATCCATGGAGTGTGCGATCGTCCTTAATGCCGAGAACGATGAGCCCACCGTCCGTCATAGCGAAGGCAGGGATCAGTTCGTTCAGGCGGGCGGGGACCCGTTTGAAGTCGAGCTGATCGGTTTCGATTCGCCCGAGGACGGCCAGCAACTCTCCCAGCGTCGTAGGGGTTGGAAGCTCTGAGAGACGGGGAAGCGCGGCCACGCCTCAACATTACACCAACTTGGGCCACAATCACGCATGGTGAGACATTTGTCGCCCAAGTTTTTCTAATAGAAGAGACCCCGGATGACAGCGCCTTCCGTGCGCGCACCTTCGGCGCGCACCACCGCCCGGGATACGTGTGAATAGCCTTGGCCCACGTCGAACGGCTGCCCGAACTTTTTCGTGTGAGGCTTGGAGCCACCCTCGCTCTTGGCCTCGACGATCAGCCGTTCACTGCCGCGGATGGCAACGACGTCGTCGCCATGCTGGTGGCTCAGCGCGTAGGACTCAATGGCCAAGCCCTTGGACTGCAGGTGCGCCATGGCCGCCCGCACAACATCGTCCTCGTAAGGGGACACCGGCGGCTGGAGGGGTTCTGGAGGGGTTGGCACTCTGCAGTTCGTCCGCAGGTCGCGCGCGACTTCTCCATGATTACCTCGTGGGCCCCGTGGGGCTCGAACCCACGACCCGCGGATTAAAAGTCCGCTGCTCTACCGACTGAGCTAGAGGCCCGCGGCTCACATGTTACTTGTCCCGCCCGGCGCCCACCCGCGCGGCGCGCGCCGATCCGAACCATCACGTGATGTTGTAGAGCGCTCTCGCCTCCTCGTGCGTGGCGATCGGCCGGCCGACCTCGCGCGCGATCTCCTGCGCCTGCTGGAGGAGCTCCAGGTTGGTGGGGTTGCGGGCCGGGTCGTAGAACAGCTCGAGGCCGGTCTTGATGTGACCGCCGAGTTCGATGGCCCGGCGCAGGATGCCGGTGTCGTCGAGAGCCCCCTGTCCCCAGATCGAGATGTACCAGGGGTGCGTGACCTTCGCCTCCTCGATCATCGTGAGGTAGTAGTACAGGCTCTCCAGACACGGCTTCATGCCGTTGGTCCCGATGGGCTCGGTGGCGGTCAGGCCGTAGTCGCCGATCAGGTAGAAGTCCCACATCGAGCCCTGGGTGGACATCCCGCGGTTGACGTAGTGCATCGCGTGCCGCAGGTGTCCGGGCTCGTAGACGCCGAACACCATCGCCAGGTCGCGCTCCCGGAACATCTGCACCTGGCTCGCCACCCGCTGGTAGTTGAACCCGAACTCGGGCCCCGAGAGGTATCCCTCCTGGTCGACCTCGGTGGCGAAGAGCGTGAGCCCGGTGTCGACGCACCCGATGCGCACGTTGCCCCCCTCGTACAGATAGGGGACGTGCTCGAGCCCGTTCTCGTGGGGGAGCAGGCGCAGATTGTTGCACGTGGTGGGGTACCACGTGATGTCCGGGTGCCGCTCCAGGACGCGCTCCCAGGTGCGCATGTAGTCCTTGTAGGCGTTCTCTCCCAGCAGGTCGAAGCTGCTGTTGTGGGCGTGGATCGCGCCCGCGCCGGCCTCCCAGCATCGGATGGCGTCCTCCGCGATCTCCTCGTACGAGATGGGCGTGTTGGGGTTCATCTCCTTGGTCCGGATGCCGTTGATGTGCGATTCGATAACGACCGGGTAGTCCCAGGTCGGCTCCATGTCCGCGTACTTGTCCAGGGCAGTGGCCACCACAGGTCCTTTCTCTGCAAAGTTATTCGTAAGGTGAGAATCCATGCACAGAATGGCTCGCCCACCAGGGCGTGTCAAGGGGCCTCGATGCCGGCGGTGCCCGATCCTCGTTGACACGGGACTCCGTCGTGCCTTATCGTGCATAAACACGCAGGTCTTGAATAGAGACTACGTGGACTCTCACGGCAGCGAACAAGGAGGTTCCCCCATGTCGGCATCTTTCGAGGTGCGTCCCTTCCAGATCGGCATCCCGGAGGCCGATCTCCAGGACATGATCGAGCGGCTCAAGCGCACGCGGTTCCCCGAGGACTTCGCCAACGACGACTGGCGGTACGGCTACAACACGGCCTACCACCGCACGCTCGTCGACTACTGGATCAACGAGTACGACTGGCGCGCCGTCGAACGCCGCATGAACGAGCTGCCGCACTTCACAGTCGACCTCATGGGCGTGCCGCTGCACTTCATCCACGTCAAGGGCAAGGGCAAGAACCCCATGCCGCTGCTGCTCCACCACGGCTGGCCGTGGACCTTCTGGGACGTGCGCAAGGTCATCGAGCCGCTCACCGATCCCGTGAAGTTCGGCGGGTCGGAGGAGGACGCCTTCGACGTCGTGCTCATCTCGCTTCCCGGCTACGGGTTCTCGTCTCCCCTGCGCGAGACCGGCTGGAACTTCTGGCACACGGCCGACCTCGAGAACACGCTCATGAAGGACGTCCTCGGTTACGAGAGGTACGCGACCGCGGGCGGCGACTGGGGCGCGCTCATCGCGCAGCAGCACGGGCACAAGTACGAGAACGACGTCATCGGCCTCTACACGCACTTCCCGGCCCAGATGTCGCACTACCTGCCCGAGCACCCCGACCAGCCGGCCGGCGTCGAGTTCGACCCGTTCCTCGGCCTGCCCGCCGAGAGCGAGTACACCGAGGAGGAGGCGGGCTGGTTCGAGCGCGGCAAGCTGTTCGTCGAGCGCGAGAGCGGCTACGGCGAGATCCAGCTGACCAAGCCGCAGACGCTCGCCGCTCTCGTCGCCGACTCGCCAGCGGCCCAGCTCGCCTGGATCACCGAGAAGCGCTACTTCTGGGGGCTCGCCGAGCGCGGCGTGGGCACCGAGGCCTTCGAGAAGGTGTGGCCCAAGGAGGACCTCATCACGACGGCCGCTGTCTACTTCCTCACCAACACCGGCGGCACTTCCTCGCGCTTCTACTGGGAGTGCCGCGGCAACCCCTGGTCGCCCAGCCACGACCGCTTCCCCGTCGTCGGCGTGCCGACCGCGGTCTCGATCTACCCGGGCGAGATCTACAAGCCTCCGATGACCTGGACGTCGAAGTACTTCAACCTCCAGCAGTACCGCGTGCACTCCACCGGCGGGCACTTCGCGCCGCTGGAGGAGCCGGAGATCTACGTGGACGACGTCCGCACGTTCTTCCGGGGTCTGCGCTGACCCGGCGCGACCCCGTCGCCGTGATGACCATCCGATAACGAAAGAGTCACGAGCGAGGCATTCGCCCGCTGCATCTTGCAGGCGGAGGCCGCCCCGCTTACCATTCAAGTGAATGGCAAGCCATTTAATGAATAAAAATGCATCACACTCGACGTCGAGTGTCACACCACACCAAGGAGTCAAAGATGTCTCTTACCCCCCAGCGCAGCCGGGCCGGCCGATTCGCCGCCCTCGCCGCGGTCGCATCGCTGGCCCTCGTGGGCTGCACCACGACCGCGGGCGAATCGACCGGCGAGGACGCCGGGCCGATCGCCAAGGAGGACATCGTCCTCGTGGCCTCGGTCATCAACACCACCAACCCGTACTTCATCGCCAACATCGAGGGCGCCGAGGCGCTCGCCGAAGAGCTCGACCTGCCGCTCGAGATCGTCGACTCGGAGGGCTCGTCGCAGACCGAGATCTCGAAGATCCAGGCGATCCTCGCCCAGGGTAAGAAGGTCGTCATGTTCGTGAACACGGTCGCGAGCTCCGACACCCCGACGATCGTCGACGCCGTCAAGCGCGCCGGCGGCTACGTCTCGATCTGGTGGAACAAGCCCGACGAGTTCGAGCCGTGGGACCAGGGCGACAACTTCGTCGCGTTCCAGAAGCACCCCGGCATCGAGTCGGGCCGGTGCAACGCTCAGGCCATCGGCGACGCGCTCGGCGGCAAGGGCAACGTCGTGATGTTCCCCGGCGTCGCCGACAGCACCACGAGCCAGACCCGCGTCGTCGGCTTCAAGGCCGAGATGGAAGAGAACTACCCCGACATCAAGATCCTCGAAGAGCAGCCCTCGAACTGGGACCCGGTGCTCGCGAACCAGAACGCCCGCGACCTCATCGCGAAGTACGGCGACGAGATCGACGGCGTGTGGAGTGCTGACGACGGCATGCAGCTCGGCGCCCTCCAGGCGTTCGAAGACGCCGGCCTGCTCGAGCAGGTCAAGTTCGCCTCCGACGGTCTCTACCCCGACACCGTGAAGCTCATGCAAGAGGGCTACGGCGACGACGCGATCGTCGGCGAGACCTTCCACCGCGGCTACATGGCCTCGGCGATCGGCCTCTACACCGCCTACCTCGCGGCCACGGGAGAGATCGACCCGTCGGAGCTGCCGAAGGAGAAGCGCACGAGCTTCTTCGACATCAAGTGCGTCACGCCCGACACTCTCGACGAGTACGCCCAGTACGACGAGCCCGGTGCCCCCGCGGCCTTCGTCAAGCAGCTCATCGAGAACGGACCGTGGGACACCGAACCCGCCACCCTCGTCGGCGGCGGCGGACCCGAGGTGCTCGACTAGCAGCGCACCTGTCGCTCCCGCCATCCTCAGGAGGAGGATGGCGGGAGCGACACCCCTCACCATCGACACCGTCGTCCCTCGTCAGGAGAACCACCATGGCTCAGAGGAATCAGACCCTCGATCGGCCGGTCGGCATCGACACGACCGCGATCAGGGTGCGTGAGCACAGCATCGAGCGCAGGGCTCGCTTCCGCTCCGCATCCGAACCACTCGGGCTGCTCATCGCCCTCGTGATCCTCCTCATCGTCTTCTCGTTGCTGAACGACCGGTTCCTGACCGTCGGCAACGCGCAGAACATCCTCACTCAGGCGTCCATCCCCCTCATCGTCGCGGTCGGCGCCACCCTTGTGATCCTGCTCGGGTCGATCGACCTCTCGGTCGAGGGCGTCATGGGCGCGGCGGGGATGACCTGGATCCTCCTGACCGCGAACTCGCGCGGCGGCGAGGGCATCGGGCTCTGGGCCTGGGTGATCGCGCTCGGCGTCGCCCTCGTGCTCGGCCTCGTGAACGGTCTCATCTTCACGGCGCTCAAGGTCCCCTCCTTCATCGTCACTCTCGGCATGTGGTACGTCGGCCTGGGCTTCGCGACGATCCTGTACGGTCGCGATCTCTTCCCGCGCCTGACCGACCCCGCTCTCACCGGCTGGACCTCGAAGCTCACGCTCGGGCTGCCGAACGCCTTCTGGGTCGCGCTGCTCGTGATCGCTCTCGGCATCGCCGTGGTGCGCTACACCCGCGTCGGCCGGGTAGCCCTAGCGGTCGGCAACAGCGAGACCATCGCCCGCTCGGCCGGTCTCCCGGCATTCCGGGTCAAGGTCGCCGTCTTCGCGATCGCGGCCGTCCTCAGCGGGCTCGGCGGCATCCTCGCCACGATTCAGCTCGACATCGGCTCGCCGAACGTGGGCTCGGGACTGCTGTTCGTCGTCATCCCCGCCGTCGTCATCGGCGGCACGAATCTCGGCGGCGGCAAGGGAGGCATCCTGCGCACCGTGCTCGGCGTCTTCCTCCTGACCGTGCTCAACAACGGCCTTATCCTCTCGGGCGTCGACACGAGCTGGCAGTCGGCCGTCTCAGGCGCGATCCTCGTCACGGCGATCGTCTTCGCCGCATGGTCGCAGCGCGACCGCCTGGGGGTGGCGAAGTGACCGCCGGCGCCTCCATCGACACCACCGAGAACGAGGTGACCGCCATGACCGATCAGACTCCCGTGCTCCGCCTCGCTTCGATCTCGAAGACGTTCGGCACGAACAAGGCCGTCGACTCCGTGTCGTTCGAGATCCGCCCCGGCGAGGTCATCGGCCTCATCGGGGAGAACGGCGCGGGCAAGTCGACCCTGCTCAAGATGCTCTCGGGCAACTACCGGCCCGACCAGGGCGTCATCGAGGTCAACGGCAAGCCTCAGCAGTTCCGGGGCCCCGCCGACGCGCTCCGCGCCGGCATCGGGGTCGTGCACCAGGAGCAGTCGCTCTTCACCAACCTGACCGTCGCCGAGAACATCGAGGTCAACACGCCCGCGGGTCGCGGAGGCGTCAGCCGGCTCGGCCTCTACAACTGGCGCCGCCTGAACGCCGACGCGGCACGCGCGCTCGACCTCATCGGCTCGCACTTGAACCCGAACACCCACGTGAGCGATCTGTCGTTCATCGACCGTCAGATGGTCGAGATCGCGCGAGCGATCCGCGTGAGCGCCTCGAGCCACACCCCGCCCCTCGTGATCCTCGATGAGCCGACTTCCATCCTCGAGCGCACCGAGACCGCGATTCTGGAGCGCGAGATCAGCAAGCTGCGCGACATCGGCTCGGTGATCTTCGTCTCGCACCGCCTCGACGAGGTGCTGCGCATCTGCGATCGAGTGCTCGTCATGAGCAACGGCCGGCTCATCGCCGACCGGCCGTCACGAGAGACGAACGAGGCTGAGCTGTTCCGACTCATGGTGGGTCGCGAGACCCATGCCGCCGTGCGCAACCGCACGAGCGTGCAGCCCGGCACCGTTCCCGTGATCGCGGTGAAGAATCTCAGTCGTCAGGGCGAGTTCAGCGACGTCACGTTCGACGCCTTCCCCGGGCGCGTCGTCGCTGTGCTCGGCACGAGCGGATCGGGTCGCGAGTCGCTCGTGCGCACGATCTTCGGCGCCGAGGCCCCCAGCGCGGGCATCGTGACCATCGCCGGCGACGAGTCGCACCGCCCGTCGATCGGCCACTCGGTGAAGAAGGGCATCGGCTACCTGCCTGCCGAGCGCAAGACCGAGGGCATGTTCGGCGAGATGCCCGCCGATGAGAACCTCACGCTCACGCACCCGGCGGGCGCGGCTGTCGGCCCGTTCGAGCTGCCCCGCCGACGTCGCGCCATCGCGACCGAGTGGTTCGAGCGACTCGACATCCGCCCGCGCACGCCTGAGCGCATGCTCGGCGACTTCTCGGGCGGCAACCAGCAGAAGGTCGTCCTCGCGAAGTGGCTGAACTCGCCCGAGTTGAGCGCTCTGCTGCTCGACCACCCGCTGCGAGGACTCGACCCGGGGGCAGCCGAGACGGTGAACGAGCAGGTGAGAGCGATCTGCGACGCCGGAACCGCGGTCGTGCTCATTCCCGACACGATCGAGGAGGCGCTCGAGATCGCCGACGACATCGTCGTGATGCGCGACGGCCGCATCTCGGGCACGTACGACCTCGGTCACGACGACCCCACCACTCTCGACCTGCTCGAAAGGATGCTGTGATGAGCGCCACGGTCACCGAGGCCTCGCCCGAGACGGGCGCTGCGCCTCGCGCACGGAGGGCGGTGATCGGCCGCCACGCATGGCAGGCCATCGGCCCCATCGTCATCTTCATCGCGATGCTCGTCGTCGTGGCGATCCTGACCCCTGCCTTCATCGGCGGGGGAGGGCTCGCGATCATCGCGGCCTCGTCTGCCCCGATCCTCCTGCTCGCGCTCGGCCAGTCGATGGTGCTCAACGTCGGTTCGATCGACCTGTCGAACGCAGCGATCGCCCTCCTCGGGGCGATCCTTCTCGCTCTCGCCCTCGGGCCGCTCGCGGCCGGCGCACCGATCGTGATCCTGCTTGTCACGACGCTTTTCGGCGCGGTCAACGGACTCCTGGTGGCCTACTTCCAGGTGCCGTCCTTCGCCCTCACACTCGGCACGCTCGGTATCTTCCAGGCCGCCTCGCTGGTCACGAGCGGTCGTACGACCGTGTACGTCTCGAACAACGGCCAGATCGTCTCGACGCTCTATCAGTCGGGCATTGCGAACGTGCCGATCACCTTCTGGATCGCGGTCGTCTTCGCGGTGCTGCTCTGGATACTGATGCGCTACACGCGCATCGGACGAGGCCTTACCGCGATCGGCAAGAACGAGTCGGCCGCGATCTTCTCGGCGGTGCGCACGCGCGCCCTCAAGGTGCTCGCCTTCGCCCTCTCAGGCTTCGCCGCGGGCATCGCGGGCATCGTGATCATCGCGCAAGCGGGTTCGGCGTCGCCGACCGGGCTCGGCAGCGACCTGCTGCTCCCGGCGATCGCGGCGGCGCTCATCGGCGGCACGTCGATCTCGGGCGGTGTGGTGAACCCGCTCACCGTGATCTTCGGGGCGCTCACCGTCGCGCTCGTGCCCATCGCCTCGTCTGCGATCGGAATCCCCACGCAGGCGCAGAGTCTCGTCTACGGCGTCGTCATCATCGCGATCGTCGCGCTCACGATGTCGCGCAACAAGTCCAGCATCGTCAAGTAATCACCGAGAGGAATCCTCTATGACCACGACGCAACTCATGGAAGCGACGAACACCGGCGTTCTCGGCCACCTCGAGCCGCGCGAAGTGTTGCAGTACTTCGAAGTGCTGACGAGCATCCCGCGCGGCTCGGGCAATGAAGAGCGCGTGGCGAATTGGGTTCTGCGCTTCGCCGAGGCCCACGGACTCGAGGCCGTCAAGGACGACGCCCACTGCGTGCTCGTGCGCAAGCCCGGCCAGGGCGGCCTCGAGAACGCCGAGCCGCTGATCCTGCACGGCCACCTCGACATGGTCTGCGAGAAGGCCGAGGGAGTCGACTTCGACTTCGCCACCGAGTCGCTGCGCCTCGTGGTCGACGACGAGTTCATCTCGGCCGACGGCACGTCGCTCGGGGCCGACAACGGCATCGGGGTCTCGTACATCCTCGCCCTGCTCGCCTCGACCGACCTCGCCCACCCGCCCCTCGAGGCCGTGCTCACGGCGATGGAGGAGAAGGGCAAGGTCGGCGCAGGGCAGTTCGACGTCAGCAAGCTCTCGGGCAAGCGGATGATCGACTTCAACTGGATCACCGACGAAGAGATCCTTGCCGGCTGCAGCGGCGACGTGACTTTCACGGTCGACGTTCCCGGCGAGTTCGAGCCGGCGCCCGCGCACCTCGACGCCGTGCGCTCGCTCGATGTGCGCGGACTCAACGGCGGTCACTGCGAGTTCGACATCCAGCTCGAGCGGGCGAACGCGCTGCAGGTGCTCGCGCGCGCCGTGCGACGGCTGGCCGTCGCGCACGACGTGCGCATCGCCCAGCCCTACGGCGGCGCGCAGAACAACGCGATCCCCGCCGACGCGACTGCGGTGATCCTGTTCGCCTCCACCGACGCCGCCGCCATCGAGGCCGCGATCACCGAGCTGGACGTCGAACTGAAGAAGGAGTACGAGCTCGCCGATCCGACGATCCGCGTCGAGCTCTCGAGCGCCAAGCGACCCGAGACGGTGTTCTCGACCGCCGCGGCCGCACGACTGATGTCGCTGCTGAGGCTGATTCCGCACGGCGTCGTGAGCTGGAATCTGCACGTGCCCGGTCGCGTCGAGACCTCGAACAACATCGGCACCGTGCGCCCGACCGAGAACGGCGCCCGCATCATGTCGACCATCACCTCGGCCCTCACATCGCGCAAGCACGAGCTGTACGACCGCGTGCTCGCGGCCGTCGACCTCGCCGGCGGCGGCACGACCGCGGCGCTCTACGGCCTCGACGCCCCCGAGTTCCCGTACCGGCCCGACTCAGAACTGCTTGCGACCGCCTCGCAGGCCTACCGCGAGGTGCTCGGAACAGAGCCGAACGTCGAGGTCTCGCAGTGCTCGCTCGAACTGGGCATGTTCAGCCGCCGAGTGCCCGTGGCCGACATCATCTCGATCGGCACCGAGCTGCACGCGCTGCACTCGCCCGCCGAGAAGGTCAACCACCGCTCGGTCGAGCGCGTGTGGCCGCTCATCAAGCAGGTCGTGTCGCGCCTCTAGGCGAACCCGCTCAGGCGGGGGCTGGACCGTTCGCGAGGAGGAACTCGGCGGACTCCTCATCCGTGATGAGCACGGTGATCCAGCCCCCGCGGACGGCGGCGAGCAGAGCGCGGTGCTTGCTCTCGCCGCCGGAGACGGCGATGCGCTGATCGGCGCGTTGCAACTGCTCGAGCGTCACCCCGACGACGTGGGGGTCGAGGTCGCAGTCGATCGGCTGACCGTTCTCATCCATGAAGCGGAGGTTGATCTCTCCGACCGCGCCCAGGGATCGCGCTCGGGCGAACTCCTCGTCCGAGAAGAAGTTGTCGCCTGCGACGAGGGGCGCGACGACGGTGGCGTTGCCGATACCGACGAGCGCGATGTCGAGCTCATCGAGCACGTTCAGCGCCTGACGTGCAAAGGGGTCGTTGGCGAGGATGGCGTCGCGCACCTCGACGGATGGCGTCACGCCGGGAACGCGCAGGAAGATCGGGTCGGCGCTCGTGAGCCGGGCGAGTCGCTCCGTCGCCGTCGTCGCTTCGTGCTGGGTCGTGGGCTGGCCGACGCCGCCGAGCATCTCGACGACGCGCTTCGCCTTGCCGTGCGAGAAGCGCGGCAGGTTGTCGACGAAGCGCCTCATCGAGCGGCTCCACGACGTGAAGCCGATGGTCCTGCCGTCGATGGGGTAGGAGCGGAAGACGCTCGCGAGGGCGCGACCGAGCGTCTCGGTGCGCTGCGACTCGGACTCGCCGGATGCGTCGACGACGTGCACCTCGCGAAGACCGAACATCGTCTCGACGCGGTCCTCGAGGTCGGCGTTGAGCCCCGGTGGCGTGACGACGACCGTGCGGACGATTCCCGCGTCCTCGGCCGCCGAGAGAAGACGGGAGACGCGGGCCTGCGAGACGCCGAGCGTGCGGGCGATCTCCGTCTGGACGAGGCCCCTCGTGTGATAGAGGTGCGACACCTTCGTCATCATCCGGAGTTGGTCGAGGTCCCGGTTGTCCACGGGCATCGCGGCCTCCTCCTCTTCGTCGTCGATTCCTGCGGGAACGGGGTCTGGCTGGATCCCGCCGACAGGGGCCCGTCCAGGATGGCATCGATCCCCGCTCACTATACGAAATCCCCAGTCTTCTCGTGACTGAAAATTCATTGTTCTTCGACCGCGGCCGCCGGGCGGGCCGGTCTCAATGACGAGACGGCCCGGCGCACGGCACTGCGTTCGATCCGGGACCCCCTTCGGCGCTGCGGCCGGGCGTTTCAGGAGGGGCGCGCCCTGGGCGCGTATTCGCCTTGACAGACCGCCGCGGGTTCCCTACTGTCGATACCATGCGAATGAGAATTCGCGTACTGAATAGATTTTCAAATGGTCACCGACGACCGACTGACATCCAGGAGCGGACCACGGCTATGAGCCTCTTCGCCAGCATCAGCGATCCGACCGACCTCGATGCCGTGCGCCGGGTCGTCGCGGAGTCGCCGCGCGCAGGAGACCTTGTTCCGCTCGGCATCGATCGCCTGGAGATCGGTCCCTCTGCAGCTCTCGCGGTCGCGGACGAGTTGCGTCGGCAGATCGAGCGCCACGGGGTCCGCACCACCCGGCCGCGTGTGCTGCTGATCATCGATTCGACGCTCATCCGCCGCGGTGAGGCCGACCTCAAGGCGCTCGTGCGCAACCTGCTCGACGACGGCGGGTTCGATGTCGAGACCCTCGTGCTCGGTGACGCTGCCCATTCCCTGCACGCCGACGACGCCGCTCTCGACGCGGCCGCCGAAGCGGCCTCGCGCGCCGACGCCGTCGTCTCCGTCGGCTCGGGCACCATCAGCGACATCGCCAAGGTGGCGACCGACCGTGCCGGGGGCATCCCGTTCGTCCTCGTCCAGACCGCCGCCTCGGTCGACGGCTACACCGACAACGTCTCCGTGATCCTGCGTGCGGGCGCCAAGCGCACCATCCCCTCGCGCTGGCCCGACGCCGTGCTCGCCGACACGACGACGATCGCCACAGCCCCCGCCGAGCTCAACACCTCCGGATTCGGCGAGCTCCTCTCGCTCTACACGGCGCCCGCCGACTGGTGGCTCGCCGCGCGCGTCGGACTCGACGCGACCTTCCACGAGACCCCGCGCGACCTGCTGCTGACCTTCGCCGGATCCCCTCGGGAGTGGGGGGCCGGGCTCGCCGAGGGGGCGACGGAAGCCGTCGAGCAGCTCACGCGCGTCCTCGCGATCCGCGGCATCGGAACGGGCATCGCGGGCACGACCGCATGCCTCTCCGGCGTCGAGCACCTCGTGAGCCACCTGCTCGACATGCATGCCGCGGCCACCGGGAACCAGACGGGCCTGCACGGTGCTCAGGTCGGCGTCGCATCGCTCGTCGCGGCATCGGCCTGGGAGCATCTCGCCTCCCGCCTCGCCGCCGCCTCGCCCGTGCGCCGCACCGTCGACCGGGTCGCCGCGCGCGACGCCGTCCTGGGGGCCTTCGCCCATCTCGACCCGAGCGGAGCACTCGGAGGTGAGTGCTGGGCCGACTGCGAGCGCAAGCTCGAGGCGATCGCCGCATCCGCCGACGCGGTCGACGCCGTGCTCGCAGAGCTCCCCGGGCTGCTCGCGCAGGGTCAGCCCGCCATCATGCCGGTCGACGATCTCGCCGCAGCGCTGCGCGTCGCCGGCGCGGCCGCGTCGCCGGCCGAGCTCGAGCCCTGGCTCGACGACGACATCTGGCAGTGGGCCGTCGCCAACTGCCACCGCATGCGCAACCGGTTCACCGTGGTCGACCTGCTCGACCTCGTGGGCTGGTGGGAGCCCGCCGACGTGGACGCCGTCCTGCGCCGGGCCCGACAGGCCGGCGAGGGGGTGCGCACGTGACGGCGACTGCGGTTCCAGTCCGCACTCACGCCGACCCCCTCGTCGTGGCCGTGGACTGCTCGACGACGAGCGCCAAGGCCATCGTGTGGGATGCCTCGGGCGCCCGCGTCTCGAGCGGCCAGGCGCCGCTCCCGCTCAGCATCCCGCACCCCGGCTACGGCGAGCAGGATCCGCGCGACTGGTGGAGCGCCACGGCGATCGCGATCCGCGCCGCCGTCTCGGGCATCGACCCCGACCGCATCGTGGCCCTGAGCGTCACTCACCAGCGCGAGTCCTTCGCCTGCCTCGACGAGCACGGCGAGCCGGTGCGCCCGGCGATGCTGTGGCTCGACGTGCGCGCGGGAGCGCAGGTCGACGAGTTCGGCACCGAGCGCGTGCACGCCCTCACGGGCAAGCCCGCCAATCCGACGCCCGCGTGGTACAAGATCCTGTGGCTCGCCGAGCACGAGCCCGGCGCGCTCGCGGCCACGAGCCGCATCGTCGACGTCCACGGCTTTCTCGTGCAGCGCATGACCGGCCGCTGGGCCACGTCGCTCGCGAGTGCGGATCCGCTCGGCCTCGTCGACCTGGCGGCGGGGGACTACTCCGACGAGCTCCTCGATGCTGCGGGAATCCGGCGCTCGCAGCTCAGCGAGCTGCTGCTGCCCGGCGAACCCGTCGGCCCGCTCAGCGACGTCGCCGCCGCCGAGCTGGGACTGCCCGCCGGCACGATCGTCATCACGGGAGCGGGCGACGGCCAGAGCGCGGGCCTCGGGGCGGGCATCACGAGACCGGGCCGCGCCTACCTCAATCTCGGAACGGGGCTCATCTCGGGCAGTGTGAGCGAGAGCTACGCCCCGAGCACCGCCTACCGGGCGCTCTCGGGCGCCGTGCCGGGCACCTTCGACTACGAACTCTTCATCGGCGCCGGAACCTACATGGTCAGCTGGTTCGTCGACACATTCCTCGAGCCGTCGGGCGTGGGTGGTAGCACGCCCGACGGCGTCGAGCAGTACTGGGAGCAGCAGGCCTCCCGTATCGCTCCCGGCAGCGACGGCCTCGTCGTCGTGCCCTACTGGAACGGCGCCCTCACGCCGTACTGGGACAACCGGGCCCGCGGCGTCATGGTCGGGCTCACGGGAGCCCACGGTCGCGCCCACGTCTACCGCGCCATCCTCGAGGGCATCGCCTTCGAGCTGCGACTGTGCGTCGAGCACGCCGAGCGCGCCCTAGACGTGCCGATCACCGAGTTCGTCGCGATGGGCGGCGGCGCGCGCAGCCCGCTCTGGTGCCAGCTGCTCGCCGACGTGCTGCAGCGGCCGGTGGTGCTCGCCGCCGAGGACGAGGCGACCTGCCTCGGAGCGGCGATGCTCGCCGCGGCCGGGGCGGGCATCCACGCGAGCATCGAGCAAGCCTCCGCCGCCATGAGCGGGCTCGGGCGCCGCTTCGAGCCCGACCCCGGCGCTGCGGCGGTCTACGATCCGCTCTACGCGGGCTACCGTGCGGTGTACCCGGCGCTCGCCCCTGTTTTCCCGCAGCTGGGCGGGGCCGACGCATGAGCGCCGTCGCCGATCCGGATGCGGCGGTCCGCATGACGTCGCCGTCGCGCTTCTACAGCGCCTATCTCTTCGATCTCGACGGCACGATCTACCTGGGCGACGAGCTTCTCCCGGGCGCCCGCGAGCTGCTCGCGGCGCTACGAGATCGCGGCGCTCGAACCGTGTTCCTGTCGAACAACCCGACCAAGGATCCGGCGATGTACCTCGAGAAGCTCCGGCGCCTCGGAATCGAGGTCGAGCTCGGCGACATCGTCAACACGGTCGTCAGCACGATCGGCTGGCTCACGCGGTATCACCCGGGGGCGACCGTGTTCCCGATCGCAGAGGAGCCGCTCGTCCGCGCTCTGCACGAGGCGGGCATCCGCGTCTCGGAGGACCCGGCCGAGATCGACATCGTGATCGCGAGCTACGACCGGTCGTTCGACTACCGCAAGCTCCAGATCGCCTTCGACGCGATCTGGCAGCACAAGCGCGCCATGCTCGTCACCACCAACCCCGATCGCTACTGCCCGTTCCCGGGCGGCCGCGGCGAGCCGGACGCCGCCGCCGTCGTCGCGGCGATCGAGGCCTCGACGGGCACGCGGTGCACGGTCAACCTGGGCAAGCCCGACCGCATCATGATCGACACCGTGCTCGCCGCGCTCGGCATTCCGCTCGACGACGCGATCATGGTCGGCGACCGGCTGGGCACCGACATCCGCATGGCCGTGAACGCCGGAATGAGTTCAGCGCTCGTGCTCACCGGCGACAGCACGCTCGCCGACGTCGAGGCGTGCGACCCGGCCGAGCGGCCGACCTTCGTGCTCGACCGCATCGATCTGCTCCTTCCCGAGAGGAGCGGCTCATGCGGCAACGACTGACCACCATCCACCTGTTCCAGACCGGCGCGACCGTCGGAGAAAGGGGGCTCCCGTGGGAACCCTGACGAACGAGACGCTGCTCGAGATGCAGCGGCGCATGCTGCGCATCCGCGCCTTCGACGAGCGCGCATCGAAGATGGTCAAGCGCGGCCACATCCCCGGCACGGTCCACACGAGCATCGGCCAGGAGGCCCAGGTCGTCGGAGCGACGATGGCCCTGCGCGACGGCGACTACATGAGCGGCAACCACCGCAGCCACGGCCACCCCATCGGCAAGGGCTCGCCCCTCGGACCGCTCATGGCGGAGCTCGTCGGCAAGGCCACGGGCGTCTGCAAGGGCAAGGGCGGCTCGCTGCACCTCGCCGACTTCGCGGTCGGCAGCCTCGGCGAGTCGGGCATCGTCGGCTCGAGCATCCCGATCGCGATGGGCGCGGCGCTCAGCGCGAGCGTGCGAGGCACCGACCAGGTGGCCCTCGCGTTCTTCGGAGACGGCGCCGCGAACCAGGGCGTGCTCTACGAGTCGATGAACCTCTCGGGCGTGTGGAAGCTGCCGGTGATCTTCCTCTGCGAGAACAACCAGTACGCGCTCAGCACCCCGGCGCACACCGTGACCTCGGGTGTCATCGCCGATCGCGCCGCCGGCTTCGGGATGCCCGGCGTGCGCGTCGAGGAGGGTCAGGACGTCCTCGCTGTCCACGACGCCGTCTCCGAAGCCGTGGCGCGGGCCCGTGCGGGCGAGGGCCCGACCCTTATCGAGGTCGTGACGTACCGCTACAACGAGCACTCCGAAGGACTGCGTCTGGGCACCGACTACCGCCCGGCCGACGAGCGCGAGGCGTGGCTCAAGAAGGATCCGATCCAGCTGTTCCGCGAGCACCTCCAGGGCATCGGCATCGCCCCGGCCGAACTCGACGCGCTCGAGGCCGAGGTCCTCGCCGAGGTCGACGACGCCGTCGCGTTCACCGACGCGAGCCCCTACCCCGAGCCCTCGGTCGCCTTCGACGACCTCTACACCGACACGGAGTACGCAGCATGACCGTCATGAGCTTCCTCGGCGCGATCGGCGCCGCCCAGCGCGAGGCGATGGACGCCGACGAGCGCGTCATCATCTTCGGCGAGGACGTCGAGGCCAACGTCTACGGCACGACCGGCGGCGGCAAGACCCGCTCCGACAAGGGCGACTTCGTGCAGATGTACGGCCGCAACCGCATCCGCAACACTCCCATTTCGGAAGAGAGCATGGTCGGCGCGGCGGCGGGCGCGGCGATGACGGGCCTGCGCCCGATCGTCGACCTCTCGTACTCGTCGTTCCTCTACATGGCGATGGACCAGTTCGTGAACCAGGTCGCCAAGAACCGCTACATGTTCGGTGGGCAGGCCTCGATGCCCGTGGTCTTCCGCTCCGCGATGTTCTACGGCCTCAACACGGGCGCCCACCACTCCGACCGGCCGTACCCGATGTTCATGAACGTGCCGGGTCTGAAGATCATCGTGCCCTCCACGCCGACCGACGCCAAGGGGCTGCTGCGCACGGCGATCGACTCCGACGACCCCGTGCTCACCTTCGAGGCGTGCATCCTGTGGGGCGCCAAGGAGGACGTGCCCGACGAGGAGTTCTGGATCCCGCTCGGCGAAGCGCGCACCGCCCGCGAGGGGACGGACGTCACGGTCGTCGCGATCTCGAGCTCCGTCCCCGAGGCGCTCGCCGCCGCGGAGGCGCTCGCCGCGTCCGAGGGCGTCTCGGTCGAGGTCATCGACCCCCGCACGCTCGTGCCGCTCGACCGCGACGCGATCCTGCGCTCGGTGCACAAGACCGGTCGTCTGGTCGTCGCCGAACCGGCTCACCGCACCTGCGGCGCCGCGGCGGAGATCAGCGCGCACATCGCCGAGGAGGCCTTCGGCGTGCTGAAGGCGCCGATCGTGCGCGTCACGGCGCCCGACATGCAGATCCCGTTCAGCCCGTCGCTCGAGAAGCAGATGTATCCCACGCGGCACACCATCGAGGCCGCGATCCGTCGCGTGCTCGACCTCCCGGCCTCGAGCGAGGCCTCCCAGCACGCCGCGGCCACCGCCTAGGCGCACGACGCACGAAAGGAACAGAACCATGGCACGAGTTGAGGTGCTGCTGCCCCAGTGGGGCATGGGCATGAGCGAGGGCGCGATCATCGAGTGGCTCAAGAACGTCGGCGACCGCGTCGTCGAGGACGAGCCCCTGGCCGAGGTCGAGGCGGAGAAGGTCGAGGAGACCCTCGAGTCCCCCGCGACCGGCACGCTCGTCGAGATCCTCGTCCCGGCCGGCGGCGACCCCGTCGAGGTCCGCACGGTCGTCGCCGTGATCGAGACCGACTGATTTCACCACCGCGCCCGCCGGCGTTCTGCCGGCGGGCATCCCCCTCGTAGACGGAAGGAGGCCCGCAATGGCTGCGGTCCACCCCCGCGACATCGTGTTCGCCGCCCAGTCGGGCGGCTATGCGGTGGGCGCGTTCAACATGCACAACCCCGAGACCACCCAGGCGCTCATCCAGGCGGCCCAGCTCGCCGACGCGCCCGTCTTCCTGCAGATCGGCCGCGCGATCGTGCCTCACCTCGGTCTCGCCGAGGCGTACCGCATGGTGCGCCACGAACTCGACCGCTCGGGCCTGCAGGCCCCCATCCACCTCGACCACGGCACCTACGACGAGGTGTTCGAGGCGATCCGCCTCGGCTTCGACTCGATCATGTTCGACGGCTCGCACATGCCCTTGGAGCAGAACATCAAGGCCGCCAAGCATGTCGTCACGGTCGCGCACTCCTTCGGCATCCCGGTCGAGGCGGAACTCGGCAGCATTCCCGACGCGAGCGACTCGATCGAGTGGGAGGCCCATTACACGAAGGTCGACGAGGCCGAGCGCTTCGTCGCCGAGACGGGCGTGGACTTCCTCGCGATCTCTGCGGGCGTCATGCACGGCGTGCCCGATCTCGAGCCGCAGCCACTCGCGATCGACCTCATCGAGCGCATCCGCGCGGTCACGGGCGTGCCGCTCGTGCTGCACGGCGCCTCGGGCGTGCCCACGGCTGAGATCCACGCGGCGATCGCCGCGGGCGTGCACAAGTTCAACGCCGACACCGACCTTCGTCACGCCTTCCGCAGGGGGCTCGAGCAGGTCTTCGCCGAGGGCGACCGCCAGCTCGAGACGGCGATGGCCGAGGGCCGCCGTCAGATGATCGAGGCGACGATCGCCAAGATGCAGGAGTACGGCTGCGCGGGCAAGGCGAGCGCGTCGGCGCCCTCGCTGGTACCCGCGTGAGCACCCCGGCCGAGCTCGAGGAGGGCGTGACCACGCCGCTCACGGGCATCCGTCGCACCGCCGCGCGCCACATGGTCAAGGCGTGGGCGGCGCCCGTGTTCCACCTCACGGTCGAGGTCGACATGGGCGAGGCCGCTCGCGTCAAGGAGGTGGCCCCGAAGGCCACCGTCACCGACGTTCTCGTGCGCGCCTCGGCCCGCGCGCTCGTCGCCGTTCCCGAGGTGAACGTGCACGTCGGCGAGGATGCCGTGGTCGCCTTCCAGCGCGCCAACGTCGGCATCGCGGTCGCGACCGAGAAGGGGCTCACGGTGCCCGTCATCCACGGCGCCGACGCCCTGTCGATCGAGCAGATCGCGGCTCGACGCGGCGAGATCGTGCAGCGCGCCCGCGAGGGAGCCCTCACGCGAGACGACATCACCGGCGGAACCTTCACGATCTCGAACCTCGGCATGATGGGCATCGCGCGATTCGACGCGATCCTCAACGTTCCGCAGGCCGCCATCCTCGCGGTCGGCGCGACGACCGAGCGGTTCGTCCAGGGCGAGGGCGGCCCGGTGTGGCGGCCGATCGCGGACGTGACCCTCACGTGCGATCACCGGGCGCTCGACGGAGCCGCGGGGGCCCGCTTCCTCGCCGTCCTCGCCGCGGAGCTCTCGGCGCCCCTCGCGAGCTGACGCCGCTCGTGCCGATGCGCACCGCCGCCCTACGGCGGAACAGTCGCCCGGCCGTCCCTCCGGTGGCCGGGGGGCGGCCGGGTCCGTCGACGACTCTGCTGCTGCGCGACGAGTCCTCCCGCGGCGCCGTCGGCGATCTCGCCGACTCGGTGCAGCTGCTGGGCGCGATCGCGCGGTCGGAGTCGATCGACCGCGTCGTGCGCGTCTACCACCCCTGGCCGACGGTCGCCATGACCCGGCGCGAGAGCCTCATGCCCGGTTTCGACGCCGCGTGCGCAGCGGCCCGCGCGCGCGGTTTCGAGCCCGTCGTGCGCCCCACGGGCGGCCGGGCCGTCGCGTACGACCCCAGCTGCCTCGTCATCGACATCGTCGAGGCCGAGCGCGGGGGTCGTGGCGACAATGCGGTCGCTTTCGTCGAGGTGGGGGAGCGCTTCGTGCGCGGACTCCGCCACGCCGGCGTCGACGCACGACTCGGCCCGGTTCCCGGCGAGTACTGCCCGGGCGACTACAGCGTCAACGCGCGCGGGTCGGTCAAGCTCGTCGGCACCGCACAGCGCGTCGTGCGCGGCGCGCGGCTCGTGAGCGCATCCCTGCCGCTCGGGCCCGTGGACGCGATCGCCGACGTGCTCACGGCCGTCAACGCCGCGCTCGACTTCGCGTGGGACAGGCGCACGGTCGGCTCGGTCGGTATCGAGAACCCCTCCGCCTCGTCGTCGCTCGTCGAGAGCGCGCTCGTCGACAGCATCGCCGGCGCCACGATGCCGGGCACGCTCGCCGAGTTGCTGCGCCCCTGACCGTCGGGCCCGCTCAGCGGCGACGCGCCGGGATCGACCGCGCCGCGGTGACGGCGTCGCGCCATCCCTCGTAGAGCCACTCCCGCTCGTCGGCGCTCATGCGCGGCTCGAAGACGCGCTGGCACGACCAGCGCTCGGCGATGCTCTCGATGCTCCAGAGCCCGGCCCCGGCGCCGGCGAGGTGCGCGACACCGAGCGCCGTGCGCTCCAGACCGTGCGGTCGCTCGACCGGGATGCCGAGGATGTCGGCCTGGAACTGGCAGAGGACGTCGTTGACGACCGCGCCGCCGTCGACGCGCAGGGCGGGGATGCTCACGCCGCCCCGCGCGAGGGCGTCGATGTTGTCGCGGGTCTGATACGCCATCGCCTCGACCGCCGCGCGCACGACGTGGGCCGCGGTCGACTCGAGCGTGAGGCCGACGATCGTAGCGCGCGCATCCCGATCCCAATGCGGGTCGCACAGGCCCGCGAAGGCGGGCACCATGTACACGCCGCCGTTGTCGGGAACGCTCGCGGCCAGCGACTCGGTCTGCGCGGCGTACGAGAACAGCCCGAGCTGATCTCTCAGCCACTGGATGGTCTGCCCGCTGTGGAAGACGACGCCCTCGGCCTCGTACACGATCCGATCGTCGATCCCCCACGCCACGCTGCTCGACATCCCGTCGAGGATGCGCGGTCGGTCGCCGACATTGACCGTGAGCACCCCGGCGGTGCCGAAGGTGTTCTTCGCCATTCCCGTCTCGAGGCACGCCTGGCCGAAGAGGCCCGCCTGCTGGTCGCCGAGGATCGCGTGCACGGGCACCGGCACGGGCGAGTCCCCCGGCAGGACGCCGTCGGCGAGGTCGCCGAACCACGCGTTCGACGGCCGCACCTCGGGCAGGAGGGCGAGCGGGATGCCGAGCATGCCGCACAGCTCCTCGTCCCACGTCGCCGTGGCGATGTCGAGCAGCGCCGTGCGCGAGGCGGAGCTCGGGTCGGTCGCGTGCGAGGAGCCTCCCGTGAGGTTCCAGAGCAGCCACGTGT
Source organism: Microbacteriaceae bacterium X2B (assembly GCA_005502445.1). Classification (GTDB taxonomy): domain Bacteria; phylum Actinomycetota; class Actinomycetes; order Actinomycetales; family Microbacteriaceae; genus Microcella. The sequence continues at coordinate 38,364 of SCPB01000007.1, forward strand.
CGACCGTGCCGACCGCGAGAAGGCCGCGTTCGGCATCCTCGCGGACGCCCGGGACGTTCTCGAGCAGCCAGGCGATCTTTCCCGCGGAGAAGTACGAGTCGTTGCGCACGCCCGTGCGGCGCCGGAACTCGCCGTCGAGACCCTCGCGCGACCAGCGGCGCACGATGTCGTCGGTCTGCTTCGACATCCACATGATCGCGTTGTGCACGGGCCGCCCGGTGGCGCGGTTCCAGATCACGCACGACTCCCGATGGGTCGTGAGCCCCACGGCGGCCACGTCGGCGGCGGTCGCGCCCGCGCGCGCCATGGTCGTGCCGATCGCCGACTCGAGCGAGCCCCACAGCTCGGCCGGGTCGAGCTCGACCCACTCCGGGCGGGGGAACAGCGGTGTGATCGGCACCGACGATTCGGCGACCGTGTCTCCCGTCTCGTCGACGAGAACGGCGCGGGCGGAGCTCGAGCCCTCGTCGAGGGCGAGCACGTAGCGGCGGCTCATGCCGTGATCCTCTCGCAGTCTCGCCGTCAGCGCGCCGCGGGCGCGGGCACCCGCAGGTGGTCGAGCCACCGTTCGTACTCCGCGATCTGCGCCTCGCGCTCCGCGGTGTCCCACCCGAGCCGATCGCCGATGATGAGCGCGGCGCGCTCGACGCCGGCGCGGCCGTGCCCCGGTTCGAAGGCGAGCAGGACCCGTCGGGCGAAAACGTCGGCGAGGGTCACGGCGAACTCCTCCTCGACCGCGAGCACGAGCTCGGCGGCGATCGCCGGGCTCTGCGGGTCGAAGCGCTCGGCGAGCTCGGGCTCTCGGCGCACGAGGTCGAGCACGCGCTCGGCGCGCACGCCGTAGAGGTCGAGCAGGCGCTCGGCGGTGTCGGCGTCGACGGGGGCGCTGGCGAGGAAGTCGGCGCGGAAGGCCTCGAGGTCGGCGGCCCGGGCGCCGGGGAACGGCACCTCCTTCGAGACCGTGCCGCCCTTGCGGCCGAGCAGGCGCATGACGTCGTCGGTGGCGTCCTCCGCGAGCTGGCGGTAGGTCGTCAGCTTGCCTCCGACGATCGACAGCAGGCCGGGCTGGCCCTTCTTCGCGTGGTCGAGCACGATGTGGCTGCGCGGGATCTTCCACTCGGGAACGCCGGGCACGTAGGGCAGGGGGCGCACGCCGCTGTATGTGAACAGGATGTCGTCGCGCGTGAGCTTCGCCTCGGGCATGAGTGTGTTGGCCTCGCCGAGCAGGTAGTCGATCTCGTCGACCTCGGCGCGGGCCTCGTCGGGCTCCTGGTCGAACAGGGTGTCGGTGCAGCCGATGAGGTAGCGGCCCATCCACGGGATCACGAGCACGAGTCGCTGGTCCGACTGCGACTCGTAGTAGACGACGTCGGTCGGCGCTCCCGGGAATGCGTCGACGATGATGTGGCTGCCCTTCGAACCGCCGATGAGTCGCGGGGCGGGGCCGCCCTCGTCGCCGCCGTTGACGCGGTCCACCCATGGGCCGGCGGCGTTGACCACGACGGATGCGCGGATCTCATGCTCGCGCCCCTCCCGGTCGATCGAACGCACGCCGACGACGCGGTCGCCCTCGCGCACGAGCGCGGTGACGCGCTCGTGCGTGCGGATCACGGCGCCCGCTCCTGCGGCGGCGATCGCGAGCTCGACGCACAGACGCTCGGCATACTCGACCTGGCCGTCGGTGAACAGGGCCGCACCGCTCAGGCCGGCCGCGGACATCCCCGTGAACCGTTCGCGGACGGCGCGCGCCGAGAGGATGCGGTGCCACGCGACCGACTTGTCGAAGGAGAGAACGTCATAGGCGAGCATCCCGATGCGGATGAGCCACGAGGGGCGCTTGTTGCGCGAGTAGAAGGGCATGATGAGGCGCACGGGCTTGACCAGGTGAGGCGCGAGCCGGAAGAGACGTTCACGCTCTTTGAGCGACTCGCGTACGAGGGGCACGTCGCCGTGCTCGAGGTAGCGCAGGCCGCCGTGCACGAGGCGCCCCGACCAGGCGGAGACCCCGAAACACAGGTCCTCCTGCTCGACGAGCGCCACGCGCAGGCCGCGCTCAGCGGCATCGCGGGCGATTCCGAGGCCGTTGATGCCGGCTCCGATGACGATGACGTCGTAAGGGGCGGATGATCCCTGGCGTGCGGCGGTGGTCATGCGAGTGGCTCCTGGTCGGATCGGGTGGCGGTTATGACGAGTATCGGGGAGGTGGGGGCGCGAGGCCCGCGGCGGCTAGTGCCCGCCCTGCGCTCTGCTCGCACGGCGGTCGGTCATGACCGCAGCGACGATGACGGCGCCGAGGACGACGGGCTGGAGGTTGGGCGAGACGTTGAGCAGCGACATGCCGTTGTTGAGCACGCCGATGATGAGCAGGCCCACGAAGGTGCCCAGCAGACTGCCCGAGCCTCCCGCGAGGCTCGCGCCGCCGATCACGACGACGGCGATGACGTTGAGCAGGTCGGAGCCGCCCGCTGTCGGCTGGGCCGAGTCGAGGCGCGAGGTCACGAGCAGCCCCGCGACGGCCGCGAGGAGGCCGGCGATCGTGTACACGGCGAGCTTCGTGCGACGGATGGGGATGCCGCTCAATCGCGCGACCTCCTCGTTGCCGCCGATCGCGTAGAGCGCGCGCCCGCTCGGGCGGAAGCGCAACCAGAACGCGGCGACGAGGAACACGAGCACGAGGATGATGCCCTGAAGCGGGATTCCCGCGAAACTCGTGGTGGTGAGGGCGAGGAACCAGTCGGGGAAGCCGTTGACGGGGTTGCCGCCCGTCACGAACACGGCCAGGCCCGCGGCGGCCGACATCGTGGCGAGCGTCGCGATGAAGGGCTGGAGCTTGCCGTAGGTCGCGAGCACGCCGTTGAGGAGGCCGATGAGCGCCCCCACGAGCAGGCCCACGGGCAGCGCGAGCTCGAAGGGCCAGCCGGCGTATCCGTACAGCCAGCCCATGCTCATCATGCTCAGGGCGAGCACAGCGCCGACCGAGAGGTCGATGCCGCCGATGATGATGACGAGAAGGGCGCCGACCGACATGATGCCGATGGCCGAGATCTGGGTGAGGATGTTGAGCAGGTTGCGCGGCGTCAGGAAGTAGGGCGACATGAACGACAGCGCGACGAAGATCACGACGAGGCCCACGAGCGGTCCCGGGATCCGTGAGGCGATCGCGGCGACCGTCGTGGAGGTCGAGCGCGACTTCTGAGTCGTCGCGGCGGCGTCGTCGAGTCGTGGCGCCGGCGCCTCGTTCGTGCTGGTCATTGCTTCTGCTCCTTCGGGCGCCTCTTCGCGTTGGATGCTGGTGGTCAGTTCTCTGCGTCGATCTCTGCGTCGGCGTGGCCGCGCAGGGCGAGTCGCATGACGGCTTCGGGAGTGGCCTGATCCCGATCGAGGATGCCCTGCTGCCGTCCCGCTGCCATGACGAGCACGCGGTGCGAGAGGCCGAGCACCTCCTCGAGCTCGGACGAGACGACGATGACCGCGACGCCCTCTGCCGCGAGGCGGCGGATGGTGTCGTAGATGGTCATCTTGGCGCCGACATCGACCCCGCGCGTGGGTTCGTCGAGGATGAGCACGTCGGGGCGCTTGATGAGCCACTTGCCGAGCAGCACCTTCTGCTGGTTGCCGCCGGACAGGTGCCGCACCGGGATATCGGTGCGCCCGCGGATGTCGAGGAACTCGCGCTGCTTGCGCGCGACACGTTCGAGCACGCCCCTCGTGACGAGGCCCCGGCGGGCGAGATGCTTCTCCCACGGCAAGGTCATGTTGTCCGCGCCCGGGCGGTCGAGGTTGAGCCCCTGGTTCTTCCGGTCCTCCGGCACCATGGCGATGCCCGCCCGGATCGAGGCGGCCGGGTTCGCGATCGTCGTCGGCGTTCCGCCGACGAGGATCTCGCCGGCGGTCGCGCGGTCGGAGCCGGCGATCGTACGCACCATCTCAGTGCGGCCTGCGCCGATGAGGCCCGCGACTCCGAGGATCTCGCCCTTGTTGACCGTGAAGGAGACGCCCTCGAACGCACCGGCGCGCGCGAGGTCGCGGACTTCGATCGCGACCTCGGCGCCGCGCTCGGGCGGAGCCGAGTGGCCGTAGGTGAAATCGCGACCGACCATCGCGCGCACGATCTCGCTCTTCGCGACCGCTCCGGTCGACCATGCTGCGACGCGACGCCCGTCGCGCAGGCACACGATCGAGTCGGCGACGCGGGTGATCTCGTCGAGCTTGTGCGAGATGTAGACGATTCCGACGCCGTCGGCGCGCAGCAGGTCGATCTGGTCGAAGACGCGAGCCGTCTCCGATTCGCCCAGAGACGCGGATGGCTCGTCGAAGATGACGAAGCGGGGCGAGCGCGTGAGGGCCCGCGCGATCTCGATCTCCTGCTGAGCGGCGATCGACAGCCCGCGTACGGCTCGTCGGGGGTCGATGTGCGAGCCGAGCAGTCGCAGCACTCGGCGCGACTCCTCTTCGATCTGCGCGCGATCGACGACGCCGCGACGCCGGGGGAGGCGGCCGAGGAAGATGTTCTCGGAGACCGACAGATCCGGGATCATCCGGATCTCCTGATGGATGAGGGCCACCCCGGCGCGCAACGCGTCGCCGGGGGAGCGGGGCTCGTAGGCCTCGCCGTCGATCGTCATGGTGCCCGCGTCGGGCTGGACCATTCCCGCGATCATCGCTGAGGTCGTGGACTTGCCCGCGCCGTTCTCTCCTACGAGCCCGACGACGCTGCCGGGGGTGAGCGCGATGTCGACGCCGTCGACGACGGTCACGCCACCGTAGGTCTTGGTGAGGCCGCTGCACACGAGTCCGCTGCCGGGGGTGGCCGCGGTGGCCGCCTCGGCGAGGAGTGCGGGGGTCTGAGGGTTCATCGCCGCGTCCTTCGTGAGTCGTGTGTCGATGGAGATTGAGCCTGCGGGGCCGTGGCGAGAGCCGCGACCCCGCAGGCGGGTCGACTACTTGAAGTCGGGGCCGTAGAACTTCGCCGGGTCGTTGTCGGCGACGTTCTCCTTCGTCACGAGCACCGTGTCCTGGTACTGGAGCTCGGGGACCGAGTCCCCGTCGCCCTCGAGGATCGAGATGGCGTTCTGCACGGCGATCTGACCCATGAGGTACGGCTGCTGGGCCATCGTGGCCTGCACGAGACCCTCGTCGATCGCGTCGAACATCGTCGGGAAGCCGTCGATGCCCCCGAAGGTGAGCCCGTCGCGACCCGCTTGCTTCGCCGCCTTGGCAGCGCCGAGCGCCATCGCGTCGCTCTCGCCGAAGATCGCCTTGAGGTTCGGGTTCGCGGTCAGGATGTTCTGGCTCGCCTCGAACGCCTGCGTCTCGTCCCAGCCCGCCGACTCCCAGGCGACGACCGTCACGTCGGGGTTCTCATCGAGAGCCTTCTTGCAGCCCTCGGTGCGCTGCAGCTCGGCGGTCGCGCCGAGCGGGCCCTGGAGGACGGCGATGTCGCCGGCGTTGCCGATCTGGTCGAACATCCACGTGCAGAGCTCGTAGGCCGCCTTGACGCTGTCGGTGGCGATGTACGTGGCGAGCTTCCCGTCGCCCGATTCGGGCTTCTGGTCGACGGCGACGACTGGAACCCCCGCGTCGTTCGCGAGCTTCACGCCCGCGGCTGCGGCGGTCGCGTCCTGGGGGGTGTAGATGAGCACGCCGACGTTCTGCGTGATGAGGTCCTGGACCTGGTTGACCTGCTTGGTGGCGTCGTTGTCGGCCGACAGCACGACGAGCTCGTAGCCGGCTTCCTCCGCTGCCTGCTCCATGCCGTCGACGGCGGCGACGTAGAAGAGCGACTTCTGGTCGGCGATCGAGACGCCGATGACCTTGCTGCCGCTCGCCTCGCCCTCGGCGGGCGCCGGGACGGTCGAGCTGCAGGCAGCGAGGGCGATTGCTCCGACAGAGGCCATCGCCAGGGCGGTGAGGCCTCGGTGCAGGGTGCGCTTGTTCATTTCAGTTTCTCCCTTGAAACGTCCGATGTGTGATTCGTGCTGTGGCACCGGGCTGTGGTGGCGACGGTTCCGGATAATTATGCATTTTACGCATGACCATGCATAATGAGTAGAGCGTACGGTCGGCGGAAACGCCTGTCAAGAGCGACGACCCGTCGCTCCCCTCGTCGAGCGCCTGATCACTGCCCGCCGCCTTCTGCCGCCGCCGAGTAGCGTGGAACGCATGGCCGACCGACACCACCGACCCGTGCGGGTGCCGACCGCCCACTTCGAGGCTTACGAGGGGGGCCTGGACCCGGCGGTGACGCTGCGCATCGCGCACGACAGCGCGCGGGCGCTCATGCATCGAGTGCGCGGCAGCGACGACCCCGACCTCGTCGAGCGCACGGTCGCCTACACCGACGAGCACGGTCTCGAGACGCTCGCCGAGCTGTGGTCGCGCGCCGCCGCCCGATCGCTGCCCGGCGCCCTCTGGCGGCTCTCGCTGCTGCGCGCTCTCATCCGCGCCGATCCGCTGGGTACGTCGCTGCTGTTCCAGCGCGGCAGCGAGGTGCTGCCGACGGTGGATGTCGTGGTCGCCGGAGCGGAAGCACCCACCGGCCCCGATCAGATCCGCGATCTCGCCGACCAGGTTCTGCGCGGTGCCTACCTCGGAGACTTCGCGATCGCGCTCGAGCGCGCTGCCGCGTTCTGCCGCACGGCGGCGGCTGGTGCCGCGGATCTCGCCGACGACGCCGACGCCGCGGTCGACGATCCCCGCGCGGCCGAGCTCACCGACCGCGCCGCACGCCTCGCCTCGTCGGCCCGCGACTTCGCCGCGTGCGCGCGCCTGGAGCGCGCCGGCGACCTCGACTGACCCGCGTGCGATCGCCCGCGGTCGGCCGCGAGCCACGCCCGGGCGCCCATGCTGGCAGTTGCCGGAATAGCGCCCGACCGGCCGCCGTTACACTCGACAGTGCCGGTCCGCAGTAACCCCGGGCTCCAACTTCAGCCGCTTCGAGCGGCCACGCGCCGAGAGGCGTTCTGCGGGCCGGCACTTCTGCGCCCGGCCCTCTCCGGTTCTCCTCGAACCTGAGAGTCCGCCGGGCTCTCCCCGTCAGTGCAAACCACCGGAGCGAGGGTGCCGAACCCCTTGCATGTCAACCGCACCTCGGAACCTCCGCTTCGGCACGACGACCATCGCCGGCCTGCTGATGCTCCCTGCCGCCCTCCTCGTACTCGCGGGCTGCGCCGACTCGGCGCCCTCCGCGAGTGCTCCGGGGCAGCAGAGCGAATCAGCGCCGGCCGACGAGTCGCTCATGCCGGGCGAGAACGAGGTGATCACGATCGGGCTGAAGTTCATGCCCGAGACGATCACCGTTCCCGTCGGCACCACGGTGACGTGGCGCAACGGCGAGACCATCGGGCACACGATCACGTCGGGTGCCTGGGGCGACGTCAACGAGAGCACGGGCATCCGCGGTTCGCAGTCGGCTGACGGCCTGTTCGATCACGCGCTCGCGCCGATGGGGCAGGACGGCGACACGTTCACCTTCACCTTCGACGAGCCGGGGGAGTACCCGTACTTCTGCCAGCCGCACCTGGCCATGAACGCCAAGGTCATCGTCGAGGGTTAGCGTCCGAACATTCCGCACTCGCATCACACACCATTCACACAAGGAGTCTCACCATGCGCAAGATCACCGCTTTCGCCGGCCTCGGCCTCGCCGCGGCCCTCGTCCTCACCGGCTGCTCGGCTCCCGCCGAAGAGGCCGCCGAGGAGCCGCAGACCACCGAAGAGGCAGAGGCACCCGCCATCGACACCGTCAACAGCGACGGATCGAACCTCCGCGCTCAGCTGACGGCGATCCTCACCGACCACGTCTACCTCGCCGGGGCCGCGATCAACCAGGCGCTCGCCGACGGCGGGAACCTGACCACCGAGAAGGTCGGCGCCGCCGTGGCCGCGCTCGACGCGAACTCGGTCGAGATCGCCGCCCTCGTCGGCTCCGCCTATCCCGACGCCGAGCAGCCGTTCCTCGACTCGTGGCGCTCGCACATCCCGTTCTTCGTCAACTACACGGTTGCGAAGGCCACGGGCGACCAGGCCGGCGTCGACCAGGCGGTCTCCGACCTCGGCGGCTACGCCGTCTCGTTCGGTCAGCTCATCAACTCGGTCGTGCCCGAGCTGCCCGCTGAGGCTGTCCAGAGCGCGCTCGAGATGCACGCAGAGTCGCTGCTCGCGGCGATCGACGCCAACATCGCGGGTGACCCGGCCTACTTCGACCTCCTCAAGACGGCCGCGAGCCACATGCCGATGACCGCAGCGGCGCTCGCCGGTGGCATCGCCACCAACCTCGAGCTGCAGTAGAACCACCTGTTCCGCCGGCCGGCGGAGAGGACGAGACCGTCCTCTCCGCCGGCCTCTTCCGTATCGAGAAAGGTCAGCATCATGCGCGCTCTCCGCATCGCCGCACTGGCGATCCTCGCCGCGTCGCTCCTCCTCAACGCCGTGATCCACTTCCGCCTCGCCGCCGCCTTCGACGGGGTTCCCGGAACGATCGCGAGTCAGGGCGACCTGTTCCGCGTGCAGGCCGCGCTGAACATCCTCGTCATCCCGGTCGTGGCCTTCGCGCGCCGCATCTGGGCCGACGCCGCGGCCATCGCGATCGCGCTCGGCGGTGCCGCCCTCATCGTCACCACCGCTCTCGTGCCGCTCGACCTCACCTGGGTCGGGCTCCCCTATCTCTTCGAGCCCGCCTACTACCCCGACAAGACGACCGCGCTCCTGGCGCAGCTCGTGGCGGCCGTCGCCGGCGGCGCGCTGCTCGTGCTCCGACGCCGTTCCGCGGGCGCACCATCGCGCGCGGTCGGCGCGCGCGGCGCCGCGCCGACGGCGGACGGGTCGGCGTGATGACCGCCCTCCCGACGCTCGCTCCCGGCCGTCCCGAGCACGGCACGCGGGCCCGCGCGCGGCGAACTGCGCGTCACCATCAGCGACGACCTGGGATGCTGGTAGCCGTGAGTACCGATTCCGAGGCCGAGCGCGACGTGCCCGCCTCCCCCGACGTGGCGAACGCGCTCCTGCAGCGCGTGGCGGCCGGCGACCAGCGGGCATTCAGCGACCTCTATGACATCATCGCCGCGCGCATGCTCGGCCTCGTCCGTCATGTCCTGAAAGACCACTCCCAGTCGGAGGAGGTCGTGCAGGAGGTCATGCTCGAGGTGTGGCAAACCGCGGCGCGCTTCGATCCGAATAAGGGGAAGGCGGTGACGTGGATGCTCACGATGGCTCACCGCAGAGCGATCGATCGGGTGCGCAGTGCGCAGTCGAGCCGCGATCGCGACACGAAGGTGGGCATCCGCGATCTCGACCGGGAATTCGACTCGGTCTCCGAGAGCGTCGAGATCCGAGTGGAGCACGAGCGAGTGGAGAAAGCCTTGTCCCGATTGACCGACCTGCAGCGTCAGGCGGTCGAGCTGGCGTACTACGGCGGTTACTCCCACAGCGAGGTCGCCGACATGCTGAGCGTGCCGATCGGCACGGTCAAGACACGATTGCGCGACGGCATGATCCGCTTGCGCGAAGAGATGGGGGTGGCATCATGAGCCGCTCTGAGCGCCCTGACGCTGACGAGTTCGACTACGACCGGTTCGGCGACGTCGCCGCCGAACTCGCTCTCGCCCTGCCTCCCGTCGAGCCCTCGGCCGAACTGAAGGCGCGGCTCATGGCCCGCGTCGCCGTGACGCCGCAGTTGCCGGCCGATCCCGTTCCGGGCGCGCCCGGAGCCGACGACGCCGCCCGATCCGAGATTGCGCCTGTGGGCCCGCTGTCGGTGGGTCCTGTGCCGGTGGCCGCCGCCCCCTCGGCTTCCGGGCAGGATGCTCGCGCCGACTCGTCCGCCGAGAATCGAGCTCGTGCGCGCTGGTTCGCCCGCCCCGCGGTGACGCTCACGGCGGCGGCCGCCGCGATCGCTCTGTTCTTCGGCGGCGTCGCGACGGCGAACCTCCTCGCCCCCCAGGATGACGCGGCGCAGCAGCTCGCCGCGATCGTCGCCGCGCCCGACGTGCAGACGGCCGCCGCGCCGGTCGCCGAGGGCGGCAGCGCGACGCTCGTGAGCTCGGCATCGCTCGGCCTCTCGGCGATGGTGTTCGAGGGTCTGCCCGAGCTCTCCGACGACGAGGCCTACGCCCTGTGGTACATCACCGACGGGACCCCGATCCCGGCCGGGCTGTTCTCGGTCGGCGGCGGCGACGACGACGGCCGTGTCGTGCAGGTGCTCGAGGGCGCCTTCCATGCCGGAACGATCGTCGGCGTCACGATCGAGCCCCGCACGGGCAGCGCCACTCCGACGACGGCGCCGATCGTCGCGATTCCGACCGAGGCGTAGCGGAGGACCTATCCGAACTTGCCCGAGACGTAGTCCTCGGTGGCCTGGACGCTCGGGTTCGAGAAGATGATGCGGGTGTCGTCGTACTCGATGAGCTTGCCCGGGTGGCCGGTGCCGGCGATGTTGAAGAAGGCCGTCTTGTCGCTCACGCGCGAGGCCTGCTGCATGTTGTGCGTGACGATCACGATCGTGTAGTCGCGCTTGAGCTCTTCGATGAGGTCTTCGATCGCGAGCGTCGAGATGGGGTCGAGGGCCGAGCACGGCTCGTCCATGAGGATGACCTCGGGCTCGACGGCGATCGCACGGGCGATGCAGAGCCTCTGCTGCTGACCGCCCGAGAGCCCGGAGCCGGGTCGGTCGAGGCGATCCTTGACCTCGTTCCACAGGTTCGCACCCTGCAGCGACTGCTCGACGAGATCGTCGGCATCGCTCTTGGAGATGCGGCGGTTGTTGAGCTTCACGCCTGCGAGCACGTTGTCCCGGATCGACATCGTCGGGAAGGGGTTGGGCCGCTGGAAGACCATGCCGACCTGTCGTCGCACGAGCACGGGGTCGACGCCGGGGCCGTAGAGGTCGTTGCCGTCGACGAGAACCTCGCCTTCGACGTAGGCGCCGGGGATCACCTCGTGCATGCGATTGAGCGTGCGGATGAACGTGGACTTGCCGCAGCCCGATGGGCCGATGAAGGCGGTCACGCTGCGGGGCTCGATGACCATGCTGACGCCCTCGACGGCCTTGAACTTGCCGTAGTAGACGTTGAGGTCGTTGACTTCGATGCGCTTGGACACGGTGTGCGGGTTTCCTATCCGGTGGTGCGGCTCAGCGGCCGAGCTTCGGGGCGAACTGGCGGGCGACGAGGCGGGCGATGAGGTTGAGCAGCATGACGATGAGGATCAGCGTGAGCGCGCCGGCCCAGGCGCGGTCGAGGTAGGACTGCGCATCGGTGCCCTGCGCCACGTAGGAGCTGTAGACGAAGACGGGCAGGCTCTGCATGCGACCTTCGGTGAGGTCGTAGTTCAGGTTCTGGGTGAAGCCTGCTGCGACGAGCAGTGGGGCTGTCTCGCCGATGACGCGAGCGATGGCGAGCATGACTCCCGTCGTGATGCCCGCGATCGAGGTCGGCAGTACCACGTTCACGATCGTGAGCCACTTGGGTACGCCGAGCGCTAGAGAGGCCTCGCGCAGCTCGTTGGGCACGAGTCGGAGCATCTCTTCGCTCGAGCGGACGACGACGGGCACCATGAGCACGGTGAGCGCGATCGCCCCCGCGATCCCGAGGCGCTCACCGGGTCCGAACAAGGCAGTGAAGACCGCGTAGGCGAACAGGCCGGCAACGATGGAGGGGATGCCGGTCATGACGTCGACGAAGAACGTGATCGCCCGAGCGAGCCGACCGGTGCCGTATTCGACGAGGTAGATCGCGGCGAGCAGACCGATCGGCACCGAGATGACTGTCGCGGTGCCCGTCATCAGCAGGGTTCCGACGATCGCGTGGATGGCGCCGCCGCCCTCGCCCACGACGTTGCGCATCGAGTAGGTGAAGAACTCGATGTCGAATCTGTTGGTGCCGTTCGAGACGACCGTGAATACGAGCGAGATGAGAGGGAGGAGCGCGATCACGAACGCCAGGACGACCAGACTCGTGACGAGTCTGTTGGTGGCCTGGCGAGAGCCCTCCACGAGCCGCGAGATGAGCACGATGACGATGGTCGAGGCCAGAAAACCGAAGAACACCGTGCCGATGATGCTGAACGTCTCGCCCGTCGCGGCCGCGATGAGGCCGAAGACCGCCGCCACCGCACCGAGCGATGCGCCGAGGATGACCCAGGGCGACCACGCCGGCAGACTGCCGCTGGCGAAGGCGTTGGTGGTATCCCGCGATGTCGCCGCGCGGCGGTCGGTCGCAGCGGTCATCAGTTGGCTCCCGAGAAGTCTTTGCGGCGATTGATGATGAACCGCGCGAGCATGTTCACGAGCAGGGTGATGACGAAGAGCATGAGGCCGGTCGCGATGAGGACGTTCACATTGAGCCCGTAGGCCTCGGGGAAGCTCAGTGCGATGTTCGCCGCGATCGTCGACGGGTTCTGCGAGCTGATGAGGTTGAAGGTCACGGCGCCCGAGGCCGACAGCACCATGGCCACGGCCATCGTCTCGCCGAGCGCTCGGCCCAGGCCGAGCATCGCACCCGAGATGATGCCGGCCCGGCCGAAGGGCAGCACGGCGACCCGGATCATCTCCCAGCGCGTCGCCCCGAGTGCGAGGGCCGCCTCCTCGTGCAGAACGGGCGTCTGCAGGAAGACCTCACGGCAGATCGCGGTGATGATCGGGAGGATCATGACGGCGAGCACGACGCCCGCGGTGAGGATGGTGCGCCCGGTTCCGGAGGCAGGCCCCTCGAAGAGCGGAATCCAGGAGAGGTTCTTCTCGAGCCAGGAGTAGGCGGGTTGCACCGCAGGGGCGAGCACGTTTCCGCCCCACAGGCCGAAGACGACGCTGGGGACGGCGGCGAGCAGGTCGATGATGTAGCCGAGCCCTGCGGCGACTCGACGCGGGGCGTAGTGCGAGATGAACAGCGCGATGCCGATCGCGAGGGGTGTCGCGAGCACGAGGGCGATCACGGCGGCCCACAGCGTTCCGAAGACGAGCGGGAAGGCGTAGCTGAAGAAGTCGGTCCCGCGCAGGATCGTGATGTCTTCAGCGGGGGTCGTGATCGCCGGGATCGACTGGATGATCAGGAATGCGGCGATCGCGGCGAGCGCGATGAGGATGAGGGTGCCGGCCGAGAGCGCGCTTCCCGAGAAGATGCGGTCGCCCGGTCGCAGTTTCGGCTTCGGGATCGATTGCACGGTCTCAGTGCTCATCGGGAAGGGTCCTCGTCTCGGGTTCGGCGATACTGCCACATGCAGTCTGCCCGGTGCCCCCCCTGCCGACAAAGCGGGGCGCACCGGGCAGACGGTGGATCAACTACTTGATGGCCTCGATGGCGGCCGAAGCCTTCTCGAAGAGGTCGTTCGAGATCGGCGCAGAGCCGGCGGCCTCAGCCGCGACCTGCTGGCCCTCCTCGCTGATGATGTACGAGAGGTACGCCTTGACGAGCTCGACGCTGTCGGACTCGGCGTACTCGTTGCACGCGATCAGGTAGCTGACGAGCACGATCGGGTAGGCCGCCGAATCGGGGGTGCGGTCGAGCTCGATCGCGAGGTCACCCTCGCCACGGCCCTCCACGAGGGGCGAGGCGTCGACGATCGCCGCAGCGGCCTCGGGCGAGAACGGGATGAACTCGTCGCCGACCTGCACCGCGACCGTGCCGAACTCGGCCGAGCGCGAGGCGTCCACGTAGCCGATGGTGCCGGTGCCGTTGGCCACGGCGTCGACGACGCCCGAGGTCTGCGCAGCAGCTTCGCCGCCGTCGACCGGCCAGTCACCCGAGACCTCGTAGGTCCACACCTCGGGTGCAGCGGCAGCGAGGTAGTCGACGAAGTTCTCGGTCGTGCCCGACTCATCCGAGCGGTGCACCGCGGTGATCGGCAGGTCGGGAAGCTCCACGCCCTCGTTCGTCGCTGCGATGGCCGGGTCGTTCCAGTTGGTGATCTGGCCCGCGAAGATGCCCGCGATCGTGGCGGCGTCCATGTTCAGCGTGTCGATGCCCTCGAGGTTGAAGACGACCGCGATGGGCGAGATGTAGGCGGGGATCTCGACGATGCCCGTGCCGGGAACACAGGCCCCGAAGGCGTCTTCTGCGATCTCCTCGTCCTTGAACGCGCGGTCGGACCCGGCGAACTGGCTGCCGCCGGCGATGAAGGTGTCGCGGCCGCCGCCCGAGCCGATCGGGTCGTACTCGACGGTCACACCGGGGTTGGCGCTCTGGAAGCCGGCGACCCAGGCCTCCTGGGCCGACTGCTGCGACGACGCACCGGCGCCGACGAGGGTGCCCTCGAGCGTCGAGGTGGTCTCGTCCGGTGCCTCGCCGGTCGGCTCGTTGGCGGCGCAGCCGCTCAGCACGATGGCGCCGGCGGCGATGATGGCGGCGAAGCCGCTTGCACGCGTGATGTTCACTGTGTTCCCTTCGGGGATCGGTGACAGGGGTGTGCGCGGCGCAAGGGGGCCGCACGGTATCCGACGCTACGAAGCGCGAGTGTCCACCTCGGCCCGTAATGGTGAACGCGAGATTAACGAGAGGCGAACGTCGACGGCCGCCGACCTCTCAGACGGCCGGCCGATGCGTCTCGACGGCGACGAGCCACGGCCTCTCGCTCTCGAGCGCGAAGTGCAGCACCGAGTACTCGCCGGTGCCGAGCGCCGCGCTGCGGCGCAGGCTCGCGTCGGCGGTCGCGCCGCCGAGCGAGGCAGCGGCGCCGATGATCTGGGGGATGACCGGGCCGTGCGAGCACAGCACGACCGACTGGCGCCGAGCGACGCGCTTGGCGACGGCCGCTCGCACACGCTCGCCGCTGCCGTCGTAGGCATCTTGACTGAGTGTCGTGGATGCCTTGACGTCGAGCCCGGTGAGGGCCGCGGTCGGGCCGATCGTCGACAGGCAGCGCACCGCCGTCGACGACACGAGCCGTTCGGGGCCGTAGGCGGCGATGCCCCCCGCGACCGAGAGGGCCTGCTCGATGCCGCGGTGCAGCAGCGGTCGCGTGTGGTCGGGGCCGTCCCACTGCTCGTAGGCCATGGCCTTGCCGTGACGCAGCACGATCACCGCGAAGGTGCGGGCGTGGCCGGCTTCCACCTGCGCGGCGAAGCGGTCGAGCACGTCGGCGTCGTGCTCGTAGGTCAATCGCTTGACGGCCTTGGCGATCGGCACCCACTCGAGGGCGAAGATCTCGCCGTTGGCCTCGTAGGTGTGGCGCTCGGCGGCGCCGGGGTCCACTTCGGCCGACCAGTAGTGCACGACCTTCTCGCGACCGTTCGGCAGCGCGTACTCGACGGTGCCGAGCGGGGCGCCGAGCTCGACGTCGAATCCGGTCTCCTCCGCGATCTCGCGCACGGCGGTGTGCGGCAGCGTCTCACCGGGGTCGACCTTGCCCTTCGGGATCGTCACGTCCCTGTGCTGCGTGCGGTGCACGAGCAGCACGCGCACTCGGCCGTCGACGAGCTTCCAGACCACGGCGCCGGCCGCGACGACGGCCGACTGCTCCGTGCCCGTCATCCCCGACGTCATCGCGGGCCGCTTGTTCGTCGGCGGGTCGAGATGGTGGTCATGACGACATTCTGCATGTCGGCGAGCGCGCGGCCGGTGCTGTCGCGGTGCCGGCGCTGCCATTCGCCGTCGGGCTGCAGCTGCCACGCGCTCGTCGACTCGCTCATCGACAGCTCGAAGAGCGCCTCGACCTGGGCGAGGTGCTGGGGCTCGGTGAGGCGCACGAGCACTTCGATGCGCCGGTCGAGGTTGCGGTGCATCATGTCGGCGCTGCCGATGTGCACCTGCGGGTCGCCGCCGTTGCGGAAGCAGAAGATGCGCGAATGCTCGAGGTATCGCCCGAGCACGCTGCGCACGCGGATGTTCTCGCTCAGGCCCTCGCGCCCGGGCACGAGGGCGCAGATGCCGCGCACGACGATGTCGACGGGAACCCCCGCGGCGCTCGCCCGGTACAGGGCGTCGATGATGGCCTCGTCGACGAGCGAGTTGACCTTGATCCGGATGCCCGACTCGCGCCCCTCCTTGGCGGCGCGGATCTCGCCGCTGATGCCGCGCAGCAGGCCGCGCCGCAGGTAGCGCGGCGCGACGAGCAGGCGCTTGTACTTCTTCTCGATGGCGTAGCCCGAGAGTTCGTTGAACAGTCTCGTGAGGTCTTTGCCGACCTGCTGGTCGGCGGTGAAGAGCCCGAGGTCTTCGTAGATGCGGCTGGTCTTGGGGTTGTAGTTGCCCGTGCCGACGTGCGAGTAGTACTTCAGCTCGCCGTTCTTCTCCTGACGCACGACGAGCGCGAGCTTGCAGTGCGTCTTGAGCCCGACGAGACCGTAGACGACGTGCACGCCGGCCTTCTCGAGCTTGCGCGCCCACTCGATGTTGTTCTGCTCGTCGAAACGCGCCTTGATCTCGACGAGCGCGAGTACGGCCTTGCCTGCTTCGGCGGCGTCGATGAGCGCCTCGACGATGGGGCTGTCACCGCTCGTGCGATAGAGCGTCTGCTTGATCGCGAGCACGTCGGGGTCGTGAGCGGCCTGCTCGAGGAAGGCCTGCACGCTCGTCGCGAACGACTCGTAGGGGTGGTGCACGAGCACGTCGCCGCGGCCGATCGCGCGGAACAGATCGGGTGTGCCGTTGGGCTCGCTCGGCTGCAGCTGCGCCGAGGTCACCGGCACGTGCTTGGGGTACTTCAGGTTCGGTCGATCGAGCTTCGAGATCTCGAAGAGCCCGCCGAGGTCGAGCGGTGCGGGCAGCCGGTAGACCTCCTGCTCGGTGATGCCGAGCTCGCGCACGAGGAGGCCGAGGGTCACCGGGTCCATGTCGTCGGTGATCTCGAGGCGGATCGGCGGACCGAACCGTCGCCGCAGCAGCTCGCGCTCGAGCGCCTGGATGAGGTTCTCGGTCTCGTCCTCGTCGACCTCGACGTCTTCGTTGCGGGTGACCCGGAACTCGTGGTGCTCGAGGATCTCCATGCCGGGGAACAGCTCGCCGAGGTGATTCGAGATGAGGTCTTCGAGGGTCAGGAACCGCACGCGGCCCGAGCCGTCGTCGGGCAGCGGCACGAAGCGCGGCAGCACCTGTGGCACCTTCAACCGCGCGAACTCGACCTTGCCGCTCTGCGGGTTGCGCACGCGCACCGAGAGGTTGAGCGACAGCCCGGAGATGTACGGGAAGGGGTGGGCCGGGTCGACGGCGAGCGGCATGAGCACGGGGAAGATCTGCCGCGAGAAGGTCTGATCGACCTGAGCGCGGTCCTCCTCGTCGAGGTCGGCCCACGACTCGATGTGGATGCCGGCGTCGTCGAGCTCGGGCTTGACCAGATCGTCGAAGGCGATCGCATGCCGGTGCTGCAGGTCGAGAGCGACGCGATTGATGTCGGCCAGGACATCCCCCGGGGCCCGCCCGGTGTTCGTCGGCACCGCGAGGCCCGTCACGATGCGGCGCTTGAGGCCGGCGACGCGCACCATGAAGAACTCGTCGAGGTTCGAGGCGAAGATGGCGAGGAAGTTCACGCGCTCCAGCAGCGGCACCGCCGGATCTTCGGCGAGCTCGAGCACGCGCTGATTGAAACGCAGCCAGCTGAGCTCGCGGTCGAGGTAGCGATCGGCAGGGAGGCTGCCGTCGTCGACGCTCGTCGTCTCATCCCAGTCGTCGAGGAAGTCGCCTCCGACGCCCCCGTCGACCTGGTAGCTCGAATCGGTGCGGTACTCCTCGTCCTGCATCCGCACATTCTGGCATCGGCGGGTCGCCGGCGCGCCAGAGTTCGATGAACGATTCGGGATGCCCTCCGCCGGTCAGGCGGACGCCGTCGGTCGCGCGGCAGGGGCGAGCGCGGCTGCCGCGGCGACGGCGACCGCCGCTCCGACCAGCTGCGCGGCGATGAACGGGGCGACGCTCGCCGGCTCGATGCCCGCGAACGTGTCGCTCGCCATGCGCCCGATGGTGATCGCGGGGTTGGCGAAGCTCGTCGAGCTCGTGAAGAAGTACGCGGCACCGATGTGCGCCGCGACCGCGGGCGCGATGAGGGCGTCGCGGCCGTGGCGCTGCAGGAGCAGGATGACCGCCACGAGCCCCGCGGTCGCGACGACCTCGGCGAGCAGCGTCGCGGGCTCGGCGCGCGCGGTGGTGCTGACGGCCACGGCCGGCAGCGCGAACATGAGGTTGGCGATCACCGCGCCGACGAGGCAGCCGACGATCTGGGCGACGACGTAGACGCCCGCCTCGCGAGGGCCGCTGCGGCGCAGAGCGAGCATGACGAGCGTGACGGCCGGGTTGAGGTGGGCGCCGCTCACGGGGCCGAGGGCGGTGATGAGAACGGCGAGGCCGAAGACCGTCGCCAGGGCGTTGATGACGAGCTGCACGCCGACGTCGTCGCTCAGCCGGGTCGCCATGACGCCCGAGCCGATGACGATCGCCGCGAGGGCGGCGCTGCCGATCGCCTCCGCGCTCGCGCGCCGCAGCAGCTCGCGCTGCGTCGAGGGGCGGACGGCGAACGGGGCAGGGGCGGTCATGGACACAGCCTAGAGGAACGGATAGATTGTGGTCTATGAGTGAGGGGAGCGCTGCCGATCGATCGCTTCGTGCGCTCGCCGACCCGACGCGCGCGGCGATCCTCCGCCGCTTGCTCGCCGCCCCCGACGGTCGCGCGACCGTCGGCGCGCTCGCCGCCGAGCTCGAGCTGCGGCAGCCGACGGTCTCGCACCACATGAAGCTCCTGCGCGAAATCGGGCTCGTCGACGGCGACGCCGAAGGGCGCCGCGTCTGGTACTCGGTCTCGGCCGGCGAGCGCGAGCGCGTCGCCGAGATCCTCGACGCGCACCCGGTCGCGCGCATGACCGGCCATGTGCTGCAGCGCATCATCGCCGACCTCTCGACGCGGTTCGCCGGCACCTTCTCGCCCGGCACGATCGAGCGCTACGTGCTCGAGAGCTACGACCTGCTCGCGGACGGCGCGACCATCACGCGCTACCTGCCCTCGCTCACCGCGCGATTCGCGGCAGACCGGCTCTCCGCTCTCGCGGCGATCGAGCGCCCCGCGGGTCACGACGGCGTTCCGGAGGTGCTCTTCGTGTGCGTGCAGAACGCGGGCCGCTCGCAGCTGGCCGCGGCCATCCTGCGCCACCTCGCGGGCGACCGCGTACATGTGCGCACGGCCGGATCCGCACCCGCCGACGCCGTGCGCACCTCGGTCGTCGCGGCGCTCGACGAGATCGGCGTGCCCCTCGGCGGCGAGTTCCCGAAGCCGCTGACCGACGAGGTCGTCCGCGCCGCCGATGTCGTCGTCACGATGGGCTGCGGCGACGCCTGCCCGATCTACCCGGGCCGGCGCTATCTCGACTGGCCTGTCGAGGATCCGGTGGGGCTGCCGATCGAGCAGGTGCGGCGCATCCGCGACGACATCGACACCCGGGTGCGCGATCTGCTCGGCTCGCTGTCGTGAACCGTCGGTGAACTCTCTTCAGCGACTGGAAATAATATAGACGGATGTCTATGCTTGCGTGCATGAGCGAGAACAGCATCCCCACCGTCCTCTTCGTCTGCGTGCACAACGCGGGCCGGTCGCAGATGGCGGCCGGCTACCTGCAGCACCTCGCGGGCGACCGCGTGCAGGTGCTCTCGGCCGGCTCGGCGCCGAAGGACGAGATCAACCCCGTCGCGATCGCTGCGATGGCCGAGGAGGGCATCGACATCGCCGACAACGTGCCCAAGGTGCTCACGACCGAGGCCGTGCGCGAGAGCGACGTCGTCATCACGATGGGCTGCGGCGACGTGTGCCCGGTCTTCCCCGGCAAGCGCTACGAAGACTGGCAGCTCGACGACCCGGCCGGCCAGGGTATCGAGGCCGTGCGGCCGATCCGCGACGAGATCAAGCGACGTATCGAGGGGCTCCTCGGCGAGCTGCTGCCCGCCTGAGGCTGCCCGCCTGAAGCTGCCCGCCTGAGGCTGCCCGCCCGACGGCCGAACCGCGGCCTGCCCGGCGGCCGGGCTCGCCGATCCCCGCGCCCCGCGCTCGCTTCACACGCTTTCGCGTATTTCGCACGCATTCAGTCGTGTGAAACCCACCGAAGTGTGTGAGTTGACGCCGGTACGACCAGGGCGCCCGCGGGGGCGCCGATGCGCGGCCCGACGCGCCGGCGACAGCTCGCCCGCACGACGCGAGCGCGGCGCGCGGCCGCTAGGCCTCGACCCGCCGGCCCTCGTCCTCGTGCAGGGTGAAGCGGTAGCCGACGTTGCGCACGGTGCCGATGAGCGACTCCATGTCGCCGAGCTTCGCGCGCAGTCGCCGCACGTGCACGTCGACCGTGCGGGTGCCGCCGAAGTAGTCGTAGCCCCACACCTCGCTCAGCAGCTGCTCGCGCGTGAACACCCGGCTCGGGTGCGCGGCGAGGAATCGCAGCAGCTCGAACTCCTTGAACGTCAGATCGAGCGTGCGCCCGTGCACCTTGGCCGAATAGCTCGCCTCGTCGATCACGACGCCCGAGGCCTTGATCATCTGCGAGCCGGAGTCTCGCGACTGGCGGCCGATCGCGATCCGCAGCCGGGCATCCACCTCGGCCGGTCCGGCGGTCTCGAGGATCACGTCGTCGATGCCCCACTCGGCGGTGACCGCCGTGAGCCCGCCCTCGGTGATGACGAGCAGCAGCGGCGAGCCCGCACCGGTCGCCGTGAGGATCTTGCACAGCCCCTTCGCGGCGGCGAGGTCGCCGCGCCCGTCGACGATGATCGCGTCCGCCGAGGGCGCACCGACGAGAGCCGCCGGCTCCGCGGGGATCACGCGGACCCGGTGGCTGAGCAGTCCTAGCGCGGGCAGAACGTCGCTGTTCACCTGCGAGGTCAGGATCAACAGCTGAGCCACACGTCCTCCAGGGGTCGGGCACAGTCTACAAGCGCCCTAGCATGGGGGGATGCGTCGGACACTCGCGACCGCGACGCCCGTCTGGGCGGCCGTCATCGCGGGGCTCGCGATCCTCCTGCTCGTCGGGCGCCCCGCCGTCTGGCTGCCGTCGATCCCCGTCATCGGGGCGGGGGCGATGCTGCTCACCTTCGTCATCCAGGTGAGCCTGCAGTCGAAGGACGGTCTCGTGCACCGCATGCTCGTGAGCGTGAGCGGGATCGTGCTCCTGCTCGCCGCGGCGTCGATCGTCATCCTGCTGGTGCTCTGATTCCCGCCGCGCTGAGCCGGAACCCAGCCGACCCCGGCGTAGACTTGCGCTCATGCTGCTCGCGCTTGAGATCTTCTTCCTCGGCCTCCTCGCCCTCGCGTCGCTCTCGATCGCGGGCGTCTCGATCGTCGTGCTGCGCAACCTCTACCGCGGCCAGCGCTGACCCGGGCGGCATCGTGTTCACCTTCGACACGAGCCTCGCCGCCGAGCTCGCTCCGCTCTCGTGGCTCATCGGGGTCTGGGAGGGCACAGGGGTGGTGCACTACGACGACGCCGGCACGGTGCGCGAGCACGAGTTCGGCCAGCGCGTGAGCTTCAGCCACGACGGCCTGCACTACCTCAACTACTCCTCGTCGACCTGGCTGCTCGACGAGCGGCTCACGCCCCTCAACGCCGAAGCCGGCTACTGGCGCCTGCACCGGCCCTCCCAGCCGGGCGATCCCGGGCCCGGGATGCTCCCCGGCGTCGGCGAGCGGCCGTACGACACCGCGGAGTCGGTCGAGTCGCTGCGCACGCCGCACGGCGACTTCGAGATCGAGGTCGCGGTCATCCACCCCGGCGGCGTGAGCGAGCTCTACCTCGGCACCGTGAGCGGGCCCCGCATCGACCTGCAGACCGACGCCGTCATGCGCTCCGCGAGCGCCAAGGAGTACGCGGCCGCGACCCGCCTCTACGGCCTCGTCGACGGCCGCCTGCTGTGGGCCTGGGACATCGCCGCGCTCGGCAACGACCTGCGCACCCACGCCTCGGGAACCCTGAGCCGTGTCGACTGACTCGCCCTTCCTCTCCCTCCCCGGCGCGGTCGCCTCGGGCGGCTCCGTCGCGCACTACGGTGACCCGGTCGCCGAGCAGCGGATGCTCGCCGCGGGCCGCGCGATCGTCGACCTCGGCGACCACGGCGTCGTGACCGTCACGGGCGAGGACCGCTTGAGCTGGCTCGACTCGCTCACCTCGCAGTCGATCGCGCAGCTCGCACCGGGCGGCAGCGCCGAGACGCTGCTGCTCGACCCGCAGGGGCGGCTGGAGAACAGCATCCGCCTCATCGATGACGGGGCGACGGCGTGGCTGCTCGTCGACGGCGAGCAGGCAGGGCCGCTCGCCGCGTGGCTCGACCGCATGCGCTTCATGATGCGCGTCGAGGTCGCCGACGTCTCGGCCGAGTGGGCGACGCTCGCGCAGCTGCAGCCCGCGGGCGCCGCGGTGCTCGTCGAGCCGGCCGCGCCGAGTGGCGTGCCGCTGATCTGGCGTGATCCCTGGGTCGAGGTGCAGACCGGCGGCTGGCAGTACTCGGCCGCCGAGCAGCACCCGGGCGGGGCCTTCCCGGCGGTGGAACTGCTCGTGGCGCGGGCGAACCTGCCGGCCGTGGTCGAGAGCGTGCGCGCGGGGTCGCCGCTCGTCGCCGGCGCGCTCGCCCTCGAGGCGCTGCGCATCGCCGCCTGGAGGCCGAACCGGCGCGACGCCGACGAGCGCACCATCCCGCACGAGCTCGACTGGCTGCGCTCGGCCGTGCACCTGTCGAAGGGCTGCTACCGCGGGCAAGAGACCGTGGCGAAGGTGCACAACCTCGGCCACCCGCCGCGCCGCCTCGTCATGCTGCACCTCGACGGCACGCTCTCGCTGCTCCCCGAGCCGGGGGCGCCCGTGCTGCACGGCGAGGCCGAGGTCGGGCACGTGACCGCGAGCGCGCGGCACCACGAGCTCGGGCCCATCGCGCTCGCGGTCGTCAAGCGCTCGCTCGACGTCGACGCCGAGCTCGCCGTGCCCGTCGACCTGCCCGCCGCGGGCGGCCAGCCGACGGGCGAGACCGCGCTCATCGCCGCCGCGCAGGAGGTCGTCGTGCCGCCCGAGGCGGGCGCGACGGCCGGCGTGCCGCGCATCCCGCGCCTCGGCGCCGTCCGCCGCTAGCGTCGAGCCGTGACGGTTCGCGCGCGCACGGGTTCGGAGGCGGCTCGTGGCTGAGTCGCGCGACGCCCTCGCGCGGCTCGAGCGCCGCATCCGGCGCCGCATGGATGCCCGCATCGCCGCCCAGCGCGTGCTCCGTTCGCTGCCGGCCATCGTTCAGATCGTCGTCGCCGTCGTCTCGGCTTACGCCATCGCGGCGTTCCTGCTCGGGCACGAGTTGCCGCTGGTGGCGGTGACGGTGACGATCGCGGCGCTCGGGCTCTCGCGCGACGCGCGTCCGCGGCGCGTGCTCGAGACCGTCGTCGGCATCACGGTCGGCATCGCGGTCGCCGCCGTGCTCGTGCTGATGCTCGGGCAGGGGGTGTGGCAGATCGCGGTGATCCTCGCGCTGACCCTCGTCGTCGCGCGCGCGGTGTCTCCCTCGGCCGGGTTCGCGATCGCCGCCGCCGTGCAGTCGATGCTCGTCGCCGTGCTGCCGCCGCCCGAGGGCGGGGTGTTCGTCCGCGTGCTCGACGGCATCGTCGGGGCGGTCGTCGCGCTCGCGGTCACGGCACTCATCCCGCGCCTCGACGTGCTGCGCTCGCGAGGGGAGTCGCGCGCGCTCTTCTCGGTGCTCGAGCAGTCGCTCTCGGGGCTCGCCGAGGCGCTGCGCCGCGGAGACGAGCCCGCCGCCGACCTTGCCCTCGCGCGGAGTCGCCGCACTCAGCCGCTCATCGACGAGTGGACGCAGACCCTCGACTCGGCGCGCGCCGTCGTCGCCTACTCGCCCTGGCTCCGGAGGGGGCGCGTTCGGCTCGCCGCCGAGGCCGAGCAGCTCGCCGCCGCCGACCTCGTCACGCGCCACGTGCGGTCGATCGCGCGCCGTGTCGACATCCTCGTGCGCGACGGCCTCGAGAGGCCGGGCCTCGCCGGGCTCATCGACGAGACCGTCGTCGTCGTGCGGGCGCTCGGCCGCAGCGTCGACGACCCCGCGGAGCGCGATCGCGCGCGACTGCTCGGCCTCGCGCTCGCGGGCGAGCTCGCCCCCGACCGCGTACCCGGGGCCGTGACGGTGCCCGACCAGGTGATCGTCGTGCTGCTGCGCTCGCTCGTATTCGACGTGCTCGTCACCGTGGGCCTCACCCCCGACCAGGCCCGGCAGGCCCTCCCGCCGCTGTAGCCCGCCCGCCCCGCAGAGCCGCACCGATGAGCCGGAAAGTTGCGCGTGCGCTCGAACCTTCGGGCACACTCGCAACGTTCCGGCCCACGTGCGGCCGTGGATGCTTCGGCGGCTCGCCTACCGGGCGAGGGCGCCGTCGCGGGGCGCGACGGTCGACCACGGCAGGGTGAGCTCGCCGAGGCGCCAGCGCGCCACCCCGTCACGCACCGGCCAGCCGTCGGCGCGCAGGCCCTGCACGGCGGCGATCCAGCGCTGGCGTGCCGAGAAGGTCGACAGCGCGGCCTGCCGAGCCCACTGCGCGTCGAGGGCGCGCAGCAGCTCGTGCACGCGCTCACCCGGCACGTTGCGGTGGATCAGCGCCTTCGGCAGGCGCTCGGCCACGACCGAGGGCCCGCCGACCGAGTCGAGCGAGTCGAGGTGCAGCGCGATCGTGAAGCTCTCGGGTGCCGTGTCGACAGCGCGCACCCCCGCCCAGCTAGCCACGCGACCGACCTCGTTGCTCGTCCCCTCGAGCAGCAGCCCGCCCGGCTGCAGCCGCGCGGCCATGCGCCGCCACGCCGCGCCGACCTCGGCCTCGTCGTACTGGCGCAGCACGTTCGCCGCACGGATGACGGCGGGCCGTTCCCCGCCGTCGAGCGGCACCTCGAACCCCCCGACTCGGAACGACAGCCCCTCGCGCTCGTGAAGCCGGGCCGCCCGGACGCGCTCCGGATCGATCTCGATGCCGACGACCCGGGCATCCGGGCGCACGCGGCGCAGCCGCTGCAGAAGCTCGAGCGCCGTCCAGGGGGCGGCGCCGAAGCCGAGGTCGACGACGAGCGGTGCGGTGGCGGTTCGGAAGGCGGGGTGCGAGGCGATCCAGCGGTCCATGCGGCGGAGCCGGTTGACCCCGGTGGTGCCGCGGGTGATGCGCCCGTGCGCTGCGCGGCCTGCCGTCATGCCCCCATTCTCGCGCCCGTCGCGACCGGGCCGCGTTTCGGTGAGGATGCCCGGCGCTGGTTAGGCTGGACCTCATGTCGAACACGCTCATCCTGCTCCGCCACGGCCACTCCGTCTGGAACGAGAAGAACATCTTCACCGGCTGGGTGGACGTCGAGCTGACCGAGCAGGGCCGCGCCGAGGCGCGCCGAGCCGGCGAGCTCATCAAGGAGTCGGGTCTCGCCCCCCGCGTGCTCTACACGAGCCTGCTCAAGCGCGCGATCCACACCGCGAACATCGCGCTCGAGGTCGCCGACCTCGACTGGCTGCCGGTGAAGCGCAGCTGGCGGCTCAACGAGCGCCACTACGGCGCGCTGCAGGGCCTCAACAAGGCCGAGACCCTCGAGCGGCACGGCGAGGAGCTCTTCATGACCTGGCGCCGCAGCTTCGACACCCCGCCGCCGCCGCTCGACGACGACGCCGAGTACAGCCAGGTGCACGACCCCCGCTACGCCGGCATCGACGGCGAGGTGCCCCGCACCGAGAGCCTCGAGCTCGTGATCGAGCGCATGCTGCCCTACTGGGAGAGCGACATCACGAAGGATCTCGCGGCCGGCCAGACGGTGCTCGTCACGGCCCACGGCAACTCGCTGCGCGCCCTCGTCAAGCACCTCGACGGCATCTCCGACGACGACATCGCGAGCCTCAACATCCCCACCGGCATCCCGCTCGTCTACGAGCTCGGCGATGACTTCATGCCCCTGAGGCCGGCCGAGTACCTCGACCCCGAGGCCGCCGCCGCGGGTGCCGCCGCGGTCGCGAGCCAGGGCAAGAAGTAGCGCGAGTGCTGCGCTTCGCGGTCGTCGCGTTCCTCGACGAGGTCGCGCTCGACGCGGAGTTCGCGAGCGACGCCGTGCCCCTCCACGTGACGCTGCTCGGCGCCGCCTCGACCGAGGCCGATCTCGACCAGGTCGTGACGGCCGTCGAAGCGGCCTACGGCAGCCACGGCCCCTTCATCGGGCGCGGGGGCGATGACGAGCTCGTCGGGCCCGATGAGAGCGTCGAGGTCACGATCGTGGTCGATGACGGCGATCTCGCGGATGCCCACCTCGCGCTCGTCGTCGACCTCCGCGAGCTGGGGGTGCGGGTCGACGACCCGCGCCTCGTCGGCCGCGGCTACCGGCCGTACGTTGCGGTGTCGACCTCCGGCGACGACCGCGCGGGCCGCATCGAGCGCGGCGAGCGCATCGAGCTGCGTACGGTCGCGGTGCTCGACCTCGCCCCGGACGGCGACCGTGGATCGGCGCGCATCGTCGACCAGTTCCCGCTCCGCTGACGCCGTGCCGGAGACGGGACCCGGGAAGGAAGAACTCCTTGGGTAAGGAAATCATCACGCGGTAAGATGGGTGGCATGCCGATCGCGACGGTCACGAGCAAGGGACAGATCACCATCCCGCTCCCGGTGCGCGCGTCGCTCGGGCTCGAACCCGGGGCACGGGTCGAGTTCGTGCCGCGGCCGGACGGCGGCTACGACTTCGTCCCGCTCACCGGCTCGATCGCCGCCCTCGCCGGTGCTCTCGCTCGACCCGGGACCGCGGTGAGCCTCGAGCAGATGGAGGAGGCGATCACCGCGGGCGCGCGCGACGCCGCGCGATCGTGATCGGCGTCGACACGAACGTGCTCGTCCGGCACCTCACCCAGGACGACCCGGCCCAGTCGCGCGCCGCGACTCGTTTCTTCGCCGCGCGCACCGCCGATGATCCCGCGTACATCAGCCTCGTGGCGCTGGTCGAGACCGTCTGGGTACTGCGGCGCGCCTACGGCATCGAGGCCGTCGCCGTCGCACGCGTCATCCGCGGACTGCTCTCGGTGCGCGAGGTCGTCGTTCCCGCGCCGGATGTCGTCCGGCGCGCCGTCGATGACGCCGAGCAGGCGGGCACCGATCTCGCCGATGCGCTCATCGCGCACCTCGCCGTCGCCGCGGGCGCCGACGGCACCGTGACGTTCGACCGGCGGGCGGCGGAGCTGCCGGCGATGCGACTGCTGCCGATCGGCTGAGCCGATAGACTAGCCGGCCTGCGGCACCCAGTCGCCCGTCGCGAGGTACTGCACCTTCTTCGCGATCGACACCGCGTGGTCCGCGAAGCGCTCGTGGTACCGCGACGCGAGTGTCGCGTCGACGGTGTCGACGGCCTGGCCCTTCCACGTCTCGCCGAGCACCTTGTCGAAGACGCTCAAGTGCAGGGCGTCGACCTTGTCGTCCTCGTTGCGGATCGCCTCGGCGATCTTGACGTCCTCCGTCGTGAGCAGCTCGACGAGCATGCGCGCGATCTTCACGTCGAGCTGGCCCATCTCGGCGAACGTCGGGCGCAGGCTCTTCGGCACGACCTTCTCGGGGAAGCGGTAGCGCGCGAGCTGCGCGATGTGCTCGGCCATGTCGCCCATGCGCTCGAGCGACGCGCTGATGCGCAGGGCGCTGACGACGATGCGCAGGTCGCGCGCGACGGGCTGCTGGCGGGCGAGGATGTTGATCGCGAGCTCATCGAGCTCGGCCGCGGCGAGGTCGATCTTGTCGTCGTCGGCGATGACGGTCTCGGCGAGCGAGACGTTCGATTCGGTGAAGGCGCGCGCGGCGTTCTCGATCGACACCGCCACGAGGGTCGAGATCTCGACGAGGCGCTCCTGCACCTCTCGCAGCTCCTGCTGGAACACTTCGCGCATCAGGTCACGTCCTCGTTCTCTCTCGGGCTCGGCACAGTCGAAACCCAGGCTCCTCGGCGCCGATGAACGGCAAGTGGCTCGAGCGTGAACTCTCGCCGCCCGGCGCCCTCCGCACCCGCCGCGGCATCTCCGCGGCGGAAGTGGTGTCTAATCTAGTCCTCATGGACTCGGCACTGCTGGTGCCCCTCGCGCTGTTCCTCGGCGCGCTGATCGGGGGAGGCGCCGTCGCCACGGTCGTCGCCGCAGCCCGGCGCGGTCGTGTCGCGGCCGAAGTGGTGTCGACATCGGTTCCCGACGGTGTGGCGCAGGTGCTCGACGCCCTCGGCTCCGCCGGCGTCGTGCTCGACCCGAGCAACAACGTCGTGAAGTCGAGCCCCGGCGCGATCACGCTCGGCCTGGTCTGGCAGCAGACCCTCGTGCACTCCGTCCTCGTCGGCCTCGTCGACCGCGTCAGGCGCTCGGGCGACGACCTCACCGAGAACGTCGACATCGCGCGGGGACCGCTCGGCGATGCGAGCATCCACCTCACGGTGCGCGTCGCGCGCCTCGGAACGCGCTTCGTGCTGCTGCTCGCCGAGGACCGCACCGAGTCGGTGCGGCTCGAGGCCGTGCGCCGCGACTTCGTCGCCAACATCAGCCACGAGCTCAAGACGCCCATCGGTGCGATCGGACTGCTCGCCGAGGCTCTCGAGCACGCCTCGGACGACCCCGAGCAGGTGCGACGATTCGCCAAGCGCATGAGCAAGGAGTCGCGGCGCCTCGCGACCATGACGCAGGAGATCATCGAGCTCAGCAGGCTGCAGGCCGCCGATGCGCTCTCGCACCCCGAGATCGTCGACGTCGACCAGGTGATCTCGGCGGCCGTCGATCAGAACCGCGTGACCGCCGAGTCGAACCGCATCGCGCTCGTCTCGGGAGCCGCGAGCCGCGAACGCGTCTGGGGTGACGAGACGATGCTCGTCACCGCCCTGCACAACCTCATCGCGAACGCCGTGCAGTACTCGCCCTCGCCATCGCGCGTCGGCATCGGCGTGACCGCGCACGACGATGTCGTCGAGATCGCCGTCACCGACCAGGGGATCGGCATCGCCGAAGACGACCTCGACCGCGTCTTCGAGCGCTTCTTCCGCGTCGACCAGGCGCGCGCTCGCGCCACGGGCGGCACGGGCCTCGGCCTCAGCATCGTCAAGCACGTCGTGCAGAACCACGGCGGCGACGTGCGGGTGTGGTCGCAGCCCGGTCGCGGATCGACCTTCACCCTCCGCCTTCCGCGGGCCGCCGCGGAATCCTCGTCCACCCCCTCCTCGAAAGCGCGCCCATGACCCGCATCCTCATCGTCGACGACGAACCCTCGCTCAGCGAACCGCTCGCCTACCTGCTCGGCCGCGAGGGGTACGAGACGGCGGTCGCCGACAACGGCCTCGCGGCGCTCGCCGAGTTCGAGCGCGTCGGCGCCGACCTCGTGCTGCTCGACCTCATGCTGCCCGGGCTGCCGGGCACCGAGGTGTGCCGCGAGCTCCGCCAGCGCTCGAGCGTGCCGATCATCATGCTCACGGCGAAAGACAGCGAGGTCGACGTCGTCGTGGGTCTCGAGCTCGGCGCCGACGACTACGTGACGAAGCCGTACTCGACGCGCGAGCTGCTCGCGCGCATCCGGGCGGTGCTGCGGCGCCGGGTCGATGACGACGCGGTCGACGACGGCGTGCTCGAGGCGGGCGGGGTGCGCATGGACGTCGAGCGCCACCAGGTGACCGTCGACGGCCGCGAGGTCGCGATGCCGCTCAAGGAGTTCGAGCTGCTCGAGATGCTGCTGCGCAACGCGGGCCGCGTGCTCACGCGCGGGCAGCTCATCGACCGCGTGTGGGGTGCAGACTACTTCGGCGACACCAAGACCCTCGACGTGCACGTCAAGCGCATCCGGTCGAAGATCGAGGCCGACCCCTCGAACCCGACGCTGCTGCTGACGGTGCGCGGGCTCGGCTACCGCTTCGAGGCCTAGCGGCCGCGACGGGATGCTCGCCGCGGGCCGTGCGGGACTACTCGCTCGGGACGTAGAGCTCGTACTCGGGCAGCTCGCCGTCGAGCACCGGCACGAGCAGCTCGCTGCCCGGCTCGTCGCCGTACTGGAAGAACACGGGGTAGAGCGAGCCGGGAACGACGTCGACGCCTTCGATGAGGATCTGCGTCCCCTCCGGGTCGCCGACGCGGACGCGCTCGCCGCCGCCGACGCGGATGCGCTGGCTCTCCCGGGTGCCATCGACCTCCCACTGAACGGTGAGCGCGCGGCCCTCCTCGGACGAGTTGGCGACCGTCATGACCAGGTTGAGCGTCTCGCCGTCGTCGGTGATGAGCAGGGCGTTCCGAATCGCGAGGTCGCCGACCGTGGTGCCGGTGCCGTCGCTCGGCTCGTACTGGATGTTCGTCGCGATCTCGGCACCGAAGGTGCACCCGGTCGTGCCGAGCGCCACTGCGGCGGCCAGGGCAGTCGTCGCCGCCCAGCGGATTTTCACGAATAGCCTCCAGAGCCCATCGAGTTCATCGGCCGCGGGCGCATGACCTGCGTCAGCTCGGGCGCGACCCCCCTCAGTCTAGCCGGGTCGTCGCGCCCCGCCGGGCCGCGCGCACCGCTCCGGGCGACGGCCGACGAGGCCGAGATGCTGAGAAATGCCTGTGGTAGAATAAGAGTTCTGCGGAAGGACCAGAATCCATGATTTTCCAGGTCGGCGAAACGGTCGTGTACCCCCATCACGGGGCCGCAACCATCACCGAAGTCAAGACCCGAACCATCAAGGGCGAAGAGAAGCTGTATCTCAAGCTCAACGTGACTCAGGGCGACCTCACCATCGAAGTTCCCGCTGACAACGTCGACCTCGTCGGCGTTCGCGACGTCATCGGCCAGGAGGGGCTCGACAAGGTGTTCGAGGTGCTGCGCGCGCCGTTCACCGAAGAGCCCACCAACTGGTCGCGCCGCTACAAGGCGAACCTCGAGAAGCTCGCGTCTGGCGACGTGATCAAGGTGTCGGAGGTCGTGCGCGATCTGTGGCGCCGCGACCAGGACCGCGGGCTGAGCGCGGGCGAGAAGCGCATGCTCGCCAAGGCCCGGCAGATCCTGATCTCCGAACTCGCCCTCGCCGAGAAGACCGACGAGGAGAAGGCCTCGAGCGTCCTCGACGAGGTCCTCGCCTCCTGATCGCCGTCGCCGATGGCGATCGCTGACGGCTCCGCTCCGGCGGGGTCCGCTCACGCTCACGCTGCCGTGGGCGTCGTCGTCGTCGCCGCGGGCAGCGGCACGCGACTCGGTCACCACGAGCCGAAGGCATTCGTCTCGATCGCCGGTCGCACGATGCTCGAGCGCAGCCTCGACGCGGTCTTCGCGCTCAGCGAGCCCGCCGCGGTCGTCGTGGTCGCCCCCGCCTCGCACCTCGACTCGGCTGAACGCATCGTGCTGCGCGCCGCCGCAGCAGCGCGCGATCACGTGCGCGTCGTGGTCGGCGGGCGGACTCGGCAGCAATCGGTCGCTGCGGGCCTCGAGGCGCTCGGCGACGAGATCGACATCGTGCTCGTGCACGACGCCGCTCGCGCCCTGCAGCCCGTCGAGGTCTTCGACCGCGTCATCGCTCGGGTGCGCGCCGAGGCGGCCGTCTCGGGAGCCGGCGTCGTGCCGGCGCTCCCCGTCGTCGACACGATCGCCCGCCGCGACGCCGCCGGTCGGGTGATCGAGCCCGTCGACCGCAGCGATCTCGCCGCCGTGCAGACGCCGCAGGGCTTCCCCCTCGCGCGCTATCGCGCGGCGATCGCGGAGGCCACGGCAGACCACTCCGACGACGCCAACGTGTATTCCGCCGCCGGGCATCCCGTCGTCGTCGTCGAGGGCGACGCCCGCGGATTCAAGGTGACCACTCCGTGGGATCTCCGCCGGGCCGAGCAGCTGCTCGGCGCCGACCGCCCCACGCTGCGCACGGGCATCGGCATCGACGTGCACGCCTACGACGAGAGCCGGCCGCTGTGGCTCGGCGGGCTCTACTGGCCAGGCGAGCCCGGGCTCGCCGGCCACAGCGACGCCGACGCCATCAGCCACGCGGTGTGCGACGCCCTGCTCTCGGCCGCGGGGCTCGGCGACATCGGCTCGCGCTTCGGCGTCGACGACCCGCGGTTCGCCGAAGCGCGCGGCGAGGTGTTCCTGCGCGAGACGCTCGCGCTCGTGCGCGACGCCGGATTCGAGGTCGTCAACGTCTCGGTGCAGCTCGTCGCGAAGGGGCCGCGATTCGCCCCCCGCCGCAGCGAGGTCGAGGCTCTCCTGAGCCGCCTGCTCGACGCGCCCGTGAGCGTCGCGGCGACGACCACCGACGGGCTCGGATTCACGGGCCGTGGCGAGGGGGTCGCGGCAGTCGCGACGGCGCTGTTGCATTCCTGATCGCGCCGCCGCTCCTGCGGCGCGATGCGGCTCCGCCGCCGAGCGCGGTCGCCGGCTGCGCCGCTGTTGTCCGCGACCCGGCACGCACGCCGCCGATAGGCTGGGTCGGTGAGCGTTCGCCTGTACGACTGCCTGCGGCAGGCAGTCGTCGACTTCGTCCCGCGCGAGCCGGGCCGGGTCGGCATGTACGTGTGCGGCCCGACCGTGCAATCGGCGCCCCACATCGGCCACGTGCGCAGCGCTCTCGTCTACGACCTGTGGCGGCGCTGGTTCGCCCACCGCGGGTACGAGGTGACGTTCATTCGGAACGTGACCGACATCGACGACAAGATCCTCGCCAACGCCGGCCCCGGCGAGAGCTGGTACGCGCTCGCCTACCGCGTCGAGCTCGAGTTCGCGGCCGCGTACCGAGCCCTCGGCATTCTCACGCCGACCTACGAGCCGCGCGCCACGGCATCCATCGAGCGGATGCACGCGATCATCCGGCTGCTCATCGAGCGCGGCCACGCCTACGCGGCCGACGACGGATTGGGCGACGTCTACTTCGACGTGCGCAGCTGGCCCGCCTACGGCGAGCTCACCCACCAGTCTCCCGACGACATGGAGGAGGCGGGGGATGCCCCGGCGCGCGCCAAGCGCGACCCCCGCGACTTCGCGCTGTGGAAGGGCGCCAAGGCCGACGAGCCCGCGAGCGCCCACTGGGACTCGCCGTGGGGGAGGGGCCGGCCCGGCTGGCACATCGAGTGCTCGGCGATGGCCCAGCGCTACCTCGGGCACGCCTTCGACATCCACGGCGGGGGTCTCGACCTGCGGTTCCCCCACCACGAGAACGAGCTCGCGCAGTCGCGCGCGGCGGGCGACGACTTCGCGCAGCACTGGGTGCACAACGGGCTCGTGACCGTCGGCGGGCAGAAGATGTCGAAGTCGCTCGGCAACTCCGTCTTCGCCGCCGACCTGCTCGGCTCGGCTCGGCCCGCCGTCGTGCGCTACTGGCTCGGCTCGGCGCACTACCGCTCGAGCATCGACTACACCGAGGGCTCGCTCACCGAGGCCGAGGCCGCGCTCGACCGCATCGAGACCTTCCTCGCACGCGTCGGGAGGCGCGTCGCGGGCACGCGCTTCGCCGAGCCGTCGCTCGAGGTGCCCGCGTCTTTCGCCGCGGCGATGGACGACGACCTCGCCGTGCCGCAGGCGCTCGCGACCCTGCACGAGACGGTGCGCGCGGGCAACGCGGCGCTCGACGCCGACGACGTCGCCACGGCGGGCGCAGCGCGGGGCGCCGTGCTCGCCATGGTGCGCGTGCTCGGTCTCGATATCGAAGCGCAGGATGCCGATGCCGCGGCCGGCGCGACGCACCGGGCCCTGGCATCCCTCGTGGATCGGCTCATCGTCGAACGCCGTGCCGCGCGCGATGCGCGAGACTGGAGCACTGCCGACCGGATCCGCGACGACCTCGCCGCCGCCGGCATCGTGGTGGAGGACACCCCCACCGGAACCGACTGGAGCATCGATGGCTAAGCAAGGGCGCCCCGGCGCACGCAAGACCAAGAAGGGCCCCACGATCGGCTCGGGCGGTCAGGGGCGCCAGGCGCTCGAGGGCCGCGGCCCCACCCCGAAGGCGGAGGACCGCAGCTGGCACGTCGCGGGCAAGCGCAAGGCCGCCAAGGAGCGGCTCGAGTCGGCGCGCTCGCGCACGGGCGGCGGGCGGCCCACCGGTGGCAAGCCCTCCGGCGCGACCTCGACGAGCGGCGGACCCCGGTCGGCGAAGAAGTCGGGCGACGCGGAGGTGCTCAGCGGTCGCAACTCGGTGCTCGAAGCGCTACGGGCGAAGATCCCCGCCACGACGCTCTACCTGGCGGCGCGCGTCGAGATGGACGACCGCGTCAAGGAGGCCCTGGGCCTCGCGACCAAGCGCGGCATCCCGATCCTGGAGATCATGCGGCCCGAGCTCGACCGGCTGACCGGCCCCGACTCGGTGCACCAGGGGATCGCCCTCTCGGTGCCGGCGTATCAGTACGCGCACCCCCTCGATCTGCTCGAGGCGGCGGCGAAGCGGGGCGAGGCGCCGCTCATCATCGCGCTCGACGGCGTCACCGACCCGCGCAACCTGGGGGCGATCATCCGCTCGACGGCGGCGTTCGGCGGACACGGCGTCATCGTGCCGCAGCGCCGCTCGGTCGGAGTCACGGCCGCCGCATGGAAGACCTCGGCGGGCGCGGCCGCGCGCACCCCAGTCGCGATGGCGCCGAACCTCACGCAGACGCTCAAGCAGCTCAAGGGCGAGGGCGTGTTCATCCTCGGACTCGACGGCGAGGGCGAGATCTCACTGCCCGCCCTCGAGCTCGCCGACCAGCCGATCGTCATCGTCGTCGGCAGCGAGGGCAAGGGCCTCTCGCGGCTGGTCACCGAGACCTGCGACGCGATCGTGTCGATCCCCATCTCGGCGGCGACCGAATCCCTCAACGCCGGCATCGCGGCATCCGTCACGCTGTACGAGGTCGCCCGGCGGCGCGGGTTGCGGTAGCGATCAGCGAATGAACGCCGACGTCAGAGCGACGCCGTCGTAGCCGCCCGCCGGCGCGCGAAGCGAGAACAGCGCCCCGATCGTCGGCGCGATGTCGATCGTCCTGGCCTGTGCCGACGAGGTCGCACCGGCGCGCACGCGGCGGCTGCCACCGGCGATGAAGAAGGGGATCGGCTCGGTCGCCGGGTGCCCGTGGTTGCCGGGGATCGGGTTCGAGACGATGCTCGGGTCGCTGAAGCGCCAGCCCGCGCGGCAGGTGGCGATGAGGTCGCCGGCCTCGGGGCCGAGGCGGAGGTCGGCGGGAGGCCGTACCTCCAGCACGCCGGGGTGTGCGGCGACGACGGACGAGATCTCGGCGAGCGCGGCGTCGCGCCGGTCGGCCGCGCCCACCCAGTAGAGCAGGTCGGCTCCGCCGTTCTGTGAGACGACCGTGCCGTTCGCGAGCTCGGGTCGCGCGCTCAGCAGCAGCTCGATCGAGATGAGGTTCGTCGGGATGGACCAGTCCATCGAGTGGTCGGCGGTGATGATGAGGATGCTCGAGCCCCACTTGCCCGTCGCGATCAGCCGATCGACGAACCGGCCGACCTGCAGGTCGGTGTCGAGCAGCGCCGCCGAGCGGGCCGCCTGCAGGGTCGTGCCCGTGAGATCGCCGTGGCCGAACCGGTCGATGTCGCCGAGGCTCACGAACACCAGGTCGGGGTCGGGGCCGTCGACCATCGCGATGAGGGCGTCGACGGTGGCGGCATCGGGCGCGTGCTCGGTGATCGGCACGAGCGGGGCGGGCTCCCAGCGGTAGGTGGCGCGCTCGCCGAAGATGCCGTACAGATACTGCTTGCTGAGCACCGTGCCGGTCGTGCGACCGCGCTCGTTGAGGCGCTCGATGACCGTCGGGAACCGCAGGTCGCCCGGTCGGTCGAGGTCGCGGATGACGCCCTCGTCGCGGTCGTAGACGGCGTTGGCCGGAACCCCGGAGCGGTCGGGGCGCACGCCCGTCATCATCATGACGTGGTTCGGGATCGTCTCCATGACGGGAAGCGAGCGCGCCGCCGGGAACGCCGTTCCCGCCGCGCGGAGCGCAGCGAGCCGCGGCGTGAGGCTCGCTGTGATCTCGTCGGGGCGGCAACCGTCGACGACGAGGACGTAGACCCGCGTTCGCTCCTTCCGCGGTCGTGCCGCCCACGCTGCCCCTTCGGCCGCCGAGAGCAGGACTGCGGCGCCGCCCGCCGCGGTGAGGGTCAGGAAGCTTCGGCGGTCGAGGCCGGTTCGTGCGGTCACGAGAGTCTCCGTTCGAGGTCGAGGTGCGGTCGATGCCACCGTGCGGTTGCGCGGGCCTCAGACGCGGCGCACCCGCTGCGTGCCGGCGTCGACCATCCAGGACGTCGACAAGCGGGCCGGCGATGCGGGATCGGTGCGCTCGTCGAGCGCGAACCAGTCCATGCGCAGCGCAGCGGGCGTCACGACGACGACCGAGTAGCCGTGCGAGTCGAAGTCGAGGTGCTTCACATGCGGGTTGGCGGCGCGGAAGGCCGACTCGACGGCGAGCGAGGCCGAGCGCGGGGGCACCCGGAGGATGTCGTCGAGGTTGTCGCTCGTGACCGAGGTGCACACGAGCTCGGTCGCGACCGAGTCGCCCGACGCCGGGTAGGTGAGAGGGTCGGCGGGGATGTCGCACGCCCAGGCGGAGTGGATGTCGCCCGTGAGGAAGACCGTGTCGGCGATGGCCCGGTCGCGCAGGTGCCGCACGACGCGATGGCGATCGGCGGTGTAGCCGTCCCACTGATCGACGTTGTACGGCACGCCGTCGATGCCGCTGCTGCCCGTGAGCTGACGCACGGCCGCGATCTCACCCGTGCTCAGCGTCGAGGGGAACCGTACGGGGGTGATCATCACGGGGTTGCCGACGATCTTCCACTGCACGGCTTCGCTCGAGAGCCCCTCCAGCAGCCACGTCATCTGCTCGGTTCCCGTGATGCTGCGGTCGGGGTCGTCGATCCCGGAGTCCACCGGCGAGGATGCCTGCTGGTCGCGGTAGCTGCGCAGGTCGAGCATCGAGATGCTCGCGAGGGAGCCGAAGCCGAGGCGGCGGTAGAGGCGGCCGTCCGGTCCGAAGCGGACGGGCATCCATTCGGCGTAGGCGCGCGTCGCGGCGGCGCGCCGATCGCTCCAGGTGCCTTCCGTCGACTCGTCGTGGTTCTCGGCGCCGCCCGACCAGGCGTCGTTGGCGGACTCGTGGTCGTCCCACGTGACGACGAAGGGCGTTCTCGCGTGCAGTCGCTGAAGATCCGGATCGGTCTTGTACTGCGCGTGGCGGCGCCGGTAGTGCTCGAGCAGGGTCGTCTCGACGGGCGGATCGTGCGGGCGCACGACGACATCGCGCGCCTGGTACTCGCCCGGGGCGTACTCGTAGAGGTAATCGCCGAGGTGCAGGACGACGTCGAGGTCGTCGCGTTCGGCGAGGTGCCGGTACGCCGCGAACGCGCCCGCCTGCCAGTTGGCGCAGGAGACGACCCCCGCGGTGACCGAAGCGACGCCGGCGCCGGGCGCGGGGGCGGTGCGCGTGCGCCCGATGGGGGATCTCCGCCCCTCGTTCGTGAATCGATACCAGTAGGTCGTGGCGGGCGCGAGACCGCGGACATCCACCGACACCGTGTGGTCGCGGGCGCCTCCCGTCACGGTCGCGCCCTTCGCGACCACGCGTCGGAAGCGGTCGTCCGTCGAGACCTGCCACGTGACCTGCACGTCGGGGCCCGTCCCGGAACCCGGGGTCGAGCCGGGGGTCGGGGTGACGCGCGTCCAGATCACGACGCCGTCGGGCAGCGGGTCGCCGGACGCGACGCCGTGAAGGAATCCGGTCGTCGAGGAGGTGCTCCGTGGCTTCGCCGCGGCTGTGCCGGAGGCGAGGCCCCCGGCGACTCCGGCGAGGGTCGCGACCCCCGCGGTGCGCAGAACATCGCGACGAGATCGAAGGCTCATGAGGTCCAGCGTGCCACGGGGCTGCCCAGCACGGCCGATCGTCACGGGCCCGTCAGCCGATGCTCACTCGATGTTCATCCGGCGGGGGCCGCCCAGCGGGTCAGACCTTGTCGCGCCAGGATCCCTCGACCACGTCGTCGTCGGCGACGGGGATCGCGTCCGTGTCGACGGGCAGGCCGATGGACTCCGTCGGCGGGGCGATCATGGTGGCCTCGTCGCGCCGGTGGCGCAGCACCGTGTCGATGTACGAGCTCAGCGCCTCGGCCAGCGGGATCGCGCGCGCCTCGTTCTGCGACAGGAACCACCGGTGCTCCAGCAACTGGTGGAACACCTCCGGCCCCTCGAGCTTGCCGCGCAGCTCGCGCGGGATGGCCCGGACGACGGGCTCGAAGACGCGCACGAGCCACTCGTGAGCGATCTGCTCCTCGTCGACCGACTTATCGGGGTAGTTGGCGGCGGCGTACGAGTCGAGGTCGTTGAGCAGACGCCTGGCCTGGTTCTCTCCCGCGTCGATGCCGGTCAGGCGCAGCAGGCGTCGGGTGTGGTGGCCGGCGTCGACGACCTTCGGCTGGATCCGCACTTCGGTCGAGGCTCCGTCGGTCGTGATCGCGAGCTCCTCGATGTCGAAGCCGAGGTCGTTGAGCCGTTCGACGCGCTGGGTGATGCGCCAGCGCTCCGAGCGGTCGAAGGACTCCCATCCGGTGAGCTCCTTCCACAGGGTGCGGTAGGCGTCGATGATGCCGTTGCTGACCTCGATCGCGTCGATGTTCTCGTCGAGGCGGCCGCCGGCCTCGAGGTCGAGCAGCTCGCCGGCGATGTTCACGCGGCCGATCTCGAGGTCGTTCTCGCGCTGGCCGTTCGAGAGCCCGCCCTCGTAGAGCTGGCCGGTCTCGGCGTCGACGAGATAGGCGGCGAAGGCGCCCGCATCCCGTCGGAAGAGGGTGTTCGAGAGCGACACGTCGCCCCAGAAGAAGCCGGCGATGTGCAGGCGCACGAGCAGCACCGCGAGGGCGTCGACGAGCCGTGTCGCCGTCTCGGGTCGCAGGGTCTGCGAGTACAGGGCCCTGTAGGGCAGCGAGAACCGCAAGTGGCGGGTGACGAGCACGGGCATGAGCTCGGCGCCGTCGTCGTCGACGCGGCCCGTGATGACCGCGACGGGAACGACGCAGGGGATCTCCAGGCGCTGCAGCGTGCGCAGCATGTCGTACTCGCGCCGCGCCATCTCCTCCGTCGTCTCCTTGATCGCGACGACGGCGCCGCCCAGGTGCACGAAGCGGACGAGGTGGCGCGAGATCCCCTTGGGCAGGGAGGCGATGGTGTCGTCCGGCCAGGTGTCCAGCGGCAGGTTCCACGGCAGATCGAGGAGCCCGGGGTCGACGATGGCGGAGGTGATGGTGAGCGAGGCGCTCATGAGCGGGGCTGCCCTTCGCGGTTCGGGGGCGGTGCGGAGCGGAACGCGGTTCCGGGCGAGAGGATGCTGCGCTCACCCGGCCGCGAATGTCACGAGGGCGGGCGCGTCAGTCGACACGACCCGCCCTCGCGTGCGGCAGGGGACCGACTCAGTGGGTGATCGGCACCTTGTTGAGGCGCAGGCCGCTCGCCGTGTCGAAGATGTGCACGTGCTCGGGCTCGGGCGTCACGACGACGGTCTCACCGGCGTGCGGGTGCACGCGGCCGTCGACCCGGGCGACGATGTCGACGCGCTGGCCGTTGACCTCGGTGTGGCCGTAGAGGTAGCCGTCGGCGCCGAGCTCCTCGACGACGTCGACCTCTACCGACAGGCCCTGGCTGTCGGGGGCGCCGACGATCAGGTCTTCGGGGCGAACGCCGACGGTGACGACCTTCTCGGTCGTGTTCGCGAGCGTCTCGCGCTCGACCACGGCGACGCCGGTGCCGAACTGCACGCCGCCCTCGACGACCGTGGCGGGGAAGAGGTTCATGGCGGGCGAGCCGATGAAGCCGGCGACGAAGACGTTGTTGGGCGTCTCGTACAGGTCGCGAGGCGTGCCGACCTGCTGCAGCACGCCGTCCTTGAGCACCGCGATGCGGTCGCCCATGGTCAGTGCCTCGGTCTGGTCGTGCGTGACGTAGACGGTCGTGACGCCGAGGCGGCGCTGCAGCGAGGCGATCTGGGTGCGGGTCTGCACGCGGAGCTTGGCGTCGAGGTTCGACAGCGGCTCGTCCATGAGGAACACCTGCGGCTGGCGGACGATCGCGCGGCCCATGGCGACGCGCTGGCGCTGGCCGCCGGAGAGGGCTTTGGGCTTGCGGTCGAGGTAGGGCTCGAGGTCGAGAAGCTTGGCCGCCTCGAGAACGCGCGTCGCGCGCTCATCTTTGCCGACGCCCGCGATCTTGAGTGCGAAGCCCATGTTCTCGGCGACGGTCATGTGCGGGTAGAGAGCGTAGTTCTGGAAGACCATCGCGATGTCGCGATCCTTCGGCGGTACATCGGTGACGTTGCGGTCGCCGATGTAGATGCTGCCGTCGTTGACCTCTTCGAGGCCGGCGAGCATGCGCAGCGTGGTGGACTTGCCGCAGCCGGAGGGGCCGACGAGAACGAGGAACTCGCCGTCGGCGACCTTCAGGTCGATGGCGTCGACCGCGGGGACGGTCGAGCCGGGGTACAGCCGGGTTGCTTTGTCGAACGTGACGGAAGCCATGCTGGTTTCTCTCCTTCACCGGCAGGTACGTGCCGGACGATCCGTAGTGAATGGAAGATGACGCGAGTCACCGAATGGGCGGCGCTGGCCATCCTCGTCAGTATGCCACGGCCGGAGGCGGGCTCGGCACCGGTAGATCTCGCCGCGGGTTCGCGCGCAGCGGCGCTCGACTGGCCGTGCCCGCCGACGGGGCCGTACTATCCTTCGGGGCGTTCTTTGTCCCGAACCCGGCCCGGCGCACCGTGCGCGCTCGGAACAAGCGATTGAGGAGTCATGACCGACAGCGGATCCGCCAGCGCGAAGCAGTCGAAGATCGACCGCCGCGTCGAAGCCCGCGAGAAGGCCCGCCAGCTCCGCGCCGAGCGCAAGAAGAGGGAGCGGCGCACCCGCTGGCTGCTGCAGGGAGGCATCGCCCTCGCCGCGGTGGCGATCATCGCGGTCGTCGCGCTGGTGATCGTCAACTCGATCAAGCCCGAGGGCAACGGGCCGCGCAACATGGCGAGTGACGGCATCAAGATCGCCGAGGGGCTCGCCGTCGTGCAGACTCCGGGACTCGGCCCGTCTGCCGAGCCGGTGCCGAGCGCGGCGAATGCGCCCGGCGTCGTCGACATCACCATCTGGATCGACTATCTCTGCCCGCTCTGCGGCGAGTTCGAGGCCGAGAACGGCGAGCTGATCCGAACGCTCGTCGAGTCGGGCGCGGCGACGGTCGAGTATCATCCCATCGCGATCCTCACGAGCATGTCGGCGGGCACGCAGTACTCCCTCCGGGCCGCCAACGCGGCGGCGTGCGTCGCGAACTACAACCCCGACGCCTTCTTCGACTTCAACGAGGGGATGTTCGCGAACCAGCCGGACGAGGGAACCGAGGGTCTCACCAACGCCGAGATCCTCGAGATCGCCCGGGCGGCCGGCGCGACCTCGAGCTCGCTCGAGCGATGCATGGAGGGCAAGCGGTTCTACGACTGGGTGCAGGCGGCGACGACGCGCGCCGGCAACGGTCCGCTCCCGGTCGAGGGCGCCGAGGTCGAGAACGTGCGCGGCACCCCGACGGTGTTGGTGGACGGCGAACTGTACAACCCCTCCTATCCGTTCGACTCGACCGAGTTCTCGCAGTTCGTGCTCTCCGCCGCCGGCGACGAGTTCGCGCAGAAGACCTCGCCCTCTCCCTCGCCATCCGTCACGCCGAGCCCGTGATCCGCGCGTGAGCGATTAGGCTGGATCGGCACTCGCCGTGCCCCGTTAGCTCAGCTGGTAGAGCAGCTGTCTTGTAAACAGCAGGTCGCAGGTTCGAATCCTGTACGGGGCTCTTTCGGCTCGCTCGCCGTCGACCCGCGGCCGACTCTCGGCGGCGCGTGAATGCTCGTCATTACCCCCGATCAGGGGGCTTTTCTCGCACGACTCACCCCCATTCCTGGGGTGAACTGCTCGTTTTCCGACCATCTCCGCTGGCGGTCGCCGTGCGGCCGTCGTACGGTCGAGGAAGTCGGCCGGGGGGCCGGCTGATCCGTCAGAGAGTTTCGGGGGGAACTTCTCATGCTGCGTTCGCTATTCGTGGGCACCGCTCTGGCCGCGTCGGCCATTCTCGTCGCACCGCTCGTGAGCGGCGGTGCCGCCCTGCCCGGCGCTCGGCCGGCCGCCGAAGGAGCATCGGTCGTCGCCGTCCTCGACGGGCGCGCCGCCTCGACCACGGAACCCGTCGTCGAGATGCTCCAGCGCGCTACATGGTCGTCGGTGGACGACGACGCGGGCACAGCCGAGGTCGCCCCGGCGGCGGCGCCCGCCGTCGAGAGCGGGACTGCGACGGCAGGCGCCTCCTCGAGCACCAGCACCAGCACCAGCACCAGCACCAGCGCCGCACCGCAGCCCGCTCCGACGCCGAGTTCGAACTCGAACGGGAGCACCGCTGCGGCATCCGGCGGAACGACGACCGTGCAGCCGCAGCCCTCGGGTCCGGCGCCCGCTCCCGCGCCGGCAGCGCCCGCTCCCGCACCGACCGTCACCACTCCGGCCTGCGCCGGGATGCCCGGTGGCGGCACCGCGGGCGCGCCCGGCCGCACCTCGGCGGGCGGCGTCGCCGGCACGACGTCGGCCGACCTCGCCCAGTTCGCGCAGCGCTACAACGAGATCCGCGTGGCCAACTGCCTGCCGCCCGTGCCCTTCGCGAACATCCGCTACGACTCCTGCATGGAGGACCGCCTCTTCTGGATGGCGGAGGACCCCTCGACCGATCCGATGAGCGCGTGGGGCCACATCGGCTCGCAGCGCAGTGACGGCGTGCCGAGCGTCGGCTGCGACGGCAATCTCGCGGGCGGCTCCAACAACTCCGGTACCACGGTCGCGCAGAAGTGGTGGGACTCCAGCGGCCACCGCACCTCGCTCTACAAGCCGACGTACACGGGCAGCACCGCGGGCGTGTGCGTCTTGTTCGCGATGACCCACGGCGGCGTGCCGAACGAGCCGTACAGCTTCACCCGGGCGGCGTCGCGCTGGGTCACCTGCTGACGACGGTGCTCCGCACTCCCGGCAGGCCGGCTCGGTAGGCTGAGCCCGCTCGTCGGCGGCCGGTCGGCGGCGGAAGGGCCACCGACATGACGACGCGACCGCGCTGGGGCATCCTCGCGACAGGCGGCATCGCCCACGCCTTCGCCCGCGATCTCCTCGCCGAGGGGTTCACGGTCGCGGCGGTCGGATCGCGCCGCCTCGAATCGGCGCTCTCCTTCGCAGCCGAGCACGGCATCCCCACAGCGCACGGATCGTACGAGGAGCTCGTCGCCGACCCGCAGGTCGACATCGTCTACGTCGCGACACCGCACTCGCACCACGCCGACACCGCGCTGCTCGCCATCGAGGCGGGCAAGCACGTGCTCGTCGAGAAGGCCTTCACCCTCACCCAGCGACAGTCGCAGCGCATCGCCGGGGCGGCCGAGGCGGCGGGGGTCGTCGCCATGGAGGCGATGTGGACGCGATTCCTGCCGCACATGGCGCGCATCCGCGAGATCGTCGCCTCGGGTGCGATCGGCGAGGTTCGCACGGTCATCGCCGACCACACGCAATCACTGCCGCAGAACCCCGAGCACCGGCTGCAGAACCCCGCGCTCGGCGGCGGCGCGCTGCTCGACCTCGGCGTCTACCCCGTCTCGTTCGCCGTCGACGTGCTCGGCCTGCCCGACGGAATCCGCGCGCACGCCGCCCTCACCCCGACGGGGGTCGACCGGCAGACGGCGATGATCCTCGACTACGCAGACGGGCGGCAGGCGCTGCTGCACTGCGCCCTCGATACGGCCGGGCCCAACCGCGCGGCGGTCATCGGCACTCGAGGCACGATCGAGATCGACCGCGTGTTCTACGCGCCGACCTCCTTCACGGTCCACGACTCCGCGTGGCAGGTCGTCGAGCGCTTCGAGTCCCGCCTGTCGAGTCGCGGCATGCAGTATCAGGCGGCCGAGCTCGAGGCGCGCGTCGCCGGAGCAGCGCCCACGACGCTTCCGATCGGCGAGACGGTCGCCATCATGGGCCTGCTCGACGAGGTGCGTCGCCAGGTCGGCGTCCGGTACGCCGCCGACGACGAGGCCTGAACCGCCCGCGGCTATCATGGCCGGGTGACGGACGAGAGGCCGCTGCGTCGCCGGGCGACGGGCGAGAACGGGGCCGCAGGCCCCGCATCCTCGACGACCGGTCAGGATGCTCGCCGCTCGCTCGCCGCCCGCACCGGTCTCACGGCTCTGCTGCAGCGCCACCCGCGCGTGCTCGTGATCACGGCGCTCTCGCTGGCGTTCCTGCTTCTGGGAACCGGGTCGGTGCTGGCCGGCGTCGCGGCCGGCTCGACCCAGGCGGCGCCCGCGCCGACGGTGTCGGCGACCGGCTCGGCACCGACGCCCGAGCCGACGCGTGCGCCGCCGAGCATCGCCACCGGCCCCACGCGACTGCGCACGTGCTCGATCGCCGCGCTCGCGCAGGACGGCCGACTCGGCGACTTCGTCGGCGCCGTCGTCGACGCCGAGACCGGCGAACTGCTCTTCGACCGCGCGGCGACGACGCCCGCGCGCCACGGCAGCGTGCTCAAGGTGCTCACCGCCGCCGCGGCGCTGCGCGTCCTCGGGCCCGACCACCAGCTCGTCACGCGCGTCGAGGCCGGCTCCGCGCCCGGGCAGATCGTGCTCGTCGGCGGCGGCGACGCCACCCTCAGCGCCCTCGCCCCCGGACAGGAGAGCGTGTACGCGGGGGCGCCGAAGCTCGCCGACCTGGCCGCGCAGACCGTCGCCGCCTACGCCGC
Source organism: Microbacteriaceae bacterium X2B (assembly GCA_005502445.1). Classification (GTDB taxonomy): domain Bacteria; phylum Actinomycetota; class Actinomycetes; order Actinomycetales; family Microbacteriaceae; genus Microcella. The sequence goes on from SCPB01000007.1 coordinate 83,017, forward strand.
AGCGAATCCGGATGCCCCCGAGATCACCGAGGTGATCCTCGACGCCGACTACTGGAACCCCGCCGACAAGTGGGACCCCTCGTGGGAGCGCAGCGAGCAGACGATCGGCTACCAGTCCGAGGTCACGGCCCTGCAGGTCGACGGCGACCGGCAGAACCCGACGTTCGACACGAGCCCCCGATCGACCGACCCGGTTAGCCGTGCCGGCGAGGCCTTCGCCTTCGCTCTCGACGCGGCGGGGAATCCGGGTGGGCGGCCGGGCATCCGCGTCGGCGCCTCGAACGGCGGCACCGAGCTGGCCGTGGCGCGCTCGCAGCCCGTCGGCCGGCTCATCGGCAAGATGCTGCTCAACAGCGACAACACGCTCGCTGAGATGCTCGCGCGGGTCGTGTCGAAGGAGTCCGGCTTCGACGGCTCGGCCGCCTCGCTCACGCCCGCGTTCGCCGCCGCACTGCAGGGGTACGGCGTGACTCTCGACCCGGCCATGGTGATCCGCGACGGCTCCGGACTCAGCCACCTCAACGCGGTGTCGCCGCTCTACTACGCCAAGCTCTTCGATGTGATCGCCGACGGCGGGCAGAACCTCTCGGTGCTGAGCGCGGGCCTGCCGGTCGCGGGGAAGTCGGGCTCGCTCGCGAGCCGCTTCACCGGCGACGCGTCGGTAGCGCGCGGCAGCGTTGCCGCCAAGACCGGGTGGATCACGACCGCCTATTCGCTCAGCGGCATCATCACGGCTGCCGACGGCAGGAGGCTGACCTTCGCCTTCTCGGCGATCGGCGACGTCGACGGCTCAGCACGTACGGCGCTCGACCTGCTCACCGCCGGCGCCTATCGCTGCGGCGGCAACCTCTCGAACAACTGACCGGCCGCCGCATCGGAGCCCACCCTCAGGAGGTCGCATGACCCGTGCACTGCTCATCATCGACGTGCAGAACGACTTCACCGAGGGCGGTGCCCTCGGGGTCGAGGGCGGGGCGGCCGTGGCCGCCGCCGTCACCGCCTACGCGCGGTCGCACCGGCACGAGTACGCCGTCGTCATCGCCTCGCGCGACTGGCACGACGCCGACGGCGACAACGGGGGCCACTTCGCCCGGGATGCCGCCCCCGACTACGCCGTCACGTGGCCTGTTCACTGCGTGGCCGGCACCGCGGGCGCCGACTACCACCCCGCGATCGACCAGGCGCTCATCGACGTGCACGTGCGCAAAGGGCAGGGCGTGCCCGCCTACTCGATCTTCGAGGGGACGGCCGACGACGGCCGCTCGGTTCCCGAGCTGCTCGACGACGTCGCCGTCGACGAGGTCGACGTCGTCGGCATCGCGACCGACTACTGCGTGCGGGCCTCGGCGCTCGACGCGCTCGCCGCGGGCCGTCGGGTGCGCGTGCTGAGCGACCTCGTGGCGGGAGTCGCCCCCGGCTCGAGCGCGGCGGCCCTCGCCGAGCTGGCCGCCGCCGGCGCGCGGGTCGAACCCGCGGCATCCTGACCTGTCTCGCGACCCTCCTGGCCGCCCGGCGCCCCGC
>SCPB01000108.1 GCA_005502445.1 Microbacteriaceae bacterium X2B
GCCGTGCGGCTCGGCGCCCGGTGCTCCGCGCGGTCAGGATGCCCCGCCTCCCTCCGCGACCGGCGCCGAGCCGCACGGCGAGCCCGCGACGCCGGTCGCGGAGGGAGGCGGGGCATCCTGACCGCGCGGAGCACCGGGCGCCGATCGCACCGCCTCACCGAATCCCGGATGCGCGCCGAGGGCGTCGGCGATGCCGCCGTCGAGGGCGTCGAACGCGGGCGAGAGCACGGCGAGGTCGATCGGCCGGCCGGGCACGACGCGGAGGATGTCGTGCACGCCGAGCAGCCGCGCGGTCGCCGACCCGGCATCGTCGGCGCGCACGAGGCAGGTGCGCACGCCGAGCAGGTCGCAGGCCCCCACGACCTCGGTCGTCGCGACGGCGGGATCGTCGGCGACGAGCACGACGTCGGGCACGGTCGCCGCGAGCTGCTCGAGCAGTCCGTCGCGGTCGACGGCACGCCAGGCGATGCGGTGCCCGGCGCGCAGCAGCTCGAGCTCGACGGAGTCGGCGGGCAGCCCGGGCAGCGCGAGCGCGACCTGCACGGCTCAGCGCCCGACCGCGAGCGAGGCGGGTACCACCGCGAGCGCGTCGCCGTTGGCGAGGGCGTCGAGGATGCGGGCGACATCGCGACGGGGAACGAGCAGTTCGACGCGCGCGGCTTCCGCTCCCGCCACGAGTCCGTCGTCGGCGAGCTCGCGCACGAGCTGCGCGCCCGAACTGATCACGACGGGGGCGCCGAACCGGCCGGCCTCCTCCTGCGGCGACGACCAGACGTCGAGCGAGTCGCCGCTGCGCACGGTCTCGCCGAGAGGGGTCGTGAGCGAGACGACGATCGTGGTCGTCGTCGGTCCGCGCACGTCGCCCACGGCGGCGAGCGGCACGAGTTCGCGCTCGCCGATCGTCCGCGAGACCACGACCCCCTGCTCGGGCAGCCGGTCGGCGGTGAGGTAGGCCTCGACATCGGCACCGAGCGACACCCGCCGCAGCTCCAGGTCCTCGGCGGTGACGCGCTCGCCCGCCGTGAGCAGTCGCGGCGCGGCGTACACCTCGACACCGTCGTCGTTGGCCGCGACGATGCCGACGACGCCCGCGATCGAGGCCACGACGAGAGCGAGCCCGATGAGCAGACGGGGGTCGGGCGCGC
>SCPB01000080.1 GCA_005502445.1 Microbacteriaceae bacterium X2B
ATTGTCGACGCGGCGCAGCGGATGGCCGACATGAGCTCCGGTGGCCCTTCATGTCGACAATTCAGGAGAGAAGGTCGCCGAACCGACGGTGGAGTGCGGGATTACGAGCACATGGCTCCGGCCGGTGTGTCGGTCTCCTGAATTGTCGACACAGCGCCGTGCGCGCCGAGCATGCGCCGTGCGCGCCGAGCGGCTCAGCGCGGCGCGAGCGGCTCGGTGATGTCGGCGACGGTCGCGTGGACGGTATCGAGCAGGGCGTCGGCAGAGACGAAGAGGCTGCGGCCGTGTTCGCCCGCGCCCATCGAGACACGCAGCCCGCGAAGGCGCTCGTCGGCGACGACGGGCCACGCGGTGCTCGACCCGAGCGGGGTGATCGTGCCGCGCTCGTACCCGGTGGCCTCGAGGGCGGCCTCGGCCGACGGCAGTTGGAGCTTGTTGACGCCGAGCAGCCCCCGCAGCTTCGGCCATGAGATCTGGCGGTCGCCCGGCACGAGCGCGAAGAGGAAGGTGCCGTCGCTGCGCTTGACGACGAGCGATTTGACGATCTCGGCCGGACTGATGCCGAGGATCGCCGCGGCCTCCTCGAGAGATCGAGCCGCCTGCCGTTCGACGAGTTCGATCGCGAGCCCCCGCGCCGCGGCGTCGGCTACCACGCGCGCGACGCCGTTCCGCTCCTCCACAGTCCGCCTTTCCGGGCCGATCAGGCGCCGTCCGTCGCTGTCTGGAGGAGCATGCGCTTCTCCTCTGGGAGGATAGGCCCATCATGTCCGCCATCGCCGCGCCCGCCAAGCCGCTCAGCATCGGCCCGATCCCGCTGAGCGTGCCGGTCGTCCTCGCGCCCATGGCGGGCATCACGAACACGGCGTTCCGGCGGCTGTGCCGCGAGTACGGCGCGGGCCTGTACGTGAGCGAGATGATCACGAGCCGCGCTCTCGTCGAGCGCACGCCCGAGAGCATGCGGCTCATCCGGCATCACGAGAGCGAGTCGACCCGCAGCATCCAGCTGTACAGCGTCGACCCGAAGACCGCGGGCGAGGCCGCGGCGATGCTCGTCGGCGAGGGCTGGGCCGACCACATCGACATGAACTTCGGCTGCCCGGTGCCGAAGGTCACCCGCAAGGGCGGGGGAGCAGCCCTGCCGTGGAAGCTCGAGCACTTCCGCCGCATCGTCGAGGCCACCGTCAGGGCCGCGGGCGACATCCCCGTGACGGTCAAGATGCGCAAGGGCATCGACGGCGACCACCTCACCTACCTCGAGGCGGCGAAGGCCGCCGAGGGCGCCGGGGCCGCCGCGGTAGCCCTGCACGCGCGCACGGCCGCCGAGTTCTACAGCGGCTCCGCCGATTGGGATGCGATCGGTCGCCTGAAAGAGGCGATCTCGAGCATCCCCGTGCTCGGCAACGGCGACATCTGGAGCGCGGAGGACGCGCTGCGGATGGTCGAGCAGACCGGTTGCGACGGCATCGTCGTGGGGCGCGGATGTCTCGGGCGACCGTGGCTGTTCGGCGACCTGTCCGCCGCCTTCCGCGGCGAACGACTGCGCATCATGCCGACCCTCGGCGAGGTCGGTGACGCCTTCCGTCGGCACGCCGAACTGCTCGTCGAATTCTTCGACGACGAGGGGCGGGCGTGCCGCGACATTCGCAAGCACGTCGCCTGGTACTTCAAGGGCTACCCGGTCGGGGGCGAGCTGCGCGCACGGCTGGCGAGTGTCGAGAGCCTGCAGCAGCTCGACGATCTGCTCGGCGAACTGAACCGCGACGAGCCGTACCCGGGTTCACCCGCCGAGGGTCAGCGCGGTCGCGCAGGCACCCCGAAGAAGCCCGCCCTTCCCGAGAACTGGCTCGCCAGCCGCGAGCTGTCGACCGCGCAGAGCGCCGACGTCGCGGCCGCCGAGCTGCACAACAGCGGGGGGTAGGCCCCCGTGACCTCGTTCTCCACCGCGCCGGTCGAGTCGGCCGACGCGCCGTCGCCCGGCTACGACCCGCGCGACGCCGAGCGCTGGCTGCCCGAGGAGCACTCGACGCGCCGCAGCGACTTCGCCCGCGACCGCGGCCGGCTGCTGCACTCGAGCGCGCTGCGGCGTCTCGCCGCGAAGACGCAGGTGCTGAGCCCGACGGCTGGCCTCGATTTCGCGCGCAACCGCCTCACGCACTCGCTCGAGGTCGCGCAGGTGGGCCGCGAACTGGCGACGAGCCTCGGTCTCGACCCCGACGTGGTCGACACCGCCTGCCTCGCGCACGACCTGGGCCACCCGCCCTTCGGGCACAACGGCGAGCGCGCGCTCAACACCTGGGCGGCCGATGTCGGCGGCTTCGAGGGCAACGCGCAGACCCTGCGCCTGCTCACGCGCATCGAGCCGAAGGTCTTCGGCGCCGACGGCCGCAGCTACGGCCTCAATCTGACCCGCGCGAGCCTCGACGCGAGCTGCAAGTACCCGTGGCCGCAGAGCCGGGGCGTTCCCGATCCGAGCGGGCGCAGCAAGTTCGGCTTCTACGACGACGACGCGGCCGCCTTCGAGTGGATGCGCGCCGGCGCGCCCGACCGCGTGCGCTGCATCGAGGCCGAGGTCATGGATCTCAGCGACGACATCGCCTACAGCGTCCACGACTTCGAGGATGCGATCGTGAGCGGATACCTCGACGTTCCGGCGTTGAGCGCCCGCGCCGACCATGACGCCCTGGTCGACTCGATGTTCGAGTGGATCGGCGGCGAGATCAGCCACGACGAGCTCATCGCGGCCTTCGACCGACTCGACCACCTCGACTTCTGGATCGACTCGTGGAACGCCTCGCGGCGCGACCTCGCGCGGCTCAAGAACCTCACGAGCCAGCTCATCGGTCGCTTCGCGCACGAGGCGGTGCACGCGACGCGTGCGGCCCATCCCGGGCGGGCGCTCGCGCGCTTCGGGGCCACCGTGGTCGTGCCGCGCGAGACCCAGGCCGAGATCGCCGTGCTCAAAGGCATCGTCGCGGCGAACGTGATGTCGACGAACTCGCGGCGGCCGATCTACGCCGGGCAGCGCGACATGCTCACCGAGCTCGCCGACGCGCTGTGGGCGAAGGGCGACTCCGCGCTCGATCCCGGCTTCGCCGACGACTGGCGCGCCGCGCCCGACGACGCCGCACGCCGACGCGTCGTCGTCGACCAGGTCGCGAGCCTGACGGACCAGTCGGCGATGAGCTGGCACGAGCGCCTGGCGCGCTGAGCGCCCCGTAGAATCCCCACCGTGGCAGGCCTCATCAAACGCAGCGACATCGATGAGGTCAGGTCGCGCACCAACATCGCCGAGATCGTCGGCGACTACGTGAGCCTGAAGAGCGCGGGTATCGGCTCGATGAAGGGCCTGTGCCCCTTCCACGACGAGCGCAGCCCGAGCTTCCACGTGCGCCCGCAGGTCGGCTTCTATCACTGCTTCGGCTGCGGCGAGGGCGGCGACGTCTTCTCGTTCCTGCAGAAGATGGACCACGTGACCTTCTCCGAGGCGGTCGAGCGGCTCGCGCAGCGGCTGAACTACACGCTCAGCTACGAGGACGGCGGGCAGGCCCGCGAGGACGGCGGCACCCGCCGCCGCATCCTCGCCGCGAACGAGGCCGCTGCTGCCTTCTTCCGCGAGCAGCTGCAGTCGCCCGCCGCCGAGCCCGCCCGCCGCTTCCTCGGCGAGCGCGGATTCGACCCGGCGGCGGCCGAGCGCTTCTCGATCGGCTTCGCGCCGAACTCGTACGACGCACTGCGCACGCACCTCACGACCACAGGATTCACGGTCGACGAGATGCTCGCCGCCGGCCTGCTCGGGCAGGGCGACCGAGCCCCGTACGACCGGTTCCGCGGCCGGCTCATCTGGCCCATCAAGGACGTCACCGGGCAGACGCTCGGCTTCGGCGCGCGCAAGCTGCTCGACACCGATCAGGGCCCCAAGTACCTCAACACTCCCGAGACTCCCGTGTACCACAAGAGCCAGGTGCTCTACGGGCTCGACCTGGCCAAGCGCGACATCGCGAGGGCGAAGCAGGTCGTCGTCGTCGAGGGCTACACCGACGTGATGGCGTGCCATCTCGCAGGTGTCACGACCGCCGTCGCGACGTGCGGCACGGCGTTCGGCGTCGAGCACATCAAGGTCATCAGACGCGTCATGGGCGACACCGACAACGCCGACGCGACGCAGCTCGGCGAGGTCATCTTCACCTTCGACCCCGACGAGGCGGGCCAGAAGGCCGCGAGCCGCGCCTTCGCGGAAGAGCAGCGCTTCGCCGCCCAGACCTTCGTCGCGGTCGCCGCCGAGGGGCTGGATCCCTGCGATCTGCGATTGGCGCGCGGCGATGATGCGATCAGGATGCTCGTCTCGGGCCGCAAGCCGATGTACGAGTTCATGGTGCGCCGTCGCCTGGCGCAGTTCGATCTCGAGACCGTCGAGGGCCGCGTCGGGGCGCTGCGCGCCGCGGCGCCGGTCGTCGCCGGCATCCGCGACCAGTCGATGCAGTCGGGCTACGCCCGCACGCTCGCCGGCTGGATCGGGCTCGACCCGCAGGAGGTCGCGCGCGCGGTGCAGGCGGCCAGACGCGCCTCGAGTCAGCGCACGACGACGGCGCCGCCGAACCGGCGCGGCTCGACGGGACCCGCGATCGGCGCTGTCGATCCGGGCCCGGCGCGCGCGGCGCCCGAGCCGCGTGGTGCGCCGGAGGATCCCTACGGCGCCGCGCCGCCGCCGCCCGACGACCGGGGCGGGTACTCCTCGCCGGCGATCAGCATCGCCGATCTGCCGAGCGACCCCGTGTCGCGACTCGAGCGCGAGCTTCTCATGGCGCTGTTGCAGCACCCCGGTGAGATCGATCGGGAGGTCGCCGCGCGCGCGCTGAGCACGAGCTTCTCGGTCGCCGCGCTCGGCACGGTGCGCGACGCGCTCGTGGCGGCATTCGAGCACTACGGCGCACCGCAGTGGGTCGCCCGCGCCGCCGCCGAGGCGCCGAGCGCTTTCGTGCCGCTCGTGACGCAGTTCGCGATCGCCCCCTTGCCGATCCGCGGCGACCACGTGAAGGAGTACTGCACGGGGGTGACGACCTCGCTCATCGAGCGCGATCTGCTGCGTCGCAAGGCAGAGCTGCTGGGCGCGCTTCAGCGCGCCGATGCCGCGGCCGACCCCGAGCGATACCGAGCGCTGCAGCGCGAGCTCGTCGCCCTCGAGGCCGAGCGCCGGCGCGTGCGGGGCGACTGAGCTCGACCCGCCGCGCAAGCCCCTCGCCGCGCACGACGAGCCGGACTAGAGTGGTCGTCAGGTTCGCCGTCGGGGTGCGGGCTCGCTCTCGCTCCGGCGGGCGCTCGCACCGCGCGGCCGACGCCGCGGGGGAGGGGGATCGGCATGACCGCAGTACCGA
>SCPB01000109.1 GCA_005502445.1 Microbacteriaceae bacterium X2B
CCCCGCCCACCGCACCCCCAATAGGATTGCCCCATGGCGCGCGCTGACCTCATGGACTTCGACCAGGCCCTCGAACTCTTCGAGCCCGTGCTCGGTTTCGAGGTGCACGTCGAGCTGAGCACGCAGACGAAGATGTTCTCCGACGCCCCCAACCCCGCGTTCTCGGCCAACGAGATCACCGAGCCGAACACGGCGATCACCCCGGTCTGCCTGGGCCTCCCGGGCAGCCTGCCCGTCGTCAACGAGACGGCCGTGCGCTTCGCGATCTCGCTCGGCCTGGCTCTCGGCTGCGAGATCGCGCCGTCGAGCACCTTCAGCCGCAAGAACTACTTCTACCCCGACCTCGCGAAGAACTACCAGATCAGCCAGTACGACGAGCCCGTGGCATTCGAGGGGATGCTCGAGGTCGAACTCGAGGACGGCACGCTCATCGAGATCCCCATCGAACGCGCCCACATGGAGGAGGATGCAGGCAAGCTGACGCATGTCGGCGGCTCGACCGGCCGTATCCAGGGGGCGGAGTATTCGCTCGTCGACTACAACCGCGCCGGGGTTCCGCTGGTCGAGATCGTGACGAAGCCGATCTTCGGCGCCGAGCACCGTGCGCCCGAGCTTGCGAAGGCCTACGTGAGCACCATCCGTGACATCGTGCGCGCTCTCGGCATCAGCGAGGCGCGCATGGAGCGCGGCAATCTGCGCTGCGACGCGAACGTCTCGCTGCGCCCGCGCGGCGCCGAGAAGCTGGGCACGCGCACCGAGACGAAGAACGTCAACTCGTTCCGCAGCGTCGAGCGGGCGGTGCGATACGAGATCCAGCGCCAGGCGGCGATCCTCGCTGCCGGAGGAAGCATCCAGCAGGAGACCCGCCACTGGCATGAGGACACGGGCACGACCTCGCCCGGCCGCGTGAAGAGCGACGCCGACGACTACCGCTACTTCCCCGAGCCCGACCTGCTGCCGGTGACGCCGACCCCCGAGCTGATCGCCGAGTTGCGCGCCGCCCTACCCGAGGCGCCCGCCGCCCGTCGTCGCCGCCTGAAGGAGGAGTGGGGCTTCAGCGACCTGGAGTTCCGCGACGTCGTCAACTCGGGCCTCCTCGTGGAGGTCGACGAGACGGTCGCCGCGGGCGCCTCGGGTAGGGC
>SCPB01000081.1 GCA_005502445.1 Microbacteriaceae bacterium X2B
AGCCTACGCGGGGCGCACCGCTCGAGATCGGGCGCGGATGCCCGGCGCGAGCTACTCGAGGATGAAGGGCTTCGCCTCGGAGGCGAAGCCGCCGATCGAGACCGCCAGCCGGTATGTCGCCCCGCCGCCGATCGCCGCCGTGCGCTCGCCCTCGCACGCGCCACCCGGCTCGGAGCGCACGCGCTGCCACGCGAACGGCGTCGTCGACAGCGGCACCCCCGGCTCGAGCGTCACCTCGGCCGGTGCCGGGTTCGACTGGCAGTCCTTCGACGACCAGATGCGGTCGGAGCCGGAGGTGATGACGTACTCCTGCACGTCGGTGCCGACCGCGGCGATGCATGGCGCCGATCCCGTGTTGGTGATCGTCAGCGACAGCAGCGGCGGCTGCTCGGCCGGGTACGAGTCGGCGTCGGTGACGGCGACGACCTGCACCTCGCCGGCCGTGCAGGCGTTCGGGTTCGCCGGGTCGGTCGGTTCGGTCGACGGTTCGGTGCTCGCGGCGGGCGCCTCCGAGGCTCCCGGGTCGGGGTCGGTCGCCCCCGCGGGCCCTCCGCCCGGCCGCACGACGATGAGCACGATGATGACGATGACGGCGAGCAGGCCGAGCCCCACGACCAGGCGGCGGCGCCAGTAGACCTGGGGCGGCTGCGGCCCGACGGGATGACGCAGGCTCGACATGCCGCCAGGGTACGACCACGCGGCCCGAAACCCCGGCGGCGGGGCGGCGTGTGCGCAGATCGGGGCGCGGAGCGGGGTGTACGCAGATCGGGGCTCGACGCGCGACGCAGAATGGGGGGGTGCGGCTCAGCCCGCGAGCGGCGCGAGCTGCTTGAGCATGCGCGTGTTGCCGAGCGTGTTCGGCTTCACGCGCGAGAGGTCGAGGAACTCGGCGACGCCCTCGTCGGGCGAGCGCAGCAGTTCGCTGTACACCTCCGGGTCGACGAGCAGCCGCTCATCGACGGGGGCGAAACCGTGGCGGGCGAAGAACTCCACCTCGAAGGTCAGACAGAACAGTCGCGTCAGGCCGAGCGCGAGAGCGGCATCCTCGAGACGGTTCAGGATGCTGTGGCCGACCCCCCTGCCCAACCACGCGTCGGCGACGGCGAGCGTGCGCACCTCGCCGAGGTCCTCCCAGATGACGTGCAGGGCGCCGCACCCGATGACTTCGCCGGTCGCGTCGTCGACGGCGACCGTGAACTGCTGCACCGACTCGAAGAACACCACGAGCTCCTTGCCGAGCAGGATGCGCCTCTGCACGAGCGGCTCGACGAGCCGCTTGACCGCCCGCACATCGGAGGTGCGCGCCGGGCGCACACTGAATGCGGGGGTCGTCACGCCCTCAGCCTAGAGCCGCGCGACGACGCCCCGCCCCCGGGAACGGAAGCGGGGCGTCGGCCGCGATGCGGGAATCCCGTGGGCGGATGCCGCTGCGCGGGCTACTCGACGGTCGGAAGCTCGCCCGCGGCCACGGGGCCGGCCTCGACCGCCGCGAGCTCCTTCCGCGTCGTGACGAAGACGAACTCGCCGTCGACGAAGTCGACGTCGACGTGGTCGCCGCCGGTGAGGCGGCCGTGCAGGATCTCCTCCGACAGGCGGTCTTCGATCTCGTGCTGCACGGCGCGGCGCAGCGGGCGGGCGCCGAGCGACGGATCCCAGCCGAGCTTGATGAGCTGAGCCTTCGCCGCCTCGCTCACGTTGATCGTCAGGTCGCGATCGAGCATGCGTGCGCGCAGTCGCTTGATGAAGAGGTCGACGATCTGCAGCAGCTCCGGCTGGCTCAGCTGCGGGAAGACGATCGTCTCGTCGACGCGGTTGAGGAATTCGGGCTTGAAGTGCTTCTTGAGCTCCTCGACGACCTTGCCGCGCATGGCGCTGTAGTCGGCCGCCGTGTTGCCCTCGATCGTGAAGCCGACCGGGCCGCCCGTGATGTCTTTCGTGCCGAGGTTGGTCGTCATGATGATGACGGTGTTCTTGAAGTCGACGACGCGACCCTGACCGTCGGTCAGCCGCCCCTCCTCGAGCACCTGCAGCAGCGAGTTGAAGATGTCGGGGTGGGCCTTCTCGATCTCGTCGAAGAGCACGACCGAGAAGGGCTTGCGACGCACCTTCTCGGTGAGCTGGCCGCCCTCCTCGAAGCCGACGAAGCCGGGAGGGGCGCCGAAGAGGCGCGAGACGGTGTGCTTCTCGCCGTACTCCGACATGTCGAGGGCGATGAGAGCGCCCTCGTCGTCGAAGAGGAACTCGGCGAGCGCCTTGGCGAGCTCGGTCTTGCCGACACCCGTGGGGCCGGCGAAGATGAACGAGCCGCTCGGGCGCTTGGGGTCTTTCAGGCCGGCGCGCGTGCGGCGGATCGTCTTGGCGAGCACCGAGATCGCCTCCTCCTGGCCGATGACCCGCTGGTGCAGGGCCTTCTCCATGAAGATGAGGCGGCTCGACTCCTCCTCCGTCAGCTTGAAGACGGGGATGCCCGTGGCCTGCGCGAGCACCTCGGCGATGATGCCCTCGTCGACGGTGCCGCCGACGCCGGCTTCGCCCGAGCGCCACTGCTTCTCGAGTCGCAGCCGCTCGCCGAGCAGCTTCTTCTCCTCGTCGCGCAGGCTCGCGGCCTTCTCGAAGTCCTGATCCTCGATCGCGGCCTCCTTCAGCGCACGAACGCCGGCGATCTTCTCGTCGAACTCGCGCAGCTCGGGCGGCGCCGAGAGGATCGACAGGCGCAGTCGAGCGCCAGCCTCGTCGATCAGGTCGATCGCCTTGTCAGGCAGGAAGCGGTCTTGCACGTAGCGGTCGGCGAGGTTGACGGCCGAGACGATCGCGCCGTCGGTGATCGAGACCTTGTGGAACGCCTCGTACTTGTCGCGCAGCCCCTTGAGGATGTTGATGGCGTGCGGCAGTGAGGGCTCCTGCACCTGCACGGGCTGGAAGCGGCGCTCGAGCGCGGCATCCTTCTCGAAGTGCTTGCGGTACTCGTCGAGCGTGGTCGCGCCGATCGTCTGCAGCTCGCCGCGGGCCAGCAGCGGCTTCAGGATGCTCGCCGCATCGATCGCGCCCTCGGCGGCTCCCGCACCGACGAGGGTGTGGATCTCGTCGATGAAGACGATGATGTCGCCGCGCGTGCGGATCTCCTTCGTCACCTTCTTCAGGCGCTCCTCGAAGTCGCCGCGGTAGCGGCTGCCTGCGATGAGGCTGCCGAGGTCGAGCGAGTACAGCTGCTTGTCCTTGAGCGTCTCGGGCACCTCGCCCTTGACGATCGCCTGGGCGAGCCCCTCGACGACGGCGGTCTTGCCGACGCCGGGCTCGCCGATCAGCACGGGGTTGTTCTTCGAGCGGCGCGAGAGGATCTGCATGACCCGCTCGGCCTCCTTCTCGCGGCCGATGACGGGGTCGAGCTTGCCCTCGCGCGCGGCCTGGGTGAGGTTGCGGCCGAACTGGTCGAGCACCTGCGACCCCTTGTCGGGGCTGGGGCTGTCGCCGCCGACCTGCACGGCCTCCTTGCCCTGGTAGCCGCTCAGCAGCTGGATCACCTGCTGACGCACCTTGTTGAGGTCGGCGCCGAGCTTGACGAGCACCTGCGCGGCGACTCCCTCGCCCTCGCGGATGAGGCCGAGGAGGATGTGCTCGGTGCCGATGTAGTTGTGGCCCAGCTGCAGCGCCTCGCGCAGGCTGAGCTCGAGCACCTTCTTGGCGCGCGGCGTGAAGGGGATGTGCCCGGTGGGCTGCTGCTGGCCCTGGCCGATGATGTCCTGCACCTGCTCGCGCACGGAGTCGAGCGAGATGTTGAGCGACTCGAGCGCCTTCGCGGCGACTCCCTCGCCCTCGTGGATGAGGCCGAGGAGGATGTGCTCGGTGCCGATGTAGTTGTGGTTGAGCATCTTGGCCTCTTCCTGGGCCAGGACGACAACGCGACGGGCTCGGTCGGTGAATCTCTCGAACATCTCGCACTCTCCTCATGCGGCGCCGCGCGATGGATGCGGAGCCGCTGCATCGAGCGTAACCACGGGCCGGGCGCAAAACCGCTCCTGTTCGCCCTAGGCGTGAGTGTTTCCGCTCCACAGTTCGAGGCGCCCGCCGTCGACCTCGCCGCGCAGGAACTCGGTTATCGCATCTTCGACTTCGAAGTCGACACCGTCATGACCGAGTCGAGCCCCGAGCTCGTCATCCTCACCCTGTGGAAGCCGATCTGGACCCTCACGCGCATCGAGTTCACCGCCCTGCTGCTCGGCGCGGCCATCAGCGTCATGGGGTTCCTCGTTCACGACGGGGTACGCCTCCAGCGCGACACGGCGGGCCTGGTGTGATGGCGCCAGCGGGCTCCGCGGACGACGAGGCCACGGGCATCCACTGCCGGCTCGACGAGTTGCTCGAGGAGCGCGGCATGACCCTCACCCGGCTGAGCGAGCTCGTCGGCGTGAGTCTCGTCAACCTGTCGGTGCTGAAGAACGACCGGGCTCGGGCGATCCGCTTCTCGACGCTGCGCGGGATATGCGAGGCGCTCGACTGCGGGGTGGGCGAGCTGTTCGTCACCGTCCGCTCCTGACCCCGCGCCGGTGCAGGTTCGGACCCGCCCCGTTCGCCATTCCGCGTGTTCAGTCCGCTGCTGGGCGCCCAGCTCGGCCTGCCTGCCGGGGCCGAGGTCGAGGTCGAGGTCGACCCGCGCTTCGAGCACGGCCTGCTGGTGGATGCCGACGTCGCCACGATCGACGAGGTCGCGTTCGCGCCGACCCGCCTCGCGTTCGCGGCCGCGGGTCGCACGCGGCTGCGGCCGCGCGACTGCCCACTGCCCGCGCCGGCCCCTGTTCGCGTTTCAGGAAGCCAGCCTGCCTCGCGCTCGGTTGGCGCTCGACACGCCGCCGGTGGGGACGTTCACCGTGGAATCTCCTGAACGGCGAACAGGGGCGCGGATCCAGCCAGCTCGGGCGCGACCTCGCGCACTACTCGTGAGGGTCGGCGTGCAGCTTCTCGAAGCGGGCGCGCTCTTCGGCCTCGATTTCGGTATAGGCCTGCCGCTCGGCGCGGTCGGCGCGGATGATCGCGCGCATCGCGAACCAGAAGATCAGCCCGACGACGATCGTCGGTGTCACCGAGAAGATCGCGTTCGCCCAGAAGTCGTCCAGCACGATGAACAGGATACGTCGCCGCGGCTCGGAGGTCGTCCACGGGGAGCCCCCGCGGCGAAGGTGCCGCCGGGCCGTCGCCTTCGGGGGCTGGGGCGACGACCCGGTCGGCGGGGCCGGAC
>SCPB01000082.1 GCA_005502445.1 Microbacteriaceae bacterium X2B
GGGCGATGTGATTCCCGAAGTGCTCGGGCCGGTCGTCGAGCTGCGCGACGGCACCGAGCGCGAGTTCGTCATGCCGGCGAACTGCCCCGAGTGCGGCACGCCCCTCGCGCCGGTCGAGCACGCCGAGCGCATGCTGAGCCTCGACAACGTATTCAGCGCCGACGAGTTCGCCGAGTGGGCGGCGAAGGTCGAGCGCGACGCGAACCGCCCGGTCGCGTACCTGTGCGAGCTCAAGGTCGACGGTCTCGCCCTGAACCTGCGCTACGAGCGCGGGCAGCTCGTCACCGCCGCGACGCGCGGCGACGGCCGTGTGGGCGAGGACGTCACGCAGAACGTGCTGCAGGTCGCGGGCATCCCGACTCGACTCGCCGGCGAGCCGGGCGAGCTGCCCGAGCTCGTCGAGGTGCGCGGCGAGGTGTTCATCCCGAAGGCGGCGTTCGACGAGCTCAACGCCCTGCAGCGCGAGGCGGGCGAGCGCGAGTTCGCGAACCCCCGCAACGCCGCGAGCGGCAGCCTGCGCCAGAAGAGCGAGGGCAAGAACGCGGAGCAGCTGGCGCGCATGCGTGATCGCCTGAGCCGACTGCGCATGCTCGTGCACGGCATCGGCGCCTGGCCCGATCCGCCCGTCGCGGCGCAGAGCGAGGTCTACGCGCTGCTCGAGCGCTGGGGTCTGCCGATCAGCAGCCACTTCCGCGTGCACGACTCCGCCGCGGGCGCCGCCGAGTTCATCGCCTTCCACGGCGAGCATCGCCACGACGTCGAGCACGAGATCGACGGCGTCGTCGTCAAAGTCGACGAGCTCGCGCTGCACGGCGAGCTGGGCGCGACGAGCCGCGCACCTCGGTGGGCGATCGCCTACAAGTACCCGCCCGAGCAGGTGAACACGAAACTGCTGGATATCGTCGTGAGCGTCGGTCGGACGGGCCGCGCGACGCCCTTCGCCGTCATGGAGAAGGTGCGCGTCGCCGGCAGCGAGGTGCGCCAGGCGACTCTCCACAACCAGGATGTCGTCAAGGTCAAGGGCGTGCTCATCGGCGACACGGTCGTGCTGCGCAAGGCGGGCGATGTGATTCCCGAAGTGCTCGGGCCGGTCGTCGAGCTGCGCGACGGCACCGAGCGCGAGTTCGTCATGCCGGCGAACTGCCCCGAGTGCGGCACGCCCCTCGCGCCGGCGAAGGAGGGCGATGTCGATCTGCGCTGCCCCAATGCGCGCAGCTGCCCCGCCCAGGTGCGCGGCCGGGTCGAGCACATCGGCAGCCGCGGAGCCCTCGACATCGAGGCGCTCGGCGAGGTCTCGGCGGCGGCGCTCACGCAGCCCGACGTGCCGTCGACGCCGCCGCTCGAGACCGAGGCGGGGCTCTTCGACCTCACCCTCGAGCAGCTGCTGCCGATCGAGGTCGTCGTCACCGATGTCGAGACGGGGCTTGCCAAGCTCGACGACGACGGCCGGCCGAAGCGACGCACCCCGTTCCAGAAGGTCGAGCTGCAGTACCCGCCCGAAGCCGAGGGGCTCGACGCGGCCGAGCGTCGCGCGCGCAAGCTCACCAAGACCCATCGGGTGGTTCTGCCGAGCGCGGCGGCGCTCACCCTGCTCGCCGAGCTCGAGAAGGCCAAGACGAAGCCGCTGTGGCGACTGCTCGTGAGCCTCAACATCCGGCACGTCGGGCCGGTCGCGGCTCGCGCACTCGCCGACCACTTCGGGTCGCTCGAGGCGATCCGCGCGGCGAGCGCCGACGAGCTCGCCGCGGTCGACGGCGTCGGCGGCATCATCGCCGAGGCCGTCATCGACTGGTTCGGAGTCGATTGGCACGTGGACATCGTCGAACGCTGGGCCGCGGCGGGCGTGCGGTTCGCGACGCCGGGCCACCCGGGGCCGGGGGCGGCGGCCACCGGGGGAGTGCTGACGGGCCTCACGGTCGTGGCGACGGGAACCCTCGAGGGGTTCACGAGGGAGGGCGCGCAAGAGGCGATCATCGCCGCCGGCGGCAAGGCAGCATCCAGCGTCAGCAAGAAGACCGACTTCGTCGCGGCCGGTCCCGGAGCCGGCTCGAAGCTCGCGAAGGCCGAACAGCTGGGGGTGCGCATCATCGATGCCGCGCAGTTCGCGGTGCTCGTGAGCGAGGGCCCTGCGGCGCTCGCGGAGCGCGACGGCGGCGGCGACAGCGACAGCGACATAGACGGCCGCGACGGCGGCGATGGCCGCTATGGGAACGACGGCGTCGGCGCCGGCCGCAGCGAGGCGCCCACGGCCGAGTGAACTGCTGCTGGTCGACGACCCCGTCGACGGCGGCGAGCAATCGCCTGAGCGGCACCGCCGAGTTGTTCAGCCGCGCAGTGCCGGTCGTTTCCCCGCGCGTCGAATTAGCCGCGTAGAGGTTTGTTCGACCCGTTTCTCGGCGGTCGTCGACACTGCGAATCGAGCCCCCGTGTACCCCTCTCGCCACACCATCCACACCCACCACAGCCCCGGAACTCCGGACTTCCGGCCTACTCGTGTCCCCCTTTTTGTGGACATGCGATGTTTCCGGTGGGTGAACAGTGGCGAGCATCCCAAATTAACCCCCCCATTCGGAGGGCATTTCCCCTACCATGAAAACGCGTCAGTCGACCCCGGTTCGGGGTCATCCCACCCGCTGGCGTCTTAGAGGGGAACCCGACCTTGCTGTTCGAGGCGACGGCCATTCTGCTGACCTCGCTGACCGTCGCCGCGGTCACGGGGGTCCCCAGTGTGCCCCGCGAGCTGCCCCTCGCGTCGGCAGCGTCGGCAGCATCGGGCGAGGCGCTTGCGTCGATGCGCATCGTCGATCCGATCCGGGGCGGTGTCGACGCGGCACCCGCGCTTCTGCTCGACCCGGCGGTCTCGGCCTCGGCTTCGGCCGCGACCGCCCCGGCCGCCGTAGCCACAGCGGCGACGGCCCCGGCCGCCGCACGCTCCATCGGCGAGCTCGCCGCCCTCGGCGGAACCGTTCTGCTGCGCGAACTCGCCGCGGCCCATCCCGCGATCGTCGCGCAGCTCGGCGAGCGCCACCCCGACACGCTCCGGCAGCTGCTCGCTGCGCCGCCGGCGCCGCGCCTCGTCGAGAGCTGGTGGCGCAACCTCGACCGCCGCGCTCAGCGCTCCCTCGCCGCGACCGCGCCCGAGCTCGTCGGCAACCTCGACGGGGTGCCGTACGCCGCGCGCAACGACGCCAACCGCAGCGTCCTGCGCGACGTCATCCGCGAGCTCGAACTGGGTCTCGTCGGCGAGACGAGCCGGGCGCTCGCCACCCAGAGCAATGAGCGACTGCAGATGCTCTACTCGGTCGCCGACGCGCTCGGCCCGTCGACGGCCAACCCGCAGCGTCAGCTCATCACCCTCGACACCGAAGGTGCGGGCAAGGCCGCGATCGTGCTCGGCGACCTCCAGACTGCCGACTACGTCAGCTACCTGATCCCCGGGATGTTCATCAGCGTCGGCGGCAACATCGTCGAATGGGCCGACACCGCCGCCCGGCTCTACGACGAGCAGGTGTCGTGGCTCAACCTCCTCGCGGAGGTCGGTGCCGAGCCGGGCACGCGCACCGTCGCGACCGTTGCGTGGATCGGCTACCAGACCCCCCACCTGCTCAACGTCGGCAGCCTCGACCTCGCCTACGAGGGGCGGGATGCGATCAGCGATGCCATCGTCGGGCTGCAGACTCTGCGCCGCACCGACCAGCCGCACCTCACGCTTCTCGCCCACTCGTACGGTTCGACCGCGGCGATGCTCGCGTTGAGCGAGACGGAGGCGACGGTCGATGCGCTCGCGATGATCGGGTCACCCGGTGCGCCCGTCGCCTCGGTCGATGAGCTGCAGGTGCGCGGAGCGGTCTTCGTGGGAGAGGCGGCGTGGGATCCGATCCCCAACAGCTCGTTCTTCGGCGACGATCCGGGCGCGGCCGAATTCGGCGCCACCGTCATGAGCGTCGCCGGCGGCATCGACGTCGTCACGCAGGAGCTGCTCGCGGGGTCGATCGGCCACAACGAGTACTTCAGCCCGGGCACCGAGGCGATGCGCAACATGGCCCTCATCGGCATCGGCCACGCCGAGCTCGTGACCGACGGGTCCGCGCGCGATCGCGGCCGCACGCTCGCACTTGCGCTGAACGGCGTCTCCTGAGCCCGGTTGCCTGCCCGATTGTCGCTGCGTCGTGAGTGCGATTCGGCGGATGCCTCCGCGTCTGCTGCCACGTCGTGATCACCAGGCGTCCGACCCCGTCTCCTGCAACGCACCAGAGGTTGTCGCGTTCGTCGGGTTTCCCGGCCCCCGCAGGCCCGGGCGCGCGCCCCCTGGGTGAGCCGATCCGCAGCTCGTCCTCAGCCCTGCTCCGCAGGCCCCCGGGCGCGCGCAGACTCCCGGGCGCGCTCGGTCGCGCCCGCTGCGGCCCGTCCTGTTCGAACCCGGGTGCAGCGCCGGCTCCGATGCGCGGCCGTTCTCGATGAATGCCGGTCCCCGCGGTGCTACTGTGCCCTGGCATCCCGCACGATCGGACGGTCATGATCAGAATGCCGCTTTCCGGGCTCACGGCAGCGCTGGCGCTCCTGAGTCTCAGCGGGTGCGCCCTGCAGTCGCCGAGCGAGGTGACCGACGCCGAGGCCCGTGATCGTTTCATCGCGGTGCTCGATGAGGCACAGCGCACAGTCGGCGGATCCTGGGATGTGCAGGACGACCCGACCTCGCGCGACTGCGTCGTGCCCCTGTGGGCCGCGGGGCACCGGTACCCGGGCCTGCGGGTGGGCGATGCGCCGCGGTCGATCGATCGTTCCGCCGATGCCGTCGAGCAGCTCTGGCGCGACGAGGGCATGACGGTGGAGCGTGCTGTCGTCGGCGACGTCATCGAGGTCAAGGCGACGAGCGAGTTCGGCGAGCTCTACGTCTTCCGGGTCAGCGGAAGCGCGTCGACGCTGCAGGGCGAGAGCGAGTGCCGACCCGGCGACTGACCTGCTCGAGGCGATCGCCGCCCGTGGGCTCGCCGGCCCGCTGCGCGTCGATTGGCCGGTCGCCTGCTGCGCGATCGCCGCCGGCGCCTCGCCGGTCCGCCTGTCGGCT
>SCPB01000083.1 GCA_005502445.1 Microbacteriaceae bacterium X2B
GTCAGGCTCCACCCCAACCCAGCGCAACGAAGCATTGGAGGCTTCACATGTCAACTACTCAAGGAGTGGGAACCCGCATCCGCCTGTGGCTGATGACCGGCGTTTCCTACATGATCCCGTTCGTCGCAGCGGGCGGTATCCTCATCGCCCTGTCGTTCATGATCGGCGGCTACGAGATCGTCTACGTCGACCAGGCCGAGTTCCTCGCGCGCGGGTTCAACCCGCTCTCGGCTCAGGACTGGGCCTACGTGATGTTCGCGGTCGGTGCGGCCACCTTCGGGTTCCTCGTGCCGGTGCTCTCGGGCTTCATCGCCTACGCCATCGCCGACCGCCCGGGCATCGCTCCGGGATTCGTGGGCGGCGCGATCGCCGGCACCGTCGGCGCCGGCTTCCTCGGCGGCCTCATCACCGGCTTCATCGCCGGTTTCGTGGCCCTGTGGATCAGCCGCTGGAAGGTGCCCGGCTGGGTGCGACCGGTCATGCCGGTCGTCGTCATCCCGCTCATCGCGACGTTCATCACGGGCGGCCTCATGCTCGTGCTGCTCGGCGGCCCGCTCAAGGCGCTCATGGACGGCCTCTCCGACTGGCTCACCGGCCTCTCGGGCGGCAGCCTTGCGCTGCTGGGCATCCTGCTCGGGCTCATGATGGCGTTCGACATGGGCGGACCGGTCAACAAGGTCGCGTACACCTTCGCCGTCACGGGCCTCACGGCCGCCGCCGGGGTCGAAGACCCGACCGACTCGCGCTTCGTGATCATGGCGATCGTCATGGCCGCGGGCATGACCCCGCCGCTCGGCCTCGCGCTCGCGACGGTCATCCGCAAGAAGGCGTTCTCCGACGCCGAGCGCCAGAACGGCAAGGCCGCCTGGCTGCTGGGCGCCTCGTTCATCACCGAAGGCGCGATCCCGTTCGCCGCAGCCGACCCGCTGCGCGTCATCCCCTCGATCATGATCGGCTCGGGCGTCACCGGCGCCCTCGTCGGCCTGTTCGACGCGGGGCTGCGCGCGCCGCACGGCGGCCTGTGGGTGTTCGGCCTCGTGCACAACTGGCCGCTCTACCTCGTGGCGATCGCGATCGGCACCGTCGTGACCGCGGGCCTCGTGCTCGTGGCCAAAAACATCGGCAAGAGCGAGAAGACGGCCGACGAGGTGCTGGAGGAAGCCGTTGTCTGACGCCACGCGCACCGTGGTCGTCGCCTCAGCGGTCGGCCTGCACGCGCGACCCGCCGGCATCTTCGTCAAGGAGGTCACGGCATCGGGCCACAAGGTCTCGATCAGCAAAGCGGGAGGCGCGAGCGTGGATGCCGCGAGCATCCTCTCGGTCATCTCGCTCGGCGTCTGCCACGGCGACGAAGTGACTCTGACCGTCTCGGGCGATGACCCCGAGTCGGTCGCCGACCGGCTCGAATCGCTGCTGCTGACCGACCACGACAGCTAACGGTTCACGCACTCAGCGGCCCGTTCCGCCCCATCGAGGGCGGGGCGGGCCGTTGTTCGTCTCGGGGAACGGGTGCTGTCGCCAGTCCCGCTGTCAGCAAACCCGCGGGGAGCATCCAGCACACATGGCGACTGCGAGCGCACCCTCACCTCATGGCCTGGATCACGAAACACCGGCACGAGACACCCTCCGGCGGTCTCGACGAGAGCCTCTTCGACTGGAGTTCTGACGACCCGACGGGCGCGATCGTCGCCGAGCACGAGCGCATCGCGAGCGACTCACCGAGCACCGCGCCGGTACGGGTCGGCCCGGTGCTCGACGGCGCTCTCGGTGCAGGCCGCGAGGAGATCCTCGACGGGCTCACCGAGCAGCTGCGCTTCGACCTCGCGCGAGGGCATCATCTGACGGCGCGCGAGCTGCTGGATTCGAGGCTGGCGCAGAGCGGAATCGGCCTCGACGATGCGCTGCGGGAGGCCATCGCCGAGTCGCTCGGCGACGTCGACCACGAGCGCGCACGCCGGGAGCGGGCGGCGGGGGACGCCGAGCACGTGGCCGGGGCGGGGGAGTTCGACCAGGTGATCGCCGAGGCGGTCGCCGAGGAGGAGGGGCGACCATGACCTGGAAGTCGAAGTCGAGCGGAGCAGTGCGCCGACTGTGGCCGCCCGCCGAGCAGATCGGAAACGACAAGTCGCTCAAGCAGGGCCCGTGGGCGCTTCAGCCGAGGGAACGACCCCAGCCGGCGACTCAGGAGATCCCCGTGCTCGCGGGGGCGACGGGGGCCGGGGCACGAGAGAAGCTCGACGGCCTCATGCAGCAGATGCGGTTCGACTTGAGCCGCGGCCACCACCTCGAGGCCGAGCCCCTGCTGCGCGAGCGGCTGAAGGCGTGCCGCATGACCATCGACGACGTCGAGATCGTGCGGCTCGCGGAGTCGTTGCGGGAGGTGGATGGCGCGCGGCGGCTTCGTGAGGAGCGCGAGGCGGCCGAAGCGGCCGGTGCCGCCACGTCGTCCGATGCGGCCGCGCCCGCCGCTTGACGGAACGTCAACCCCGCATTCAGCGAACACCCCGGCAGCGGGGCACGGCCTCGAGCCTAGGCGGCGGGCTGCGTCTGGGGTCGGTCGAGGAGCTCTGCCGACGTGGGCGGTTCGGCTCCGGCGCGCATGATCGTCGTGAGAGCACTGCGCTGCGCCCACTGACCGACGGCGCGCAGTGCCCGGGATTCGACGTCGGCGAGGGCGGAGCGCCGGTCGGCGCCGAGCAGGTCGAGGGTTCCGAGCCCGGCGATGAGGCCCGCCATGAAGGCGTCGCCGGCGCCGATGGTGTCGACGACGGGAACGCGGCGGCCCGTGATCTCCACCGTGTCGTGGCGAGTAATGATCGTGGCGCCCCGATCGGCTCGGGTGATGACCACCAGCGCCGTGCTCGACCGCATCCAGCGTCGGGCGATGCGTTCGGGCTTCTCGCCGGGGTAGAGCCAGGCGAGGTCCTCGTGGCTCGCCTTCACGACATCACTGAGTGCGACGTGCCGCTCGACCCGGTCTCGGCCGGCTTCGCGGTCGCCGTCGACGTCGGGGCGGATGTTGGGATCGTAGGTGACGGTGGTGCTCTCGCGCAGGGCGGCGACGTGGCGTTCCACGACGGACGCCCCCGGTTCGATCGCGGAAGCGAGCGAGCCGAAGTGCACGACGTCGACGGGCCGGTGCGGGAGCATACCGGTGGCGAGAGTCCAGCAGAGATCGAATCGGTAGCGCGCGGATCCGTCGTCGCTCAGGCGAGCGTGGGCGATCGCGGTCGTGCCGGATCGCAGCGGTGTGAGAAGGTCGACGCCCTCGCGCACGAGGCGCACTTCGATGCGGTCGCCTCGTTGATCGGCGCCGAGCTCAGTGACGAATTGCACGTCGACGCCCTGACGCGCGAGGCCGATGCTGAGATTCATGGGGCTGCCGCCCGGGTGCTCGGTGACGCCCGTCGAGCCGACGATACGATCGGTGAGCGATTCGCCGATGACGAGCGCGCACGTGGGAGCGCTGCGGTGTCGGATGCCGCGATCCATGATGCCTCCCCCGCACGCGCGCTTCCCCCGGGTATCACTTCTCGGCGCCGCGTGTGCCCGAAGTTTACTTTTGGCGACCGTGTTTCACGTACCCGACGAGTGGTTTCACCCCTGTTCTGGGGCGTTCGCGAGCGGCGTTCTTTGTGTGAACGCGTCAGCAACCGGGTCCGCGAGGGTTCTCGACGCAGTCGCGGCCGACCAGGGCAGTGGTGGCGCTGTCTGCGACGACCATCTGGATCGAGGGGGAGGGGATCGCGAGGGTTCCGGGGATGGGGACGAACGGCCCGCTGCCGCCGACCCGGTATTCGGCGGCGTAGTCCACGAGCAGGCTGACGGTGAAGCTGCCGGAGGTTTCGTAGACGTGGCTCGTGGCGGTCTCGTCGAACTCGTCGAGCCCGAGCGCTTGCCACGTCCCTCCGGGGGTCGCGGTGGTGCGCGGTGCAGTTCCATCGCCGTAGTCGAACCGCCAGGCGACGGGGGTGAAGCGGACTTCGGCTGTGGCGCCGAGCAGCGTGCCGCTGCGGCTGCTGCTGCCCCCGGCGGCGAGGAAGTTCGCCGCGAGTCCGCGGACGGCCCACCCCTCGGGTTCGGAGCTCAGGGAGGCCAGCTCGGGGCGGAAGGTGGCCACGTCGCGGATGGTGATGCCGGGAGTTCCGGGAGTGGTCGCCGTGGTGCCGGGCGCTGGCGGGACGGCCGGTGTGGCCGGTTGCGCGCCGGTGCACTCCATCGCGTACCCGTTGTCGTCGCTCGCGAGGCACCGCTCGACGGGCGTGACCCACGGGGGGATGCCGGGCGGGGGAGTCCACGCGATATTTGGAGAATCGCCCTCGCTCCGGTTTGATTTGCTAGGAGTTGAAGCCGAACTTTTCTCTACGGCGAGCGTAGCGCCTTCATCTTTGATCTCAGCGGTCGGGGGTGGGTTGTTGTTGTAGTCCCAATAGTTATCAGTGCCACTTTGCGCTTGGGCGATGGCGGTCATAGTGTCCGCAAGCACCAACGCGATGGAGATGCAAAGAAGGACTAGAAATCGCATTCCGGTCCGTCCTTCCAAACACTGCTCCGGCTCAATAACAACTTGCCATCCGGGTTTGAAACGAAGATATTCTCAATTGTCACAGTCGACTCACGATCGGGATTGCCGACAAACCGGTCTTCGCCGTCGACTACGTCCACCGAGTCCCCTACTAGGCACGAATAGATTGTCACCTCAACGTCTTTCACGTCCCCGGCGTAGTGTTGTTGCAGGGCGCTTTCAAGTACGACTGGCTCACCCGTCTGTCGCAGACCTTGTTCTCGAAACTGCTCCGCGCGCTCCAGATCATCGCCGAGAACCTCGTCGGTGGCGACCGTTTCTAGCGTTTCCGCATTCTCTCCGCCACTGGCGAAAACCTCGAAGGCCACCCTTAGGTACTCCTCGAACGCGGCCTCGGCCGCGGCCAGCGCCTCTTCGTCGGTGGCGAAGAGCGGTTCGGCGGTGGCGGCGGGGGGCGCGGTCGGCAC
>SCPB01000084.1 GCA_005502445.1 Microbacteriaceae bacterium X2B
GGCCGCCCCCGCGCCCGCAGGCGTCGAGCACGCCGAGGCCCCCCCTGCATCCGCCGAGCAGCCCGCTGCCGCGCAGTCCGAGGGGTCGCAGCCCGAGGGGTCGCCAGCGGCTCCGGTGCAGCAGCCGGACACCGCCGCCGCCCCGTCGAGCCCGGCCGCCGCGCCCGTCGTGCAGACGGCGGCCGGCGCCGCTCCGGCCGACGAGCCGTCCGCGAACGCCGCCTACATCACGCCGATCGTGCGCAAGCTTGCTCAGGAGAAGGGCGTCGACCTCACCGCGCTCACGGGCACCGGGGTCGGCGGGCGCATCCGCAAACAGGACGTGCTCGCCGCGGCGGAGACTCCGGTATCAGAGCCCGTGGACGCTGCGCCCGCGGTACGAGCCGCACCCGACGTCTCGGCCCTGCGCGGCACGACCGCTCCGATGTCCCGGCTGCGCAGGGTCATCGCCGAGCGCGCGGTCGCCTCGATGCAGTCGACGGCCCAGCTGACGACCGTCGTCGAGGTCGACGTCACGAAGGTCGCCGCGCTGCGCACGGCGGTCAAAGATGCCTTCCACCAGTCCACGGGCGTGAAGCTGTCGTTCCTGCCGTTCTTCGCGAAGGCGGCGACGGAAGCCCTGCAGGCATTCCCGATCATCAATGCGACCGTCGACGGCGACACCATCGTCTACCCCGAGTCCGAGAACCTCTCGATCGCGGTCGACACCGAGCGCGGACTGCTCACCCCGGTTGTGCGCAACGCCGGCGACAAGTCGATCGCCGACCTGGCAAGGGACATCGCCGACCTGGCCGCGCGCACGCGCGACAACCAGCTCAAGCCCGACGAGCTGGCCGGCGGAACCTTCACGCTCACCAACACGGGTTCGCGAGGCGCGCTCTTCGACACGCCCGTGGTGTTCCTGCCCCAGGTCGCCATCCTCGGCACGGGCGTCGTCGTGAAGAAGCCCGCGGTCGTGACCGTCGACGGCGCCGATGCGATCGCGATCCGGTCGACCGTCTACCTCGCCCTGTCGTACGACCACCGGATCGTCGACGGCGCGGATGCGGCGCGCTTCCTCGGCGCGGTGAAGTCCCGTCTCGAAGAGGCCGACTTCGACGGCGATCTCGGCATCTGACGGTATCCGCTCGGCGGCGTCAGGTCAGGATCGCGCGGATCCTCCAGCCGGCCTCGCTCCTCACCACGAGGAGCGAGGCCGTCGCCGTGTCGCCCTCGATGAGATCGACGACGGCGGCGGCGCCCATGCGATCGACCACGATGATCGTGCGCTCGCCCTCGGACCAGGCCGCGAGAGCGCCGGCTTCGTCGACCGCGCCTTCTCGTGACCCGCCCAGGAGCTCTGCGGCCGCGGAATCGGGCTGGACGACCCCGACCTCGCACCCCTGGTGACTCTTGTTCGCGCACGCGAGCCACCGGTCAACGAGCGCG
Organism: Microbacteriaceae bacterium X2B; assembly: GCA_005502445.1. Lineage (GTDB taxonomy): Bacteria > Actinomycetota > Actinomycetes > Actinomycetales > Microbacteriaceae > Microcella. The sequence continues at coordinate 1,429 of SCPB01000084.1, forward strand.
CCGACCACGACAGGCCAGTCCTCCGGCCTCGGCTCGACGATGCCCTCCGGGGCGACGTCCTCGACGGCCGCCGAATCGGCGTCACCCCTCGTGATCGCCGGTTCCGGCACCGGCGGTGCGGCCGTCGAGGCCTGACGGTCCTCGAGGGCGCCCATCGCGATCGCCGCCACGAGCGCCAGCGCTCCGACGACCCCCACGACCACGACTCCGCGTCGCGGCGCCTGAATCCGCGCGCGGCGGATCCCGCCTTTCGCCGCACTCGCGCGACCGAGCACGGCACGTGCGGATGCGACGAGACTCTCCGGTAGCCCGAGCAGACCCACGACGTCACCGAACGCCGCTCCGATTCGCGATCGGTGGCCTTCGTCAGGAGGGGCGACATCAGGCTCCTGCGCAAGGCTTCGCGACGTGCTCCAGCCGATCGCGAGCGCGGACGAGCGGGGCTGCGTCTGGTCCGGGTCGGCGTCCAGCAGGCTCGACAGCGGCAGCGGCGCCGCCGCGTCGAAGAGAGCGAGCTCGAGTTCGGCGGGCGAACCGGCCGCCCGCTCGACGGCCGAACGGAGCGACGGCTGCTCACGGTAATCCACCGCGGCGACGATCTCGGCGCACAGTCGCGCAAACTGCGCGAGGTCGTCGACGATCGCGGGCTCTCGATCGCGGAAGCGCACGGGCAACGGCGGCGCCGCGCAGGCGCGACCGAGCGAGACGACGACAGGCGCACCGGTCGGATCGATGCGGATCGCTCGCGGGTCGAGCCGACCGAGCGTCGCGCCGACCTCGTGCGCGGCGTCGAGCAGCGCCGCGAGGGGCGCGAGCAGCGTCGTGGCGTGGCCCGCCCGAAGCGGGGCCGTCGATCGTGCGAGCACGTCGACGAGAAGCGGCCCGACGACGGGCGCAATGATCGGCACCGGTCGGCCGTCGCGCCCGGTCGCGAGATCGAGCAGTTCCGGCACGTGCGGGCCGGTGAGTCGCTCTCGCGCCGCGACCTCGACATCGATCCGCGCGTCGTCGACGGCCTCGCGGTAGATCCTCAGCACGACCGACTCATCGCCGCCGCGGGCGAGCCAGCTGACCGCCGCGCTCCCCTCGCCGAGTCGTCGGACGAGGCGGTAACCGCCGATCTCGACCGCCGCCTCGACGAGACGCCGGCTCGACGAGGGATCGCCGTCGAATCGCGATGACACGGGCGTCGATCCTGGAACGACGAGGCTCATGCGGGAAGCGTGACGCCTGAGCGTCGACCAGACACGACGGTGATCGCGAACTGGGGAGAACCGCTCCAGGATCGCGTCGGGGACGACCCGCGCGCGGGCCCTATCCTGGAGGCATGGCCCGCCCCACCGCACCCCAGCCCGCCAAGGAACCCGGCCGCATGAGGCAGCTGTGGCAGGTGTTCCGGATGACCGTCCGCAACGACCGTGCCGCGCTCTGGCTCATGATCGCCGCTCTCGTCCTCCCGATCGTCGCGAGCATCGTGCTCGCGCTGGTGCTGTCGGGCGACAACATCATCGGGATCGTCCTGTCGATCATCACGGGCGTGCTCGGGGGCATCCTCGCCTTCCTCATCGTGCTCGGCCGCCGCGCGGAGCGAGTCGCCTACCGGCAGATCGCGGGCCAGCCAGGCGCGGTCGGCGCCGTGCTCAAGAGCTCGCTCCGGCGCGCCTGGCAGTCGAGCGAGATGCCCGTCGCGGTGACGAAGTCGCAGGACGCCGTCTACCGGGCCGTCGGCAAGCCCGGCGTCGTCCTCATCGGCGAGGGGCCGATGTCGCGCACACGGCGGATGCTCGAGGATGAGCGGCGCAACGTCGCGCGGATCGTGCCCAACGTGCCCATCCACCTGCTGCACGTCGGCCCCGATGCCGACAGCATCCCACTCGAACGGCTGCCGAAGACCCTCAATCGGATGAAGAAGTCGATCAGCAAGCCCGAGGTCTACGCCGTGAACAACCGGCTGGTCTCCCTCAGCAAGTCGAGCTCGCTGCCCATCCCGAAGGGCATCGACCCCACCAAGGTGCGCGCGCCCAAGCCGCGCTGACCCTCGCCTGGGAGGCCGGCGCCGAGGTCACCGCCGCAGCAGGATCGTGCCGACGGCGCGATCGTGGAGGCCGCGCTGGTCGGAGTCCCAGAACATCGCCGGCACGACGAGCGTCAGCAGTGCCGAGCGGACGAGGGGCGGCCAGACTCCCAGGCGACCGCCCGCGAGACGCTGAACGCGCATCCCCAGCAGCAGCTGCCCGACCGTCGAGTTGACGAGGATCAGCGGCACGACCTGCAGCACCAGGAAGATCAGCTGCAGCGCCACGGGGGCGTAGTCGAAGAAGGCGACCGCGAGCAGCACCGCGAGCCCCCAGTCGATCGCGAGGGCGCCCAGGCGCCGGCCGAGCCGGGCGATCGACCGCGGCCCCGATTCGGGAAGCCCCAGTCGCTGGCCGGGCCACTGCTGCGGGGTCGATGATTCGCTGGACACGGCTCGATCCTAGGAGTGCGCGGCTCCGGCTCGGCCGTGCCGCGCGAGCGGGGCATCCTGACAGGAGCCGGCGGCGACCCCGCGTAGACTGACGCTCGTGATCGACTACGTCGACACGGGGCTAAGCGCCAACTCCGTGCCGTATCTGTCGGGTCTCGACCAGCAGCGTGCGCTTCACGCCGCCGTCGTCGAGGGCCGGGCGCCCGATTCCGTCATGCTGCTCGAGCACGAGAGCGTCTACACCGCCGGCAAGCGCACGGAGCCGCACGAGCTCCCCGCCGACGGCACCCCCGTCATCGAGGTCGACCGCGGCGGCAAGATCACCTGGCACGGGCCCGGCCAGCTCGTCGGCTACCCGATCATCCGGCTCGCCGAGCCCGTCGACGTCGTCGCCTACGTGCGCGCTCTCGAGGGGATGCTCATCGCCGTTCTCGAGGATCTCGGCGTCGTGGGGGCCGAGCGTGTCCGCGGGCGCAGCGGCGTGTGGATGCGCGGCGTCGACAAGATCGCCGCGATCGGCATCCGCGTCGCGAGCGGAGTGACGATGCACGGCTTCGCGCTCAACTGCTCGAACGGCTTCGAGGCGTACGAGCGGATCGTCGCCTGCGGGCTCAGCGACGCCGGCGTCACCTCGATCTCGCGCGAGCTCGGCCGCACCGTGACCCCGGCCGAGGTCGCGCCTCTGATCCAGCGGCGCTTCGGCCCGCTCGTCCACGCGCGCGTCGGCGTGCCCGCCCTCGCGACCGAAGGAGCACCCGCGTGACCGCCACTCCCCCGACCTCGACGC
>SCPB01000085.1 GCA_005502445.1 Microbacteriaceae bacterium X2B
GTCGACCCCCGTCGACAATTCAGGAGATCGTGCGCGTCGCGACCGCAGCCGCCTGGGCAGGGGGCGGGATGTCCGCACGACGTCGCGCGGACATCCTGAATTGTCGACGGGGCGGCACTCGAACCCCACGCGCGGCATAATGACGGGCATGAGCGAACAGCCTCCCGTCAACCCCTACGCCGCGACCCCGCAGCCTCTGCGCCCGGAGGATGAGAAGCTCTGGGCGATCGTCACCCACCTCGGGGGCATCTTCGTGCCCGTGTTGCTGCCGCTCATCACCTACCTCGTGCTGCGCGATCGCGGCCCCTTCGTGCGGCACCACACCGCGACGGCACTGAACTTCCACCTCACGATGCTCATCGCCTACGTCGTCGGGTTCGTCACGGTGTGGCTCATCATCGGGTTCTTCATCGTGCTCGCCGTCGGGCTGCTGGTGCTGATCCTCGCGATCATGGCCGCCGTCGCCACCAGCCGCGGCGAGTACTACTCGTACCCGCTGTCGATCGCCTTCGTACGGTAGGACGGTCGGCACCGATCGCCGGTGGCGCGTTGCCGCCGCGACACGGCCGACGCGGCAACGCTCGCGGAGTGCTCACGCCAGCCCTTCAGACGAGCAGGCGCCGCACCACGGCGTCGGCGAGCAACCGGCCGTGCAGGGTGAGCACGACCGCTCCGCGCAGGGCCGGGCCCGGCTCGACGAGGCCGTCGGCGATGAGTCCGGCGACCTCGCGACGCCCGCCCGGCGACAGCACACTCGTCGGCAGCCCCTCGACGAGGCGCGATCCGAGCATCACCCGTTCGACGCGCCGCGTCTCGGCGTCGAGCGTCTCGCGCCCGAGAGCGGGCGACTCTCCCGCGGCGATTCGTTGCGCGTAGGCGGCTGGGTGCTTGACGTTCCAGAAGCGCACGCCGCCGATGTGGCTGTGCGCGCCCGGGCCGACGCCCCACCAGTCCTGGCCGGTCCAGTACGCGCGATTGTGCCGCGAGCGACGGTCGGCGGCGCGCGCCCAATTGCTCACCTCGTACCAGGAGTAGCCCGCATCGCCGAGCCGGGCATCCGCCGCCTCGTACATCGCCGCGTGGAGGTCGTCATCGACGCCGGGCACCACGCCGCGGGCGATCTGGCGGGCGAGCTTCGTGCCCTGCTCGACGATGAGGGCGTAGGCGCTCACGTGGTCGGGCTCGCTCTCGAGGGCGGTGTCGAGGCTCGCGCGCCAGTCGTCGAGGCTCTCGCCCGGCGTGCCGTAGATGAGGTCGAGGCTCACGTCGAGGCCGGCCGCCCGCGCCTCGACGACGCGCAGAGGCACGTTGGCCGGAGCGTGCGTGCGCTCGAGCGTCGCGAGCACGTGCGGAACCGCCGACTGCATGCCGAAGCTCACGCGGGTGAAGCCCGCCTCGGCGAGTTGCGCGAGCCCCGTGGCGTCGATCGAGTCGGGGTTCGCCTCGGTCGTGACCTCGGCGTCGGGGGCGAGACCGACGAGGCGCTCGACGGCGCGCAGCATGCGTACCAGATCGGAGGCGGGCAGCAGGGTCGGCGTTCCACCTCCGAAGAACACCGTGCTCGCCGGTCGCGGCGGCACGCCGGCGGCGTCGAGAACGCGAACCGCGAACTCGAGCTCGGCGATGGCCTGGTCGGCGAAGTCGCTCTGCTTCACTCCACGGATCTCGCTCGCGGTGTAGGTGTTGAAGTCGCAGTAGCCGCACCGCACGCGGCAGAACGGCACATGAAGATAGATGCCGAGGTCGCGCTGCTCAGCGCCGGCGCGCACCGATTCGGGCAGACGCCCATCGGCGGGAGCCGGATCGGCGAGGGGCAGGGCGCTGGGCACGGGGTCGATTCTCGCACCGGCGCGGATGGCGGGTCGGCCGGGGGCGGATCGGCCGCGGTCGGGCATCCTCGCCGCGGACTGATTGGATGGACGCCGTGACCACCACGATTCTCTGGGATATCGACGGCACTCTCCTGCGCAACGCCGCCTCGGGCGCGGGCGAGCTCTACCATCGCGCCGTCGAGGCCGCGGTCGGGCGCGAGCTGCACCCGCCGCTGCCGCGCGCGCACGGCAAGACCGACGGGCAGATCCTGTTCGAGATCCTCGAGGAGTTCGACTACGGGCCCGAGTGGCACGAGCGCGCTCGCGCCTCGCTCGACGCGCTCTCGGTCGAGCGAGCCGCGGCGGGCGATCGGCGCGAGATCGCGCCCGGCGTGCCCGAGGCGCTCGCGGCGACGAGCGGGCGCGGCTGGGTCAACGCGCTCCTGACCGGCAACTCGGCGACCCGCTCGCGCGTCAAGCTCACCGGCGCCGGAATCGACATCGACCTCTTCGACTGGGAGCGCTCGTTCTTCGGAGACCGGTCTCGGGAACGGCGGGAGATCACGATCGCCGCCCGCGCCGCGCTTCCCGGCGAGCGGCTCGTGATCATCGGGGACACCCCCCGGGACGATGTCGCCGCCGTCGCCGCGGGCATTCCCTTCATCGCGGTCGCGACGGGCGCGTACTCGGTCGACGACCTGCGTGAGACGGGAGCGGTGCTCGTCGTGCCCACCCTCGCCGAAGGGCTCGACGCCGCGCTCGAGGCCATCGACCTGCTGCCGGGGGCCGCTGCCGCATAGGAGCCGCCCTGCGCGCGGGTGGTCGCGGGCCGTACCCGCTCGCGACCCTTCGGCGCGCAGCGCGCACGCCCCGTCGACAATTCAGGAGATCGCGGCGCTGCGGGAGACGGCGCGATGCCGCGCCGCGCGTCGACGATTCAGGAGATCGGCGGAATCACGCGGTGCTTGCTGTCGGTGATCCCGGGGATTGCAGAACCGCCGTGTGGTGGTGCGGATCAGGCTCCTGAATTGTCGACAGAGCGACCCGGCGAGCGCGGGCGAGGCAGGGCGGGCGAGGCAGGGCGGTGCGGGGCGCTGTGGTGAGGAGCGGGGTGCGGCGCGCGACGGCGCGCGGCGCGGCTCAGGCGACCTGCACGAACCAGATCTGGCCCATGCGGTAGACCATGACGGCGACGGCGAGGCAGACGACGCCGAGCACGACGGTCGCCCAGCGCGAGCGATCGACGAGCCCCCACACGATCGCCAGCGGCGGCATGAGCAGCGCCGAGACGAGGTAGACCCAGAACTCGACGGGGTCGCCCGTGGGCGCGTTGCCGACGAACGGCGCGACGAGCGCGACGACGACCTGAGCGAGCAGCAGCACGCCGACGAGGGCGGTCAGGCCATTGCTGAGGTCGCTGGGCGTGCGACCGAGCGCACCGGCTCCGAGGCACGCGAGCCCCGCGACGACGGCGACGACGACCTGGGCGGTGACGAACCACTCGATCACGAGAACTCCTGAATTGTCGACGCTCGCGACACGCGGGCGAAGGGACGCCGGCGAGCGGCGGGTGGCCGCTTGCCGACGAGGATGCTCACGCCGCGTCGGGCGGGAACCCCACCAGCGTACGACCGACGCCCCGCCGCACGCCGACGAGCGCCACGAGGCGGCCGGTGCCGTCGATCGCGGCGACGGGCTCGGCATCACCCAGGTCGGGCAGCGCGAGCTTCTTGCCGTGGCCGAGGTCGCGAGCCTGGTCGTCGCTCGCGCGCAGCACCGGGAAGAGCCGCTCCGCCACCGCGCCCGCCGGGCTCAGCGCCGCGGCCCCGCGCTCGGCGAGCTGCTCGAGGCTCAGGGCGGCGCCGACCTCGAACGGCCCGACCCGGGTGCGCCGGAGGGTGCTGAGGTGCCCTCCCGTGCCGAGCGCCGTGCCGAGATCGCGGGCGAGCGCGCGGATGTAGGTGCCCGATGAGCAGTCGATGCGGGCATCCACCTCGATGCGGGGCCGGCCCCCGTCGGCGAGCCGCCGCACGGCGAGCACCTCGAACGCCGCGATCGTGACGGCGCGCGCCGCGAGCTCGACGTGCTCGCCGGCGCGCACGCGGTCGTAAGCGCGGCGCCCATCGACCTTGATCGCGCTGACCGCGCTCGGCGCCTGCTCGATCGGCCCTGTGAGGGCGGCGACCGCGGCGGCGAGCCGATCGTCGCCGACCGCGTCGAGCACGTCGAGCCGAGCGGGAGGGCCGAGCGGCTCACCCTCGGCGTCGTCGGTCGTCGTGCCCCAGCCGAGCACGATCGTGGTCTCGTAGGTCTTGTCGAGGCCCACGAGGAAGGTGAGCAGTCGCGTCGCCGGTCCGACGCCGAGGGTGAGCAGGCCCGTGGCGAGGGGGTCGAGGGTTCCGGCGTGGCCGACCTTGCGCGTGCCGAGCGCGCGGCGGGCGCGGGCGACCACGTCGTGGCTCGTGAGCCCGGCGGGTTTGTCGACGAGCAGCACTCCGGAGGTC
>SCPB01000086.1 GCA_005502445.1 Microbacteriaceae bacterium X2B
GAGCGTCGGTCGCGGGTGCGGCCCCTGCGGGAGCGGCTGCGGCCGCATCCTCGGTCGCCGGTGCGGATGCGCCCCCCGCTTCGGCGGCGGCCGTCGCCTTCGCGACCGCCTCGGCGACGAGCGCGTCGGCGTTGTGCAGCGCCTTCGCGACCGCGACCTGCACGAAGGGCAGGTGGTCGAAGCGGCCGCGGTTCTTCACCTCGAGGTCGACGGCGAAGATCACGGCCTGGGCCTCGGCGAGCACCTTCGCCGGCAGCGGGCTCGAGCCCGCCGAGCCCTGGGTCTCGACCGCGAGCTCGTGGCCGGCCTTCTTCGCGGCCTGTTCGAGGGCCTCGGCGGCCATGTAGGTGTGGGCGATTCCGGTGATGCAGCTGGTGACGGCGACGAGTTTCATGCCTGGACCTCCTTCGTGATGACGGCCGCGATCTCGGCCTCGGTGGTGGCGGCGCGCAGGGCGTCGCGGAACTCCTCGTGCATGAGCCGCCGGGCGAGCGCGGCGATGATGCGCAGGTGCGCGTCGTCGGCGCCGTCGGGGGCTGCGATGAGGAAGATGAGGGTGGCGGGGCCGTCGTCGGCTCCGAAGTCGACGCCCGTGGCGCTCGTCGCGACGGCGACGCTCGGCGCGACGACGTGCGCCGAGCGGGCGTGCGGGATCCCGATGCCGCCCGGGAGGCCTGTCGCCATCTGCTCCTCGCGGCGCGCGACATCGGCGAGGTAGCCCTCGAGGTCGGTCACGCGGCCGGCGGCCTGCAGCTTCTCGGCGAGGGCGCGCGTCGCGGCGGCCTTGTCTGCAGCCTCGAGACCGATGATCACGAAGTCTTCGGTGGTGAGCGAGGTCAGGTCGGTGGTCATCGTGCGAACTCCCTTACGGTCGTGGTGCGGTCGGGATCGAGGTCGATCGCGACTCTGTCGAGGTCGATGTCGGTCGGGCCCGGCACCGCGGTTCCGGGCTGCAGCACGGCGGCGGCGCCCCAGGCGACGGCGGTCGCGAGCCGCAGCGGCGCGGGGTCGTCGACGCCGACGAGGGACTCGTCGGCGTGCAGGTAGCCGGCGAGGGTGCAGTCGCCCGCGCCGACGGTGCTCACCGGCACGACAGGCGCGTGGCCGGCCCAGATGAGGCGGTCGGCGAGCACGAGCAGCGCCCCGGCCGAGCCGAGACTGACGAGGATGGCCGCGCCCTCGCGCGCGATCAGGCCGCGCGCGAACCGCTCGATCTCGCCGTAGGTGGCGAGCAGCCGGCCGGCGAGCTCCTCGAGCTCCTCGTGGTTCGGCTTGAGCAGGTCTGCGACGCCCGAACGGGCGACGGCCTCGAGCGCCGGGCCCGAGGTGTCGACCGCGAACCGCGCGCCGAACTCGTGAGCGAGAACGCCGAGGCGCACGACGACGTCGGGCGCCATCCCCCGCGGCAGGCTGCCGGCGACGACGAGCCAGCCCGGGCGGTCGGCCAGCTGCCGCCCGACCTCGGCGACGAGCTCGTCGAGCTCGGCCGGCTCGAGCACGGGGCCGGGCTCGTTGATCTTCGTGGTGGTGCCGTCGTCGCCGACGATCGTCAGGTTCTCGCGGATCGAGCGGCGGATGCGCGTGGTCGCCACGGGCACGTCGGCGTCGCGGAGCGCATCCGCGATCCACTCGCCGTTCTCGACGTCGGCCGGGAACACCGCGATCGACCGACCGCCGTTGCGGCACAGGGCGCGCGTGACGTTGATGCCCTTGCCCGCGGGGTCGCGGTGCCGGCTCGTGACGCGGTTGACCTCGCCGACGACGAGCGAGGGCACGGCGAAGGTGACGTCGACGCTCGGGTTCGGGGTCAGCGTGACGATCATTCGACCACCACCTCCAGGCCCGTCATCTCGAGCTCGATGAGGTGCTCGACGTCGATGCCCGAGTCGGTGATGAGCGCGTCGATCCTCGACAGCGACGCGACGTGGGCGAAGTCCTCGCGCCCGACCTTCGAGCTGTCGGCGAGCACGACCGTGCGCCGGGCGGCGGCGATGAGAGCCGACTTCACGCGGGCCTCCTCGAGGTCGGGAGTGGTGAGTCCGCGCTCGGCGCTGATGCCGTTGATGCCCATGAAGGCGACGTCGACGGCGACGGTGCGCAGGGCGTCCTGCGCCCAGCTGCCGACGGTTGCGAGCGTGCGCGGGCGCACATGGCCGCCGAGCAGATGCAGTTCGACGTTGGGCTTGGTCGCGAGCACCGCCGCGATGGGGATCGAGTGCGTGACGATGGTCAGCTCGATCGTGTCGGGCAGCAGGGCGGCCAGTCGAGCGGTCGTCGTCCCGGCGTCGATCGCGATCGATCCGCCCTCGGGCAGCTCGGCGAGGGCGGCCTGTGCGATGCGCTGCTTCTCGTCGGTGAACACGACGTCGCGATCGGGCACGGCCGGCTCGACGCCGAGACGCTCGATCGGGATGGCGCCGCCGTGCGCGCGACGCAGCAGGCCGCGGCGTTCCATCGAGGTGAGGTCGCGGCGGATGGTCTCGGGAGTGACGTCGAATCGCTCGGCGAGGGAGCGCACCTCCACGCGGCCCTCGGCGCGGGCGACCGCGAGGATCTCCTGCTGCCGCTCAGGTGCGTACATGGGCCGGACTCCGTTGTCGTGCAGTGATGGGGTGTCGTGCGGTAGGGCTACGGTCCGATCGACTCCGGATCCGTCTTTGTATACCTGTTTCTACGCCCGTTTGTGTCCGTTTGTCAAGATCGTTTCTCGGCGCGTCGCGCGAGGCCCGGCACCGGGGCGGCGGGCCCGAGGTGCGCGCAGAAGAGACGGCAGGCAGAGGCGACCGCGGGCGTGCGGGCGGCGCCGACCGATCGTGGTCGCGCGCGATCAGACGAAGCGGATGCTCGACTGCAGTCGCGTCCGGACCTCGAACAGGTCGGTGCCGCCGACGCCGACCCCCGGAAGCCCGGTGCGGATGAGGTTGACGAGCCGCGACCGCTCGACGAGCAGGCCCTGCGCACCGCGCACGCTCGCGAGCTCGGTGAGGGAGGCGGGCGCCTGGTCGTCCTCGACGACGATGACGAGCGCCGAGAATCGCACCTTGCCGCCGCGCGCGATCGCCTTCGCGCGCGTGCCCAACTGGTGCAGGGGCTTCTCGCCGGGCGCGAGCCCCTCGCCGATGAGCTCGCCGCGCTTGACCCGCACCGGCGCCCCCCAGTCCTCGCTCAGCACGGCCCACAACCCCGTCGGGCCGAGCACGACGTGATCCACCTTGTCCTCCGGCGCCGCTCCGGCGACGACGTCGTGCCAGATCGTGAAGCCGATGCCGAGAGATGCGAGGGCCGTCGCGGTCTTCTCCTCCGCAACGGCGGCGGCGAGCGTGTGGCGGATCTCGCGCGGCGCACGGCGCACGAGCCGGGGGTCATACGGGTCGTCGAGGCTCGCGCCGCGCCCGACCCACTCGCGCATGAGCGCGAGGTAGCGCTCGCGGTACCAGCCGCCGGGGTGCCCGTGCGCGCGCGCGTTCGGGCGCGAGTCGCCGCGTCGCGCGCTCGTGCCGGCGCCGCCCGCTGTCCACGCCGCCGCGCCGCCCGCTCCCACGTCGCGGCCCGAGTCGTAGGCGCTGCGCGCGGCCGGAGTGCCGACCCGCTGCCAGGCGAGCTGCACGCGGTCGAACTCGACGCTCGATCCGCCCGTGTCGGGGTGCGCCTCGCGCAGCCGGCGCCGATAGGCGCGCTTGAGCTCGCCGTCGGCCGCCGTCGGCGCGACGCCGAGAACCTCGTACGGGTTCGCGGCGAGAGGGGAATCCGGCATGGTGTGTCGAGCCTACCGAGCGACCCGTGCGTCGATACCGGGTGCGCGGCCGTCGCGCGCATCCGGACGCTCGGCCGACCCGCGGATCTGAGGTTCGCGCTGCGGCGTGTCGCGCCCGGCCTCCGGGGCGGAGCGACACGGCAGTGCTCCAGCACCGACTGCCCGAGAACACCGCCGACGGAGGAGACGACGAGCTGCCCGTCGAGCTCGAGCCACCCGCCGAGCTCGAGCCACCCGTCCCCCGCCTACGCTGGAGCGATGAGCAAGACCCCCGCACCCCCGATCGCCACGCGCAACCCGCACCGCCGCGAGCATCACGGCGACGTGGTCGTCGACGACTACGAGTGGCTGCGCGAGAAGGAGAGCCCCGAGGTCATCGCGCACCTGCAGGCCGAGAACGCGTATGCCGACGCGCGCATGAAGCATCTCGAGCCACTGCGGGAGCGCATCGTCGCCGAGATCAAGGGGCGCGTGCGCGAGACCGACATGGGCGTTCCGGTGCGCGAGGGCGACTGGTGGTACTACGGGCGCACGGTCGAAGGGCTGCAG
>SCPB01000087.1 GCA_005502445.1 Microbacteriaceae bacterium X2B
GGAGTGAGGGCGGCCGCCCGCGGCCACGCCGCCGCCCGGCCGCCCTCACTCCTCCGCGTCGCCGCCGTACCGCAGCTCGACCTCGCCGCCCCGGAGGACGAGTTCGCCGTCGATGACGCTCCCGGTGGTGACGGCCTCGAGCGCGGCGAAGTAGCGGCCTTCGAGGCTCAACTGTTCGGGGTCGGCACAGGCCATCTCGGTCGAGGTGATCGCGCCGAAGCGCAGCCCATCCGCCTCGGGTTGCAGCGCCCCGCTGTAGGTATTGCAGGGGCCGGCGCCCGAGAACGCGTCACCCTCGATGTCGAGCGTGACGTGCGTTGCCGATTCGATGAATTCGCCTCGAGCATCCTGGCCGGCGACGAGCACCCATGTTCCCTGAACCCGCTCGATGGCGCCGGAATCGGCGCAGCCGCTGAGCGCGAGCGAGCTCAGCGTGACCACAGCGAGAAATGCGGCGATCGGGCGGACCCACGTCATGGCACTCATCCTCAACCTTTCCTCACACACTATGACGGCTGCGAAGGCGTTTGCCGTGGGTCGCCCGGCCGCGATTCGGTAACGATGCGCTCACTAGACTGGGCGCATCCCCCCCCACCGTCGGCCCCGAGGGAGCCCCATGTCGGAAATCACGCCCGAGCGCGTCGCCCACCTGGCGATGCTCGCGCGCATCGCCCTCACTGAGGACGAGATCGAGAAGCTGACCGGTGAACTCGGCGCAATCGTCGACTCGGTGGCGAAGGTGCAGGAGGTCGCGACCCCCGACGTGGCCGCGACGAGCCACCCGATTCCGCTGACGGGCGGCATGCGGCCGGATGTTCCGGGCCCGACTCTGACGACGGAACAGGCCCTCGCGGGCGCTCCCGACCACGACGGCAGCCGATTCCGCGTGACGGCCATCCTCGGCGAGGAGCAGTAGATGTCGGATCTGATCAGGCTCTCGGCCGCCGAACTGTCGCAGCGGTTGATCGCCGGCGAGGTCTCCAGCGTCGAGGTCACGCAGGCGCACCTCGATCGCATCGCGGCCGTCGACGGCGACGTGCACGCTTTCCTGCACGTGTCGGAGAACGCGCTCGAGACGGCGGCGCAGGTCGACGCGGATCGCGCTGCCGGGCTGGCGCTGCCCGATCTCGCCGGGGTGCCGATCGCGATCAAGGACGTGCTGTGCACGCTCGACATGCCGTCGACGAGCGGCTCGAGGATTCTCGAGGGCTGGGTGCCGCCGTACGACGCGACGGTCGTCGCGCGACTGCGGTCGGCGCGCATGGTCCCACTCGGCAAGACCAACATGGACGAGTTCGCGATGGGCTCGTCGACCGAGCATTCGGCGTATGGGCCGACCCGCAACCCGTGGGATCTCTCGCGCATCCCCGGCGGTTCGGGCGGCGGTTCGGCTGCGGCGGTCGCGGCGTTCGAGGCGCCGGTCGCGCTCGGCTCCGACACGGGCGGCTCGATCCGGCAGCCCGCGGCGGTCACCGGTTCGGTCGGCGTCAAGCCGACCTATGGCGGGGTGAGCCGGTACGGGGCGATCGCGCTGGCGTCGTCGCTCGACCAGGTCGGCCCGGTCTCGCGCTCGGTGCTCGACGCGGCGCTCGTGCACGACGTGATCGGCGGGCACGATCCCCGCGATGCGACCTCGATCCCCGATGTGTGGGGCTCGATGGCGGAGGCGGCGCGGCGCGGTCGTTCGGGCGAGCCGTTGCGTGGTCTGCGGGTCGGCGTCGTTCGCGAGCTCGAAGGCGACGGCTTCCAGTCGGGCGTGAAGCAGCGCTACCACGAGACGCTCGACGCGATCGCGGCCGCGGGCGCCGAGATCGTCGAGGTGAGCTGCCCGCACTTCGAGTACGCGGTCGCGGCCTACTACCTGATCCTGCCGGCGGAGGCGTCGAGCAACCTGGCCAAGTTCGATTCGGTGCGCTTCGGCATGCGGGCGAACGTGACGGGAACGGTCGAGGATGTCATGGCCGCCACTCGTGAGGCGGGCTTCGGTCCTGAGGTGAAGCGTCGCATCATCCTCGGCACGTATGCGTTGAGCGCCGGCTACTACGACGCCTACTACGGCAGCGCGCAGAAGGTGCGCACGCTCATCCAGCGGGACTTCGACGCCGCCTTCGAGAAGGCCGACATCCTGGTCTCGCCGAGTGCGCCGACGACGGCCTTCCGGTTCGGCGAGAAGCTCGCCGACCCGCTGGCGATGTACCTCAACGACGTGACGACGATCCCGGCGAACCTGGCCGGAGTGCCCGGAATGGGTCTGCCGATGGGTCTCGCGCCCGAGGATGGCCTGCCGGTGGGCCTGCAGCTCATGGCGCCCGCGCGGTACGACGCGCGGCTCTATGAGGTCGGTGCGGCGATCGAGCAGCTGCTGGAGTCGCAGTGGGGCGGGCCCCTCTGGGCGAAGGCGCCGGCGCTCGGCTGAGGCCAGGCAGGCCGGTCATGATGAAGCGCCCCGGGTTGCCCACCGCGTCCTGGCATCCCGAGGGTGGGCTTACTTCCTCGCGACGCCATCGCGGAAGGGTCCCCTTGAGTCACCGCCCCGCACACTCTGCTCACCCCGCCCGCGCCGCGACGACCCGTTCGAGGATTCGGCTCTTCGTCGGCGCGGATATCGGTCTCTGCTCGGGGTCGAGCGTTCTCGGTGGCACCACGAAGTAGTCCGCACCGGTTCGCGTCACCCGCCAGCCGTTGTTGTGCAGCAGAAGGTGGTGATGTCGGCAGAGCAGCACTCCGTCGGCCAGGTCGGTGCGCCCTCCGGCGCTCCACGGCACGATGTGGTGCGCATCCGTCCACGATGGCGGTCGATCGCACCCGGGGAACCGGCATCCGCCGTCGCGCACCGCGAGCGCCTGGCGCTGGCGACGCGAGTAGAGCCGCATCTCGCGGCCGAGGTCGAGCACGTTCCCGCTGTCGTCGACCACGACCGGAAGGACGCCGCCTTCGCAGACGTGCCGCTGGGCGGTCGGGATGCTCACGGGTTCGCTCTGCCCCTCGATCCGGGCGAGCCCGCGACCCCGGTCGAGGTCGCGCTGCGTGACGAGCACCTGCACGGCGGGGGTCCGAGCCCCGAGCAGCGCGGTCGGTGCGACCGCGCCACCGAGTCGCACGAGCTCGACGAGAGCGTCGGCGGCGATCTGGGGCGTCGTGCGACGGTCGCGCACGAGCTCGTCTGCTCGAGCGACGTCGGTCGCGTCGACGAAGCGCGGGCCGCCGCGGCGCGGCGAGGTCGCCGCATCGATCGCCGCGGTGACGACGGCTGCCGATTCCGGATCGAGCAGCCCGGAGATCCGCGTCATGCCGTCGGGCTGACGGCTGAGGTACAGGTATCGCCGGTCGCGCTGCGCCTGCTCGATGCCGGCGATGCGCGTCGCGTCGGCGTCGGCGTCGAGGTCGGCGCGCAACGCGCGAGCGCGGGCGGCCAGCTGCTCGACCGTGAGTGCGGGCGCCTCGGCGACGAGTTGCCGCGCCGCGGCGGCGAGCTTCGCGACGCTCACGCCCTCAGCCGCCGAGGACTCGCCGACAGATTCTGCGCCGCCGGGGTTCGTATCGGAGGCACCATCGTCCGCGCCGCCATGGACGCCGCCGCCCTCGCCGGGCCCAAGCACGCCGCCGCCACCGCCGGCGCCACTCTCATCCGGAACCCCGAGCCCGGCGCGAATGGCCTCGGCGGCGTCGAGCGTGAGCTCGGCCGCCGCGACAGCGGCGCCGACGGCGAGCAGCCAGGGGGCCTCCGGCTCGCGGGCGGGAGCGTCGAGACCCGTGTCGGGCCCTACTTCGGAGGCGGCGTCGGCGGGCGAGCTCGAGCCGTCGGGGCGCGCGAGAGCGGCATCCATCGGGGGATCGGGAAGAAGAGCGCCCACGCGCACCATGGCGGCGGCATCGCGCGCGGTGGCGCCGGTCAGGCGCTGGATGAGGCGTTCGGGGGTGCGGGTGCCGAGCCGCTGGGCGAGGCCGGCGTGCCCGAGGTCGTGGCGCGAGCGGTGGGCGATCTCGGCGGCGACCGCGGCTGCAGCCGAGTCGACGCGACGGCGGATCTCGGCGAGCGCGCGCTGCTCGGCGATCAGCTCGTCGTCGAGCAGCGCGCGTACCGGTGGAAGAGCGAACGGCTCCGACACATCGACGAGCGATGTGCGCAGTGCGTTCGAATCTTGCATGCCCATATTCTCCCAGCGGTTCGAACAGGTGTCCATAGCGTGAGACAAACTCGTGGATAACTCGTCGAGAAGCCGCTCTGTGGAGGAGCGACGCCATCCCGCCACACGCGCCACCTCCGCGCC
>SCPB01000110.1 GCA_005502445.1 Microbacteriaceae bacterium X2B
CCCCTGCGTCGCCCCGCCCCCACACGGAATGCCGCCTCTGCCGACATGAACGAGATCCTCACCGTCCACCCGCGCCACTACAAAGACGCTCGGGTCATCGCCGAGAGCTTCCGCGAGGGCATCCCGGTCATCATCAACCTCTCCCAGATGACCGAGTCGGAGGCCCGGCGTCTCGTCGACTTCGCGAGCGGCCTCTCGCAGGGGCTCTACGGCAAGATCGAGCGCGTCACGAGCAAGGTGTTCCTGCTCTCGCCCGCCCATGTCGCCGTGAGCGGTGAGCAGGCCGAGGCCGAGTCCGACGTCGATGCGTCCTTCCTCGGCTGAGCCCCGGGCCACGCCCGTCGCACCGGGCGGCGTTCTTCCCAGCACGACCTGACAGACTGGTACCGTGCAGGCAGTCCTCTCCATCGTCTTCGGCGTGATCTACGTCGCACTCCTGATCGTGTTCCTCGCGATGTGGGCTCGATTCGTGTTCGACTGGATCCAGTCGCTCAATCGCTCCTGGCGGCCGACGGGGGCCGTCGTCGTCGCGGCCGAGGTCAGCTACACGATCACGGACCCGCCGATCCGGGCGGTGCGGCGTTTCGTCCCGCCGATCCGGCTCGGCGCGATCCAGCTGGATCTCGCCTGGACGATCGTCATGGTCGTGCTGTTCATCCTCATGTCGATCGTCGGCCCCCGCTGAGCGGACGCCGTCGCAGGCGAACCTCTTGATCCCCCTGCCGCAGTGCGCCGGGTGCGGATAAGGTGGGGCCACGGATGTGACGCATGTGGCTCCGTGTTGCTAGCGTTACCCCATCGTTATCCGATCGCTCTCCAGAAAGTTCCGAGGTAGACGGAATGGCCCTCACACCCGAAGACGTCGTCAACAAGCGCTTCCAGTCGACCAAGTTCCGAGAGGGGTACGACCAGGATGAGGTCGACGACTTCCTCGACGAGATCGTCGTCGAACTCCGTCGCCTGAACCAGGAGAACGACGAGCTCAAGCAGCGGCTCGTCGCCGCAGACGCCCGCATCGCCGAGTTGCAGCGCAGCGGCGGCGTGGCGTCCGCAGCCGAGGCCGCTGCTCCGCAGCCGGTCGCCGCGGCCCCCGCCCCGGCGTACTC
>SCPB01000088.1 GCA_005502445.1 Microbacteriaceae bacterium X2B
CCGGACCGCATTCGGGGGGAGGTGGCGGTCAGGCTCCGGTCATCATGAGTTCAGGGCCGCACCGACCTTCGGCTGGAAACGATGCCGAATACGACGACGCCGAGGCCCAGGAGCCCAGCGAGTCCGAAGGCGATGGCAGCGAGGAACGGCCCGAGATCGGCGGGCACGGCGGCGTCGATCGCCGCGGGCCCATCGGTCGGTTCGGGCAGCGACAGCGTGGGCAGTTGCATGCCGCCGCGCAGGATCGCGTTGCTGACCGTGATGTCGGACTGGACATCCGAGAGCCGGCCTCGATCGGCGACCGCGACGATGCAGTACGTGCCGTCGGCGACGACCGTCGTGTCGACGAGGGCTTCGAAGCCGTCGACTGCGCTCGCGGTGGTCGTGGTCTGGGCGACGGCCGGCCCGCACTCGCCGAGCTTCTGCGGCGAGAGGGCGAGGGTGAGCTCGTGCTCGCCGTCGCCGGCGATCGACCCGGCGACGTACAGCTCGCCCGAGACGATGCTGCCCGCGAGCGGCGTCGTGATGCGCAGCGAGTTCGCCGCGAGCACGGGCGACGCGGCGAGCACGAGGCTCGTCGAGAGCACGGCCGAGGTCAGGCTCAGCAGGACGGCGCGGGGACGCAGCACGGTTATCGCATTCGGGTAAGGGCGATGTCGGCGACTTCTTCCGGGTTGCCGTCATCGCCGGGTTCGGGTTCGTCGTGGGGTTCTGCGCGGGTATCCGGTGGGTGGCCGGTCGCAGTGCTCTCGGACGCTCTCATCTTAGAAACCACCCCGTCGGACCCGCGCGCCCCACATAGGGGGACACACCGTGCTGTCTACCGCTAGATCTTGTGGTCGAAGTGGTCAGAGTGGTGCGTGTGGCCGATGTGACGAGCGTGATTCATCGTAACGAGCTCGCGCGCGACCGCCCCGGTCATCCCTTCGCGATGATGCCGACGACGCCCGAGATCAGCAGGTACGCGCCGAGGGCGCCGACGATGACCCAGATGGCGATGCGCGCGAACGAGACCTCGCCCCTCTTCTTCGCCTCGTCGCCGGGCAGGGTCAGTTCGTCATCGCGGGAGGCCATGCCGCGACCCTACTTCACGAGCGGGAAGAGGATCGTCTCGCGGATGCCGAGACCCGTGAGCGCCATGAGCAGTCGGTCGATGCCCATGCCCATGCCCATCGTCGGCGGCATGCCGTGCTCGAGAGCGGTGAGGAAGGCCTCGTCGAGGCGCATCGCCTCGGGGTCGCCGCCCGCCGCGAGGCTCGCCTGCGCGACGAAGCGCTCGCGCTGGATGACCGGATCGACGAGCTCGGAGTAGCCGGTCGCGAGCTCGAAGCCGCGCAGGTAGAGATCCCACTTCTCGACCACGCCGGGAGTCGTACGATGGTCGCGCACGAGCGGGCTCGTGTCGACGGGGAAGTCCATGACGAAGGTCGGGCGCACGAGGTCGCCCTTGACGAAGTGCTCCCAGAGCTCTTCGACGTATTTGCCGTGCAGCGGATGGTCGATCTCGATCTCGACGCCGTCGGCGAGTCGCTTCAGCTCGGCCATCGGCGTCTCGGGCGTGATCTCGACGCCGGCCGCCTCGCTGAGCGAGCCGTACATGCTCAGGCGGTCCCACTCGCCGCCGAGGTCGTACTCGGTGCCGTCCGCCCACGTCACGACGTGCGAACCCGCGATCGCGACGGCCGCGTTCTGGATCAGCTCCTGCGTCAGGTCGGCCATCCGGTGGTAGTCGCCGTAGGCCTGGTATGCCTCGAGCATCGCGAACTCCGGACTGTGGGTGGAGTCGGCCCCCTCGTTGCGGAAGTTGCGGTTGATCTCGAACACCCGCTCGATGCCGCCGACGACAGCGCGCTTGAGGAACAGCTCGGGCGCGATGCGCAGGAACAGCTCGGTGTCGAAGGCGTTCGAATGCGTGACGAAGGGGCGGGCGGATGCTCCCCCGTGCATCGTCTGCAGCATCGGCGTCTCGACCTCGAGATAGCCGTGGCTCGCGAACGTGCTGCGCAGACTGGCGACCGCCACGGCGCGCGCGCGCACGGTCCGGCGCGCCTGCTCGCGCACGATGAGGTCGAGGTAGCGCTGACGCACGCGCGTCTCCTCATTGAGCTCGTTGTGCAGGTTCGGCAGCGGCAGGATCGCCTTCGCGGCGATCGCCCACTGCGAGACCATGATGCTGAGCTCGCCGCGACGGCTCGTGATGACCTCGCCCTCAACGAAGACGTGGTCGCCGAGGTCGACGAACTCCTTCCAGCGCTCCAGGCTCTCCTCGCCCACCTCGGCGAGGCTCACCATCGCCTGGATGCGCTCTCCGTCGCCCGACTGCAGCGTCGCGAAGCACAGCTTGCCGGTGATGCGCGAGAACACGAGGCGGCCGGCGAGAGCGGTGCGCTCGCCCGTCGCGGTGTCGGCGGCGAGCTCGGGGTGGCGGGCGCGCACGGCCGGGATCGAATCGGTGACCGCGAGACCGACGGGGTATGCCTCGATGCCGGCGGCGAGCATCCGTGCGCGCTTGTCGAGGCGAACCTGCTTCTGCTCGGCGATGTCGGCGACGACGGATTCGTCGGCGACGACGGGCGTCGCCGCGGGGTCGGCGGGGGTCGCGGCCGGCTCGGGCGCGGGGGTCTCGCTCATGCGGGGGTCTCCTCGATCAACCGCTCAAGCCTAACGGCGGGCGGCCCGGCACCCGCGCGGGCGCCGGCACCGGCGCAGTCAGTGCAGGGCGATCAGCTCGTTGTCGATGAGCCGGGTCGGGCCGACGCGTGCGGCGACGAGGGCGCGGGCCAGGCCGCGGTACTCGTCGCCGACGGGCAGGAATGTCGTCGGGTCGACGACGGCGAAGTAGTCGAGCTCGACCTCGGGCTCACCCGAGAGCACGCTCTGCGCGGCGGCGACGACGGCGTCGAGCCCGCGATCGGCGGCCGACTGCGCCGCCTCGAGGGCGGCCGGGATGGTGCGGGCCGCTCTCCGCTGCCGCTCGTCGAGGAAGGCGTTGCGGCTCGACAGCGCGAGCCCGTCGTCGGCGCGCACCGTGTCGACGACCTCGATGCGGGTCGGCACGTCGAGATCGCGCACCATGCGCTGCACGAGGAAGAGCTGCTGGGCGTCCTTCTGCCCGAAGACGGCGACGTGCGGTCCGGCGATGAGCAGCAGCTTCGCGACGACCGTGAGCATGCCGTCGAAGTGGCCGGGGCGGGAGCGCCCGTCGAGCGTGCCTCCGACCTGGCCGGCGGTCACCCGGGTCTGGACGGGGCCCGTCGGGTACATCTCGGCGGCGGTCGGGGCGAACACGACGGCGACTGCGTGGTCGGCGAGCGCCGCGCGGTCGCGGTCGAGGTCGCGCGGGTAGCGGTCGAAGTCCTCGGTCGGGCCGAACTGCAGCGGGTTGACGAAGATCGACACCACGACGACGTCGGCGATCTCGCGCGCGCGGCCGACGAGCGCGAGGTGCCCCTCGTGGAGGGAGCCCATCGTCGGCACGAGGGCGATGCTGCGGCCGGCGGCGCGCTCGGCATCCAGTCGCGCGCGCAGGCCCGCGATCGTGGTCTCGACGGGCGGCGGGGTGGGGCTCACGAGTCTCCAGAGTCGGGGTGGTCGTCGGGCGGGGCATCCCGGCCGGAATCGGCGAGCGCACCGAGGTCGATCGTATCGAGGCCCGCCGAGCGCAGCGCGTTCTCGACCGCCGAGCGCACGACCGCGCCGAGCACGAGACCGGGCTCGTCGACGCCGATCTCGCGCAGGGCGTTCATCGCCTGCGACACGATCGCGCTCGAGAAGTCGCTCGCCGACTGGATGGCGTCGGCGTAGGCCGCGCGGTGCTCCTCGGGCACGACGATCGGCTCGGCGCCCATCTCGACGACGAGCGCCTGCGCGATCGGCAGCACGGGGCTCGGCGCGGTCACCGCGCACCAGGCCTCGCGCAGGCGCACCAGGTCGATCGAGGTTCCGGTGAACGCGAGGGCCGGATGCACGGCCAGGGGGATGATGCCCGCGGGCCGCGCGGGGTCGAGCACGCGCACGCCGTGCTGCGCCGAGGTGTGCATGACGAGCTGGCCGGGCTGCCACGAGCCGAGGGCCGCGAGGCCGCTCACGAGGCCCGGCAGCTGGTCGTCGGGCACGGCGAGGATGACGAGCTCGCTGCGCTCGAC
>SCPB01000089.1 GCA_005502445.1 Microbacteriaceae bacterium X2B
GGGTGTGGTCGAGCGGCCACGACCCCCCGGTGAGCGCCGCAGGGAGGGAAGGCGAGACTGCCGCGGGCACCGTGTCGACATGCACGATCTGCTCGCCCTCATCGCCGACGCCGTCGGGGAACGGCGGGTCATCATCGACCGGGGCGCTCTGGGCGGGGATCGTCGTTTTCGGGTTCGATCCCCAGAGCTTCCCTCGGTTCGGCACGCACGCTAGCACCGGCTTCGACGCCGAGTCAACGAGTCGGCGACCGATTCAGCCGCTGTTCACGAGCGCGAAATGCTGCGACACCTCGACGAAACGCTGAGCGCTTGTCACGTTCCCCGAGCGCCCACGCCCTGTCGACGAGTCAGGAGAACGGGTGGGTGGAGCACGATTGGCCTGGCGGGTTGGGCGGTTCTCTGCGTGCGCCTCCGCGAGGACCGACACGGTCTCCTGAATTGCCGACGGCGACGGGAGTCGGGATGCCGCGCTCGAGCAGGGCGCGCGAGATCGCCGTGAGCACGGTCGGCCAGTTCTCGAAGACGTGTCGTGCACTCGGACGCAGGGCGTGCATCCCCGCCCGGGTGATCGCGAGATCCTTCGCGCGGTCCTTCTCGAAAGCGTTCACATGGAATTCCCCGCCGTCGACCTCGACCGCGACGTGGCCCTCGACGAGCAGGTCGACGGGGCTCGTTCCCTCCAGCGCGACCTGGCTCTCGACACGGAACCCGCACGAGCGCAGCCGGGTGCGGGCGAGGCTCTCGGGGAGCGAGTCGCAGCGCACGTCACTTGCGGCGAGCATCCATCGCAGGGGGCGGGGCAAGCGCAACCCCAGCTCGGCGAGATCGATGGCGTCGATCGAACCCGACCGCCGCGCCCAGTCGATCGCGGCGATGGCGTCCTCGTGCCCCGCCGTGCGGCAGACGCGCTCGAGGGCCTCGACGAGCGGAACGATACCCGAGCTCGTACGCCGGTCGTGGCGCTCGCTTGACCAGTTCAGCGTTCCCGGGTCGGCTCGCGACCGGTGCCAGGGCGTGCGGCGATGTCGCGGGTTGCGCAGTCGGGAAGCGTTGACCGGCACCGCCACATCGAGTCGGGGGCGCACGCGCACCCACCCGCCGAGAGCGCGGATCGCGCTGAGGCCGGTGAGCCTGCCCCCGACGCGCATCGCCATGAACCTCGGGTCATCACGGGCCCAGGCCGTGTACCAGCCGCGGCGCGGGCGGTCGAGCAGCCCGTCGCGGAGCGCTGCCCGAAGCCTCCGGTCGCTGAAACCATGGTCGTTGAGGAATCGGCGGTCGGCGGCACCGCCGACGTCGGCGATGAGGGCGAGCAGATCGTGCATGTCGACACGGTGCCCGCGGCAGTCTCGCCTTCCCTCCCTGCGGCGCTCACCGGGGGGTCGTGGCCGCTCGACCACACCCTGTGGAGGAGTCGTGAACCAGCGCCCGCCGGCGCCGCCGTCGACAATTCAGGAGAGTGCTGCGTCTGTGCGCCTCGAACCCCCGACGTTGCGGGCCGACACCGCCCGACCCGCAACCGTTCTCCTGAATTGTCGACAGCGGTCGGCGGGGGGCGGGCTGCTGCGCGTCGCGGGCGCCGAGCAAACGACGGGCGCGCTGCTACGCGCCGACGAGCTCTGCGGCGAGCCGCCCCTCGAGCTCCGCGAGCGGGATGCGCTCCTGCTGCATCGTGTCGCGCTCGCGCACCGTCACGGCCTGGTCGTCGAGCGTCTCGAAGTCGACCGTGATGCAGAACGGCGTGCCGATCTCGTCTTGACGGCGGTAGCGGCGGCCGATCGCGCCCGCGTCGTCGAAGTCGACGTTCCAGTGCTGCCGCAGCCGGTCGGCGAGCTCGCGCGCGACCGGTGAGAGCTGCTCGTTGCGGCTCAACGGCAGCACTGCGGCCTTGACGGGCGCGAGCCGGCGATCGAGACGCAGCACCGTGCGCTTGTCGACGCCGCCCTTGGTGTTCGGAGCCTCATCCTCGGCGTACGCATCGAGCAGGAACGCCATGAGCGCCCGCGTGAGACCGAAGGCGGGCTCGATCACGTAGGGCGTCCAGCGCTCGTTCTTGCCCTGGTCGAAGTACGACAGATCGGTTCCGGATGCCTCGGCGTGCGTCGACAGGTCGAAATCGGTGCGATTCGCCACGCCCATGAGCTCTCCCCACTCGCCTCCCGTGAATCCGAAGCGGTACTCCAGGTCGACCGTGCGCTTGGAGTAGTGCGAGAGCTTCTCGGCCGGGTGCTCGTACTGGCGGATGTTCTCGGGCGAGATGCCGAGGTCGGTGTACCACTTCTGCGAGAGGTCGATCCAGTACTGGTGCCACTCCTCGTCGGTGCCGGGCTCGACGAAGAACTCGAGCTCCATCTGCTCGAACTCGCGCGTGCGGAAGATGAAGTTTCCGGGCGTGATCTCGTTGCGGAAGCTCTTGCCGATCTGACCGATGCCGAAGGGCGGCTTCATGCGCGCGGCGCCGAGCACGTTGACGAAGTTTACGAAGATGCCCTGCGCCGTCTCGGGGCGAAGGTAGTGCAGGCCCGACTCGTCGTCGACGGGACCGAGGAAGGTCTTGAGCAGTCCGGAGAACTCGCGCGGCTCGCTCCACTGCCCGCGGGTGCCGCAGTTGACGCACACGATCTCGGCGAGGCCGTTCTCGGGCTTGCGGCCCTTCTTCGCCTCGTATTCCTCCTCCAGGTGGTCGGCGCGGTAGCGCTTGTGGCAGTTGAGGCACTCGACGAGCGGGTCGCTGAAGACCTCGACGTGGCCGGAGGCCTCCCACACGCGCTTGGGCAGGATGACGCTCGAGTCGAGCCCGACGACGTCGTGCCGGCTCTGCACCATGGTCTTCCACCACTGGCGCTTGATGTTCTCCTTCAGCTCGACGCCCAAGGGCCCGTAGTCCCAGGCCGACCGCGAACCGCCGTAGATCTCACCGGCCTGGAACACGAAACCGCGCCGCTTCGCAAGGGAGATGACGGAATCCAGACGGGTCGGGGCTGCCACGGTGGGGGTCTCCTAGGGTCGCGCCGAGCTGGATGCCCGGCGGCTGTCGCACGAAGTGCCCAGTCTACCGAGGCTTTCGCCGCGCACTGGGCGGTCAGGGCGCGCCAGGGTCGGTCGCCGCCGCGGGCTTGTCGACCGCGCCGCCGAAGCGACGATCGCGCCCCGCGTACGCTTCGATCGCGCCCCATAGGTGGCGCCGCCGGAAGTCGGGCCACAGCGTGTCGAGGAACACCATCTCGGCGTAGGCGCTCTGCCAGAGCAGGAAGTTGCTCGTGCGCTGCTCGCCGCTCGAGCGCACGAACAGGTCCACGTCGGGCAGCTCGGGGGCGTAGAGGTGCTTCGCGACCGTGCGTTCGGTGACGCGATCGGGGGCGAGGCGTCCCGAGGCGACGTCCACCGCGATCGCGCGCACAGCATCCACCAGCTCGATGCGGCCGCCGTAGTTGACGCACATCGTGAGGGTGAGGCCCGTGTTGCCGGCGGTGCGCGATTGTGCCTCCTCGAGCTCGCCGATGACGCTGCGCCACAGCTTCGGGCGGCGGCCGGCCCAGCGGATGCGCACGTTCCACGCGTCGAGCTGGTCGAGGCGGCGGCGCAGCACCTCGCGGTTGAAGCCCATGAGGAAGCGGACCTCGTCGGGGCTGCGGCTCCAATTCTCGGTGCTGAACGCGTAGACGCTGAGGTGCGTGACGCCGATCTGGATGGCGCCGGCGACGACGTCGAGCAGGCTCGCCTCGCCCGCGCGGTGGCCCTCGACGCGCGTGAGGCCCTGCCGGTTGGCCCAGCGGCCGTTGCCGTCCATGACGATCGCGACGTGGCGCGGCACCGCTCGCGTCGACAATTCAGGAGGTCGCTCGTTCGTCCAGTCGACGGGTCGCAGCGGTTCGGCGGCGGTCACGCGGCGCTGGGCCCTGGATCGCCGCGGCCCTGCTGGGCTCTGGGGCTCTCGGCTCATGCGGGGTGCCCCATCGTGCGGACGAGCGGCTGCGGCACGGGAACGCGGTCGTCCTGAATTGTCGACGTCGACGAGGCGCCGGATGCGCGGTGCTCGGCGGGCGCGGAGGCCGAGGCGTGCGGGGCGGAGGCGGGGT
>SCPB01000008.1 GCA_005502445.1 Microbacteriaceae bacterium X2B
CGCCCGCACCCCGGCCCCCCGCATCCGCTCGGTCACGATCGCGCTGAGCCGGCAGTCGGGTCCGAGAGGGGTGGCGGCCACCACATCGCCGGGCCGCAGACGGGTCGCCTCGACGATGTCGACGCCGGTGTGGAAGCCCGCGGAGAGCAGCAGAGGCACGATCACCGCGCGTCGACCGGCCGGCAGAGCGTCGACGACCGTCGGCAGCGCGGGCTCCTGCACGTCGACGAACGCCTCCCGGACGTCGAGCCCGGGCCGTGCGGCGATGATCCCGTCGACGATGCCGCGCACCACGCGGCGGCCCTCGGCGTCGTCGGTTCCGTGGGAGCACGCGATGAGCACCGGTCGGGGGTCAGACGTCACTCACGAGCTCCAACCGGTAGCCTCGCTTGATGACCGTGCGGACGAGGCGCGGCTCGCCGGCCGCCTGCCGCAGTCGAGCGATCGCGACCTCGACGGCGTGCGTGTCGCGGGATGCGCCGGGCAGTTCGTCGAGCAGGTCGTCGCGACACACGACGCCGCCTTCGGCGCGTGCGAGAGCCCGGAGAACGGCGAACCCCGTGGGCGTGAGGTCGAGCACTCGACCGGCGAGGACCGCACTGGTGTTGCGCAGCAGCAGGGGCCCGGCCACCGTCAGTAGCGCGGCGCCCCGCCGTGAGGCGTAATGGGCCACGAGAATGCGGATGAGCGCGCCGAGCCGACCGCGCTCCGGCACGATCGGCTCGACGCCCGCCGCGCGGAGAGGACCCGCCGTGATCGGGCCCACGGCGACGGCGATCGCGAAGCCCTCGCGGAACGATGCTACGAGCGCATCGAGGCGGTCGTCGCGCTCGGCTGCCTCCAGCCATGCGGCCGCGCCCGGCGCGGACGTGAAGACGACGGCGTCGATGACGCCTGAAGCGCAGTCTCGCACCGAGGCGCGGACCGCTTCGGGATCCCGGGGCGGGCCCCAGCGGTAGACCACGAGACTGTCGACGGCCGCTCCCGCGGCCAGGAAGGCTTCGTCGAGTCCGTCGGCGCCCGAGCCGTGGTGCTGCACGGCGATCCGGAGGCCCGCGACGCCCTCTTCGAGGAGGTACTCCGCGATCTCCGCGGCCGTCTCCGATTCGGCCACCCAGTCGGCGACCAGGCCCGCGGCCTGGATCGCGCCTCGCGCCTTCGGCCCGCGCGCGACGAGACGGCTGCGTCTCAGCGCATCGACGAGCTCGTCGGCGATGCCGTGCGCGTCGGCAGCCTCGATCCAGCCGCGGAACCCGATTCCGGTCGTCACGACGACGACGTCCGGCTGCTGGGCGATGACGCCGCGCGTCGTGGCGATGAGCTCGTCGTCGTTGAGGATCGGCACCATGCTGATCGCGGGCGCGTGCCGGATCTCCGCTCCATGCCGCGTGAGAGCGGCCGCCAGCTCGGTCGAGCGGCGGTCAGCCGTCACGAGCACCACGCACCCGGCGAGGTGCTGCTCCTGGGGCTCGTTCATCAGACCATTCTGGTGGACGCTGCGCACGGTCGGGCGGCGGGTCACGGTTCAGGTGCCGCGCCTGGATGCGGGCGGCGCAACGGCGGCCGCTGCAGGTGCGATCGCCCCCTCGGGCGCGTCGAGCAGTCCCGGTGCCGCGACGGCGCCGATGACGATGACAGCGGGGTTGCGCACGTCCGCCGCGGCCGCGGCATCCACGATCCGCGACAGCGGGGCTCGCGTCGTCCGCTGGGACGACGCCGTGCCGTTCTCGACGATCGCGACAGGGAGGGAAGGATCGACGCCGGCGGCAAGGGCGCCGTCGACCATGCGCGCGAGTGTGCCGACGCCCATGAGCACGACGAGCGTCGTCCGCGGCTCGCGCATGACCGCGAAGGCGCGTTCGTCGAGCACCTCGTGCCCGGTCATGACGCGGAACCCGTCCGCTGTCCCGCGGTGCGTCACCGGGATGCCGGCGGCGGCGGGTACGGCGATCGCGCTCGAGACGCCGGGCACCGTCTCGACCGCGATGCCGGCGGCGCGACAGGCGATAGCCTCTTCGCCGCCGCGACCGTAGACGAACGGGTCGCCGCCCTTGAGCCGTACGACGCGCCGACCCGCACGGGCCTGCTCGACGAGGATCTCGTTGATGCGCTCCTGCGGCACGGGGTGATGGCCGGGCGATTTGCCGACGTCGATC
Source organism: Microbacteriaceae bacterium X2B (assembly GCA_005502445.1). Classification (GTDB taxonomy): domain Bacteria; phylum Actinomycetota; class Actinomycetes; order Actinomycetales; family Microbacteriaceae; genus Microcella. Next base: position 2,157 of record SCPB01000008.1, read on the forward strand.
ACCTCGACGTCGGCGGGGAGCTCGGCGATCACGTCGATCGCGCCCAGCCGGTCCGCCACCACGACGTCGGCCTCGGCCAGAGCACGCCGCGCTCGCAGCGTCAGCAGGTCGCCCGCCCCCGGGCCCCCACCCACGAGAGTCACGCGCCCGGGCTCGTCCTGGACACGCCGGCGGGGGCGGAGATCGATCGCCCCGGATCGCACGCGCTCGGCGAGGGCTTCGCAGACATCGCCGCTGCGGCGCGGATCGACGCCGGTGTCGGAGACGACGCCGATGACGACCTGACCGGCTCGGCGCACGGCCGGGGTCCGCGCGCTGCCGTCTCGGGCGTCGCCGGCGGCGACGCACCAGATGCGGCGCTCGTCTGCCCAGCCGGCGACGAGCATGTCGGTCGCGACGTCGCCTGTCGCGGTGTGCACGAACCAGGCGTCGTCGAGGTCGGCGGGCTGCACCGCTCGGGGGATCCAGTCGATCATGCCGTCGAGTCTCAGCCGGTCGAGCACGGGGTGCAGCTCGGGCGCGACGACGCACACCGTCGCTCCGTCGTCGAGGAACCGCGCCGCGCGGCGCGCCGACACCGCCCCGCCGCCGACGAGCACGACGCGACGGCCGAGGAACTCGAGCCCCATGAGCGTCGTCACGGCGTCGTCGCCCGGGCGATCTGGACCGCGCCGCCGACGACGCGCACGGGATACACGCGCACGGAGCGCACGTCGGCGCCGTGCGTCTCGAGGCACTGGCCCGTGCGCAGGTCGAAGACGTGCTTGTACATGGGCGAGGCCACGGTCGGCAGGCCCTTCGCCGAGCCGACGATGCCCCGCGACAGCACGTATGCGCCGCTGTACGGGTCGCGCTGGCAGATCGCCGCGAGCTCGTCGTCGAGCAGGCGGAAGATCGCCACCTGCCTGCCGTCGACGAGAGCGGCCGCACCGCGTTCTCGCGGGAGGTCGCCGAGCGCGCACACGGTCACCCAGTCGTCCGCACACGGGTCGCTCCCGAGGGGGCGCGCGGCGAGAGTCTCGATGGTCATCGGCGAGCCTCCAGGATCGTTCCGGCGATGAGGATGCGGTTGTCGCCTCCGCGGGCGGCCTCGCGCTCCTGCTCGGTCGCGGGTCGCGCCTGCCCGCGTTCGCCCACGTAGGCGAGGGAGGGGTCGGGCGTGCGCGGCGCGTTCACGAAGGAGGAGAAGCGCTGGAGCTTCTCGGGGTCGTCGAGCGTGGCCCGCCACTCGTCCTCGTACCGGGCGATGTGCTCGGCCATCGCGGCGTCGAGCTCGGCGGCGATGCCGAGGGAGTCGTTCATGATGATGTCGCGGATGGCCTCGATGCCCCCCTCGACCTCCTCCACCCACGGCGCGGTGCGCTGCAGCCGGTCGGCCGTGCGGATGTAGTACAGCAGGAATCGGTCGATCGTCCGCAGCAGGGTCTCGGTGTCGAGGTCCTCGGCGAAGAGCACGGCGTGGCGGGGTGTGAAGCCGCCGTTGCCGCCGACGTACATGTTCCAGCCCTTCTCGGTCGCGATGACGCCCACGTCCTTGCCGCGGGCCTCCGCGCACTCGCGGGCGCAGCCCGAGACGCCCATCTTGAGCTTGTGGGGCGAGCGCAGGCCGCGATAGCGCAGCTCGAGGTCGATCGCGAGCTTGACCGAGTCCTGCACGCCGTAGCGGCACCAGGTCGAGCCGACGCAGCTCTTCACGGCGCGCAGCGACTTGCCGTAGGCGTGACCGGACTCGAATCCGGCGTCGACGAGTCGTCGCCAGATGTCGGGCAGCTGCTCCAGCCGGGCGCCGAACATGTCGATGCGCTGCGCTCCCGTGATCTTGGTGTACAGCCCGAAGTCGCGCGCGATCTCGCCGATGGCGACGAGTCCTTCGGGCGTGACCTCCCCGCCGGCGATGCGCGGCACGACCGAGTAGCTGCCGTCCTTCTGGAGGTTGGCCATGACGTGATCGTTGGTGTCCTGCAGCGTCGCGTGCTCGCCGTCGAGAGGATGCGCGCCGCTGAGCGAGGAGAGGATCGATGCGACGGCGGGCTTGCAGATGTCGCAACCGCGACCGGAGCCGTGCTTGGCGACGACGTCGGTGAATGAGCGCAGCCCCTGGATGCGGACCGCCTCGAACAGCTGGGCGCGCGACAGAGCGAAGTGCTCGCACAGCGCGGAGCTCACCTCGCGACCGCTGCGGACGAGCTCGACGGCGGTGAGCTTCTTCACGAGCGGAACGCACGACCCGCAACTCGTGCCGGCGTTCGTGCAGGCCTTGACCGCGGCCAGGTCGGCGCAGCCGTGCTCGGTGACGGCGGCGCGCACGGCGCCGGCGCTCACGTTGTTGCACGAGCAGATCGTCGCCTCGTCCGGCAGCTCGATCGACGCGGCCGCGCCCGAGGATTCCGGCGCGAGGAAGGCGGAGGGATCGGCGCCGAGCTCGCGCCCGAGCATCGGGCGCAACGACGAGTATGCCGACGCATCGCCGACGAGCACTCCGCCGAGCAGAGTCCGTGCGTCATCGCTCATGACGAGCTTCTTGTACACCCCGGCGACCGGGTCGGCGTAGACGACCTCGAGCGCGCCGGGCGAGGCGGCGAAGGCGTCGCCGAAGCTCGCGACATCGACACCCGTGAGCTTGAGCTTCGTCGCCGTGTCGGCGGCGGGCACGGTCGCCGAGCCTCCGAGCAAGCGGTCCACGAGCACCTCCGCCATGGCGTAGCCCGGGGCGACGAGGCCGTGGCAGACGCCGCCGATCGCCGCGACCTCGCCGACGGCGGCGATCGCCGGATCGGAACTGGCGCATCCCTCGTCGATGACGACGCCGCCGCGGGGCGCGATCGCGAGCCCGGCGTCGCGAGCGAGCTCGTCGCGGGGCCGGATGCCCACCGCGAGCACGACGATGTCGGCGTCGAGACGTGCCCCGTCGTCGAAGATGAGCCCGTTCACGCTGCCGTCGGGGTGGGCGCTGATGGCGCGGGTGCGGGAGTTCGGCCGAACGCTGATGCCGCAGGCCTCGATGAGCCGACGGAGCGCCTGGCCGCCGCCCGCGTCGAGCTGCGCCGACATGAGCCGGTCGGAGGACTGCACGACCGTGGTCGCGACGCCCAGGGCGTGGAGCGCGCCTGCTGCCTCGAGCCCGAGCAGCCCGCCGCCGAGCACGGCGCCGCGGACGACACCGCCCGAGGCGATAGCACGCTCCGTTCGGGCCTTGAGGGCGACGACGTCGTCGACCGTGCGGTACACGAACACGCCGTCGTGTCGAACGCCCGGAACGTCGGGACGCGCGGCGCGCGAGCCCGTCGCGAGGACGAGCCGGTCGTAGGGGATGCGCCGGCCGCTCGCCGTCGTCACCTCGCGGCCGGTGCGATCGATGCGCTCCACCGGGTCTGCGGGGATGAGCGAGACGCGAGGGTCGGACCAGAGCAGCGGGGCACCGAGCTGCAGGGCGTCCGGCTCGGTTCCGGTGATGCAGCTCGTCAACTGGATCCGGTCGTAAGGTCGTCGGTTCTCGTCGCCGATCACGGTGACGACCCAGGAGTTCTCGGCATCGCGCGACCGCAGCGACTCGACGAGACGGTGAGCGACCATGCCCGCGCCCACGACGACGAGACGGAGGGGCTCGGTCGCGGGCGTCATGCCGCCACCGTAGGAGGGCGTCGTTTCGGTCGTGTGCGTCATCTGTTTCCCCTCGGGGTCGGAGACCTCACAGGGGGGAACGGTCCCCTGTGAGGTCTCCGCGACCGCGGCGCGGTCGCCTTCGCGACGGATCGAGGGCCTCGGCCCGTTCGATCCCGCCGAGTCCGGTGGTGTTCGGGCTCGAGCGTAGGCGCGGAGTGTTACCGCCTCGGCGCGCTCGTGTTACCCCGCACGAACCTTTCGCGCACATCGGGCCGCCGGCCGGTGTGAGACGGCGGTCCGAGAGGGCGCTCGCCCGCCGGCGACGACGTGAGCCCCGACCCAGCAGGGTCGGGGCTCACGATCGTTCGTCGACGATCAGGCGGATGTTCCGCGCCGCTCGCGCAGCTTCACGAGCGCGTCTTCGAGGATCTGCTTCGCCTCGTCCTCGGTGCGACGCTCCTTCACGTAGGCGAGGTGGGTCTTGTACGGCTCGTTCTTCGCCAGCTGTGGAGGGTTCTCCTTGTCGCGGCCCGCGGGCAGACCGGAGGTCGGCGAGTCGATGATCGAGGGTATCTCGTCATCGGGGAGGTTGGCCGCGAAGTGCCGGACCGTCTCATTGCCGTACGCATCCCAGTAGGAGACGGCGATGCGGTCGGCGTGGACCCCGCGGTCCTGCTCTCCCATCGGACCGGAACCCACGCGGGAGCCGCGGATGGCGCTGCCACCGGAAACCATGTTCTCTCCTGCCTAGGCCGCGTCGAAGCGCGTGATGAGCCCGAGGATCACGATCGAGCCGACCCAGGTCAGCGCGAGCACGATCGTGATGCGGTTGAGGTTGCGCTCGGCGACCCCGGAGGCGCCGAGATTCGAGGTCACTCCCCCGCCGAACATGTCGGACAGTCCGCCGCCGCGACCGCGGTGCAGCAGGATCATGAGGGTGAGCAGAAGGCTGGTGATGCCCAGGATGACCTGGAGCACGACCTGAAGGATTTCCACGGGATAGCGGCCTCTCGGGGTTTCGAACAGCGTCCTACTCTAACGCACCGCGGCGCGCGAGCCGGTTCAGACGGTTCCGACGTGCTTCGGAAAACGTGCGATCGCCGAGAACTCGTCGACGTCCAAGCTCGCGCCGCCGACGAGCGCGCCGTCGACATCGCTCTGGTTCATGAAGCCCGCGATGTTGCCCGACTTCACGCTGCCCCCGTAGAGGATGCGGGTGCGATCGGCCGTGTCGTCCCCGAGCGTCTCGGCGATCGTCGCGCGCAGTGCCGAGCAGACCTGCTGCGCCTGTTCGGGGGTCGCCGCCTGGCCGGAACCGATGGCCCACACCGGTTCGTAGGCGACGACGAACTCGGCATCGGTCGTCAACTCATCGAGCACCACACGCAGCTGGGCGACGGGGACGGCCGAGGGGCCGTGCTCTGCGAGGTCCTCGGCCGACTCGCCGACGCACACGACGGGGGTCACGCCGTGCCGGAGCGCTGCGACGGTCTTCTTCGCCACGAGCGCGTCGTCCTCGTGGTGGTACTGCCGCCGTTCCGAGTGGCCGATGATGACGTAGCGGCAGCTCAGGGCGCTCAGGAAAGCACCCGAGATCTCACCGGTGTACGCCCCGCTGTCGTGCGCCGAGAGATCCTGCGCGCCGTGCGCGAGCTCGAGCTTGTCGGCGGCGATGAGCGTCTGCACGCTGCGCAGGTCGGTGAACGGCGGGAACACCGCGACCTCGACCTCGTTCGAGGAGTGCTTCGCGTCGCGCAGGCTCCAGGCGAGCTTCTGCACGAAGGCGATCGCCTGCAGGTGGTCGAGATTCATCTTCCAGTTGCCCGCGATGAGCGGGGTTCGGGCTACGCCCATCCGAGGACCTCCAGTCCGGGAAGCTTCTTGCCCTCGAGGAACTCGAGGCTGGCACCGCCGCCGGTCGAGACGTGGCCGAACTGCTCGTCGGTGAATCCGAGCGCGCGGACGGCGGCGGCCGAGTCGCCCCCACCGACAACGCCCAGACCGCTGACGCGCGTGAGCGCCTCGGCGACGGACTTCGTGCCGTGGGCGAAGGCGGGGAACTCGAACACGCCCATCGGCCCGTTCCAGAACACCGTCGTCGAGGAGGCGACGAGCTCCGCGAACCGCGCGGCCGTCTCCGGGCCGATATCGAGCCCGATTCCGGATGCGCCTGCCGGCCCGTTCTCGATCGCATCGGCAGCCTGCACGCCGTGCGCGGCATCCCCGGCGAAGCGTTCGGCGACGACGACGTCGGTCGGCAGGACGATCTCGACCCCGCGCGCGGCCGCCTCCGCGAGGTAGCCGCGCACCGTGTCGAGCTGGTCCTCCTCGAGCAGGCTGGCGCCGACGGGGTGGCCCTGCGCCTTGAGGAAGGTGAAGAGCATGCCGCCGCCGATGAGCAGCCGGTCGACGCGCGGCAGCAGGTGGGCGATGACGCCGAGCTTGTCGCTGACCTTGGAACCGCCGAGGACGACCGTGTACGGCCGCGCCGGTCGTTCGGTCAATCGGTCGAGCACGTCCGTCTCGGCCGCGATGAGCGAGCCGGCGGCGCTCGGCAGCACCTGCGCGAGCTCGTAGACACTCGCCTGCTTGCGATGCACGACGCCGAATCCGTCCGAGACGAGTGCGTCGCCGAAACGGGCGAGCTTCTCCGCGAAAGCACGACGCTCCGCGGCGTCCTTGCTCGTCTCACCCGGGTTGAACCGGAGGTTCTCGAGCACGGCGACCTCGCCGTCCTCCAGGGCGGCCACGGTGGCCTCCGCACCGCTGCCGACCGTGTCGTCGGCGACGGCGACGGGCGCGCCGAGCAGCTCGCTCAGTCGCTGCGCGACGGGCTTCAGGCTGTACCGCGCGTCCCGAGTGCCGTCCGGCCGGCCCAGGTGCGAGATCACGACGACCTTCGCCCCTCGGTGGATGAGGGCGTTGAGCGTCGGCAGCGAGGCGCGGATGCGCCCGTCGTCGCCTACGGCGCCGTCGGCGATCGGCACGTTGAGGTCGCACCGGACGATGACGCGCCGACCGGAAAGGTCACCGAGGGACTCGATGGTGCGCAGAGTCACGGCGGGGTCCCCGTCGTCGATCAGAGCCGCTCGGCGACGTACTCGGTGAGGTCGACGAGGCGGTTCGAGTAGCCCCATTCGTTGTCGTACCAGGCGGAGACCTTCACGAGGTTGCCGCTGACGTTCGTCAGCTCCGAGTCGAAGATCGACGAGTGCGGGTTGAGCTGGATGTCGCTCGACACGATCGGGTCGGCGGTGTACTGCAGGTAGCCCGCAAGACGGCCCTCGCTCGCGGCTGCCTGGTAGGCGGCGTTGATGCGGTCGACCGTGAGACCCTCGGTCGGCGTGACGATCGTGAGGTCGACGATCGAGCCCGTGGGCACCGGCACGCGGTACGACGAGCCGCTCAGCTTGCCGTTGAGCTCGGGCAGCACGAGCCCGATCGCCTTCGCCGCGCCGGTCGAGGCGGGGACGATGTTGATCGCCGCCCCCCGCGCGCGGCGCAGGTCGCTGTGGGGGCCGTCCTGGAGGTTCTGGTCCGCCGTGTAGGCGTGGGCCGTCATCATGAACCCGCGCTCGATGCCGAAGGCGTCGTTGAAGACCTTGGCGAGCGGCGCGAGGCAGTTCGTGGTGCAGGAGGCGTTCGAGATGACCACGTCCGTCGCGGGGTCGTACGTCTCCTCGTTGACACCCATGACGATCGTGGCGTCGTCGCCCGTCGCGGGCGCCGAGATGAGCACCTTCTTGGCGCCGCCGGCGATGTGCTTGCGCGCGTCGTCCGCCTTCGTGAAGCGACCGGTCGACTCGATGACGATGTCGACGCCGAGCTCGCCCCAGGGCAGGTTCGCGGGGTCGCGCTCCTCGAATACGCGGATGCGGTGGCCGCCGACCGTGATCGAGTCGCCGTCGTGCGAGACCTCGTGGGCGAGCGGGCCGCCGACGGAGTCGTACTTCAGGAGGTGTGCGAGAGCGGCGTTGTCCGTCAGATCGTTGACGGCCACGATCTCGAGGTCGCTCCCCTGGGCCAGCGCGGCCCGGAGGTAGTTGCGACCGATGCGGCCGAAGCCGTTGATGCCGATCTTCACGCTCACTGCAGACTCCTGGTGGTTCGGGCGGCGCACGGCGCGCCGTGGGGTGGTGGTGTGGTGGTGGCGGGTGACGCTCGAGGGTGGGCGCTCGAGAGGGTGGCCGGGGCTCGAGCCCCGGCCACGACGTCCGTTACGACAGTAGCAGGAGCGCGTCGGTGCCCGAGCGTGCCGCCTCGAAGCGATCGCTGACGTTCTGCCAGTTCACGATGTTCCAGAACGCCTTCACATAGTCGGCCTTCACGTTGACGTAGTCGAGGTAGAAGGCGTGCTCCCACATGTCGAGCTGCAGCAGCGGAACCGTCGCCTGCGCCGTATTGCCCTGCTGATCGAAGAGCTGCTGCACGATCAAGCGCCGGCCGATGGGGTCCCAGGAGAGAACGCCCCAGCCCGAGCCCTGGATTCCCAGTGCGGCGGCGCTGAAGTGGCCGGCGAATCCGTCGTAGGAGCCGAAGGACTCGTCGATCGCGGCCGCGAGCTCGCCGGTGGGTCGGTCGCCGCCCTCGGGCGAGAGGTTCGTCCAGAAGATGGAGTGGTTGACGTGGCCGCCGAGGTGGAAGGCGAGATCCTTCTCGAGCCGGTTGATGTTCGCGAAGTCGCCCGATTCGCGCGCCTCTGCCATCTTCTCGAGCGCGGTGTTCGCGCCCGTCACGTAGGCGGCGTGGTGCTTGGAATGGTGCAGCTCCATGATGCGCGCACTGATGTGGGGCTCGAGCGCGGCGTAGTCGTACGGGAGGTCGGGAAGGCTGTAGACGGACATCGCATGCTTTCTTCTCGCAGATGGTCCGAGACCGCGGTGGCGGCGGCCCCGCTGACGGCTGTCAGTCTACTGACGGCGACTGCCCGGGCACCGGCGGTGTTCCCGATGCGCACCGGACGTTCAGGCTTCCGGTACGGACGCCGGCGCGCTCGCGGGCTCGGCTCGATCGGCGCCTCAGACCTCGTCCTCGTCCGTGGGGAAGTCGGCGTCGGTGCCCTCGATGCCGAGCTGCTCGGCCCGCTTGTCGGCCATCGCGAGGAGGCGTCGGATCCGACCCGCGACGGCATCCTTCGTCATGGGCGGATCGGCGTGGTGCCCGAGCTCGTCGAGGCTCGCGTCGCGGTGGTCGAGTCGCAGCTGGCCCGCGTACCGCAAGTGCTCGGGAACGTCGTCGCCGAGGATCTCGAGAGCGCGGGCGACGCGCGCACAGGCGGCGACCGCGGCCTGCGCGGAGCGGCGCAGGTTGGCGTCGTCGAAGTTGACCAGCCGGTTCGCCGTGGCCCTGACCTCGCGTCGCTGGCGCAACTCCTCCCAGTCGGCGACCGTCCGCGTCGCACCCATGAGACGGAGCATCTGGCCGATCTTCTCGCCGTCGCGGATGACGACGCGATGGACGCCTCGCACTTCCCGCGCCTTGGACGGGACGCCCAGCCGACCGGCGGCCCCGACGAGCGCCATGGCCGACTCGTTGCCCGGGCACGTGATCTCGAGCGACGCCGAGCGACCGGGGTCGGTGAGGGAGCCATGGGCGAGGAATGCTCCCCGCCAGACGGCGGCGAGCTCGTCCTTCGACCCGGTCGTGAGCTTGTTCGGCAGCCCGCGCACCGGTCGTCGACGAGCATCGAGGAGGCCGGTCTGCCGCGCCAGAGTCTCGCCGCCGTCGACGACGCGGACGACGTAGGCGGGCGTGCGCCGGATCCCGCCCGGCGACATCATCGCGGCGTCGCTGCGCATGCCGTAGAGCTCGGCGAGGTCGCGGCGCACGCGACGCGCGATCTCGGGGGCATCGAGCTCGACCTCGACGGCGACGCGGCCCGAGATGAGGTGCAGGCCTCCGGCGAAACGGAGGATGGTCGCGAGTTCCGCGGCGCGCACCGTGGTCTTGGTGACCGCCAGCTGCGCGAGTTCCTCTTTCACGTCGGCGGTCAGTGCCACGGGTCGTCCTCTCGGTGAAGCGGGGGTGAACGGCGCGCCCTCGTGGGGCGACAGTCGAGCCTACTCGCGTCCGAGGTCGCGGTGCTTCACGGTGACCGCGACGCCGGGAAGCCCTCGAAGGTGCGCGGCGAGGTCCTCGATGAGGGCGACCGAGCGGTGCTTGCCGCCCGTGCAACCGATCGCGATCGTGGCATTGCGCTTGTTCTCGCGCACGTATCCGCGAAGCACCGGTTGCAGGGCCGCGACGTAGCGGCCGATGAACTCGCGGGCGCCGTCCTGGCCGAGCACGTAGTCGCTCACCGTGTCGTCGAGACCCGTGAGCGCCCGCAAGTGCTCCTGCCAGAAGGGATTCGGCAGGAATCGTGCATCGGCGACCATATCGGCATCGGTCGGGAGGCCGTATTTGAACCCGAAGCTCTGCAGCGTGACCCTCACGGTCGCGGCGCCCTCGGGCGAGAAGATCTCGGCGACGGTCGACGCGAGCTGGTGGATGTTGAACTCGCTCGTATCGATGATGATGTCGCTGAGCTCGCGCACCTCGAGCATGCGTTCGCGTTCGCGGCCGATGCCGTCGAGGAGGGTGCCGTCGGCCTGCAGCGGATGCGGGCGCCGCACCTGCTCGAATCGGCGAACGAGGGCCGCGTCGGTCGCCTCGAGGAAGAGCACGCGCACAGTGGCCCGATCGCGCAGCTCGTCGATGACCGCCCGGAGGTCGGCGAAGAGCCTTCCGCCGCGCACGTCGACGACCGCGGCGATCGTCGGCAGCTGGTTGCCCGGGTGCACGGCGAGATCGACGAGCGGGCGCAGCATCTGCGGCGGCAGATTGTCGACGACGTACCAGCCGAGGTCTTCGAGAGCGTTGGCGACGGTCGATCGCCCCGCCCCGGACATCCCGGTGACGATGAGCACGTCGTGGGCGGGGCTGTCAGTCATTCGCGGGCCTCGTTGCGAGTGGGGGTCGTGGCCTCCAGCCTAGTCGCCGGGGCGGCGCCGACTGCGCGCTGCACGGCCTCCGCCGTCTTCGGCCCGATGCCGTCGACCGCCATGAGCTCGTCGATGCTCGCCGCGCGCAGGCGTGCGACCGAGCCGAAACGGGTCAGCAGCTCGCGCACGCGGGCGGGGCCGAGCCCCGGCACGGTCGACAACTCGGTCGAGATGCTCTGCTTGCGTTTCGTGCGCTGGTGCCGCAGGGCGAAGCGGTGCGCCTCATCACGGAGCCGCTGCAGCAGGAACAGGGCGTCGGATGCTCGCGGCAGAATGACGGGGAACGCGCTGTCGGGCAGCCAGATCTCCTCGAGCCGCTTCGCGATGCCGCACACGGCGATGTCGTCGATGCCGGCATCCGCGAGGGCCCGCGCGGCCGCCTGCACCTGCGGCTGGCCGCCGTCGATCACGAGGAGGCCGGGTCGGTAGTGGAAGGCCTTCTTCGCGACGGTCGTGGTCGGTTCCGGGTCGATGTCGGCGACGGCCTTCGTGTCGGCGCTCGTGTCGGCGGGCACGTCCGTCCCGGTGGCGCCCGGGCGCAGATAGGCGAGCCGCCGCGATAGCACTTGGTGGATCGCGTCGGTGTCGTCGCGGGCGCTCGCGATCGAGAACGAGCGGTACTGGTCTTTGCGGGGCAGCCCGTCTTCGAAGACCACCATCGAGGCGACCTGGCCGGTGCCGCCGAGGTGCGAGACGTCGTAGCACTCCAGCCGCAGCGGCGCCTCGGCGAGCCCGAGCGCCTCCTGGAGGTCGGCGAGGGCCTGCGAGCGCGCGGTGAAGTCTCCGCTGCGGCGGGTCTTGTACCCCTGCAGGGCGTTCCGCGCGTTCGCGAGCGCGGTCTCGCTCAGCGCCGCCTTGTCGCCGCGACGGGCGGAGCGGAGGACCACGCCCCCCCGCTCCCCCGCCGCGCGGCGGCGCTCGGTGAGCACGAGTTGGAGGGCCGCGGAGTCTTCGGGCACGGCGGGCACGAGGATCTCGCGCGCGGGAGGCTCGGCGTCGTCGTAGGCGTTCTGCAGCACCGAGTCGACGAGCTCGGCGAGCGTCATGTCGAGCTCGGTGTCGACGACCCAGCCGCGCACGCCGCGGACTCGGCCGCCGCGCACTCGGAACAGCTGCACGGCCGCGGCGAGCTCGTCGTAGGCGATGCCGAAGACATCGGCGTCGACGTCGTCCGCGAGCACGAGAGCGCTCTTCGACAACGCGGTCTCGAGTGCGCCGATCTGGTCGCGATAGCGCGCCGCCGCCTCGTAGTCGAGGGCGGCGGCGGCCGCGGCCATCCTCGCTCTGAGGTCGCGGACATAGCGCGCATCATTGCCGGCCATGAACGAGGCGAAGTCGAGGGCGAGCGATTTGTGCTGCTCGGGGGTGACCCGACCCACGCAGGGGGCTGCGCACTTCCCGATGTCGCCGAGCAGGCACGGTCTGTTGCGATCGTGCGCCCGCGTGTACGTCGCCTCGGAGCAGGAGCGCACGGGGAAGGCCTTGAGCATGATGTCGACCGTCTCGCGCACCGCCCAGACCTTCGTGTACGGCCCGAAGTAGCGTGCGCCGGGGATTCCCCGCGTGCGCGTGACCATGACGCGCGGCACGCGATCGCCGAGGGTGATGGCGAGGTATGGATAGGTCTTATCGTCGCGGAACTTGACGTTGAACGGCGGCGCGAACTCCTTGATCCACGTGTACTCGAGCTCGAGCGCCTCGAGCTCGCTCCCGACGACCGTCCACTCGATGCCGCGCGCGGTCGTGACCATCCTGCGCGTGCGGTCGTGGAGGGCGTGGAGCGGCTGGAAGTAGCTGCTCAACCGCGAACGGAGGTTCTTCGCCTTGCCGACGTAGAGCACGCGGCCCGCCTCGTCTCGGAATCGGTAGACACCGGGATCGGTGGGGATCTCGCCCCGCTTCGGCCGCCAGGCCTCGCGCGTCTCGATCTGCGTCGCCACGATCGTCGAGGGCCTCAGCTCGCCGCGCGCGACGCAGGGAGCATCTCGGCGAGGAAGCGGCCGGTGTGACTGCCCTCGACGCGGGCCAGCTCGTCGGGCGTGCCGGTGGCGATGACCGTGCCACCGCCCGCGCCGCCCTCGGGCCCCAGATCGATGAGCCAGTCGGCGGCGCGGATCACATCGAGGTTGTGCTCGATGACGACCACGGTGTTGCCCTTGTCGACGAGCCCGCCGAGCACCGCGAGCAGCTTGCGGACGTCTTCGAAGTGCAGCCCCGTCGTCGGCTCGTCGAGAACGTAGATGCTGCGGCCGTTCGATCGCTTCTGCAGCTCCGTGGCGAGCTTGACGCGCTGCGCCTCGCCGCCCGAGAGCGTCGTCGCGCTCTGCCCGAGCCGGACGTAGCCGAGACCGACATCGACGAGCGTCTGGAGGAACCGGTGGATCGCGGAGATGGGGGCGAAGAACTCGGCGGCCTCCTCGATCGGCATGTCGAGCACTTCGGCGATGCTCTTGCCCTTGTAGTGCACCGTGAGGGTGTCTCGGTTGTAGCGGGCGCCCTCGCACACCTCGCAGGCGACGTAGACATCGGGCAGGAAGTTCATCTCGATCTTGATCGTGCCGTCGCCCGCGCAGTTCTCGCACCGACCGCCCTTGACGTTGAAGCTGAAGCGACCGGGCAGGTAGCCGCGGGCCTTCGCCTCGGCCGTCTCTGCGAAGAGCGCGCGGATGCGGTCGAACACGCCCGTGTACGTGGCGGGGTTGGAGCGCGGCGTGCGGCCGATCGGCGCCTGGTCGACGTGCACGACCTTGTCGAGATGCTCGAGGCCCGTGATGCGCGTGTGCTTGCCCGGCACCTGCCGCGCCCCGTTGAGCTTGTTGGCGAGCACCTTGTACAGGATGTCGTTGACGAGCGACGACTTGCCCGAGCCGCTCACGCCGGTCACCCCGACGAAGACGCCGAGCGGGATGTCGACGGTGACGTTCTGCAGATTGTTCGCCTTCGCGCCCTCGATCGTCAGCGACCGCGCCGGATCGACGGCGCGGCGCGCGACCGATTCGACCACCTGGCGGCGGCCGGCGAGGTAGTCGCCCGTGATCGATGCGCGATTGGCCAGCAGCTCGTCGTAGGAGCCGGAGTGCACGACGCGACCGCCGTGCTCGCCGGCGCCGGGGCCGATGTCGACGATCCAGTCGGCGGTGCGGATGGTGTCTTCGTCGTGCTCGACGACGATGAGCGTGTTGCCGAGGCTCTTGAGCTTCACGAGCGTGTCGATGAGGCGACGGTTGTCGCGCTGGTGCAGGCCGATCGAGGGTTCGTCGAGGACGTACAGCACTCCCGTGAGGCCGGAGCCGATCTGCGTGGCGAGCCGGATTCGCTGCGCCTCGCCGCCGGAGAGCGTGCCGGCAGCGCGGGCCATGCTGAGGTAGCCGAGACCGACCTCGAGGAGGAACTCGAGCCGGGCGCGGATCTCGCGCAGCACAGCGGCGGCGATCGAGGCCTCTCGCTCGGTGAGGCGGATTCCGTGCATGAAGGCGTCGGCATCCTGGATGCTCAGTTCGGCGACCGAGGAGATCGAACGGCCATCGACGAGAACGGCGAGCACTTCGGGCTTGAGCCTCGCACCCTCGCACTCGGGGCACGGCACCTCGCGCAGGTACTCGGCGAACCGCTGCTGCGACCAGTCGCTCTCAGCCTCGGCGTACTTGCGCTCGATGTACGGGATGACGCCCTCGAAGCCCGTCGAATAGGTGACGTCGCGACCGTAGCGGTTGCGCCACTTCACGCGGACCTCGAAGTCGTTGCCGAGGAGGATGGCCTGCTGCGTGCTCTCCTCGAGGTCTCCCCACGGGGTGTCGAGCGAGAATCCGAGGTCGCGGCCGAGCCCGGCGAGCAGCTTCTGGAAGTAGCTGTACAGGCCCTTGCCCTGCTGGTTCCAGGGCAGGATGACGCCGTCGTCGAGGCTCAGGCTCGGGTCGCCGATCAGCAGATCCTGATCGACGGCCATGCGGGTGCCGAGACCCGAGCAGACGGGGCACGCGCCGAACGGGGAGTTGAACGAGAAGGTGCGCGGCTCGATCTCGGTCAGCTGCAGCGGGTGACGGTTGGGGCAGCTGAGCTTCTCGCTGAAGGTGCGCGAGCGGTCGGCCGACCCCGGTTCGAGGTCGACGAAGTCGATCGTGACGATGCCGTCGGTGAGCCCCAGGGCGGTCTCGAGCGAGTCGGTCAGTCGTGAGAGCACGTCGTCGGCGGCGACGAGCCGGTCGACGACGACGGCGATGTCGTGCTTGTTCTGCTTCTTGAGCGCCGGCGGCTCGCTCAACTGGATGAGCGCGCCGTCGACGACGGCGCGCGAGTAGCCGCCCGCTGCGAGCTCGCGGAAGAGGTCGACGAACTCGCCCTTCTTCTGACTGATCACCGGGGCGAGGATCTGGAAGCGCGTTCCTGACTCGAGCGTCATGAGCTCGTCCGCGATCTGCTGCACGGTCTGGCGCTGGATCCTCTCGCCGCACACGGGGCAGTGCGGCACGCCCACGCGGGCCCAGAGAAGGCGCATGTAGTCGTAGATCTCGGTGATGGTGCCGACGGTCGACCGCGGATTGCGGTTCGTCGACTTCTGGTCGATCGAGACGGCGGGGCTCAGCCCTTCGATGAAATCGACATCGGGCCGGTCGACCTGGCCGAGGAACTGGCGCGCATAGGCGGAGAGAGACTCGACGTAGCGACGCTGGCCCTCGGCGAAGATCGTGTCGAAGGCGAGCGAGCTCTTGCCCGAGCCCGAGAGCCCGGTGAACACGACGAGCGAGTCGCGCGGGATCACGAGGTCGACGTCGCGCAGGTTGTGCACGCGCGCGCCGCGCACGCTCAGGTGCGAGTGGAGTTCGAGAGGGGATGCCGGCACTCGCGTCATTCTAGGCGCGGCCCCCGGCAGTCCCCCGCGAGCGGCCGCGGCGCCCCGGCACCGGTCGACAGCTCATCGCACGTGCCCGGCCTCGACCATCTGGCGGAGTTCTCGCTTGAGCTCCTGCACCTCGTCGCGCAAGCGCGCGGCGAGCTCGAACTTGAGCTCGCCGGCGGAGGTGAGCATCTGCTCGGTGAGCTCGGCGATGATCGACTCGAGCTCGGCGGCGCCCTCGGCCGCCTTGCCCTCGCGGCGCAGTCGCGGCGTCGGCGAGGTGCGGCCGCCCTTCGCTCGGCGGTCGGCGAGCAGCTCGGCCGTGTCGGCGCCCTCTCTCGCGAGCTGATCGGTGATGTCGGCGATCCTCTTGCGAAGCGGCGTCGGGTCGATGCCGTTGGCGAGGTTGTACTCCACCTGCTTCTCGCGACGGCGGTTGGTCTCGTCGATCGCCTGCGCCATCGAGGGCGTCACGACATCGGCGTACATGTGCACCGAGCCCGAGACGTTGCGTGCAGCCCGACCGATCGTCTGGATGAGCGAGGTCGCAGAGCGCAGGAACCCCTCCTTGTCGGCGTCGAGGATCGCCACGAGCGACACCTCGGGCAGGTCGAGGCCCTCGCGGAGGAGGTTGATGCCCACGAGGACGTCGTACACGCCCTGGCGGAGCTCGCTCAGCAGCTCGACGCGGCGCAAGGTGTCGACGTCGGAGTGCAGGTAGCGCACGCGCACGCCCGCCTCGGTGAGGAAGTCGGTGAGTTCTTCCGCCATCTTCTTCGTGAGGGTCGTGACGAGCACTCGCTCGTCACGTTCGACGCGCAGCCGGATCTGCTCGAGCAGGTCGTCGATCTGGCCCTTGCTCGGCTTGACGACGATCTCGGGGTCGACGAGACCCGTCGGGCGGATGATCTGCTCGACGACCGAGTCGGTGATGCCGAGCTCGTATTTGCCCGGGGTCGCCGAGAGGTAGACCTTCTGCCCGGTCCGGTCGAGGAACTCCTCCCACCGCAGTGGTCGGTTGTCGAGCGCGCTCGGCAGCCGGAAACCGTGCTCGACGAGCGTGCGCTTGCGCGATGCGTCCCCCTCGTACATCGCACCGATCTGCGGCACCGTGACGTGGCTCTCGTCGATGACGACGAGGAAGTCCTCCGGGAAGTAGTCCAGGAGGCAGTTCGGCGGCTCGCCCGCCTGCCGTCCGTCGATGTGGCGGGAGTAGTTCTCGATGCCGTTGCAGAAGCCGATCTGCTCCATCATCTCGATGTCGTAGGTCGTGCGCATCCGCAGTCGCTGAGCCTCGAGGAGCCTCCCCTGCCGCTCGAGCTCGGCGAGCCGCAGCTCGAGCTCCTCCTTGATCGTGACGATCGCGCGCTGCATCGTGTCGGGCGAAGCCGCGTAGTGAGTCGCCGGGAATACCGAGACGGCGTCGAGCGTCTTCACGACGTCGCCCGTGAGCGGATGCAGGGCGTAGAGCGCCTCGATCTCGTCACCGAACATCTCGATCCGGATCGCGAGCTCCTCGTACATCGGGATGATCTCGATCGTGTCGCCGCGCACGCGGAACTTCCCGCGCGAGAAGTCGATGTCGTTGCGCTGGTACTGCATGCCGACGAAACGGCGGATGAGGGCATCCCGCGCGATGCGCTCGCCCACCTGGAGGGCGACCATCGCGTCGAGGTACTCCTCAGCGGCGCCGAGGCCGTAGATGCACGAGACGGTCGAGACGACGACGACGTCGCGCCGGCTGAGGAGCGAATTGGTGGTCGAGTGGCGCAGGCGCTCGACCTCGGCGTTGACCGAGCTGTCTTTCTCGATGAAGGTATCGGTCTGCGGCACGTAGGCCTCGGGCTGGTAGTAGTCGTAGTACGAGACGAAGTACTCGACGGCGTTGTGCGGCAGGAGCTCGCGGAACTCGGTCGCGAGCTGCGCCGCGAGGGTCTTGTTGTGGGCGAGCACGAGCGTCGGCCGCTGCACCTGCTCGATGAGCCAGGCGGTCGTCGCCGACTTGCCCGTGCCTGTCGCGCCGAGCAGCACGACATCCGTCTCACCCGCGTTGATGCGCGCCGTGAGCTCGGAGATCGCCTGCGGCTGGTCGCCGCTCGGACGGTAGTCGCTGACGACCTCGAAGGGGCGAACCGAGCGAGTGGGGTGCATGCCCCCAGCCTAGGTTCGAGCACCGACAGTCCGCTCGGCGCTCCGCTCAGAGCAGAGCGGCGGGGTCGGCGGGGTCCGCGGCGGGCTCGGCGGCCGACCGCGACCGCTCGGCCACGAGGCGCTCCCACAGCGCGTCGACCTGCTCGATCGTGTGCTCGATCGTGCCGCTGGAGTCGATCACGACGTCGGCGATCGCGCGCCGCTCGTCGTCGGCGATCTGCGCGCCGATGCGGGCGAGGGCCGCCGAGCGATCCATGCCGCGCAGGCTCACGAGTCGTTCGACGCGCAACTCGGCGGGAGCATCCACGACGACGACGAGCGAGAATTCGGATGCCGCGCGCGCTTCCGCGAGGAGCGGCACGTCGTAGACGGCGATCGCGTCCGGATCCCTGGCCGCGGCCTCGGCGACGAGTTCGTCGTAGCGATGCTGGACCGCAGGATGCACGATCGCGTTGAGGTCGCGCAGAGCGGCCGGATCGTCGAACACGATGGCGCCGAGCCCGGGGCGGTCGAGCTCGCCGTCCACCCCGAGCACGCGATCGCCGAATCGAGCGACGATCGCCTCGAGTGCCGGACTCCCCGGTGCGACGGCCTCTCGCGCAAGCCGATCGGCATCGATGACGATGGCTCCGAGCTCGGCGAGTCGCGTCGCCACCGCGGTCTTGCCCGCGGCGATGCCGCCCGTGAGCCCGATGACCTCCACCCCTCGACCCTAGCCCGACCACCGGGCCCGGGGCAGCCGAGTGCCATGACGTCACAGCGGGCGAGGAGTCGCGCGTGTTCGAAGCACTCACCGGCATGGGGCTCGCCGTCACGGCGGGCTCGCGACCGGAGTGCGGAACGGGCCGCCCTCCGGTTCGGAGGACGGCCCGTTCGTGCCGACCGGTCGCGAGGGACCGGTCGGAGTGTCAGTTGCCCGACAGCTTCTCGCGCAGAGCGGCGAGCGACTCGTCGTCGGCGAGGGTGCCCGCCCCGCTGGAGTCGGAGCTGAAGGTCGAGCCGCTGGGCAGCTCGAGCGTCGCGTCGTCGCTGAGCGCCGCGGCGACCTGCTTCTTGTGGGCCTCCCAGCGCGCCTGGGCGGCGGCGTAGTCCTGCTCCCACTTGGAGCGCTGCTCCTCGAAGCCGTCCTTCCACTCGCCCGACTCGGGGTCGAAGCCGTCGGGGTACTTGTAGTTGCCGGCCTCGTCGTACTCGGTCGGCATGCCGTACACCGCGGGGTCGAACTCGGCGCCCTCGGGGTCGACGCCCTCGTTGGCCTGCTTGAGGCTCAGCGAGATACGGCGGCGCTCGAGGTCGATGTCGATGACCTTGACGAAGACCTCGTCTCCGACCGAGACGATCTGCTCGGCGAGCTCGACGTGCTTGCCCGAGAGCTCCGAGATGTGCACGAGGCCCTCGATGCCGTCCGCGACGCGCACGAAGGCGCCGAAGGGGACGAGCTTGGTGACCTTGCCCGGAGCCACCTGGCCGATCGCGTGCGTGCGGGCGAAGACCTGCCACGGGTCCTCCTGCGTCGCCTTGAGCGAGAGCGACACGCGCTCGCGCTCGAGGTCGACCTCGAGGATCTCGACGGTGACCTCCTGACCGACCTCGACGACCTCGCTCGCGTGCTCGATGTGCTTCCAGCTGAGCTCGGAGACGTGCACGAGGCCGTCCACGCCGCCGAGGTCGACGAAGGCGCCGAAGTTGACGATCGACGACACGACGCCCTTGCGGACCTGGCCCTTGGCGAGGTTGTTGAGGAACGTGGTCCGGCTCTCCGACTGCGTCTGCTCGAGCAGCGCGCGGCGCGAGAGGACGACGTTGTTGCGGTTCTTGTCCAGTTCGAGGATCTTCGCCTCGAGCTCCTGGCCGAGGTACGGGGTGAGGTCGCGGACCCGGCGCAGCTCGATGAGCGATGCGGGGAGGAAGCCGCGGAGGCCGATGTCGACGATCAGACCGCCCTTGACGACCTCGATGACGGAGCCGGTCACGACGCCGTCGGCGTCCTTGATCTTCTCGACGTCGCCCCAGGCGCGCTCGTACTGCGCGCGCTTCTTGGACAGGATGAGGCGGCCTTCCTTGTCCTCCTTCTGGAGGACGAGCGCCTCGACGGTGTCGCCGACGCTGACGACCTCACTGGGGTCGACGTCGTGCTTGATCGACAGCTCGCGCGAGGGGATGACGCCCTCGGTCTTGTAGCCGACGTCGAGGAGCACCTCGTCGCGGTCGATCTTGACGACGGTTCCTTCGATGAGGTCGCCGTCGTTGAAGAATTTGAGGGTCTTCTCGACCGCGGCCAGGAAGTCTTCAGCAGAGCCGATGTCGTTGATGGCGATCTGCTTGGGGGCCTTGGTCGTTACGGTGGTCATGTAGTGGTTGCTCCGATGCGGACATGGATCGGGCCCGGTCCGACGAGGTGCTGGGATGTGTCGTCCGGGCGAGCGGACAGGATCGACGCCAGAACGGCGACCCTCAACCCTATCGCCTGGCGGTGAGCCCGGCAACACGACTCGAACGCTAGCCGAGCAGTGCCGACGTGAGCGTGTCGAGGCCGACGCCGCCGAGGTCGAGCGCCTTCTTGTGGAAGGCCTTGTTCGAGAAGGCGGCTCCCTCGCGCGCCTTGTACTCGTCGCGGATCCGCTCCCAGATGCGCTGGCCGACCTTGTACGAGGGGGCCTGGCCCGGCCAGCCCAGGTAGCGGTTGACCTCGAACCGCACGAAGCCGTCGTTCATGTTGACGTTCTTGCGCATGAAGCGATAAGCGTCCTCGCTCGTCCACACCTCCCCCGTCTCCGGGTGCGTCTTGCCGAGGTGCACGCCGATGTCGAGCACGACGCGCGCGGCGCGCATGCGCTGGCCGTCGAGCATGCCGAGGCGGTCGGCCGGGTCGTCGAGGTAGCCGAGCTCCTGCATCAGACGCTCGGCGTAGAGCGCCCAGCCCTCGGCATGGCCGCTCGTGCCTGCGAGCAGGCGGCGCCACGAGTTCAGCTGCGCCCGGTTGTAGACGGCCTGGCCGATCTGCAGGTGGTGACCGGGAACGCCCTCGTGGTACACCGTCGTCGTCTCGCGCCAGGTGTCGAAGGAGTCGACGCCCTCGGGGATCGACCACCACATGCGGCCGGGCCGCGAGAAGTCGTCGGTCGGGCCGGTGTAATAGATGGCCCCGCCGGGCGTGGGGGCGATCATGCACTCGAGGGCCCTGACCGGGTCGGGGATGTCGAAGTGCGTGCGCGAGAGCTCCTCGACGGCGGCGTCGCTGAGCTGCTGCATCCACCGCTGCAGCGCCTCGCGGCCGTGCAGTTTGCGCGATTCGTCCTTCTCGAGGTGCGCGATCGCCTCCTCGACCGAGGCGCCGGGCAGGATCTCGTTCGCGACGCGGGTCTGCTCCTCGACCATGCGGGCGAGCTCCTCGACGCCCCACTCGTAGGTCTCGTCGAGGTCGATCGTCGCGCCGAGGAAGCGCCGCGAGAGCAGGCTGTAGAGTTCGCGTCCGACCGGGTCCTCCGTGCGCGCGACGGCCGCGAGCTCGTTCTCGAGGAAGTCGCCGAAGCGGCCGTAGGCGTCGGCGGCCTGCTCCGCCGCCGCGGCGAGCTCGTTCCGGAGGCTCTCGGAGACCTCGGCGCCACCGGTGAACTCGGCGAAGAAGCCGTCGCGCGCGGCGTTCGTGCGCACCTGGGTCAGCACTTCGCGCACCTGGCGCACGGCGGGCGTGTTGCCTTTCGCGATGCCCTCGCGGAGAGTCTCCGCATAGCCCTCGAGAGCGCCGGCGACGCGCGTGAGCTTGCGCGCGATGGTCTCCCAGTCCTCCTCGCTCGCGGTGGGCATGAGGTCGTAGATCTCGCGGATGCCCTGGGCCGGCGAGGCGAGGACGTTCAGGTCGCGCGCCTCCCATCCCGCCTCCGCGAGCTCGAGCTCGAGACGGATCTCGGCCGACATGTCGGCGATCGTGACGCGGTCGGTGTCGTCGACGGGCGTCGATGCCTCGAGCTTCGCGAGAACCTCCCGCCCGGCCGCATGCATGCGCTCCCGGCCCATGGGCGAGTAGTCCTGGTACTCGTCGAGCTTCCCGTCGGCGCCGATGTAGGTCGCGAGTTCGGGGCTCAGCGCCACGAGGGTCGAGACCCATTCCTCGGCGATCGCGTCGACAGCGGTGGGAGTGCGGCTGGCGGCGGTGTCAGACATCCTCCGAGCCTAATGCGCCGCCGCATCCCAGTTCGGGCCCGTCCCCACCTGGACCTCGAGGGGCACGGCGAGGTGCGCCGCCGCCCCCATGCGCTCGCGCACGATCGTCTCGAGCCGCTCGCGTTCGCCCGGTGCGACCTCGAATACGAGCTCGTCGTGCACCTGCAGGAGCATGCGCGAGCCGAGCCCCTGCTCGGCCAGGTCGGCGGCGACGCCGATCATGGCGATCTTCATGATGTCGGCGGCCGTGCCCTGGATCGGGGCGTTGAGCGCCGCGCGCTCGGCGTTCTCGCGCAGAACGCGGTTGGGCGAGTTGAGGTCGGCGAAGGGGCGCCGGCGCCCGAAGATCGTCTCGGTGTAGCCGTCCTCCCTCGCCTGGGCGACGACCGAGCGCAGATAGTCGCGCACCGCGCCGAATCGGGCGAAGTAGTCGGTCATGAGCTGCTTCGCCTCGGCGGACGGTATGCGCAGCTGCTTCGACAGCCCGAAGGCGCTGAGCCCGTAGGCCAGGCCGTAGCTCATGGCCTTGACCTTCGTGCGCATCTCCGCCGTGACATCCGCCGGAGCGACGCCGAAGATGCGCGACCCGACGAACCGGTGCAGATCCTCGCCGATCGTGAAGGCCTCGATGAGCCCGGGGTCGCTCGAGAGGTGCGCCATGATGCGCATCTCGATCTGCGAGTAGTCGGCGGTGAGGAGCCCTTCGTAGCCATCGGCGGCGACGAACGCGGCACGGATGCGGTGCCCGACCTCGGTGCGCACCGGGATGTTCTGCAGGTTGGGGTCGGTCGAGGAGATGCGGCCCGTCGTCGTGCCGGTCTGGTCGTAGGTGGTGTGGATGCGGCCGTCGCTCGCGACGGCCTTCTCGAGGGACTCGACCATCTGGCGCAGCTTCGTCGCGTCGCGATGCTGCAGCAGCAGGCCGAGGAAGGGGTGCGGATGCGCCTCCTGCAGATCGGCGAGGGCCGCCGCGTCGGTCGAGTACCCCGTCTTCGTCGCGCGGGTCTTGGGCATCCCGAGCTCCTCGAACAGCACCTGCTGCAGCTGCTTGGGCGAGCCGAGGTTGACCTCGCGCCCGATCTCGGCGTACGCCTTCTCGGCCAGCTCGGCCGCCGTCGCTCCGAGCTCGGCGTTGAGCGCCGTGAGCCCGGCGCGGTCGACGGCGACCCCGACGCGCTCCATCGCGGCGATGACGGGCGTGACCGGCAGCTCGATCGAGGTGAGCACGGTCCGGCTCGACGGCGCGAGTCGTTCGCGCTGAGCGGTGACGATCCGCGCGAGGTACCACGCGCTGGTCGCCGGCGAGAGCGCCGCGGTATCGGGCACGAGCTGGTTCGGATCCGGTTCGGGCAGACTCTCGCCGAGAACGGTTCCGACGAGCTCGCCGAGCGACTGGGCGCTCGACCCGGGCCGCTCGAGCCACGCGGCGAGCGAGGCGTCCCAGACGACGCCCGCGAGCTCGAGGCCCTGCGCCGCCAGCATGCCCGCGGCCTTCTTGCCGTCGACGAGGAGCTTGGGCTCGGCGCCGGCGAGCCAGTGCTCGAGCGCCGCGTAGTCGGGCCGACCGGGCGCCCAGTTGACGTGCACGGTCTCGGCGCCGGCGGCGAGCCCGAAGCCCTCGAGGGTGCCGAGAGGGGCATCCACGACGAGGGCGATCGGATCGCCCGTCGCGACGGCCGCACGCAGCCACGCCGCGAGTTCCTCGTCGACGAGCGTGCGCACCACGGGCGCGTCGGACGAGGCCGGCGCGGAGAGCCCCGCGCCGCTCATGTCGGCGCCCTCGGCCGCGGCGATCTTGAGCACGCGCTCGGTGAGGGTGCGGAACTGCAGGCGCTCGAAGACGCGCTTGACGGCGGCGACGTCCATGGGGCCGCGCTCGAGATCGGCCGGGCCGACGGGCAGGTCGACGTCGGTCACGAGACGGTTCAGGCGGCGATTGCGCTCGGCTCGATCGCGCTGCTCGCGCAGCTTCGCGCCCACCACTCCCCCGATCTCATCGGCGTGCGCGAGGAGGTTGTCGAGCGAGCCGTACTGCGTGATCCACTTCACCGCCGTCTTCTCGCCGACCTTGTCGACGCCGGGGAGGTTGTCGCTCGTCTCGCCGACGAGGGCGGCGATCTCGGGGTACTGCTCGGGGTCGACGCCGTAGCGCTCCCGCACCGCGTCGGCGTCGTAGCGCTTGAGCTCGGAGACGCCGCGCGCGTTCGGGTAGAGCAGCGTCACCCGGTCGTTGACGAGCTGGATCGTGTCGCGATCACCCGACACCACGAGCACGTCGAAGCCCTGCTCGGCGCCCTGGTGCGCGAGGGTCGCAAGGATGTCGTCCGCCTCGAAGTCCTCCTTCGTGATGGTCGTCACGTTCATCGCCGCGAGAGCCTCCTGCAGCAGAGGGACCTGGCCGACGAACTCGGGAGGGGTCTCGGCCCGCGTGCCCTTGTACTCGGGGTACTCGCGCGTGCGGAAGGAGTACCGCGAGATGTCGAATGCGACGGCGACGTGCGTCGGCTTCTCCTTCGCGAGCAGGCCGAGGAACATCGAGATGAAGCCGTGGATGGCGTTCGTGTGCTGGCCATCGTGCGTGACGAAGCTGTCGATCGGAAGCGCGTAGAAGGCCCTGAAGGCCAGCGAGTGGCCGTCGACGACGAGGAGGGTAGGCTTTGCGGAGTCCGTCACGGGGCCAGCCTAACGGGGCGCTCCGACACCTCGGAGGCCGGCCGGACGGCCGCCTCCTCCACTCCTCGAAGGCCTGCGATGACGCTGTTCCCCGCCGATCTCGACCCCGAGCTCTACGAGCGACTGATCGTCTCGGGCGGCGGGGCCCTGACGCGGAAGATGGGGATCGTGTTCCTCGAGCTCGGCGCCGAGCGCTCGGTCGCGACGATGCCGGTCGAGGGCAACACTCAGGTCATCGGCCTGCTGCACGGCGGCGCGCACGTGGTGCTGGGCGAGAGCCTCGGGTCGATCTCATCGGCGATCCACGCCGGCCCGGGCCGCTACGCCGTCGGGATCGAGATCAACGCCACGCACTCGCGCTCGACGACGTCGGGCGTCGTCACGGGAACCTGCACCGCCCTCTCGCTCGGGCGCACGCTCGCGACGCACGAGATCGTCATCACCGACGAGGGCGGCCGACGGCTCTCGACCGTGCGCATGACGAACATGCTGCGCGACTGCTGAGGCCGCTGCCGCCCGCTATTCGGCGGGAGCTGCCTTCTTGGGCGCATCCTTCTTGGGCGCCAGCTGCTCGATGACGGCCTGCGCGACAGCGTGCATCGTCGTGCGGCGATCCATCGACGCCTTCTGGATCCAGCGGAACGCCTCGGGCTCGGTGAGGCCCATGCGCTCGTTGAGCAGGCCCTTCGCGCGGTCGACGAGCTTGCGCGTCTCGAAGCGCTCCACGAGGTCGGCGACCTCCGCCTCGAGCGTGAGGATCTGCTGATAGCGGCTGAGGGCGATCTCGATCGCGGGCAGGAGGTCATTGGGCGTGAAGGGCTTCACGACGTAGGCGAGCGCGCCCGCCTCGCTCGCCTGCTCGACGAGCTCCTTCTGGCTGAAGGCGGTCAGCAGCACGACCGGCGCGATGTGGTTCTCGCTCAGGCGCTTGGCGGCCTCGATGCCGTCCATCTGCGGCATGCGGATGTCCATCACGACGAGGTCGGGTCGCAGTTCGGTGGCGAGGGCGACGGCCGTCTCGCCGTCCCCGGCCTCCCCCACGACGTCGAAGCCGTTGTCGCGGAGGATCTCTACGATGTCCATGCGGATCAGCGACTCGTCTTCGGCGACGACGACACGGCGGGGGGCGACGGTGCTCTGTTCCTGGTCACTCACGGAAATGAGCCTACGGTATCGTCGAGGCGGCGGGCCCTGCGGCCCGAGCCGGCTTGGCGGAATGGCAGACGCGGCGCACTCAAAATGCGTTGTCCGAGAGGACGTGTGGGTTCGAGCCCCACAGCCGGTACGGAGCTGTTGGTGTTGCCGCCTTCTGGATTCTTCCCGGATGTCCGCTGAGAAATCAACCCCGGTGCGTCGATCGCGCGGATGCCCTTGGCTGGTGTCGAAAAGGAGGTCACCATGACGACTTCACAGGATCGAGACCGCCACGACGAGGACGCCCGCGCCGTCCACGACGCGACACCCGTCGTCGACCGCGACCAGGACGGCCGCCACGACCGCGTCGAGGAGGATCGGGGAACGGTCTCCGCCGGCGACCGCAACGACACCGTCGTGGCGCCCGTCGCCTCCCCTGTCGACGAGAAGGGCCGTCACGGCGACCCCGACCACGCGGAGGACCCGCGCCTCGCGCAGCGCGAGATGATCGCGCGCGAGAAGGAGGAGTTCGGCGGCATCAAATGGGGCTCGGCCTTCTTCGGCTGGCTCGCCGCCGTCGGCACAGGCGTGCTGCTCACGGCCTTGGTCGCCGGCACCGGCACGGCCCTCGGCCTCGCGACCGACACGACCGCCGAGGACGCGGTCGAGGGGGCGGCGCAGAGCGCCGAGACGGTCGGCATCATCGGCGCGGTGCTGCTCGCGCTCGTGATCTTCATCGCCTACTACGCGGGGGGCTACGTCGCCGGCCGGATGGCGCGGCTCGACGGCGCCAAGCAGGGCGTCGCCGTCTGGCTGTGGGCGCTCGTCATCGCCGTCATCGTCGCGATCATCGGTGTTCTCGGCGGCGCCGAGTTCAACGTGCTCGCGAACCTCAACGGCTTCCCGCGCCTGCCGATCGGCGAGGGGCAGCTCACCACGGTCGGTCTCATCACCGCGGTCGTGGTCGCGCTCGTCAGCCTCGGCGGAGCGGTCCTCGGCGGGCTCGCCGGCATGCGTTTCCATCGACGCGTCGATCGCGCGGGTCTCGGACTCGAGCCGCGGTAGCGCGTTCGGCCGGAGCCTGGGTCGCACGCGACCATCACGAAGGGGGGCGACCGTCAGGTCGCCCCCCTTCGCATCCCCGCCGAGGTGGTCGCGGGATCAGTCGGCGTGGTCGCCGCTCTCCCAGACCGGAGCCTTCGCGTGGATCGCGTCGCCGATCGTGTGCACGCGGATGTCGTTGGTCGAGCCGGCGATCCCGGGAGGGGATCCGGAGATCACGACGACCTTGTCTCCGACCTCGGCCAGCTCGGCGGCGAGGAGCGCCTCATCGACCTGGCGGTACATCGCATCGGTGTGGGTGACGCGATCGACGAGGAAGGACTGGATGCCCCAGGTGAGCGCCATGCGGCGCTGGATCGCCGCATCGGGCGTGAAGGCCTTCATCGGGATGCGGAAGCGCAGTCGCGACATGCGGCGGGCGGAGTCGCCCGATTCGGTGAAGACGCACACGTACTTCGCGTCGACGAAGTCGGCGACCTCGGCGGCGGCGAGGGTGATCGCGCCGCCCTGCGTGCGCGGCTTGGTACCGAGCGGCGGAATGCGTTCGAGGCCGTGCTCCTCGGTCGACTCGACGATGCGCGCCATGGTCGACACGGTGATGACCGGGAACTCGCCCACGCTCGTCTCACCCGAGAGCATGACGGCGTCGGCGCCGTCGAGAACGGCGTTGGCGACGTCGGAGGTCTCCGCGCGAGTCGGGATGGGGCTGCCGATCATCGACTCGAGCATCTGCGTGGCCACGATGACGGGCTTGGCCATGCGGCGGGCGAGCTCGACGGCGCGCTTCTGCACGATGGGCACCGCCTCGAGCGGCAGCTCCACGCCGAGATCGCCGCGCGCGACCATGATGCCGTCGAAGGCGTCCACGATCTCCTCGAGCGCGTCGACGGCCTGCGGCTTCTCGATCTTGGCGATGACGGGGATCGTGCGCCCCTCCTCGGCCATGATCTCGTGCACGCGCACGACGTCGGAGGCGTTGCGCACGAACGACAGCGCGATGTAGTCGGCGCCGAGCTTGAGCCCCCAGCGCAAGTCGTCCTCGTCCTTCTCGGAGAGGGCGGGCACGTTGACGGCGACGCCGGGCAGGTTGATGCCCTTGTTGTTCGACACGGGCCCCGCGACGACGACCTCCGTGCGCACGCGCACGCCGTCGGTGTCGAGCACGCGAACCTTGACCTTGCCGTCGTCGATGAGCAGGAAGTCGCCGGGCTTGACATCGCCGGGCAGGCCCTTGAACGTCGTGCCGACGAGCTCCTTCGTCCCGAGGACGTCCTCGGTGGTGATCGTGAAGACATCGCCCTCGGCGAGCTCGTGGGGGCCGTTCTCGAACTTGCCGAGTCGGATCTTCGGGCCCTGCAGGTCGACGAGCACGGCCACGGGCCGCTCGGCGTCGGTCGCGGCCTGCCGCACGTTGCGGTAGACCTCCTCGTGCACCGCGTAGCTGCCGTGGCTGAGGTTCATCCGGGCGACGTCGACGCCCGCCTCGATGATGGCGCGGATGTTCTCGTAGCTCGAGGTCGCCGGCCCGAGGGTCGCGACGATCTTTGCTCGTCTCATGACTTCCTTACAGATGGGGTGGTGGTAGGGGTGATGCGCTCCGCCCCCTCGGGGCGGATGTCTCAGATGGCGAGGGCGCGGTCGGTGGCTCTCACCGGCGCCGGGAGGTCGGTGTCGCCCTCGAGGTACCGGTCGACCTCGGCGGCGACGGCACGACCTTCGGCGATCGCCCACACGATGAGCGAGGCGCCGCGGCCCGCGTCGCCCGCGACGAACACCCCGGACTCGCTCGTGGTGTAGTCGGCGCCGCGAGCCACGGTACCGCGCGCATCGATGGGGAGCGAGAGCTGCTCGTCGAGCGTGCGGCGGTCGACGCCCGTGAAGCCGAGGGCGAGCAGCACGAGGTCGGCGGGGATCTCGCGCTCCGTGCCCGCCTTCGGCACGCGGCGCCCGTCGACGTACTCGGTCTCGGCGACGCGCAGTGCGCGGACCTCTCCGGCGCCGTTGGCGAGGAACTCGACCGTGGAGGCGAGGTAGACGCGCTCGCCGCCCTCCTCGTGCGCGCTCTGGACCTCGAACAGCGTCGGCTGCACGGGCCAGGGCTGGTGCTCCGGGCGCTCGCTCGGCGGCTGCGTGCCGATCGCGAGGTTGGTGACCGAGAGCGCGCCCTGGCGGTGGGCCGTGCCGATGCAGTCGGCGCCGGTGTCGCCGCCGCCGAGCACGATGACGTGCTTGCCGGCAGCGGTGATCTGCTCCGGCACCGCGTCGCCCGCCTGCACCCGGTTGGACTGCGTGAGGTACTCCATGGCGAAGTGCACGCCGAGCGCGTCCCGACCCGGGATCCCCAGATCGCGCGGCTGCGGAGCCCCCGTCGCGATGATGACCGCGTCGTAGCGCGTGCGCAGGTCGCTCCAGCTGATGTCTCGACCGATCTCGACGCCGGCGCGGAACCGCGTTCCCTCGGCCTGCATCTGCGTCAGTCGCGCATCGAGGTGGCGCTTCTCCATCTTGAAATCGGGGATGCCGTACCGCAGCAGGCCGCCGATGCGGTCATCCTTCTCGAAGACGGCGACCGTGTGCCCGGCGCGCGTGAGCTGCTGCGCCGCCGCGAGGCCGGCCGGGCCGGAGCCCACGATCGCGATCGTCTTGCCCGTCAGCCGCTCCGGCGGGATCGGCTGCACCCAGCCGTTGCTCCAGGCCTGCTCGATGATCGAGGCCTCGACCTGCTTGATCGTCACGGGGGGCTGGTTGATGCCGAGCACGCACGAGGCCTCGCACGGCGCAGGGCACAGCTTGCCGGTGAACTCGGGGAAGTTGTTGGTCGCGTGCAGTCGCTCGATGGCCTGACGGCCCTCGCCGCGCCAGGTGAGGTCGTTCCACTCGGGGATGAGGTTGCCGAGCGGGCAGCCCTGGTGGCAGAACGGGATGCCGCAGTCCATGCAGCGACCGGCCTGGCGCTTGAGCACCGCCGAGTCGCCCTGCTCGTAGACCTCGCGCCAGTCCATCAGGCGGATCGGCACAGGGCGGCGCGGAGGGAGCTCGCGCTCGGGGACGTTGATGAAGCCGCGGGGATCAGCCACCGGTCACCTCCAGGATGCGACCCCAGACGATGTCGCCGTCGGGGTCCAGGCCTTCATCGAGCGCCGTCTGCCGCGTCGCGAGGACAGCGGCGAAATCGCGCGGGAGCACCTTGACGAACCGGTCGAGCGCCGTATCGCCCTCGGCGAGCAGCCGTGCGGCGAGGGCCGACTCGGTCTCGTCGTGGTGACGGCGGAGCAGGCCCACGAGCTCGGCGCGGTCGTCGGCGTCGAGCGCGAGAAGCTCGAGCTCGCCGGAATCGAGGGCGTCGCGGTTGACGCGCTCTGTGCGGAGATCGTGCACGTACGCGATGCCGCCGGACATCCCGGCGCCGAGGTTGCGCCCGGTGGAGCCGAGGATCACCGCGACTCCGCCGGTCATGTACTCGAGCGCGTGGTCGCCGACCCCCTCGACGACCGCGGTCGCCCCGGAGTTGCGCACCAGGAACCGCTCGCCGACGATGCCCCGGATGAACATCTCGCCGCTCGTGGCGCCGTAGCCGATGACGTTGCCGGCGATGACGTTGCGCTCGGCGTGGAACACCGCCTCGCGCGCCGGGCGCACGATGACGCGACCACCGGAGAGGCCCTTGCCGACGTAGTCGTTGCTGTCGCCGTAGAGACGGAGCGTGATGCCGCGCGGCATGAAGGCGCCGAGGCTCTGGCCGGCCGAGCCCGACAGGGTCACGTCGATCGTGTCGGGGGCGAGACCGTGCTCGCCGTGCGTCATCGTCACGTGGTGGCCCAGCATCGTGCCGACGGCGCGCTCGGTGTTCCGTATCGGCAGATCGATGCGCACGGGCTGGCCGTGGGCGAGCGCATCGCGGCTGAGGCGGATGAGCTCGTTGTCGAAGTGCTCGTCGAGCTCGTGATCCTGTTCCTCCCGCTTGGTGCGCGGGGCGGCGGCGTCGAATGCCGGGCCGGAGAGGATCGGCGACAGGTCGAGCCCGTCGGCCTTCCAGTGCCGCACGGCGCGATCGACGTCGAGGAGCTCGGTGCGTCCGATGGCCTCCTCCAGGCTGCGGAGGCCGAGCTCCGCGAGGTACTCGCGGACCTCTTGCGCGAGGAACTCGAAGAAGGTGATGACGAACTCGGGAGTTCCGGTGAAGCGCTTGCGCAGCTCGGGATTCTGCGTGGCGACACCCACGGGGCACGTGTCGAGGTGGCACACGCGCATGAGGATGCAGCCCGAGACGACCATGGGGGCCGTCGCGAAGCCGAACTCCTCGGCGCCGAGCAGCGCGGCGATGACGACGTCGCGGCCGGTCTTCATCTGCCCGTCGGCCTGCACCGTGACGCGGCCGCGCATGTTGTTGAGCATGAGCGTCTGCTGCGCCTCGGCGAGGCCGAGCTCCCAGGGGGTGCCGGCGTGCTTGAGCGAGTTGAGGGGGCTGGCCCCCGTTCCACCGTCGTGCCCGGAGATGAGGATGACGTCGGCCTTCGCCTTCGCGACGCCCGCCGCGACCGCACCGATCCCCGACTGGCTGACGAGCTTCACGTGGATGCGTGCACGGGGGTTCGAGCGCTTGAGGTCGAAGATCAGCTGCTTGAGGTCTTCGATCGAGTAGATGTCGTGGTGCGGCGGCGGCGAGATGAGTCCGACGCCCGCGGTGCCGTGCCGCAGCCGGGCGATCCACGGGTAGACCTTGTTGGCCGGGAGCTGACCGCCTTCGCCGGGCTTCGCCCCCTGGGCCATCTTGATCTGGATGTCGTCGGCGTGGCTGAGGTAGAGGCTCGTGACGCCGAAGCGGCCGCTAGCGACCTGCTTGATCGCGCTGCGCTTCTCGGGGTCGAGGAGTCGCTCGGTGCTCTCGCCGCCCTCGCCCGTGTTGCTCCGGCCGCCGATGCGGTTCATCGCGACCGCGAGCGTCTCGTGCATCTCGGGGCTGATCGCGCCCATGCTCATGGCGCCGGTGGTGAAGCGGGCGATGATCGACTCGGCCGACTCGACCTCGTCGATCGGGATCGGGCGGCGTTCTTCGGTCTTGAACCGGAAGAGCCCGCGCAACGTCATGAGGCTCTCGGCCTGCTCGTCGACGGCCCTCGTGTACTCGCGGAAGATGTCGTACCGCTTCGCGCGCGTCGCGTGCTGCAGACGGAAGACCGTCTCGGGGTTGAACAGGTGAGGCGGGCCTTCGCGGCGCCACTGGTATTCGCCGCCGGTCTGCAGCCGCTCGTGCGGGTTGACGGGCGCGGATGCGGGATACGCCAGCGCGTGCCGACGCGCGTTCTCCTCCGCGATCGTCTCGATCCCGACCCCGCCGAGCACGCTCGAGGTGCCCGTGAAGTACCGGTCGACGAACTCCTGGCTGAGGCCGACCGCCTCGAAGGCCTGCGCCCCGGCGTACGAGCCGACCGTCGAGATCCCCATCTTCGACATGATCTTGAGCACGCCCTTGCCGAGCGCCTTGATGACGTTGCGGACGGCCTTCTCAGGGGTGATCCCGACGATCATGCCGCTGCGGACGAGGTTCTCGACCGACTCCATGGCGAGGTAGGGGTTGATGGCCGAGGCGCCGTAACCGATGAGCACGGCGCAGTGGTGCACTTCGCGCACGTCGCCGGCCTCGACGATGAGACCGACCTGCATGCGCTTCTCGGTGCGGATGAGGTGGTGGTGCACGGCCGCGAGCATGAGCAGCGACGGCACGGGGGCGAGGTCGGCCGTCGAATCGCGGTCGCTCAGCACGATGAACTGGGCGCCGTCGGCGATGGCCTCGTCGACCTCGTCGCACATCGCCTGGATGCGCTTCTCGAGGGCCTTGGGGCCCTTGTCGACGCGGTACAGGCCCTTGATCGTCGTCGTCAGGGAGCTGCCGGGCCGCGGGTCGATGTGCTGGATCTTCGCGAGCTCGTCGTTGTCGATCACGGGGAAGTCGAGGATGACCTGCCTGGCGTGCTTGGGCGTCGCGGCGAGCAGGTTGCGCTCGGGGCCGAGCCCGAGGCGCATC
This sequence comes from Microbacteriaceae bacterium X2B, assembly GCA_005502445.1. Taxonomy (GTDB): domain Bacteria; phylum Actinomycetota; class Actinomycetes; order Actinomycetales; family Microbacteriaceae; genus Microcella. The sequence continues at coordinate 34,786 of SCPB01000008.1, forward strand.
GAGGTCACGACCTCTTCGCGGATCGAGTCGAGCGGCGGGTTCGTGACCTGGGCGAACTGCTGCGTGAAGTAGTCGAACAACAGGCGCGCGCGGTCGGAGAGCACCGCGATCGGCGTGTCCGACCCCATCGCGCCGAGCGGTTCGGCTCCCGCCTGCGCCATCGGCGCCAGCAGCACGCGGACCTCCTCCTCGGTATAGCCGAAGGTGCGCTGGCGGCGCACGATCGAGGCCGGAGTGTGCACGATGTGCTCGCGCTCGGGCAGGTCGCGCAGGTTGATGCGCTGACCGTCGAGCCACTCCCCCCACGGCTCGGCCGCGGCGAGCTGCGACTTGATCTCGTCGTCCTCGATGAGGCGCCCCTCCGCGGTGTCGACGAGGAACATCTTTCCCGGCCGCAGGCGCCCCTTGCGCACGATCCGGGATGGCTCGATGTCGAGCACGCCGATCTCGGAGGCGAGCACGACGAGGCCGTCGTCGGTCACGAGGAAGCGCCCGGGGCGCAGTCCGTTGCGGTCGAGCGTCGCGCCCACGAGCGAGCCGTCCGTGAAGACGAGCGCCGCAGGGCCGTCCCACGGCTCCATGAGCATGCCGTGGTACTCGTAGAAGTCGCGGAGAGCGGGATCGATGTCCGACTGGTTCTCCCACGCCTCGGGCACCATCATCATGATCGCGTGAGGCAGGCTGCGGCCGCCGAGAGTGAGCAGTTCGACGACCTCGTCGAACGAGGCGGAGTCGCTCGCGCCGGGAGTGACGATCGGGAAGACGTCGCGCAGATCGCCGAGGATGCCGCTCTCGAGCTGGGATTGCCGGGCGCGCATCCAGTTGCGGTTGCCCTGGACGGTGTTGATCTCGCCGTTGTGCGCGATCATGCGGAACGGCTGGGCCAGTGGCCAGGAGGGGAAGGTGTTCGTCGAGTAGCGCGAATGCACGAGCGCGAGCTTGGAGGTGAACCGCTCGTCGCTCAGATCCGGGTAGAACGGCTCGAGCTGCAACGTCGTGACCATGCCCTTGTAGATGAGCGTCCGGCTCGAGAGGGAGGGGAAGTACGAACCCAGCTCGCGCTCGGCCCGCTTGCGCAGCCGGAACGTCTGGACGTCGAGCTGGACGCCCGCGAGCGGCGCACCCTCGGCCGTCGAGCGGGTCGAGCGCACGAAGAGCTGCTCGAACGCCGGCATCGCCCGGCGCGCGAGATTGCCGATGTGCGAGGCATCGACGGGCACCTCGCGCCATCCGATGACGGCGAGGCCCTCGCTCACGGCGATCGCCTCGATACCGGCCTTCTCGCGCTCGCGCTCGGCGGGCTCGGTGGGCAGGAAGGCGGTGCCGACGGCGTAGCGACCGGCGGCCGGGAGCTCGAAGGGAGCGACGGCGCGCAGGAAGACGTCGGGGATCTGCGTGATGATGCCCGCGCCGTCGCCGGTACCCGCATCGGAGCCCACGGCGCCGCGGTGCTCGAGGTTGCGCAGCGCGTCGAGGGCCGCCTGGATGATGTCGTGACCGGCCGTTCCCCGCAGCGTGGCGACCATCGCGAGCCCGCAGGCGTCGCGCTCGCGCTCGGGGTCGTAGAGGCCCTGCGCGGCGGGTACGCCCGAGAAGCGCCGGTGCGGCTGCAACTGCTGGGTGCGATCCATGGGGGGAACCGTCCTCACGTGGTGCTGGGGAGGGGGGACGTCGCTGGCCCGATGGAGGAGTGCGCGGCAGGATGAGCGCGCCGCGGCTGCTGGTGCCGGGGGGTCATGGGATGGTGAGGACCCCTACGACCGAGCGGCGGATTCGCTTGTGGCGGGTGACGATCCGGTGGTGGCGGAGACGAGGTCGGCGCCCTTGCCGTCGTCGTCGGTCTCTGTGTAGACCGCTTCGGAGTCTACCCCAGCCTCGGGTCGCCACTCGCGGCCGGGCACGTAGGGCCCCGGCTCCGCTCCGGTGTGCCGGGCGCGCTGGACGAGGATGATGACGATGCCGACGAGGACGGCGCACCACGCGGCCCAGACGTTCACCCGGATGCCGAGGAAGAGCTCGCTCGGATCGAGGCGGATCGACTCGAAAACACTCCGGCCCAGGCCGTACCAGATCAGGTAGGCGCCGAGGAGCTTGCCCCACTGCACCCTGAGCCGGGCATCCAGCAGCAGGAGCACGGCGACGCCCGCGAGGTTCCAGACGATCTCGTACAGGAAGGTCGGGTGGAAGAGGGTCGACTCGGGGAGTCCGACCGGGATCGCGTCGTTGGGCCGGTCGATCTCGAGCCCCCAGGGCAGGTCGGTCGGAAGGCCGAAGAGCTCCTGGTTGAACCAGTTGCCGAGTCGCCCGAACGCCTGCGCGAGAAGGAGCCCGGGCGCGAGGGCGTCGGCGAACGACCAGAATCGGATGCCCGTCATGCGGCAGCCGAGCCAGACGCCGATCGCGCCGCCGATCAGGGCGCCGAAGATCGCCATGCCGCCTTCCCAGATGCGCAGCGTCGCCCACAGGTCGGCGCCCTCGAAGAAGTAGTCGTCGGGATGGGTGAGCACGTGGTAGACGCGCCCGCCGATGATGCCGAGGGGCACGGCGAAGAGGGCGATGTCGAGAGTGATCCACGGCTCCGCACCGCGGCGGGTCAGCCGACGGTTGGTGAGCATCGTCGCGGCGACGATGCCGAGCAGGATGCACAGGGCGTATGCGTAGATCGTGACGTCGACCGTGATCCAGGTCAGGCCGAGATCGCGGAGCCACTGGCCGAGGTTGAAGGCCTGCCATTCCGGGCTCGGACTCGGGATGCTCAGAGGGTGGATCACGGTGGGAGGACCTTTCCTGATGGAGGACGCGAGTCAGCCTAGCGGCGACGTTCGGGCTCAGTCGGTGCCGGCGGCGAGCTCGGCCGCGACGGCCGCGACGGCGCTCACGCCGCCGTCGGCGAGGGCGGAGACCAGGCGCGAGCCGACGATCGCCCCATCGGCGTAGCTCAGCACGTCGCGCACCTGATCGGAGGTGGAGATGCCCAGCCCCACGCAGGCGCTCGTCGATCCGGCCTCGCGCAGGCGTGCGATCACGCTGCGCGCAGCGGCGTCGACGTCGGCGCGCGCACCGGTGATGCCCATCGTCGACACGGCGTAGACGAAGCCTCGGCTGGAGGCGACGGCCTGCTGCATGCGCGCGGGGCTCGACGAGGGAGCGGCGAGGAATACGCGATCGAGCCCGTGCTCGTCGGAGGCCGCCAACCAGTCGTCTGCCTCGTCGGGGATGAGGTCGGGGGTGATGAGCCCCGCTCCCCCGGCGCTTTCGAGGTCGGCTGCGAACCGCTCGACGCCGTACTGGAGGACCGGGTTCCAGTAGGTCATCACGAGCACGGGGGCGTCGACGCGGGCGCGGATGCGCTCGACGGCCTGGAAGCCGTGCGCGAGCCTGAAGCCGTTCTGCAGCGCCGTCTGCGTCGCGCGCTGGATCGCGAGGCCGTCCATGACGGGATCGCTGTACGGCAGCCCGAGCTCGACGACGTCGACGCCGTTCTCGACGAGGGCGACGGCGGCCTCGACGCTCGTGCCCAGGTCGGGGAACCCCACGGGGAGGTAGCCCACGAGCGCGCCCGAGCCCGCATCGACGCGGCGTCGGATGACGCGCTCGACGGCGCTCGCGATCATCGCCCCGCCTCGTGCTCGGCGGCGCGCGCCGCGGCCTCGGCGTCGATGAGCCCGAAGTAGCGTGCGGCGGTCTCCATGTCCTTGTCGCCGCGCCCGGAGAGGTTGACGAGGACGATGCCCGACGGGCCGAGCTCACGACCGAGCTCGAGAGCGCCGTGGAGGGCGTGCGCGGTCTCGATGGCGGGGATGATGCCCTCCGTCCGACTCAGGAGCCGCAGGGCCGCCATGGCCTGGGCGTCGGTCACGCCGCGGTACTCGGCGCGCCCGATCTCGGCGAGCCAGGCATGCTCCGGACCGACTCCGGGATAGTCGAGGCCGGCCGAGATGGAGTGCGACTCCATCGTCTGCCCGTCGGCGTCCTGGAGCATGAGGCTCTTCGCGCCGTGCAGCACCCCCGGCCGGCCCTTCGTGATGGTCGCCGCGTGGAAGGGAGTGTCGACTCCATCACCGGCGGCTTCGAGGCCGACGAGACGCACGCTCTCGTCATCCAGGAAGGGGTGGAAGATGCCCATGGCGTTGCTGCCGCCGCCGACGCACGCCGCGATCACGTCGGGCAGGCGGCCCGTGAGGGCGAGCACCTGTTCGCGCGCCTCCACGCCGATGACGGAGTGGAAGTCGCGCACCATCGCCGGGAACGGGTGCGGTCCCGCAACGGTGCCGAGGAGGTAGTGCGTGCTCTCGACGTTGGCGACCCAGTCGCGGAGGGCCTCGTTGATGGCGTCCTTGAGCGTGCGCGATCCCGTCGTGACCGGGACGACCTGGGCGCCGAGGAGCTTCATGCGGGCGACGTTGAGGGCCTGCCGCTCGGTGTCGACCTCGCCCATGTAGACGACGCACTCGAGGCCGAAGAGCGCCGCGGCGGTCGCGCTCGCGACGCCGTGCTGGCCCGCGCCGGTCTCGGCGATGATGCGCGTCTTGCCGAGTCGCCGGGCGAGGAGCGCCTGGCCGAGCACGTTGTTGATCTTGTGCGAGCCCGTGTGGTTGAGGTCTTCGCGCTTGAGGATGACGCGCGCTCCCCCCGCATGCTCGGCGAAGCGCCTCGCCTCCGTGATGATCGAGGGCCGGCCGGTGTACGTCCGGTGCAGCTCGGCGAGCTCCGCCGCGAACGCGGGGTCGGCCTTCGCGGCGGAGTAGGCGGCGTCGAGCTCGTCGAGGGCGGCGATGAGCGACTCGGGCACGAAGCGACCGCCGAAGCTGCCGAAGTACGGGCCGGTCTGGTGTCGCAGGCTCATGAGATCTCCCGGAATCGAGCGAGGGCGGCTCGCGGGTCGCCGCCGGTCACGAGTGCTTCGCCGACGAGCACCGCGTCGGCACCGGATCGGCGGTAGTGCACCACGTCGTCCAGGCCGAGGACGGCCGACTCTGCGATGCGCACGGTGCCGTCGGGGATCAGCGGCGCGAGACGGCCGAAGAGGTCGCGGTCGAGCGCGAAGGTCGACAGGTCGCGGGCGTTGACGCCGATGAGCGCGGCGCCGAGGTCGACGGCGCGGCGCACCTCGTCGGCGTCGTGCGTCTCGACGAGAGGGGTCATGCCGAGCTCGAGCGCGAGCGCGTGCAGGCTCGCGAGCGTCGCGTCGTCGAGCGCCGCGACGATGAGCAGCACGAGGTCGGCCCCGGCTGCGCGCGCCTCGAGCACCTGGTAGGGCTCGGCGATGAAGTCTTTGCGCAGGAGGGGCGTGTCGACGGCGGCGCGCACCGCGATGAGGTCGTCGAGGCTGCCGCCGAAGCGGCGCTCCTCGGTCAGGACGCTGATCGCGCTCGCGCCGCCCGCCGCGTACTCGCTCGCGAGCGCCGCCGGATCGGGGATCGCCGCGAGAGGTCCGCGCGAAGGGCTGGCCCGCTTGACCTCGGCGATGACCTTGATCGTCTCGGCGGGGGCGAGAGCGGCGCGCGCGTCGAGGGCTGCCGACCGCGCGTGCGCCTCGGCCTCGACCTGCGCGAGCGGGCGGTGCTCGCGCCGGCGCGCGGCGTCAGCGAGGGCTCCGGCGACGAGGTCGCCGAGCACTTAGCCGTGCGCCTTCGAGGAGTGGTGCGGATCCTTCACGCCATAGCCGGCGCGCGCCATGAGGGCTCCGACGACGACTCCGACGATGACGAGGGCTGCGCTCGCCCAGACGAGCGCGGGGATCGTGAACCAGAAGGCGAAGGTGCCGATCGTGAAGGCCACGAGGATGATCGTCACGGCCGTCCAGGCGGCGGGCGAGTGTCCGTGGCCGGGGTCGGACTGCGCGTTCATGGCTCTCCTGAAGGGTGAAGGACGGTGATGGCCGAGCCGGAGCCGTTGGCCCCGGTCGAACCGTCTGAGTCTATCGTGCCGTGGGATCCTGGCCGTCGCTGAGAGCATCCCAGGCGTCGAGCCGGTCGACATCCGCGGCCGCTCCAGCGGGTGCCGTGCGCACGGCCTCGTACTTGCGGGCGCGGTCGGGCCAGCGGCGCGCGGTCGCGACGATGAGGACACCCGCTGCGAGACCGAGGATGCCCGCCGCGAGTGCGAGGTACGGCCAGCCGGATACCGCCACCTCGCCGACGAGCGACCGGACGGACTCGGCTCCCTCGATGCCGCTGAGCGCCGTCACCGCCGGAGCGGCGGCCGCGACCGGGTCGCCCAGCGCGAGCGCCGCCGAGGCGATGATCGCGGCCGACAGCAACGACTGCAGCACGCCGAGAACGGCGCGGAAGACGGGACCGGCGAGGGCGAGCGCGGCGGCGAGGGCGAGCGCGGCGAGGGCGAGCGCGGGCAGCGCGGGGGCCGCGACCTCGCCCGCCGCCGCGACGGCGCGGCCGTCGTCGATGCGGAGGGTGACCCAGGTCTGCGTCCAGGCGAGCAGCGCGAGCCCCGCCACGGCGATGGGGGCGAGCAGTGCGCTCGCGCGCACGCGGGCGGGGGTCACGTCGTCGCCGCCCGGAGCGCGTTCGCGATCGCGACCGCCCGCAAGGGCGCCGCGGCCTTGTTCACCGTCTCCTGATGCTCGGTGGCGGGGTCGGAATCGGCGACGAGTCCGGCGCCGGCCTGCACGCGCGCGACGCCATCGCGCAGGTACGCCGTGCGGATCGCGATCGCGAGGTCGACGTCGCCGGAGAACGCGAAGTAGCCGACCACTCCCCCGTACACGCCGCGGCGAGCGGGTTCGAGCTCGTCGATGATCTGGAGCGCGCGCGGCTTGGGCGCGCCGCTGAGGGTGCCGGCGGGGAAGGTCGCGCGGAACACGTCGATCGGCGACGACCCCGGTCGCAGGTCGCCCTCGACGCTCGACACGAGGTGCATGATGTGGCTGAACCGCTCGACCTGCATGAACTCGGTCACCTCGATCGTGCCGGCGCGGCAGACCTTCGAGAGGTCGTTGCGGGCCAGGTCGACCAGCATGAGGTGCTCGGCCTGCTCCTTCTCGTCGGCGAGCAGCTCGTCGGCGAGCTCCTGATCGGCCTCCGGCGTCTCGCCGCGCGGTCGCGAGCCGGCGATCGGGTGCGAGTAGACGCGCCCGTCGGTGACCTTCACGAGCGCCTCGGGCGAGGAGCCCACGATCGCGTACGGATCGCCCCCGGCCGTCGTGAGCGTGAGCGCGTACATGTAGGGCGAGGGGTTGAGTGCGCGCAGCACCCGGTAGACATCGAGGGGGGATGCCGTGAGCGCGTGATCGAAGCGCTGCGAGATCACGACCTGGAAGACGTCGCCATCGCGGATGAACCGCTTCGAGGCCCCGACATCGGCCTGGTACTCCTCCGGTGTCGAGCGGGGGCGCGGGGTCGGGGCGGCTGCGAGGTCGATGCGGGCCGGCTCGGGGTTCGCGGGCCGGCCGAGCTCGCCTTCGAGGGCGTCGAGGCGCTCCTGGGCGTCGCGCCACAGCGCATCGGCGTCGTGGTCCTCGTCGACGAGCGCTGACACGACGAGCGAGACGGTGCCCTGCCGGTGGTCCATGACGAGCAGCTCGCTCACGAAGGCGAAGGCCAGCTCGGGGCAGGGGAAGTCGCTCGGCGGGGCATCCGGCAGATTCTCGAGCTGTCGCACGGCGTCCCAGCCGATGAAGCCGACGAGCCCGCCCGTCAGCGGCGGATGCGCGGGATCGCGCGGCGAGGCCCAGCGGGCGTGGAGCGCGTCGAGGGCCGCGAGCGTCGAGGGCGGTACCTCGTCGCCGAAGGCGCGCACGGCGCTGAGGCCGTAGTCGATCCAGGCCGACCGCCCCTCGTGCTCGGTCAGGACGCCGAAGGAGCGCACGCCGATGAACGAGTAGCGCGACCAGATGCCGCCCTGCTCGGCCGATTCGAGCAGGAATCCGCCCGGGCGGTTCTCGGCGAGCGCGCGGTACAGCCCGACGGGCGTGAGGGCGTCGGCGAAGATCGTGCGCACGACGGGCACGACGCGCGAGGACGCGAGCTGCCGGTCGAAGTCGGAGCGCGAGGTGTCGGTCATCGACCCTCCTTCAGCGGCGACGCCGGACCGCTCGTCTCGGACGACGCGGGCAGGAAGGCGTCGACGTCGAAGCAGCGGCGCGACCCCGTGTGGCAGGCCGGGCCGACCTGCTCGACCTGCACCAGGAGCGCGTCGCCGTCGCAATCGAGCGCGGCCGACCGCAGCAATTGGATGTTGCCGCTCGTGTCGCCCTTGCGCCAGTACTCCTGGCGCGATCGGCTCCAGTAGGTCACGCGACCCTCGGTGAGGGTGCGGCGCACCGCTTCGGCGTCCATGTAGCCGAGCATGAGGACCTCGCCCGAATCCCACTGCTGCACGACGGCGGGCAGCAGGCCGCGGTCGTCGAACCGCGAGCGCTCGATGACGGCGGCCGCGGCGGCGGCGTCGATCGTGACGGCGTCGAGTGGGCTCATCGCACGCTCATCCCTTCTGCGCGCAGCGCGCCCTTGACCTCGCCGACGGTGAGCTCGGCGTTGTGGAAGACGCTCGCCGCGAGCACGGCGTCGGCTCCCGCGGCGATCGCGGGAGGGAAGTGCTCGAGAGCGCCCGCCCCGCCCGAGGCGACGACGGGGACGGTCGCGACGGCGTGCATCGCGGCGATCAGCTCGGTGTCGAACCCCGCCTTCGTCCCGTCGGCGTCGATCGAGTTCACCAGCAGTTCGCCGGCGCCGCGACGGATCGCCTCGAGCGCCCAGGAAACGGCGTCGATGCTCGTTCGCATGCGGCCGCCGTGCGTGGTGACGACGAACCCGCTCGCGGCCGAGGCGTCGCGCGTGACGTCGAGCGAGAGCACGCACACCTGCGCGCCGAAGCGGTCGGCGATCTCGTCGATGAGCGCCGGCCGGGCGATCGCGGCGCTGTTGACGCCGATCTTGTCGGCGCCGTGGGCGAGCAGTCGAGCGACGTCCTCCGCCGTGCGCACTCCCCCGCCGACCGTCAGCGGGATGAACACCTGCTCGGCGGTCGCGCGCACGACGTCGTAGGTCGTCGCGCGATTGTCGACGGTCGCCGTGACATCGAGGAAGGTGATCTCGTCGGCCCCCTGCTCGTAGTACCTCTTGGCGAGCTCGATGGGGTCGCCGGCGTCGCGGAGGTTCAGGAAGTTCACGCCCTTCACGACGCGACCGCCGGCGACGTCGAGGCAGGGGATGACGCGGACGGCGACGCTCATCAGATGCGCGCGGCGTGGATCGGACTGACGAGGATCGCCCGGGCGCCCAGGTCGTACAGGACGTCCATGACGTGATTGGTGTCGAGCTTGGGCACCATCGCGCGGACGGCGACCCAGTCGGGGTCGGCGAGCGGGCTCACCGTCGGCGACTCGAGCCCCGGAGTGACCTCCTGGGCCTGCGGCAGCAGCGCGCGAGGCAGGTCGTAGTCGATGAGCACGTACTGCCGGGCGACGAGCACGCCCTGCAGCCGTCGCTGCAGCGTCGCGATGCCGGGGAGCTCGGGCCGAGCGGTGATGAGTACCGCAGTCGATTCGAGGATCACCGGACCGACGATCTCGAGCCCCTGCGCGCGAAGGGTGGATCCGGTCGATACGACGTCGGCGACCGCGTCGGCGACGCCGAGCCGGACGGCCGACTCGACGGCGCCGTCGAGTCGCACGAGTTCGGCGACGACGCCGTGGGCGGCGAGGAAGTCGCCGACGAGCCCCGGATAGCTCGTCGCGATGCGCCGCCCCCCCAGGTCGGCGAGCTCGTGCACCGTGCCGGGCACCGCCGCGAACCGGAAGGTCGAGTCGCCGAAGTCGAGCGACTGGATCTCGCCGGCGCGCGACCCGGAGTCGAGCAGCAGGTCGCGACCGGTGATGCCGACGTCGAGCGCGCCCGAGCCGACGTAGGTCGCGATGTCGCGCGGGCGGAGGTAGAAGAACTCGACCCCGTTGCGGGGGTCGGCGACGGTGAGCGCGCGCGGGTCGCGTCGGCCGACGTAGCCGGCCTCGACGAGCATCTCGACTGCCGTCTCGGAGAGGGAGCCCTTGTTGGGCACCGCGATTTTCAGCATGGGGATCTCTTCATCGGCCGCGCGGAACGCGGAGGGCGGGGCGGTGGCTGCGCTCATCACTGCTCTAGAGGTGCGTGTAGACGTCATCGAGGCTCAGGCCCTTAGCGAGCATGAGCACTTGCACGTGGTAGAGCAGCTGCGAGATCTCCTCGGCCGTGGCCTCGGCGCTCTCGTACTCGGCGGCCATCCACACCTCGGCGGCCTCCTCGACGATCTTCTTGCCGATCGAATGCACGCCCGCATCGAGTCGCGCGACGGTGCCGGAACCGGCAGGGCGGGTACGAGCGGTCTCACCGAGTTCGGCGAAGAGGGCGTCGAAGGTCTTCACAACCGTCCAGGGTACCGGGCGGCGCCGGATGCTCGGCGCCGGCGGAGCCCGCTCAGCCGATGCCGAGCAGATCGATGACGAAGACGAGGGTCTTGCCCGAGAGCCGATGGCCGCCGCCCGCGGGGCCGTATGCGAGCTGCGGCGGGCACACGAGCTGCCGTCGACCGCCGGCCTTCATGCCGGGGATGCCCTGCTGCCAGCCGGCGATGAGGCTTCCGAGCGGGAAGGTGATCGAGGCGCCGCGGTTCCAGGAGGCGTCGAACTCCTCGCCGGTGTCGAACTCGACGCCGACGTAGTGCACGTTCACGGTCGAGCCGGGCGTCGCCTCCGCGCCGTCGCCGACGACGAGGTCGGTGATGACGAGCTGCTGGGGCGCCGGGCCCTCGAAGAAGTCGATGTCGGGCTTGGTGAGTTCGCTCATGCCCTCCATCCAATCAGACCGGGAACGGCCAGGATGCCCGGTAGGTGCTCAGTGCGCGTGCGCCGCAGCGGCGGACCGCAGCTCGGCGATCGCCTCCTCGATGTCGACCGCGCCGTAGACGCTCGACCCGGCGACGAACGTGTCGGCACCCGCCTCGGCGGCGATCCCGATCGTGTCGACCGTGATGCCGCCGTCGACCTGCAACCGCACGTCGAGACCGTCTGCGCCGACGACCTGGCGCAGCGCCCGGAGCTTGGGCATGGTCTCCGCCATGAACGACTGCCCCCCGAACCCCGGCTCGACGGTCATCACGAGCACCTGGTCGAACTCGGGCAGCAGGTCGAGGTAGCCCTCGACCGGCGTGCCGGGCTTGATCGCGAGCCCGGCACGCGCGCCGCGGGCGCGGAGTGCGCGGGCCGTTGCGACGACATCGGCGGCGGCCTCGGCATGGAAGGTCACCGACGAGACGCCCAGTTCGGCGTAGCCGGGGGCCCAGCGGTCCGCGTCGCTGATCATCAGGTGCACATCGAGCGGGATCGGCGAGACCTCCTGGATGCGCCGGACCATCTGCGGGCCGAACGTCAGGTTGGGCACGAAGTGGTTGTCCATGACGTCGACGTGCACGAAGTCGGCCGTGCCGATGCGCTCGAGGTCGCGCTGCATGTTCACGAAATCGGCCGACAGGATGCTCGGATTGATGCGCACGGTCACGTCGTCAGCGTAGCGATCGCGCGTCGTCGACCGTCAGCAGCTGGATGAACATCGCGTCGGTGCCGTGCCGGTGCGGCCACAGCTGAACGGCCCCGTCGAGGTCGCCGAGGTCGAGCGGGCTGCGCACGATCTCGGCGAGCACCGCCGCGGTGTCGACCGTCCGAGCCCGGCCGCCCTCCGCGGCGAGCACGCGATCGACGACGGCGCTCGTCTCCTCGGGATGCGGCGAGCACGTCACGTAGGCGAGGAGCCCGCCCGGCCGCAGCGCCGTGAGCGCCGCCGACAGCAGCTGGGCCTGGAGGGCGGCGAGTCCGGGAACGTCGGCCTCGGTCTTGCGCCAGCGGGCTTCCGGGCGTCGCCGCAGCGCCCCGAGGCCCGTGCACGGCGCATCGAGCAGGATGCGGTCGAAGCCGGCCGCATCCGTCTCGCCGATCGATCGGCCGTCGCCGATGCGCACCTCGATGCCCGTTCGCAGGGGCGCGAGGGCCCGGCGCACGAGCTCGGCGCGGGCGGGCACGACCTCGTTCGCCACGAGCCTCGCTCCCCCGTCGGCGGCCTCGGCCGCGAGGAGGGCGGCCTTGCCGCCGGGGCCGGCGCAGAGGTCGAGCCAGCGCTCCCCGGCGACGACGGCTCGCGCCCGGCTGAGCGCGAGGGCGGCGAGCTGGCTGCCCTCGTCCTGCACGCGCACGCGTCCCTCGCCCACGGCGGGGTCGGCCGCCGGATCGCCGCTCGGCGAGCGGTAGCCGAGCGGAGAGTGCGCCGTGCGCTGCGGCAGCAGATGCTCCGGGATCTCCGCGAGGCCGGGTAGCGCGACGAGGCTCACGCGCGGCGGGTCGTTGTCGGCGGCGAGGAGCGCGTCGAGCTCCTCGCCCCGCCCCTCCCGCTCGAGCGCGGTGCGCAGCGCGCGCACGACCCACTCCGGATGCGCCGTCGCGAGCGCTCGGCGCCGATCGGGGTCGGCGAGGCCCTCGGTGAGCCGGCCGACCCACTGCTGCTCGGTGCGCTCGGAGACGCGGCGCAGCACCGCGTTGACGAATCCCGTGGCGCGGCGCGCGCCGATCGCGCGCGTGAGCTCGACCGTCTCGGCCACCGCGGCGTGCGCGGCGGTGCTCATCCCGAGCAGCTGGTGGGTGCCGAGCCGCAGCACGTCGAGCGCATCGGCGTCGATGCGATCGACCGTTCGGCCCGCGGCCTCGGCGATGACGGCGTCGTAGAGACCAAGCCGTCGGAGCGTGCCGTAGGTCAGCTCGGTCGCGAACGCGGCCTCGGCCGCCGAGAGGGCGGCGCGGCGGACGCGCGTCGGCAGGAGCAGGTTCGCGTATGCGTCGTCGCGGGAGACGGCACGGATCACATCCAGGGCGACCATGCGGGGGTTCGCGCGTCGCGCGCTCACGCGAACACCGGGAGTGCCGCCGGGTCGAGACCGCGCGCCCAGTCGGCGGCGGCCATGGCGGCGCGGCCCGCGGGCTGCACGCGCAGAAGCTCGAGCGGTGACGAGCCCGTGCCGACGAGCGTGCGGCCCGCCTCGAGAGCGAGGGTTCCGGGAGGAAGCGGGCGGGCATCCCGCGCCGGCGCCGCATCGTGCACCTTCACGATCGCGCCATCGCCCGTGGTCGTGAAGGCGCCGGGCTCGGGCGTCACGCCGCGGATGCGCGCATGGACGGCCTCGACCGGCTCGCCCCAGCGGATGCGCGCGTCATCGCGCACGAGCTTGGGAGCGAGCGTGACCGCGCCCTCCTGCGGTCGCGCGACGGCGGTTCCCGCCGCGAGGTCGCCGACGACGCGCGCGGTCAGCTGCGCGCCCGCGTGGCTCAGCTGCTCGAGCAGGGCGCCCGCCGTGCGGTGGGCGCCGACGGGCTCGACCAGCTGCGCGAACCAGTCGCCCTCGTCGAGCCCCGGCGTGAGCTGGAAGACCGTCGCCCCCGTCACCTCGTCGCCCGCGATGACGGCGTGCTGCACAGGCGCCGCGCCGCGCCAGCGCGGCAGCAGCGAGAAGTGCAGGTTGATCCAGCCGAGGCGGGGCCAGCTCAGGAGCGGCTCGCGCACGAGGCCGCCGTAGGCGACGATCACGCCGAGGTCGACGTCGAGATCGAGCAGCTCCGGCACGATCTCGGTCAGGCGCTTCGCCTCGAGCACCGCGAGCCCGAGCCGCTCCGCGGCCCGCGCGACCGGGGTCGGCGTCATGACGCGCTTCCGGCCGAGCGGCGCCGGGGGGCGGGTGATGACGCGCACGATCTCGTGCTCGGTCGCGGCCAGGAGCTCGAGAGCGGGCACGGCGGCCTCGGGGCTCCCGGCGACGACGAGGCGCAGGGCGGTCATCCCTCGATTCTCCCGGATGCGCGCGCGGGTCTCGCGCCGGCGGGCTCGCGCGCCGCATCCTCGAAGGGCTCCTGGTCGTCGAATCGCACGCGCAGCGGCACCGTGCGTCGTCGCGGGGGGCGCCCGGGCATGCGCGGAGAGCGCGAGGTGGCGGCGGTGACGAGAGCGGCCTTGAGCCGTTCGGCGACCTCGGCGCCCCGCGCGTAGTCGAAGCGGACGATCGCGCGCACGCGCTCGTCGTCGACCTCGACCGGACCGAGGACATCGACGCCGTCGAGCTCGGCGACGGTCGCGAGGGCGCCGGCGACGACGCCGGGCGCGCCGAGGAGCGCCGCAACTCGCACGGCGGGCGGGAACCGCAGGGCGCGCCGATCGGCGAGCTCGCTCGCGGCGATGCGCTCGGGTTCTCCCGTCGCGAGAGCGGTCGCGACGGCCCCGCCGACGCCGACGAGCAGCACGGGCGCGTCGGGTGCCGCCAGTGCGGCCGCCGAGCACCACCACCGCACGCAGTCCTCGACGACGCGCAGGCTCTCGCGCGCGAGCATGCGCTCCCCGTCGAGCAGGAGGACGGCGCGATACCCTCCGGCGGCCACGGGCTCCGCGCCGCGCGTCGCGACGACGAGGGTCCTGCCGCTCTCGATCGCCTGCACGGGCGTGTCGCCGTCGGCGACGATGATGCGCGCGCCGGGGAAGGCGCGCCCGAGCTCATCGGCCGTGCGCGCCGAGCCGCGACCGACCGTGCGCCAGCGGGTCGACCGGCACGTCGGGCAGGACCAGTCGACCGCGAGCGCACCGCACCACTGGCACGCCGGCGGCGACCCGCTGCGCTTCTGGGCGAGCGGGCCGCGGCAGGAGCGGCAGCGGGCGGTCTCGCCGCAGCCGGCGCAGGCGAGGCGCGGCGCGTACCCCGGTCGCGCGACCTGCACGAGAACGGGACCCGACTCGAGCGCCTCGCGCACCGCCTTCCAAGCGGAGGAGGGGATGCGGGCCCGCGACGCGGGCCCGTCCCCGCCGAGCTGCTGCGCGGTGGGCAGGATCCGCCGCCGACGCGCGCCGGCCGGAGCGACGGCCCGCAGGTACCCGACCTCGACGAGGCGCTGCACCTCGGTGCTGCGGGCGTGCGCGGCGAGCACGAGGGCGCACTGCGCGTCCTCCTGTCGCAGGAGGGCGAGATCGCGCGCGTGCACCCCGGGGGCATGCTGCTCGGCCATGAGCGGATCCCCGTCGTCCCAGAGCGCGATGAGCCCGAGCTCGTGGGCGGGCATCGCCGCAGCGGTGCGGGTGCCGAGAATGGCGAGGGGCCTGTGCTCGAGGGTGCGCAGGAAGCCGCGGTAGCGGTCGGCCGTCGGCTGGCCGGCGTCGACGCGGGCGATGGAGTCTGCCGGCAGGAGCCCGGCGAGGGCGTGCGCGACGTGCTCGATGTCGCGGTAGTCGGGCACGCTCACGATGGCCGAGCGGCCCCGGATGACGGCGGCGGCGGCGAGTTCGGCGAGGGTGCGGGCGGCGGCGGGCATCCACGCCCCGGAGACCTCGACCGGTTGAGCGATGCCGGTGAGCGCGACCCGGCGCTCGGCGCTCGGCGCGGCGGGGTCGAACAGCGGCGCGAGCGACTCCGGCGCGTAGCCCGCGACGGTCGGAGGAGGGGCGATCGGCAGGGCCGACGGGGTCGGCGAATCCGCCGCCTGCGCCGCGAGCCAGGACTTCTCGACCCGGACCTGCCTGCCCGGCACCACGAGTCGAGCCAGGTCGCTCGCGGTGCCCGCTGCGCGATCGGCCGCGCGGCGGATCAGCCGGTACACGGCAGGGTCGAGCACGCGAGCCGCCGAGACGACCTCGCTGAGCTCGCTGAGCACCCCCTCGAAGGACTGCTCGTCGACGAGGTCGACGAGGAACCCGCTCGCCTGACGACCGGCTGCGCGCAGGGGCACGGTCACCCGCACGCCCGGGACCGCCGAATCGCGCAGCGCCGCGGGCACGCGGTAGTCGAAGAGCCGGTCGAGCTGGGGCAGCGGCGAGTCGATGAGCACGCGCGCGATCGGCGTCGACTCGATCGAGCTCGTCACCGCGCGCCCTCTGCCGTGATCAGAGCCCCGCGGCCGCGCGCAGGTCGCCGACGCGGTCGGTGCGCTCCCACGTGAAGCCGGGGAGCTCGCGACCGAAGTGGCCGTAGGTGGCGGTCTGGGCGTAGATCGGACGCAGCAGATCGAGGTCGCGGACGATCGCGCCCGGGCGGAGGTCGAACACCTCACGGATGGCGCCGATGATGCGCGCTTCCGGCACGTGGTGGGTTCCGAAGGTCTCGACGTACAGTCCGACGGGCGCCGCGGTGCCGATCGCGTAGGCGACCTGCACCTCGAGCCGATCGGCGAGGCCCGCCGCGACGGCGTTCTTCGCCACCCAGCGCATCGCATAGGCGGCCGAGCGGTCGACCTTCGACGGGTCCTTGCCCGAGAAGGCGCCGCCGCCGTGCCGGGCGGCCCCGCCGTAGGTGTCGACGATGATCTTGCGCCCGGTGAGCCCGGCGTCGCCCTGTGGCCCGCCGATGACGAACCGGCCGGTCGGGTTGATGAGCACGCGCGGTGCGTGGTCGCCGAAGCCGTGCTGCTCGAGCACCGGGCGGATCACCGCTGCTGCGACCTCGTCGCGGAGCTGCGCCGTCGGAACGCGCTCGGCGTGCTGGGTCGAGAGCACGATCGTCTCGATCGTCCGCGGGGTCTGGCCCTCGTAGCCGACCGTCACCTGCGTCTTGCCGTCGGGGGCGAGATAGTCGAGCACCCCCGTCTTGCGCACCTCGGCGAGCCGCTCGGCGAGCCGGTGCGCGAGCCAGATGGGCAGGGGCATGAGCTGCGACGTCTCGCGCACCGCGTAGCCGAACATGATGCCCTGATCGCCGGCGCCCTGCAGGTCGCCCGCGTCGACGCTCGACTGCTCGCGCTGCTCGAACGCCGCGTCGACGCCCTGGGCGATGTCGGGCGACTGCCCGCCGATCGAGATCGACACGCCGCACGAGCGCCCGTCGAACCAGACGTCGCTCGAGGTGTACCCGATATCGGTGACGCGACGGCGCACGATGCCCGGGATGTCGACGTAGCCCGAGGTCGTGACCTCCCCGGCGACGTGCACGAGCCCGGTCGTGACGAGGGTCTCGACGGCGACGCGCGCATTCGGGTCGACCGCGAGCAGTGCGTCGAGGATCGAGTCGGAGACCTGGTCGCAGATCTTGTCGGGGTGGCCCTCGGTGACCGATTCGGAGGTGAAGAGGCGCAGGTCGGTCATGCCGATGGTGTCCCGTCGTGATCGAGGCGGATGGGGCCGCGCGCGAAGCGCGGGCGGTTCAGGCGAGCGCGTCGAGGATACGGTCGGCCACCGACAGTTTGTCTCCCGCGGCTGTGCAGACAACGCTACCGGCTCGGTCGAGCACCATGACGTCGTTGGTCGGACTGCCGAAGCCCTCGCTCCAGCCCACCCGGTTGACCACGAGCAGGTCGACGCCCTTGCGCGCCGCCTTGGCCGCTCCGAGGGCCCGCAGGGCCTCGGCATCCGGCTCGGTCTCGGCGGCGAATCCGACGACCCGCTGGTGGTCGCGCCGCTCGGCGGCGAGCTCGGCGAGCACGTCGGGCGTGCGCTCCAGCTCGAGGGTCAGCACATCGCCCACGGCCTCCTTCTTGATCTTGCCCTCGGCGATCGTGCGCGGCCGGAAGTCGGCGACGGCCGCGGCCATGACGATCGTGTCGTGATCGGGGGCGAGGCGGCGCATGGACTCCCGCAGCTCGGCCGCGGTGCCCACGTGCTCGATCGCGACGCCCGCCGGCTCGGCGACCTCGAGGTGGGCCGCGACGAGCGTCACCCGCGCTCCTCGCGCCCGCGCGGCCTCGGCGAGCGCGACTCCCTGCCGGCCGCTCGAGCGGTTGCCGAGGAACCGCACCGGATCGAGGGGCTCGCGGGTGCCCCCGGCCGAGATCAGGATGCTGCGCCCGGCCAGATCCTGCGGGCGCACGGCCCGCAGGGCGGCGGCCGCGATCTCGTCGGGCTCGCTCATCCGCCCGGCGCCGGTGTCGCTGCCCGTGAGGGCACCGGTCGCGGGGCCGACGACGATGACGCCGCGCTCGCGCAGCGTCGCGACGTTCGCGCGGGTGGCCGGGTTCTCCCACATCTCGGTGTGCATCGCCGGGGCGATCACGAGGGGCGCGCGCGCGGCGAGCACGGTCGTGCCGAGCAGGTCGCCCGCGAGGCCGGCCGCGAGCGAGGCGATCGAGTGGGCTGTCGCCGGGGCGATGACGATGAGGTCGGCGCGCTGCCCGAGAGCGACGTGACGCACCTCCGCGACGCCCTCGTAGAGATCCGTGTGCACCGGATTGCGGCTGATCGCCTCGAGGGTGGGCCGGCCGACGAATCGCAGGGCGCCCTCGGTCGCGACGATGTGGACCTCGTGGCCGGCGAGCACGAGGGCGCGGGCCACCCCGACGGCCTTGTAGGCCGCGATGCCGCCGGTGATGCCGACGACGATCGTCAGGCGCCGCGCCGCGACGCCCTCGACCGCGGTCACGGCAGGCGCCTCAGTCGGCCAGGCGGGTGAGGACGAGCTTGTCCTCGTTGATCTCGTGCATCGCGACCGAGAGCGGCTTGTCGTCGACGGTCGAGTCGACGAGCGGGCCGACGTTGTCGAACAGGCTGCCCTCGTGGAGGTCGGCGTAGTAGTCGTTGATCTGGCGCGCGCGCTTGGAGGCGAAGATCACGAGCTGGTACTTCGAGTCGACCTTCGAGAGGAGCTCGTCGATCGGCGGGTCGATGATGCCCTTGGACTTGTCAGCCATGTCTGCTCCGTAGTCGTCGATGTTCGGTGGGCCTCGTGGGCCGGTGATGACGGGTGCCCGTCTGGGCGGGTGTCTGGCGCGCTCAGGCGCGCGAGGGCACACCGGGCACTGCGAGCAAGTCTACGACCTCGGCGGCCGCACGCCGAACATCGTCGTTCACGACGAGCACGTCGAACTCGTCCTGCGCCGCGAGCTCGACCTTGGCGGTCTCGAGCCGCCCGGACTGCTCCTCGGGCGACTCGGTGCCGCGCCCGACGAGTCGGCGCACGAGCTCCTCCCAGCTCGGGGGCAGCAGGAAGACGAGTGTCGCCTCGGGCATCGCGGCGCGCACCTGGCGCGCGCCCGCGAGGTCGATCTCGAGCAGCACGCTGCGCCCGCTCGCGAGAGCGGCGTCGACGGGCGGCCGAGGAGTGCCGTAGCGCGATCGGTTGTGCACGACCGCCCACTCGAGGAGCTCCCCTCGTTCGACCATCGCGTCGAACTCGGCGTCGTCGACGAAGTAGTAGTGCACGCCGTGCTGCTCGCCCGGGCGCGGCGCCCGCGTCGTCGCCGACACGCTCAGCAGCACCTCGGGGAAGTTCTCGCGGATGAACGACGAGACGGTGCCCTTGCCGACGGCGGTCGGGCCGGCGAGCACCACCAGACGGCCGTGACCGGCCACGGCCGCTCGCTGCGTGAGCCAGTCGCGCAGCGCGGCGCGCTGGCGCGAGCCGAGTCCGCCGAGGCGCTTGACCGGGGCGATCCCGAGTCGATCGAGAATCGCGAGCGTTCGCGTCGGCCCGAGCCCCTTGATCGTCGCGATGAGGTCGCGCACGCGCATCCCCCCTTCGACGCCGGCCGGCTCGCGCCAGGCGGATTCGGCGACCTCGAGGGGCGAGCGCCGTCCCGAGCGCACATCCTCCTTCACGGCGGCTCGAGCGCGGCGCGCCGCGACCGCTGCGCGCGATGCGGCGGCGCGGTCGACGTCGGGCATGCCCCCTGCCGGCGTCGTGGTCATCGGAGCAGTTCCGTCCGGTGCGACTCGATCGCGCTGACGAGGCCCTCGGCTCCGGCGCCGAGCACGCTGCGCGAGACGCTCGGGATGACCGTGCCGGCAGCAGAGCCGAACAGGGCGTGCAACTCGCCCAGCCGTGCGCCCTGCGCGCCGAATCCGGGCGCGAGGATCGGCGTGCGCGCCAGGATCCCCGGGTCGATCCCGGCATCCGCGAGGGGGCGCGTCGCGCCGATCACGACGCCGATGTCACCCCACTCCCCCGCGGGAGCGGTCTCGTTGCGCCGCGCCGCCTCCTGCGTCATGAGCGCGGCCACGGTCGTTCCGTCGTCGTCGCGTGCACCTTGAACGACGGAGCCTTCGGGGTTCGAGGTCGAGGCGAGCACGAAGACGCCGGCGCCCGCGGCGCGACCGATGGCGATCGCCGGGTCGAGCGCGTCCAGGCCGAGATAGGGCGAGAGCGTCATGGCGTCGCTGCGCAGCGGCGCGGTCGCCGCGAGCCATGCCGCGCCGTAGCCCTCGGCGGTCGAGCCGATGTCGCCTCTCTTGGCGTCGGCGATCACGAGCAGGCCGGAGGCGCGCGCGCTGACGATGACCTCTTCGAGCACGGCGACGCCCGCCGCACCGAAGCGCTCGAAGAACGCCACCTGCGGCTTGACGATCGCGACCCGATCCGCCGCGGCGTCGACGACCGCGAGCGAGAGGGTCCGTGCGCCCTCGGCGGAATCCGGCAGCCCCCAGGCACGCAGCAGCGCCCCGTGCGGGTCGATGCCGACGCACAGCGGACCGTGGGCGTCCACGGCCGCTCGCAGGCGCTCGCCGAACGGGATCATGCGCGGGCAGCCCGGGCGGTCGCGTAGTCCTGCAGGCTCGTCACGGTGACCGGCTCGTCGCCGCCCTCGAGCGAGGCGACCGCCGCGCCGACCTGCGCGATCGTCGTGAACAGGGGCTTGTCGGCCGCGACCGTCGCAGTGCGGATCTCGAAACCGTCGGCCCGGGCGCTGCGACCGCTCGGCGTGTTGATGACGATGTCGACCTCGCCGGCGTTGATGAGATCGACGATCGACGGCTCGGCGCCCTCCGGCGCCTGCTGGCCCTCGAAGTGCTTGCGCACGATGCGCGTCGGGATGCTGTAGCGCGCGAGGACCTCGGCGGTGCCCTCGGTCGCCCAGATCGAGAAGCCGCGCTGCGCGAGCCGCAGCACCGGCAGCACGATGCTCCGCTTGTCGCGGTCGGCGACGGAGACGAAGACGACGCCCGCGTCGGGCAGTCCGCCGTATGCGGCGATCTGGCTCTTGGCGAAGGCGCGCGGGAAGTCGCGGTCGATTCCCATGACCTCGCCCGTCGAGCGCATCTCGGGGCCGAGCACGCTGTCGACGATGCGCCCCTCTGCGGTGCGGAAGCGCTTGAAGGGCAGCACGGCCTCCTTGACCGCGACGGGGGCGTCCATCGGCACGATCGAGCCGTCCTGCACCGGCAGCAGGCCGTCGTCGACGAGAGATCGGATGCTGCTGCCCGCCATGACGAGGCTCGCCGCCTTCGCGAGGGGGATGCCGAGCGCCTTCGAGACGAAGGGCACCGTGCGCGAGGCCCGCGGGTTCGCCTCGAGAACGTAGAGCACGCCGGCCCCGATAGCGAACTGCACGTTGAGCAGCCCGCGCACGCCGATGCCCTCGGCGATCGCGCGCGTCGCCGATCGCACCCGGTCGATGATGTCGCGGCCGAGCGTCACCGGGGGAAGCGTGCAGGCGGAGTCGCCGGAGTGCACCCCGGCCTCCTCGATGTGCTCCATGATGCCGCCGACGTAGAGCTCGGTGCCGTCGTACAGCGCGTCGATGTCGATCTCGACGGCGTCGTCGAGGAAACGGTCGACAAGCAGGGGCATGCCCGGCCCGATGATCGCCTGATCCCTGACCCGCTCGAAGTAGTCGACGAGGGAGGGGCTGTCGTAGACGATCTCCATGCCGCGCCCGCCGAGCACGAAGCTCGGGCGCACGAGCACGGGGTAGCCGATCTGCTCGGCGACCGCCACCGCGGAGTCGACATCGGTCGCGGTGCCGTTGCGCGGCGCGGTGAGGCCCGCCTCATCGAGGATGCGCG
Source organism: Microbacteriaceae bacterium X2B (assembly GCA_005502445.1). Taxonomy (GTDB): domain Bacteria; phylum Actinomycetota; class Actinomycetes; order Actinomycetales; family Microbacteriaceae; genus Microcella. Next base: position 56,502 of record SCPB01000008.1, read on the forward strand.
AGAAGGCGCCGCGCTCCTCGGCGAGGTCGATCGCGTCGGGGCTCGTGCCGAGGATCGGGATGCCCGCCTCGGCGAGGCCGTGCGCGAGGCCGAGGGCGGTCTGGCCACCGAGTTGCACGATGACGCCGACGAGCTCGCCGCTCTGCGCTTCGGCGTGGATCACCTCGAGCACGTCCTCCAGCGCGAGGGGCTCGAAGTAGAGGCGATCGGAGGTGTCGTAGTCGGTCGAGACGGTCTCGGGGTTGCAGTTGATCATGATCGTCTCGAAGCCGGCGTCGCGCAGCGCGAAGCTCGCGTGCACGCAGCTGTAGTCGAACTCGATGCCCTGACCGATGCGGTTGGGGCCGGAGCCGAGGATAACGACCTTGCGCGCCTCGCTCGGCGCGACCTCGGTCTCGTCGTCGTAGCTCGAGTAGTGATACGGCGTGAGAGCCGGGAACTCGCCCGCGCACGTGTCGACCGTCTTGAACACGGGCCGGAGGCCGCTCGCATGACGGATCGCGCGGATGTCGCGCTCGGTCAGGCCGCGCAGCTCGGCGAGCTGTGCGTCGCTGAAGCCGTGCTCCTTCGCGAATCGCATGAGCTCCGGATCGAGGGCGTCGGCGAGTCGCACCCGGTCGGCGACCTCGTTGATGAGCACGATCTGGTCGAGGAACCAAGGGTCGATCCCCGTCGCCTCGAAGGCCTCCTCGACGCTCGCTCCGGCGCGCAGCGCCTGCTGCACGGTCACGATGCGGCCGTCCGTCGGCGTCGCCGCGATCGCGAGGAGGGCGTCCTTCTCCCCCGGCTTCCCCGCCCAGTGGAAGCTGCTGCCGCGCTTCTCGAGCGAGCGCAGCGCCTTCTGCAGCGCGGTCGAGTAGTTGCGGCCGATCGCCATCGCCTCGCCGACCGACTTCATGGTCGTCGTGAGCGTCGCATCGGCGCCCGGGAACTTCTCGAAGGCGAACCGGGGCACCTTCACGACGATGTAGTCGAGCGTCGGCTCGAAGCTCGCCGGTGTGACGCGCGTGATGTCGTTCGGGATCTCGTCGAGTCGGTAGCCGATCGCGAGCTTCGCGGCGATCTTCGCGATCGGGAACCCCGTCGCCTTCGAGGCGAGCGCGCTCGAGCGGGAGACCCGCGGGTTCATCTCGATCACGATGACGCGGCCCGTCGCCGGGTCGACGGCGAACTGCACGTTGCAGCCGCCCGTGTCGACGCCCACGTCGCGGATGATGCGGATGCCGATGTCGCGGAGGTTCTGGTACTCGCGGTCGGTGAGCGTGAGAGCCGGCGCGACCGTGATCGAGTCGCCCGTGTGCACGCCGACCGGGTCGACGTTCTCGATCGAGCAGACCACGACGGTGTTGTCGGCACGGTCGCGCATGAGCTCGAGCTCGTACTCCTTCCAGCCGAGGATCGACTCCTCGAGCAGCACCTCGGTCGTCGGCGACTGGTGCAGGCCGTCGGCGACCATGCGGACGAGCTGCTCACGGTCGTGGGCGAAGCCCGAGCCGAGGCCGCCCATCGTGAACGAGGGCCGGATGACGAGCGGGTAGCCGAGATCGTCGGCGAATCCCACCGCCTCGTCCACCGTGTGCGCGATGTGGCTGCGGGCGACGTCGGCGCCGGCGTCGAGGACGAGCTGCTTGAACAGCTGGCGGTCCTCCGCCTTGTGGATCGCCTCGAAGGAGGCGCCGATGAGCTCGACGCCGTGCCGTTCGAGGATTCCCTGTTCGTGCAGCTGGATCGCGGCGTTGAGGGCGGTCTGCCCCCCCAGAGTCGGGAGCACCGCATCCGGGCGCTCCTTGACGATGATCGCCTCGATGACCTCGGGGCTGATCGGCTCGATGTAGGTCGCATCGGCGAAGTCGGGGTCGGTCATGATCGTCGCGGGGTTCGAGTTCACCAGGATCACCCGGATGCCCTCGGCGCGAAGGACGCGGCAGGCCTGGGTTCCCGAGTAGTCGAACTCGGCGGCCTGGCCGATGACGATCGGCCCGGAGCCGATGACGAGGACGGAACGGATGTCGTCGCGCTTGGGCATTACTGGGCGTCTTTCTGGTCGGTCGCTGCGCTGTCGGTCGTACCGGCACGATGCTCGAGCACGACGTCGCGGAAGCGGTCGAAGAGGTAGGTGGAGTCGTGCGGGCCCGCGGCCGCCTCGGGGTGGTACTGCACCGAGAAGGCGGGGATGTCGAGGGCGCGGAGGCCCTCGACCACCTGGTCGTTGAGACCGACGTGACTCACCTCGACGCGCCCGAAGCCCGCCGGGCTCTCGACCTCGCCCTCGACAGGCGCGTCGACGGCGAAGCCGTGGTTGTGCGCCGTGATCTCGATGCGGCCGGTCGCCTTGTCGAGCACGGGCTGATTGATGCCGCGATGGCCGAAGGGCAGCTTGTACGTGCCGAAGCCGAGCGCCCGGCCGAGGAGCTGGTTGCCGAAGCAGATGCCGAAGAACGGCAGCCCTTCGCGCAGCACGCTCTGCAGCAGCTCGACATGGGTGTCGCTCGCGGCCGGATCTCCGGGACCGTTGGAGTAGAACACCGCGACCGGGTCGAGCTCGCGCAGCTGCTCGATCGTGGTGGACTGCGGCAGCACGTGCACCTCGAAGCCGCGCTCGGCGAGGTGGCGCAGCGTCGATGCCTTGACGCCGAGGTCGAGCACGGCCAGGCGGCCGATGGACTCGCCGACGGCCGGGACGACCTCCGGGGCGTCGACCGATACCTCGGCGGAGAGGCTGCGGCCGCTCATGCCGGCGCTCGAGCGGACGAGCTCGAGCTGCTCGGCGGGCGCGAGAGCGGCATCCGTCCCCGAGAAGATGCCGGCACGCATGACGCCGGCGTCGCGCAGGCGCCGGGTGAGAGCGCGCGTGTCGATGCCGCTGATGCCGACGACGCCCTGCGCCTCGAGTTCGTCGTCGAGGCTGCGCAGGGCCCGGTGGTTCGACACCACGCGCGAGGGGTCGCGCACGACGTAGCCCTCGACCCAGATGCGGCGGCTCTCGGGGTCGTCGTCGTTCATTCCCGTGTTTCCTATGTGCGGTGCGGTCTGCACGACGATCTGACCGGCGTAGCTGGGGTCGGTCAGGGTCTCCTGGTAGCCGCTCATGCCCGTCGCGAAGACGGCCTCGCCGAGCGTTCTGCCGAGCGCTCCGTAGGGCCGGCCGCGATAGCGCGTGCCGTCCTCGAGCACCAGGAATGCGGGGGCGTCGATCACAGGGCGGGCCTTTCTGTCGTGCGGAGCGCCGCGAGAGCGGCGATGAGGTCGGGGGTGCGGTCGTCGGTGACGCGCACGTAGCTGTCGACGTCGGCGCCGTCGAGGCGCCAGGCGATCAGCACGAGCCCGCCCTCCTCGACGACGCGGTCGATCGTCCAGGTGGCGCGGCCCGAGCCGCGCACATCGTCGACCGGGATGAACACCGGCTCGCGGCCCGCGAGCACGAGCACGATGCCCTCTGCGTGCACCCCGATCTCGCCGCGCGCGCGGAAGCCGAGCCCGTGCACGGCGACGCGATCGAGCGGGGCGCCGGCGAGGGTCGTCGCGACATACAGAACGGGCACGAGGATGCTCGGCTCGCCGAGCCCGGAGGGAACGGGCAGCGGCGCGCCGAGGCCGCCCTGGCGGCGCGCGCGCCGGCGCCAGCCGACGATCATGAGCGCGAGCAGCACGAGGATGACGCTCACGATCACGAGCGTCGATGTCGCCCTATCCACGAGCGGCCTCCCGCGCAGCGGATGCCGCCGTCGCGACCTCCTCGGCCGGCCGCACGACGCCGTCGAGCACGGTGGGCACCCCCGCGTGCACGGTCGCGACGATCGCCCCGGCGAGCTCGATTCCGCGGTACGGGGTGTTGGCGGAGCGGCCGCGGAGGTCGTCGGTCGACCAGGTGCGGCGCGCGCTCGGGTCGACGAGCACGAGGTTGGCCGGGACGCCCTCCTGCACGGGGGCGGCATAGCCCTCGAGGCGCCCGATGGCGGCGGGAGCGCTCGAGAGCACGCGGGCGATGTCGGCGAAGCCGAGCATCCCCGTCTCGATCATCGTCGACTGCAGCACGGGAAGGGCCGATTCGAGGCCGACCATGCCGAAGGCCGCCTCGGCCCACGTGCACTCCTTCGCCTCGGCGGGGTGCGGGGCGTGGTCGGTCGCGACGATGTCGATCGTGCCGTCGGCGAGGGCCTCCCGCAGAGCGCGCGCATCCTCGTCGCGCCGCAGCGGCGGGTTGACCTTGAAGTGCGCGTCGTAGCCGCGCGCGAGCTCCTCGGTGAGCAGCAGGTGGTGCGGGGTGACCTCGGCGGTCACGGCGATGCCGCGGGCCTTCGCCCAGCGGATGACCTCGACGCTGCCCGCCGTCGAGACGTGGCAGACGTGCAGGCGGGCGCCGGTGTGCTGGGCGAGCAGCACGTCGCGCGCGATGATCGCCTCCTCGGCGACGGCGGGCCAGCCGGCGAGGCCGAGCTCGCCGGAGAGCGCGCCCTCGTTCATCTGGGCGCCGGCAGTGAGGCGCGGCTCCTGCGCGTGCTGGGCGATGACGCCGTCGAAGGTCGCGACGTACTCGAGGGCGCGTCGCATGAGCAGCGCATCGTGCACGCAGTGCCCGTCGTCGCTGAAGACGCGCACGGCGGCGCGGGAGCGGGCCATCGCCCCGATCTCACTGAGACGCTCGCCCGCGAGCCCCGCTGTCACGGCCCCGATAGGGCGCACCGTCGCGTAGCCGTGCTGCTCGCCGAGCTGCTGCACCTGCTCGACGACGCCCGCGGTGTCGGCGACGGGCGAGGTGTTCGCCATCGCGAAGACCGCGGTGAACCCGCCGGCCGCGGCGGCGCGGGTGCCCGTGAGCACCGTCTCGCTCGCCTCCCCGCCGGGCTCGCGCAGGTGGGTGTGCAGATCGACGAAGCCGGGCAGGGCGACGAGGCCCTCGGCGTCGATGACGCGCTCGTCGAGCTCGGCCACGAGAGAGCCGGTGGCGACGATGCGGCCGTCGCGCACGCGGATGTCGTCGCGCGACTGCCCGAGAACAGAGGCGCCCCGGATCAGCAGGCCGGTCATGCCGAGGCCTCGGGCGATCCGGCGACGAGCAGATACAGCACGGCCATGCGGATGAACACCCCGTTCGTGACTTGGTCGAGCACCGTCGACCGCGCGGAGTCTGCGGCTGCTGACGAGATCTCCAGTCCCCGATTCATCGGGCCGGGGTGCATGACCATGGTATCGGGGCCGAGAGCGGCGAATCGTTCGGCCGTGAGCCCCCACTCGCGGGCGTACTCGCGCGCGCTGGGGAAGAAGGCGTCGTGCATCCGCTCCTGCTGGATGCGGAGCATCATGACGGCGTCGACATCGAGCGCGAGCGCGGACTCCAGGTGCTCGTGCACTCTCACGGGCCACGTCTCGACGCCGCTCGGCAGGAGCGTGCGCGGCGCGACGAGATGCACCTCGGCGCCGAGCGTCGTGAGCAGCCAGACGTTCGAGCGCGCGACCCGCGAGTGCAGGATGTCGCCGACGATGACGACGCGCATCCCGCTCAGATCGCGACCGCGCGAATCGGCGCCGTAGCAGCGCTGCCGGATCGTGAACGCGTCGAGCAGGGCCTGCGTCGGGTGCTCGTGGGTGCCGTCGCCGGCGTTGAGCACGTGTGCCTCGATCCACCCGGAGTGCGCGAGCAGGTGGGCGGCGCCCGAGCCGTGGTGGCGCACGACGATCGCGTCGGCCCCCATCGCCTGGAGGGTCTGCGCCGTGTCTTTCAGGCTCTCGCCCTTCGAGACGCTCGAGCCCTTCGCACTGAAGGTGATGACGTCGGCGCTCAGACGCTTGGCGGCCGACTCGAACGATAGTCGTGTGCGGGTGCTGTCCTCGAAGAAGAGGTTGACGACGGTGCGACCGCGCAGGGTCGGCAGCTTGCGAACCTCCCGGTCGGCGGTGCGGGCCATGTCCTCCGCGATGTCGAGGATGCTCACGGCCGTTTCGCGGTCGAGGTCGCGAGTGCTCAGCAGGTGCTTCACGGCTCGATCGTCACCTCCTCGGCACCGTCGACCTCAGCGAGCCGTACGCTCACGCGCTCGCTCGTCGAGCTCGGCAGGTTCTTGCCGACGAAGTCGGCGCGGATGGGCAGCTCGCGATGCCCGCGGTCGACGAGCACCGCGAGGCGCACCGCGCGGGGGCGGCCGTGGTCGGCGAGCGCGTCGAGGGCCGCCCGCACGGTGCGGCCCGAGTAGAGCACGTCGTCGACGAGCACGACGATCGCGTCGTCGATGCCCTCGTCGGGGATACGCGTGGGAGCCGGCGCGCGCGTGGGCGTGCGCGCGAGGTCGTCGCGGTAGAGCGTGATGTCGAGGGAGCCGACCGAGGAGGTGCCCGGCTCGATCTCGTCGACGACGCGCTGGATGCGCTCGGCGAGCACGGTGCCGCGGGTCGGGATGCCGAGGAAGACGAGCCGGCCGTCGCCGCGCCGGGATTCCAGCACTTCATGGGCGATGCGGCGCAGAGCGCGCCTGATGTCAGCGTCGTGGAGCACGGTGCGTGCTGTCACTCTGACCTCCTTCCCCGCCTCACTGGACGGTGCTTAAAGGATGTCGAACATCACCACTCTAGCGGGTCGGGCGCCGGGCCCGGTGCGGAGCGTCATCCCCAGCGGCGCAGGAGCGCCTTCTCGACGAGCCCGATGAGCGCGTCGGTCGTCTTGCCGAGGATCGCCAGCAGCAGGATCGCGAGATAGATCCGGTCCATCCGCCCGTTGTTCTGCGAGTCGGTGAGGAGGAACCCGAGCCCCATCGAAGAGGCGATGAGCTCAGCGGCGACGAGGAAGAGCCACGCTTGCGCGAGCGCGAGCCGAAGACCCGAGACGATCGACGGTACGACAGCGGGAAGCTGCACCGTGGTCAGCAGGCGGCCGCGGCTCAGGCCGAACGCACGCCCCGCCTCCACCAGATACGGGTCGACGTGACGCAGGGCCCCGGCGACGGTCGTGAACACGGGAAAGGCCGCGCCGATCGCGATGAGGGTGATCTTGGGTGTCTCGTAGATGCCGAGATAGATCGTCAGCAAGGGCACCCACGCGAGAGACGGCACCGCGCGGATCGCTCCGAGCGTCGACGACAGCAGCAGCGAGGCCGTGCGCGACAGCCCGACGAGCGCTCCGAGCGCGAGGCCGATCGAGGTGCCGATCGCGAAGCCGATGAACACGCGCTGCAGCGAGATCGCGATGTAGGTGCCGAGCAGGCCGGCCTGGGCGAGCTCGATCCCTGCGTTGACGACCTGGGCAGGCGAGGGAAGGAGGTAGTCGGGAATGGCCGAGAACTCCGCCGCCACCCACCAGAGCGCGAACAGCGCCACCGGCACGACCAGGCCGAGCGCTACGGCGCGGGCGGGGAGCCCCCTCCCGTCCGCGCCGTCCGTTTCGGACAGCGCCGTGCCGGCCGCGGAGAATCCGAATGAGTCCGCGAAACCGAAGAGCGACGCGGCTCTGCGCCCCTCCGAACCGGAGTGGCGCAGAACGGAAGCGCCGCCGCGCTCGTCGAAGCTCACGCTCAGCCGATCGCGTCCGGGTCGGCGGCCGAGGCGAACTCGTCGGTGAAGAGCGAGTCGAGCGCGTCGTCGATGAGGTCCTGGCTCGGTACGTCGCCGCTCTCGACGAAGATCGGGCCGATGATCTCGAGCACGTCGCGCTGGGCCTCGCCGGGAACGTTGTCGATGTCGATGACGGTGCGCTCGATCGTGGCCTCAGCCACGGCGACGTCGATGCCGGCGACCTCGGCGAGGATCGCCGCGGTCTCATCCGGGTTCTCGAGCGCCCAGGCGCGGGCCTTCTCGTAGGCGTTCACGACGAGCTGCGCGAGGTCGGGGTTGTTGGAGATGAAGTCCTCGGTGGCATTGAGGAAGCCGTAGGAGTTGAAGTCGACGTTGTCGTAGATGATCTCGGCGGTGCCGTTCGCGACGGCGGTCGACAGGAGCGGGTCGAGGCCCGACCACGCCTCGACGGCACCCGTCTCGAGCGCGGTCTTGCCGTCGGCGTGCTGGAGGTTCTGCAGGCTGATGTCCGAGAGCGACAGTCCCTCCCCCTGCAGCGCCTGGAGCAGGAAGAAGTAAGGGTCTGTGCCCTTCGTCGCGGCAACGGTGCGGCCCTTGAGGTCGGCTACCTCGTCGATGTCGGAACCCGTCGGCACCAGGATGGCGGCCCAGTTCGGCTGCGTGAAGATGTCGATCACCTGAATCGGGCTGCCGTTCGAGCGGGCCAGGAGCGCGGCCGAACCGGCGGTCGAGCCGACGTCGATGGCACCGGCCCGCAGCGCTTCGTTGGCCTTGTTCGAGCCGGCCGACAGAACCCAGTTGACGGTGACGTCGTCACCGAGCTCGTCTTCCAGCCAGCCCTGGTCCTTGATGATGAGGCTGAGCGGGTTGTAGGTGGCGAAGTCGAGCGTGAGGGTGTCGCTCGACCACTCGGCGTCCGCGGCCGCGGACGGCTCGGGGGCGACGTCCGAGCCCTCGCCCGCGACGCAGCCGGTCATGGCCAGGGCCGTCGCGGAGAGCGTCGCGGTGAGAAGGATCAGACGGGAACGGGCGGACATGATGGCCTTTCGGTTGTCGGTCGGTCGACCGGCGGGGTGGGTGCGGTGCGGGGTGGAGCTGTCTAACGGCCGTGATGGCTGGGAACGCCGAGCGCCTCGAGCAACTGCGCTCGCAGGCGGGCGAGCACGGTCGACGCGCGATCGCGCGGGCGCGCGCCGGGGACGTCGATGATGCGGCTGATCGTCGCTCCCGGGCGATCGAAGCGCGTGCCGAGAAGCACGACCCGATCGGCGAGGGCGAGCGCCTCGTCGACGTCGTGCGTCACGAGGACGATCGTCGCCGGCTCGGCACGGTGGATGTCGATGAGCAGATCCTGCATCGTGAGGCGGGTGAGCGCATCGAGAGCGCCGAACGGCTCATCGAGCAGGAGGACTCCCGGTCCGCGGGCGAGGGCCCGGGCGAGGGAGACGCGCTGAGCCATGCCGCCGGAGATCTCGCGCGGCTTCTGACCGGCGGCGTGACCGAGCTGCACGAGCTCGAGCAGCTCGCTGACTCGCTCGGCGCCGCGCTTGCGGTCGGTCCCGCGCGGAAGGCCGAGCTCGATGTTGCGGGCGACCGTGCGCCAGGGCAGCAGCCGGGGCTCCTGGAAGGCGACGGCGCAGCGCTGGTCGGCGGGCGCGACGCGCGAGCCGTCGATCGTGAGGCTGCCGGAGGTCGGCCGGTCCAGACCGCTGATCTGGCGCAGGAGCGTCGACTTCCCGCAGCCCGAGGGGCCGAGGAGGGCCACGATCTCCCCGGGCGCGATGCGCAGCTCGACGTCGCGCAAGACGATGCGCTCGCCGTCGACGGCCGTGAACGACCGTCCGACGCCGTTGAGCGAGACCGGCAGGGCCGGGGTCGCCGTCGCGGAGGCGGGCGCGGTCAAGGACATGACCGCAACGCTACGGAGCGCTCTCGAGCCGGACAAATCCGCCGGAAACGCTCGGACACGCGACGAAACACGGCGTCATATTCGGTCGCGACGGGCGAGTCGGGGCCGGCTCGGCCCCGGTTTCTCCGCCGGTCAGGACGCGCGATGCAGGTCGTCGGCGATCGCGCCGAGCACGCCGTTCACGAAGCCCGACGAGTCGTCGGTCGAGAGCACCGTCGCGAACTCCACGGCCTCGGCGATCGCGACCGCGTTCGGGATCTCGGCGTTGTGCACGAGCTCCCACACGGCGACCCGCAGAATCGCCCGGTCGACGGCGGGCATGCGACCGAGCGTCCAGCCGACCGCGTGATCCTCGATGAGGCGATCGATCGAGGCGCCGTTGTCGATGACCCCCTGCACGATCTCCTCGGCATAGGGCCAGCTCGACGACCGCTGTGGCTGCGCGGTCGCCCGCCCCGACTCCTCCGCGAGCACGTCGCTGAGCGACGACTGCCGCACGTCGGCGATGTACAGCATGTCGAGGGCCCGCTTGCGGGCCTTGCTGCGGGCGCCCACTTACTCGGTCACGCGGCCGAGGTAGTCGCCCGATCGGGTGTCGACCTTGACCTTGGTGCCGGTCTCGAGGAAGAGCGGAACCTGGATCTCGTAGCCCGTCTCTACGGTGGCGGGCTTGGTGCCGCCGGTCGAGCGGTCGCCCTGCAGGCCGGGCTCGGTGTAGGTGACCTCGAGCACGACCGAGGCGGGCAGCTCGACGTAGAGCGCCTCGCCCTCGTGCATCGCGATGGTGACCGACTGGTTCTCGAGCATGAAGTTCTTGGCGTCGCCGACGATGGCGGCCGGCACGGTGACCTGGTCGTAGTCGGTGGTGTCCATGAAGACGAAGTCGGCGCCGTCCTGGTACAGGTATTGGTAGTCGCCGCGGTCGACGGTCGCGAAGTCGACCTTGAGGCCGGCGTTGAAGGTCTTGTCGACGAGCTTGCCCGAGCGGACGTTGCGCATCTTGGTGCGCACGAAGGCACCGCCCTTGCCGGGCTTGACGTGCTGGAACTCGACCACGTTCCAGAGCTGCCCGTCGATGCTGAGAACGCTGCCGTTCTTGATGTCGTTCGTGGTGGCCATGAGCGTTGGGGTATCCGTTTCCGTGCAGGTCTCGGCGCGGGTGCACGCCGACGAGGCAGTCTAGTCGAGAGCTAGACGGTGCCCGTGATGCGGGCGAGAGCGAGGCGGTACGAGCCGAAGCCGAATCCGGCGATGATGCCCGACGCCACGCCCGAGATCACGCTCGTGTGCCGGAACTCCTCGCGCGCGTGCGGATTCGACAGGTGCACCTCGATGAGCGGCAGGCCCGCGGCGGTCACGAGGGCCGCCGCGTCGCGCAGCGCGTACGAGTAGTGCGTGAAGGCCGCGGGGTTGAGGATGACGCCGCTGCCGGTGTCGACGGCCTCGTGCAGCCAGCCGATGAGCTCGGCCTCGTCGTTCGTCTGACGCAGGTCGAGCGCGACCCCCTCCGGCGCGGCATCCGCGAGCTCGGTGCGCAGGTCGTCGAGCGTGCCCGTGCCGTACACCTCGGGTTCGCGGGTGCCGAGTCGGTTGAGGTTCGGCCCGTTGAGCACGAGCACGCGGGTGACGTCCATCATGCGCTCACTGTAGCGAGCGCGATGCGTGCGGACGGCCGCATCACTCCCCCACCTCCTGGTACGCGGCGAAGAGCATCGACTCGTCGGTGCCGTTGAGCACGCGCGGCCGGCCGACGGCGTCGAGGATGATGAAGCGCAGCATCCCGGCCCGGGCCTTCTTGTCGCGCTGCATCGTCGCCAGGAGCGTCTTCCAGCGCCCCAGCGGGTAGCTCGTCGGGAGGGTGAGCGAGGCGAGGATGCGGCGGGTCCGGTCGACGGCGTCCGCCGGCAGCGAGCCGGCGAGATGCGAGAGCTCCGCGGCGTAGACCATGCCGATGGAGATCGCCGCGCCGTGCCGCCAGCGGTAGCGCTCGGCGTGCTCGATGGCATGGCCGAGCGTGTGCCCGTAGTTGAGGACCTCGCGGAGCCCCTGCTCGGTGAAGTCATCGCTCACGACGCGCGCCTTCACGCGGACGCTGCGCTCGACGAGTTCGCGGAAGACGGGCGTCGCCGGGTCGGTGGCGATCGCGACATCCGCCTCCAGCAGATCGAGGATGACGGGATCGGCGATGAAGCCCGCCTTCACGATCTCGGCGAAGCCGGCGAGGATCTCGTTCTGCGGAAGCGTGTCGAGCAGGTCGAGGTCGACGACGACGGCGCGCGGCGCGTAGAACGCTCCGACGAGGTTCTTGCCCTCGGCCGTGTTGATGCCCGTCTTGCCCCCGACGGCGGCGTCGACCATGCCGAGCACGGTCGACGGCACCTGCACGAGCGACACTCCGCGCAACCAGGTCGCGGCGACGAAGCCCGCGAGGTCGGTCGTGGCTCCGCCGCCCAGGCCGACCACGGCGTCCGTTCGCGTGAAATCGGTCTGGCCCATGATCTGCCAGCAGAAAGCCGCGACCTCGACCCGCTTGGCGGCCTCGGCGTCGGGCACTTCGGCGAGCAGCACCTCGATGCGTCCCGCGAACTGCTCGCGGAGCCGCTCGGCGACGGGGGCGAGCGGCGGGGCGTGGACGACGAGCACCTTCGCGACCGTCGGCGGCATGTGGTCGGCGAGCCCGCCGAGCACGTCGCGACCGACCACGACCGGGTACGGGTCGGCACCGGTGACCTCGATGATCGTGGGCGTGTCATCGGTCATGGGCGATCTCCTCCAGCTGTACCGGTCATCCGCTCCCCCGCCCAGCGGGCGATGTCGTCGGCGATGCGGTCGATGGGGCGGCTAGAGGTATCCCACGTCACGGCGGCGAGTCGCTCGTAGATCGGGCGACGCTGCTCGACGAGGGCGATCCAGGCCTCGGGGCTCGCGCTCAACGGCCGCGTGCCCCTCCCGAGCCGTGCGGCGACGGCCTCGGGCGTCGCCGTCAGGAGCACGACCGGGAGGCCCGCGAGCTGCGCCTGCGTGTCGGCGTCGAGCACGGCGCCTCCGCCGAGCGACACGACGGCGCGCTGCTGAAGCGCCTCGGCGACCGCGGCGCGCTCGATCGCTCGGAACCGCTCCTCGCCGTGCGCGGCGAAGATCTCGGCGATCGGTCCGTGCGCGGCCGCGACCTCCTTGTCGGTGTCGATGACGGGAAGACCGAGGATGCGCGCGACGCGCGTGCCGATGCGCGACTTGCCGGCGGCCGGCGGCCCGATGAGCACCAGAACCGGTGCTCCCGGCTCAGTCACCGGCGCTGACCGCGGTCGCGAGGCTCGCGGGCATCGCGCCGAGGTAGCCCTCGAGGTTGCGTCTCGTCTCACCGACGGAGTCGCCGCCGAACTTCTCGAGCACCGCCTCGGCGATGACGAGCGCGACCATCGCCTCGGCGACGACGCCCGCGGCGGGCACGGCGCAGACGTCGGATCGCTGGTGGTGCGCCGGGGCGGCGTCCCCCGTCGCGACGTCGACCGTGCGCAGGGCGTGCGGCACCGTCGCGATCGGCTTCATCCCGGCGCGCACGCGCAGCACGGTGCCGGTCGACATGCCGCCCTCGGTGCCGCCGGCGCGATCGCTCGCGCGCTCGATGACGCCCTCGTCGACGACGAGCTCGTCGTGTGCGACCGATCCGCGGCGCCGGGTGGTCTCGAAGCCGTCGCCGACCTCGACGCCCTTGATCGCCTGGATTCCCATGAGCGCGGCCGCGAGCCGCGCGTCGAGGCGGCGGTCCCAGTGCACGTACGAGCCGAGCCCCGGCGGAACGCCGTAGGCGAGCACCTCGATGACGCCGCCGAGCGTGTCGCCGGTCGTGTGGGCGTCGTCGACCTCGGCCACCATGCGCGCCGAGGTCTGCGGGTGCAGGCAACGCAAGGGGTCGGCGTCGAGCCGGTCGACGTCGTCGGGCTTCGGCAGCGGCGCATCGTCGGGCACGCGGACGGGCCCGATCGACAGCGTGTGGCTCACGAGGCGGATACCGAGCTCGCCCAGGAACGCGCGCGCGACGGCGCCGAGGGCGACGCGCGCGGCGGTCTCGCGGGCGCTCGCGCGCTCGAGCACGGGGCGAGCCTCGTCGAAACCGTACTTCTGCATGCCGACGAGGTCGGCGTGCCCGGGTCGTGGGCGCGTGAGCGGGGCTCCGCGACCGCCCGAGAGCTCTGCGGCGTCGACCGGGTCGGCGCTCATGACGGTCGTCCATTTCGGCCACTCGGTGTTGCCGATGCGCAGCGCGACGGGGCTTCCCATCGTGCGGCCGTGTCGCACGCCGCCGGAGATCGCGAGCTCGTCCTGCTCGAACTTCATGCGGGCGCCCCGGCCGTAGCCGAGCTTCCGCCGCTGCAGGTCGGCCTGAATGGCCTCGCGCGTGACGGGCACGTCGGCGGGCAGGCCCTCGATGACGGCGATGAGCTCGGGGCCGTGGGATTCTCCGGCGGTCAACCAGCGCAGCATGGCTCCATCCTCCCACGCAGCCGGCATCGCTCCGTCACCCCACGGCGGCCGCCATCGCGGCCTCGAGCTCCTGCTCGCGATCGATCGCGACGGCGGTCTGGCCCGAGACGAAGAACCGCACCTGCCTCACGGCCTGGTGCAGCAGCATGTCGCGACCGGAGGCGACGCGCCCGCCGACCGCGAGCCACTGCGCCGCGAGCGGGCCGGGCCACGGGTGGTAGGTGACGTCGAGGGCGACCGCGGTGCGACGAACGTCCGGGGGCAGCTCGCACGCGAGGCTCACGCCGTTGGGCAGGGTCCACGCCACGACGTCGGCTCCGTCGACGACGTGGGCCAGATCGTCGAGCCGGACGATGTCCAGGTCGACCCGCAGCTCGTCGGCGAGGCCCCGGAGCGAACCGGCGCGCGCCGGTTCGCGCACCGCGATGGTGACCGCGCGCATCCCGAGGCCGTCGAGGGCGACGAGAACCGCCCGCGCTGTCGCGCCCGCGCCGACCACGACGGCGTGGTCGACCGTCGCCAGCCCCACGTCCCGGAGCGCCCGCTCGACCCCCGCCACATCGGTGTTGCGCACGATGCGGCGGCCGTCGTCGGCGAGCAGGAGGGTGTTCGCCGACCCGGTCAGCGCGACCGTGTCGTCCCACTCGTCCGCAAGCCGGTAGAGCTCCTCCTTGAGCGGCATCGTCGCCGACAGACCGCGCCACGAAGGGTCGAGCCCGTCGACGAACCCGCGCAGCTCGTGCTCGCGCACCTCGTGCCGGTCGTAGACCCACTCGACTCCGAGAACCGCGTAGGCGGCGCGGTGGAGCGCCGGCGAGAGCGAGTGCGCGATCGGCGAGCCGACGACCGCGAGGCGACGGATGCTCATGGCTCAGTCGCAGTACACGGTGCGGTTCTCCTCGGAGGAGTTGCACCACTCCCGCAGCTGGCGAACGGCCGCCTCGTGCTGCTCGATCGTCTCGGAGAACACCGTCTCGCCGGTCGCGAGGTTCACGGTCACGAAGTACAGCCACTCCCCCTCGGGCGGGCTCACGCTCGCCTCGAGGGCGACCTGCCCGGGGGCGCCGATCGGGCCGACCGGCAGGCCGGGGTTGGCATAGGTGTTGTACGGGTTCGAGGTGTCGGCGCGTTCGGCGTCGGTCGTGAAGACGGAGTCGAAGTCGCCGGTGCCGTAGTGCACCGTCGCGTCGCTCTGCAGCAGCATGCCCTCCTCGATGCGGTTGGCGAAGACGCGCGCGACCCGGCCGAAGTCGTCGAGATTGCTGCCGGCCTCGCGCTGCACGACCGAGGCGAGCGTGAGCACCCGGTACCGGTCCTCCGGCGCGACGCCGAGCGCATCGAGGCGCGCGGTCATCTCGCCCGCGAGCTGTTCGACGATCTGCTGCGCCGTGACGCCCGGATCGAAGGTGTACGTGGCGGGGAACAGGTAGCCCTCGAGCGAGGGCGCCTCGGCGGGAGCGCCGTAGACGGCGGGGTCGGCGACCGCGGCCTCGAAGTCCTCGATCGGCAGTCCCGTGCCCAGGGCGAGCAGTTCGAGCGTGTCGGCGAGGATGGTGCCCTCGGGGATGGTGATGCGTTTCTCCACGCGGTTGGCCGGGTCGAGGAGCGCGTCGAGGGCCGAGCGGGCCGACATCTCGCCCTCGAGCGCGTAGGTGCCCGGCTGGAACGAGATCGACTCATCGGCGAGCAGCAGGTCGTAGAACGCGCTGAAGCTCATGGTGACGCCCGTTCGCTGCAGGGTCAGCGCGACGTCCTCGCCGATGTCGCCCGGCACGATCGTCACCAGAACCTCCTGGCCGTTGCCGTCGCTCTCGTAGTCGTTCGGCAGCTCGATGCCGAGCGCCTCGCGGATCTGCGGCTCGAAGTTGGCCCACGCGACCCACGCACCGGCGGCGCCGAAGCCGAGCAGCAGGGCGACGATGCCGAGCGCGAGGGCTCCCCGGCCGGGCCGGCGTCGCACGGGGCGCCCGAAGCCCGCTCGGCGAGCCCGTCTGCTCGTGGGCGCTGACCCATCGGGCTCGGTGCGGGGAGCACCCTTCGTCGATGGGGGCTGCGAGGTGAAGATGTCGGCCCAGTTGTCGTCGTCGGTCACGATTCGAGCGGTCCTCCGTCGGGATCCACGATGGTTCCGGGTGCCTCGCCCCGCGACTTCTCGTGGTCGAGCGCATGCTGGAGCAGGATAACAGCGGCCACTTGATCGACGACGGGGCGCGACGACTTCGCGGTGCGCCCGGAGTCGCGCAGGGCGCGCGCCGCCGAGACGGTCGTGAGCCGTTCGTCGACGAGCCGGACCGGTACGGAGGGGATCGCCCGCGCGAGCGCGAGGGCGACCTCCCGCGAGTCGCCCGTCGACGCGGTGTCGCCCCCGCCGAGCGACAGCGGCAGTCCGACGACGATCTCGATCGCCTCGTGCTCCTCGACGAGGCGGCGGATGCTCCCGATCACGTCGTCGCGGCGGGCGACCGTCTCGACCGGAGTCGCGAGCACCCCGTGCCGGTCGCAGCGCGCGACCCCCACTCGCGCCCTCCCGACGTCGATGCCGAGCCGCACCCCCGCGCGCACGGTCAGGAGCGCAGTTCGACGAGCACGGCGTCGAGGGCCGCGGGGATCGCCGCGGGGTCCGCCCCGCCGCCCTGCGCAAGGTCGTCCTTCCCGCCGCCGCCGCCGCCGAGCACGCTCGACGCGGTG
>SCPB01000090.1 GCA_005502445.1 Microbacteriaceae bacterium X2B
ATAGCTCTCGCCCTATATCGATCCCAGGGTGCTGGCGCTGGTTTGTCTCGTCATCATCCCGATCCCCATCGGCACGGTCAGGCAGGCGCTCGCCGATGTTCTTCTCGTGACACCGGCCGATCTCAAGCAGGAAGTCGACCGGGTGGCGCAGGCGATCGTCGCGCGCTACGGCTTCCTGTCGCACCGTGCCTATGTCGCGCGTGTCGGCCGCGGCCGCCAGATCGAGCTCTATTTCATCGCGCCCAGAGGCTGGCCGCCGAAGCGGCTCGAGGACTGGGACCGTATCCGCGACGAGATCGGCCTGGCGATCGGCGGCGAAGGCCCCGACCGCTGGCTCACCATCGCTTTCACCACCGACCACGAATGGGCGGACTGAGTTTGACAAAACTTCACCCGGTTTCCCCTTGTAACTTGCCGATGCCCGCGTGTGCTAAGGTGATGATCGCGGTGGCGGACGGAAGACCGACTCCCCTGAGGGTGTTTGAGCCCGTGGAGAAGCTTGGGTCTCCGCCCGCTGTTCCATCGAACCCGAACAGTCGCCTGGGCCGCAAGCGAAGCCCGATTAGGCAAGGATGGGATAAGATGGAAACTATCGTGGGGATCGACGTTTCTAAGGAACGCCTGGATGTCGCGGTCATTCCTCAGGGCGATGCCTTTCAAGTCGGCAATGATCATGCTGGGATCGATGAACTGGCGGAACGGCTTGCGAGCCTTCGACCCGATGTGATTGCCCTGGAAGCGACGGGAGGTTTTGAGACTGTTGCGGCCGCCGATCTGGCGGCGGCGGGCTTTGCGGTGATCATCGTCAATCCGGCGCAGGTGCGGGCCTATGGCCAGGCCTTGGGGCAGAAGGCGAAGACGGACACGATCGACGCCAGTCTGATCGCGGCTTTTGTCCAGGCGACAAAGCCGCAGATCCGGCCCTTGCCGGATGCACAAACGCAGGAATTGAGCGCTCTGGTGACCCGCCGGCGGCAGATCGTTCAGATGATCACCGCCGAGGAGAACCGCTCGCAGATGGCCCTGGCCAAGCCGGCCCGCAAGAGTATCAAGCGGCTGCTTACTGCGCTGCGTCGCGAGCTGGAAAGCCTCGAGGCCGATCTCGATGATCATATCCGCAACTCGCCTGTTTGGCGGGTGCGCGAGAACCTGATGACTTCGGTGCCCGGTGTCGGCGTGACGGTAGCTCGCACGCTAATCGCCGAACTGCCGGAGCTCGGCAGCCTCGACCGCCGCCAAATAGCAGCGCTTGCCGGCTTGGCGCCTTGGACGCGGCAGTCCGGCAAATGGAAGGGCAAGAGCTTCATCGGCGGCGGCAGAAGTAAAGTGCGCACAGTGCTGTTCATGGCCGCCTTGGTCGCCAGCCGCTTCAACCCTGTACTCAAGGCCTTCCGCGACAAGCTGGTGGCTGCCGGCAAGCCCAAGATCGTTGCCATCGTCGCCGTCATGCGCAAACTCCTGACCATCCTCAACGCCATCATTCGGGACGGAAAGCCATGGCAAATCGCTTGACTTCCAAGACAGTCGCTTCTCCCGCTTGCGGGAGAAGCAACCATGATAATATTTACGGAGCGAGGCATGGCGTGCCTCGTCTGTCTTGCCAGGGAGTTCTCCTCATGAGGATGGTGTTGGCGAGAATGATGAGCTTGCGAGCGCAAGCGGTTACGGCGGCGTTATGAACCTTTCCTCTGGCCCTGAGGCGCAGATAGAAGCGCCTGAGATCCTCATTCCAACGCTGCGAGCCTGCGAAGGCTGCCATGTAGACTGTCTTGCGCAGTCTGGCCCGGCCGCCGGCGATGTGGCGCTGACCATCGCGTTTGGCGGATTTGTCATCGAAGGGGGCGACACCGAGCATGCTGGCGGCCTGTTCGCGGGTCATGCTGCCCAACTCCGGCATACGGATCAGCATGGCAGCGGCGCTGCGCTCGCCAACAGTGGGAATCGACAGCAGCAGGTCGAGGTTGTCGCTCATCTCCGGATGATCACGCAACCTGGCAATGAGGCACCGCAGCTCGCTGCGTTGCCGCTTCTCCAGCGCCTTGATCTCCTTGTCGAAACGGTCAAGAAGCCGCTTCGAAGAGAAGCGCTCGCGCTGGGTCTTGAGGACGACGAGACGATCGTCGAGCATGTCGATGTAGGTCAAAGCCTCCGCCAGGGCTTCGAGATGAGCCGGCGGCGGTTGCTTCCACGGACCGTTCAGAACCTCGACGAGCCTGGCGATGATGGAGGCGTCAATCGTGTCGTTCTTGGCCCGCCTGAGCAGCGCTACCGCAAGTCCATGTGCTTGGCGCGGCTGGAGCTCGATCGCCTCGATGCCTGCAGCCCGCAGTGCCTTGAGAGCGGCGCGATGGTAGATCGATGTCGCCTCGATCCCGGCACGGACAACCCCCGCCGCGATGCAGCGCGCCACCAGCCTGGCGATCCCCGCTTTGTCGTTATTGACCGAAAAACGCTCACCTGCGGGCAGCACGCAGACATGCAGTTCCGCCTTGCCAGTATCGATCCCGGCCACGATCATGCTAGTATCAGACATCTTCGTCGACCCTTCCTTGCGAATGCGAACCTAGTGTTCCGGCAACCATACGGGTCCGATGAAGACGACCGGCTGCGATCCAGCTTCTCCTCAGCCCAAAAGGCTTTAGGTGGTTCATCGATCCGACAGCCAGCCAACCGGCTCCGCGGGGCAGACCGCGGGGCCGGTCCCGTTCCAGAGGAACGGAACCAATATCGCACAAAACTTCCATGCAAGGTGGCCGAAGGCCGGATGAGGGTGTTCTCTCAGCTTCTGTAGTGCCGCAAGCACGGGAAGTGTTGAAGCTTCGTCATTTTTGTTCTCTTGAAAAGCAGTCGTGAGCTGAACCAGCACCCTCATCCGCCCTATCGGGCACCTTCTCCCGCAAGCGGGAGAAGGGGGAATGAAGGTGAACTCCTCAATACACATGCCCCTTCACCGCCGACAGCCGCACGGGTGCTCCGACCTCGATACCGGCGCGGATCAGCCGATGCGCCGGCATATCGACTTCCACCGGCTTCTCGAGCCCGGCGACTTCGACATCGACACGCGCCACCGGACCCACCACGGAGAGGAAGCGCACCGTGCCGACGCCCGAGGCATCCTTGACCATGTCGATGTCATGCGGGCGCACATAGACATTCTCGGCCCCGACCAAGGCGGGGCGCACCGTGATGGCATCGAGATCGATGGCCGGATGCGCCATCTTGCCGTCCGCCCAGGTGAGCGGAATGCGATTGGCGCTGCCGAGGAATTCGCAGACGAAAGGATTGGCCGGGTTCTCGTAGATCTCGGCTGGCGTGCCGATCTGCTCGATGCGGCCCTGGCTCATCACCACCACCCGGTCGGCGATCTCCATCGCCTCTTCCTGGTCATGGGTGACGAAGATCGAGGTCATGCCGGTCTCTTCATTGAGGCGCCGGAGCCAGCGCCGCAACTCCTTGCGCACCTTGGCGTCGAGCGCGCCGAATGGCTCGTCGAGCAGGAGCACGATCGGCTCGATGGCGAGCGCCCGCGCCAGCGCCACGCGCTGCCGCTGGCCGCCTGACAGCTCTGAAGGGTAGCGTTTGACAAGCCGTTCGATCTGCACGAGCTCGAGCAATTCATGCACGCGTTTGGCGATATCGGCCTTGGAGGGGCGCAGATGCCGCGTTCGCACCGTCAATCCGAAGGCGACATTGTCGAACACCGTCATATGGCGGAACAGCGCATAATGC
>SCPB01000111.1 GCA_005502445.1 Microbacteriaceae bacterium X2B
GGGATGGCGGGGGCGCTCATCGGGCGAGCTCCTTCCGGGCGGCGCGGCGCTGCGCGCGGGCGAGGACCTTCTCGGGGCTGTCGCCGCTGGCGATGCTCCGCGTGATGGCGAGGTTGATGAGCCCGACGATCACGATGATCAGGAACAGCAGCCAGGCGACGGCGGCGGCGCGGCCGAAGTTCAGCTGGCCCCAGCCGAGGTTGTAGAGGTAGATCGTGATGGTCATCCACTGGCCGGATGCACCGCCCTGGCCGAACTGGTCGTACATGCGCGGCTCATCGAAGATCTGGAGCCCGCCGATCGTCGAGGTGACGATCACGAAGATGAGGGTCGGACGCAGCTGGGGGATCGTGATGGAGAAGAACTGGCGCACGAGCCCGGCGCCGTCGAGCATCGCCGCCTCGTAGTAGTCGCGCGGGATGGCCTGCATCGCGGCGAGGAGGATGAGGGCGGTGTAGCCCGTCCAGCGGAAGTTGACCATCGTCGCGATCGCGAGGTGGCTCGGCAGGATCTCGGAGTGCCAGCCGATCGGGTCGAGCCCGATGCGGCCGAGCATGTTGTTGATGAGGCCGTACTGGTCGCCGAACATGTTGCTGAAGATCAGGGCGACGGCGACGGGGGCGACGACGTAGGGCAGCAGGACGCCCATGCGCCAGAAGGTCTTGCCGCGCAGGTTGCGGTCGAGCACCGCGGCGATGAGCAGGGCGGCGATGACCTGCGGCACGGCCGAGATGATGAAGATCGAGAAGGTGTTGCGCAGCGCGACCCAGAACGGCGGCTGCTGCAGCACGAAGGCGAAGTTCTCGAAGCCGACGAAGTCGCCCTGGCCGCCGATGAGGTTCCACTCGTGGACCGAGACCCACGCGGTGTACAGCAGCGGGAAGAGGCCGACGATCGCGAAGAGGATGAAGAACGGCGAGATGTAGAGGTACGGCGAGAGCTTGAAGTCCCACCGGGAGAGCGTGTGAGAGAAGGCGATGCGCCGGGGCGAGCGCTCGCGACGGGGCGCGACGGGCGGCGGGCTCAGGGCCGGCCGCGTGGGGCGCGGGGCGGTCGTCGTCATGGGGGCTCCCGGGG
>SCPB01000091.1 GCA_005502445.1 Microbacteriaceae bacterium X2B
TCTCTGGGCGGGTCCAGAGCCGCGCGCGGTCGACGCGCACGAGACCGTCGTGGTCGACCTCCTCGCCCGCGAGCAGCGCCCGGATGACGTCGACGCACTCGCGCAGGCGGGCGTTGCGCACGGGCTTCGACGGCCAGGGGTCGCCGGTGATGCGCTCGTTGAGGTTCTCGCCGCTGCCGAGGGCGACCCAGTACCGGCCGGGATTCATGGCCTCGAGCGTCGCGATCGCCTGGGCGCTGATCGCGGGGTGGATGCGCTGGCCGGGGGCGTGCACCTGACCGATGCGCAGCCTCTTCGCGCGCTCGAGAGCGGCGCCCATCCAGGCGAACGAGAAGGCCGATTCGCCCTGCTCCTCGCTCCACGGGGCGAAATGGTCGCTGCCCATCGCCTCGGTGAAGCCGACCTGCTCGGCGAGCGCGACGGCCTCGAGAAGGGCGCGTGGCTCGATCTGCTCGTGCGATGCGTGGAATCCGATGCGGGCCATGGGTCCTCCTTGTGGACGCCACGACCCTACGGAGGTTCACGCCCCAGCGGAGCGGACTCTGCTGGGGCGTTCAGGTTCGCGCGGAGCGGATCGCGCGGTACCGCACGCTCGGCCGGCCCGCCGTCGAGTAGTCCAGCGAGCGCTCGACGCGGCCGACGGCGGCGAGATGCTCCAGATACCGGCGTGCCGCGACGCGCGAGATGCCGACGGCGTCGCCGACCTCGGTCGCCGAGCGCTCAATGCCTACAGGGACGGCGCGATCGACGGCGGCGAGGGTCTCAGCGCTGAGGCCCTTCGGAAGCGGCGCCCGGGCTCGCGCCGAGCCGGCGAGCAGGGCGTCGATCGCCGATTGGTCGAGCTGCGGCCGACCGGCGCTGCGGTCGAGCAGCGAGCGCTCGCGCACGATCTCCTCGAGCCGCGCGTGCAGCTGCGCGGGGCCGAAGGGCTTCACCAGGTAGTGCCGCACACCGGCCGAGCGCGCGGCGCGCACGCTGTCGACGTCGCGGGCCGCTGTCACGGCGATGACCTCGGGCTGGCGCCCGCCATCGGCCCGCAGCGCGCGCAGCAGCTCGAGCCCCGACAGGCCGGGAAGGTAGAAGTCGAGGAGCACGAGGTCGGGCTGCAGCCGGCGGATCGCCTCGAGAGCGGCGGGGCCGGTGTCGGCGGTCGCCGCGATCGAGAAGGCGCCGTGGCCGGCGACGAAGCGCTCGTGCAGGGCGGCGACGGCGGCGTCGTCGTCGACGATGACGGCGCTGAGCGTCGCGGTCACCGGGCCGTCTCCTCGACGGCGGCGGTGCGCGAGATCGGGAGCACGACCGTGAAGCGGGCTCCGCCGAGTGCGGGGGAGTCGTCGAGAGCCACCGTGCCGCGATGGCGCTCGGCGATGCGGCGCACGAGAGCAAGGCCGATGCCGCGCTGGGAGCCCTGAGGCGCATCCTCATCGGCGCCGTGCCTCTCCTTCGTGCTGACCCCCACCTCGAAGACGTGCGCGCGCAACGCCTCGGGCACGCCGGGCCCGTCGTCTTCGACCGCGATCGCGACACCCCAGGGCGTGGCGTCGATCGAGAGGGCGATGCGGGTGCCGACGCCGCCGACCTCCATCGCATTGTCGACGAGATTGCCGACGATCGTCACGAGGTCGCCTTCTCCGATGAGTCCGGCGCGTAGTCCGCCCTGTGGGTCGGAGCGCGACGCGACCGCGACCTCGAACTCCATACCGCGCTCGCGTGCCTGGATGCGCTTGACCATGAGAAGCGCCGCGAGCTCCGGGTCGTCGTGCAGGGCGTCGGCGGCCTCGACGCCGAGAGCACCGCCGCGCCCTTCGCGGCGCACCACCGCGAGGGCCTCGTCGGGAAGCCCGAGCTCGAGGAGACCGCCGACGACGTGCATGGTGTTCTGGAACTCGTGCGCCTGCGCCCGCAGACCGTCGGTGAGCGACTGAGCGCCCTCCATCTGGCGCACGGCCTCGTGCAGCTCGGTGTGATCGCGGATCAGCAGGGTCGCGTCGACGGCCCGACCGTCGTCGCGCTGTCTGCCCGTGCTGCGCGCGACGAGGATGCGCTCGCCGACGAGGACGAGCCGCCCCTCGCGCTCGCCGTCGTCGAGCACCGCGCGCAGGCCGGGCTCGAGCACTTCGACCGCGGGCAGTCCGACCAGCTCGCGATCACCGGTGCCGAGCAGCTCGCGTGCCGCGTCGTTCGCGACGGTGATGACGCCCGCACCGTCGACGGCGACGACGCCCTCGCTCAGGCCGTGCAGCATGATCTCGTTGGCGTCCACGAGCGACGCGATCTCGCGCGGTTCGAGCCGGTAGATGCGGCGGCGTATGACCGCCGTGACGCCCGCCGCACCGAGCACGCCGAGCACGGTGGCCCCGCCGAGAGCAGCGAGCAGGGGTGTGAGGCTGCCGGCGTACTCCTCCCGCAGGGCGCTCTCGAGGATCCCGACCGAGACGGCGCCGATGATGTCGCCGTCCTCGGCGAACACGGGCACCTTGACGCGCCACGACTCGCCGAGCGTACCCGTCTCGGTGCCGACGAAGATCGCGCCCGAGAGCGGCACCGAGGGATCGGTCGACACGCGTTCACCGATTCGTTCGGGGTTGGGATGCGAGTAGCGGATGCCGTTCTCGTCGGTCACGACGACGTAGGTGACATTCGAGGCCTCGCGGATGACCTCGGCGACGGGCTGGATCACCGAACTGGGGTCGACGGAGTCGTAGGCGTCGAGGATGACCGGCAGCCGTGCGACGGACTGGGCGACGGCCGTCATCCGGTCGAGATAGGATACGCGAGGAAATAAATACGTCTGGTAGAGGTTGGCGTGAGATGATGGTGTATGGCCATCGCACCGGAGATCGTGGAGACGTTGCGGGCGAAGTTCGAGGCGTTGCTG
>SCPB01000092.1 GCA_005502445.1 Microbacteriaceae bacterium X2B
AGCGAGGAGCGTGCGCGCGGCTCGAGGCGGGGGCGGTCGCGGCGTGTCGATCGACATGCGGCAGGCTGCGCAGGCCGCGCTCGAGATGGAACTGCGTGTAGGCGGCGATGATGCCGCTCGCCTGGCCGCGCGCACGCTCCTCGCTCGCGTCGGCGGTCGCCCAGTCGCCGGTGAGGAGGGCTGCCAGCAGCACGAGCGCCTCCCGGCTCACCCTCGGCGCGCCGGGCGGGGCCACCTCGTCGGCGACCATGCCTCCGAGCTGCACCGCGAACGAGTCGTGGGGGCCGGGCGCGCCGGTCACGGCGCAGTCGCCGAAGCTCGGCGCCCATCCGGCGATCGACAGCGCCCGCAACAGGTAGGAGTCGAGGGTCAGGCTCGGGGCGTGCTCGCGGCGGGCGAGCGAGCGGAGGGCGCCGACGAGCAGAAGGTACTGCTGGACTCCCCCGCCGTCGTCGTCGGTGATCTTGTCGGCCGTCTCGACCATGGCGCTCGCGGCGGTGTAGCTGCCGTAGTCGCCGGAGATCTCGGCGCCGTACGAGCCGAGCGACTCGGCCTGCTGCACGATGTCGAGACTGCGGCCGACGTAGAGCTGCACGTCGGCGACCATGAAGGGCTCCAGGCGCGAGCCGAAGCGGCTGCCCGTGCGGCGCACTCCCTTCGCGACGGCGCGGATCTTGCCGTGGTGCCGGCTCAGCATCGTGACGATGCGATCGGCTTCGCCCAGCTTGTGGGTGCGCAGCACGACGGCTTCGTCACGGTAGGTGGGCATGCTCCAGTATCCCGCGACGGACGCCGTGTCAGCCGAGGGCGCGCAGGTCGGCGGCCGCCTCGGCGAGAGCGCGCACTGCCGCGTCGAGCTCGGCGTCGGTCGTCGCGGGACCGAAACTGAACCGCAGGGCTGTGCGAGCGAGGTCGGGCTCGTACCCCATGGCGAGGAGCACCGGCGAGGGCTCGTCGCGGCCGGCGGCGCAGGCGGATCCGCTCGAGCACACGACGCCGCGGTCGTCGAGGCCGATCAGCAGGGGCTCACCGCCGATGCCCTCGACGACGAAGGACGCGTGACCGGGCAGGCGCCGTTCGGGGTGGCCGGTGAGGCGCGCCTCGGGCACAGCGGCGCGCACCCGGGCGATGAAGCGGTTGCGACGAGCAGTGGTAGTCGAGGCGGCCGAAGCAGGGTCGGCATCCGGGGCCGCCGCGGCGAGGTCCGCGGCGCGGTCGGCCTCGGCCAGCTCGAGCGCGGTCGCGAGCCCGACGGCGCCCGCGACGTTCTCGGTGCCCGAGCGCCGATCGCGCTCCTGCCCTCCGCCGTGGATGACCGGCTCGATCGGCGCGCTCGTCGGCAGGATGAGCGCGCCCACGCCCTTCGGTGCGCCCAGCTTGTGGCCGCTGATGGCGATGGCGTCGGGGCGTGCCGTCGACAATTCAGGACTTCGCGCCGGGTCGAGAGGCAGCCAGCCGGCCGTCTGCACGGCGTCGACATGCAGTCGCGCACCACTCGTTCGCGCCAGGATCCCCAGTTCAGCCAACGGTTGCAGCGTGCCGACCTCGTTGTTGGCGTGCTGCGCGCTGACGAGCGCAGTATCGGACCCCAGGAGCGCGTCGAGCGCGCTGACGTCGAGAACTCCTGAATTGTCGACGGGAAGCCGGTCGACGCGAACCCCGTGCCAGCGCTCGAGGTACTTGGCTGCGGCGAGCACCGCCTCGTGCTCGATCGCCCCGACGATGATGTGCCGACCGCGCCCGGTGGCGATCCCCCCGAGGGTGAGGCCGATGACCGCGAGGTTGTCGGCCTCCGTTCCCCCGCTCGTGAACACGACCTGAGCGGGGCGCACGCCTGCCACCGCCGCGACCCGCGCGCGGGCGTCCTCGAGCGCATCCTTCGCGCGCCGCCCGAGCGAGTGCGCGCTCGACGGGTTGCCGTACTCGCCGGTCAGGTGCGGCCACATCGCTTCGAGAACCGGCCTGCGCACGGATGTCGTGGCCGACTGGTCGAGATCGATCGCCGTCATGACCGCCTACAGCTCGATGTCGAGGCCGAGGTCGAGCGCGGGCGCCGAGTGGGTGAGCGCCCCCACCGAGATCACGTCGACGCCGGTCTCGGCGATCTCGCGCACTGTCTCGAGACTCACGCCGCCGCTCGCCTCGACGATCGCGCGCCCGCCGATGAGCGCGATCGCCGTGAGCAGGTCGTGGAGCGGGAAGTTGTCGAGCAGGATCGTGTCGGGCGCGCCGGCGATGACGGCGGGCAGCTGGTCGAGACCGTCGACCTCGACCTCGAGGTGCATCGTGTGGGGAATGCGCGCACGCACGGCTCGGATCGCCTCGGTGAGGTCGAGCCCCTGCGCCGTCAGGACGGCGAGATGGTTGTCCTTCAGCATGACCGCGTCGGAGAGCGAGAAGCGGTGATTGCGGGCGCCGCCGGCGCGAACGGCGGCCCGTTCGAGCAGCCTCAGGCCCGGAGTGGTCTTGCGGGTGTCGGCGATGCGGGCGCCGGTGCCGGCCACCTCATCGACGTAGCGGCGGGTGAGAGTCGCGACCCCCGAGAGCCGCTGCGCGAGGTTGAGGGCGACGCGCTCGCCGGTCAGGATGCCGCGGGCCGGTCCGCTGATCTCGGCCACGACCATGCCGCTCGTGATCGGCGAACCGTCGTCGACGAGTCGGGCGACGCGCGTGCGGGCGTCGGCGCGGGTGAAGGCGATCTCGAGCGCGAGCCCGCCCGCGAACACGCCGTCGGCGCGGCTGACGAGCCGGGCCGACGCGCTCGCATCGGCGGGGATCGCCGCGTCAGTGCTGATGTCTCCCCAAGGCGCGTCCTCGGCCAGGGCCCGGTCGACGACCGCGGTGACGGGGGCGGGCGGGGGGTCGAAAGA
>SCPB01000009.1 GCA_005502445.1 Microbacteriaceae bacterium X2B
GTGGTGCAGGATGGCGGGAGGCGACGGTCAGGCGATGGGGGCGCCGATCGAGCCGATCACGGCGTCGAGCGGAGCGCCCGAGCCGTCGCGCTTCGCGCCGCCCTCGGGCAGCGTGCGTGCCGAGCCGTCGGGGCCGACCGCGAGCGGCCCGGTGCCGACCCAGGCGAGCTGCAGCGCATCCTCGCCCTTGAGGAACGTGTGCGCCCGCACGCCGCCCGTCGCGCGTCCCTTGCCCGGGAACTCGGCGAACGACGACACCTTCGCCCGACCCGGATCGGTGCCCACGAGGGTCTGCGTCGACCCGCTGACCGTGACGACCTCGGCGGTCGTCCGGTCGACGACGCCGAAGTGCAGCGCCCGCGCGCCCGCGGCGAGCTTGATGCCGGCCATGCCACCCGCTGGCAGCCCCTGCGGCCGCACCTGGTCGGCGCCGAAGTGCAGCAGCTGCGCGTCGCTCGTCACGAATACAAGCTCGCGATCGTCTGTCGCGGGCGCGGCGGCGATCACCTCATCGCCGGCCCGCAGCGCGATGACCTCGCCATCGGGACGCGCGGGCCAGCCGCCGGCGATGATGCGCTTGACGACGCCGTCGCGGGTTCCGAGGGCGAGAGGCGCGGGGGAGGCGGGGTCGACGATGGCGATGATGCGCTCCGTCGCATCGGTCAGCCCGATATAGTCGCGCAGCTTCGCGCCGGCGCCGAGCTGCAGCGAATTGGCGGGCACGGCCGGGAGCCCGACCGGCGTGAAGCGCACGAAGCGCCCGCGCGACGTGATGGCCGCGAGCTCGCCGCGCGTCGTCGAGTCGACGCTCGACAGCAGCGCATCGTGCTTGCTGCGGCGCGCCGGTGGCAGGAGCGGCGCGTCCTCCGCGAGGTCGACGCGCACCGCGCGGCCCGTCGTCGACAGCAGAACCCGGCAGGGGTTGTCGGCGATCTCGAGCACGGGCGCCGATCCGCGCGAACGTGGCGCGGCGATGGAGGGGCCGGCCTCGGTGAGCAGGGTGCGACGCGGCGTGCCGAATCGCTCGGCCACGGCATCCAGCTCATCACCGACGACGCCGCGCACGCGGGCAGGGTCGGCGAGCAGCGACTCGAGCTCGGCGATCTCGGCCCGCAGCTGATCCCGCTCGGCTTCGAGCTCGATGCGGCTGAAGCGCGTCAGACGCCGCAGTCGGAGCTCGAGGATGTACTCGCTCTGCGGGTGGCTGAGATCGAAGACGTCCATGAGGCGGGTGCGGGCCTGGTCGGCGTCGTCGGAGGTCCGGATGACCTGGATCACCTCGTCGATGTCGAGAATCGCGACGAGGAGCCCCTCGACGAGGTGCAGGCGCTCGCGCCGGCGGGCGAGCCGGTACCGGCTGCGCCGCGTGACGACGTCGATGCGGTGCTCGATGTACACCTGCAGGAGCTCCCGGAGACCGAGGGTCCGGGGCCGCCCCTCGACGAGCGCGACGGCGTTGATCGAGAAGCCGTCCTCGAGCGGGGTGTATCGGTAGAGCTGCTCGAGCACGGCCTCGGGGCTGAACCCCGTCTTGATGCCGATCACCAGGCGCATGCCGTTCTTGCGATCGGTCAGGTCGGTGACGTCGCTGATGCCCGCGAGCTTCTTCGCCTGAACGCCGTCCTTGATCTTCTCGATGACCTTCTCGGGGCCGACGAGGTAGGGCAGCTCGGTGACGACGATGCCGGTCTTGCGCGGGGTGATCGGCTCGATCGCGACCTTCGCTCTCGTCTTGAACGATCCGCGACCCGTCGCGTAGGCCTCCTTGATCCCGTCGAGGCCGATGATCGTGCCGCCCGTGGGCAGATCGGGGCCGGGAACGTAGGCCATGAGCTCGTCGAGCGTCGCGGCGGGGTTCTCGATCAGATGACGGGCGGCGCCGGCGACCTCGATCAGGTTGTGCGGCGCCATGTTGGTGGCCATGCCGACGGCGATGCCGCTCGCGCCGTTGACGAGCAGGTTCGGGAAGGCCGCCGGCAGCACGGCGGGCTGCACGAGCTGGTTGTCGTAGTTGGGGATGAAGTCGACGACGTCCTCGTCGAGGTCGTCGACCATCGCGAGGGCCGCCGCGCGCATCCGCGCCTCGGTGTACCGCGAGGCGGCGGGTCCGTCGTCGAGCGAGCCGAAGTTGCCGTGCCCGTCGACGAGCGGCACGCGCAGCGTGAAGTCCTGCGCGAGACGCACGAGCGCGTCGTAGATCGCGCCGTCGCCGTGCGGGTGGAGCTTGCCCATGACCTCGCCGACGACGCGCGCCGACTTGACGTGACCGCGATCGGGACGCAGGCCCATCTCGCTCATCATGTACAGGATGCGCCGCTGGACCGGCTTGAGCCCATCTCGAGCGTCGGGCAGCGCACGCGAGTAGATGACCGAGTACGCGTACTCGAGGAACGAGCCCTGCATCTCGTCCGCGAGGTCGACGTCGTCGATGCGCTCGCCGGGGCTCTCGTCGAGGTCGGGCTGGGGCGCTCGGGGGGCAGGCGGGGGAGTCATAGGATTGCGCCCATGCTACCGGCGCCCCGACGCGACGCCCCGTCACTCGCGGACGTGTTGACGGGCGCTCTCGCCGCGATCCGGGGGGAGCCGAACCGCCTCGCGGCTCCGCCGGTGCGCAGCGCCGCCGTCGTCCTCGTCGACGGCCTGGGGATGCACGCGCTCCGTGCGCGCGCCGGTCACGCCCGCCGCATCCTGGCCGCGATCCCGGCGAAGGGCGGAGCGATCGACGCAGGCTTCCCGACCACCACCGCGTCGGCGCTCGCGACGCTCACCACGGGGCTCGAGCCGGGCAGACACGGGATCGTCGGCTACACCGCCATCGACCCGCAGGGGGATCGCGTCGTCAACCAGTTGAGAGGCTGGGATGCGGGCATGAGACCGGAGGACTGGCAGCCTCACCCGACGGCGTTCGAGGCGGCAGCGGCATCCGGCGCCGATGCCGTCGTGGTCGGCGCCGAGCGCTACCGCGACACCGGCTTCACCGACGCCGTGCTGCGCGGGGCACGATTCGAGGCGCTCGCCTCGATCGCGGATCGCATCGAGCGCACCGTCGCCCTGCTGCGCGAGCCCGGCGCGCGCCTCGTCTACTGCTACATCCCCGAGCTCGACATGGCGGGGCACGCGAGCGGCTGGGAGTCGGCCCGCTGGCTCGAGCGGCTCGACGAGCTCGACGCGGCGCTCGAACCGGTCGCGACGACGACGCTCTCCGACTCAGGGGTGTTGCTGACCGCCGACCACGGCATGCTGGACGTTCCTGAGCACGCGCGCCTCGTCATCGGAGCCGACAGTGCGCTGTGGAGCGGAGTCCGCCACGTCGCCGGCGAGCCGCGGTGCCTGCAGCTCGGGCTCGAGCCCGGTGCGGACCCCGCTGAGGTGATCGCTCGCTGGCGCGAATCGGAGGAGCGCCGTGCGTGGGTCGTCGGTCGGGACGAGGCGATCGCGGCCGACTGGTTCGGCACCGTCGACCCGGCGGTCGAGCCGCGCATCGGCGACGTGATCGTGGCCGCACGGTCTCGCGTCGCCTACTACGACGAGCGCACCGCCTCGCCGCGCTCGCTCGCGATGGTCGGCCAGCACGGCTCGTTCGCGCAGGAGGAGACGCGGATACCGCTCGCGCGGTGGGGAGCGTTCGCCCGCTGAGCGCTCGCGCCCGGTCGACTCGCGCCCGGTCGACTCAGGCCGGGTCGTCGTCGGGGCGCGCGCCGAAGACGATCTCGTCCCAGCTCGGCATCGCCGCGCGACCGCGCCTGGCCGCCTTGAGAGGCGCCGCCTCGCGCGCGTCGGACGTCGCCGACGAGACGCCTCGAGGGGCCTCGCCACTCAGCTCGGCGGGAGAGTCGGAGGAATCGGCGGAGGATTCCGCGACGATGTCGAGCGGGACGTCGACGATCCTGATGCTGCCCGTCGAGGGATGGGCGGCCTTCGCCGCCTCCCAGTCATCGCGCGGAGCTGTCTCGCGCTCGCCGCGGCGGCGACGGAGCGCCTCGAGAAGATCGGCGGTCTGGCTCACGTCCGCGGTGTCTGCGTCGTCCCCGGGCGCGGTCCGCACGCCGATACGCGATCCTGGAAGGGCAGCGGGCGCGAGCGGTGCGTTCGGCAGACCCGACGGAGCAGATGCAACGGGACCGGTCGTCTGGCCGCTGCCGTCGATGTCGTCGCCGAGCAGGAACGCCCCGCTGTCGAAGCGCCCTCGGTCGTCAGCGGGTGCGGCCGCCGGCACGGCGCGCAGCCGCGGGATGAGCGTCGGCGGAGCCTCGCCCTGCTGCGAGAGGGACTGCGCCTCGTGGTTCGACGGGATCAGCGTCGCCTTCTTCGGGTCGAACGTCCAGCGCGCCTCCCGCTCGACCCCGGCGTCGAGGAAGGTCACCGTGATGATCCAGTGCAGGTCGGTCTTCCAGCTCGCCCACCGGACGTCGGCGGCTGTGAGCTCGGAGAGCCGCGAGTCGATGACGCCTCCGAAGGTGCGCGAGGCGACGCTCGCTTCGGCCTCCGCCGCGAGCGCGACTGGAACACTGCGGGCGGCGGTGACGACGTACTCGCGCTCGGCGACGACCGGGCCCTCGAAGCGCTGCACGTACTCGGCCGGCTCCCCGGTCTCGGCGACGACCTCGGCGGCCGACTTGCCGGATCGGATCAGCGCCTGGATCTCGCGCGGGCTCACCCGGTGGGCCGTGGGGGCGGCCGGCCGGTTCTGCCGCAGGGCGCTGTGCAGCGCCTCGGTGATCGGCACCCGGTAGCGGTCTCCGTCGCCGGAGACCACGATCAGGGCGCCGCTCTCGGCGCCGATGACGGTGAGTTCGTCCATGACGTGGCCCTCTCGTTCCTGGCTCGGTGGGCACAGCATCCCACGGCGATCGCCCGCAGCCCGGGAATAGAACGGGCGTGCCGGAAGTTGCGCGGGAAGCACTCCCCGGCGAGCCCGACCGAGGTGGTTTGCGTTTCGGTCGGGGTTCCTGCAAACTATCGCCGCCGAGCGCGGCCCCGAAGCACCATTCGACGAAACGAGCAGCATGGCTACCGACTACGACGCCCCCCGCAAGACGGACGAGGACACCGACTCGATCCAGGCCCTGCAGGAGCGCGTTCCCGACAAGATGTCGGGTGTCGTCGACGTCGATGACGCCGACAACCCCGGCTTCGAGCTCGCCGGCCAGGACCTCGCCGACCTCGACCTCGACGTCGTCGTGCTGCCGCCGCAGGCCGACGAGTTCACCTGCGTCAGCTGCTTTCTCGTGAAGCACCGGTCGCAGCTCGACCACGAGGTGAAGCTCGGCCCCGTCTGCCGGGAGTGCGCCGCGTAGAGCGCGACCGATCCGAACCCCCGCGACCGCCGCATCCGATTCGAGGATGCGGCGGTCGCCGCTTCATGGGGCGCCCTGCGCGACAGCCTTCTCGCTCGCGATCGCTGCCGCGAGCTCGTCCGGTCTCCGAGTCGAGACGAGCCAATACGGAGTCGGGTCGTCAGGGTCGACGACCGCGATGCGCACGACCGGGTCGACCCACCCGCGCAGCACGAGGTGCGCCCGCGCATCGAGCCCAGGCCCGCGCTCGTGCCGCGCCTCTTCGCCCCGTGCCGGGACCGTCTCGCCGAGCAGGACGACGGGGATCCGTGCGCGACCGGCGAGGAGCTCGCCGGGTTCGACGGCGATCGTGGGGGCGGCGCGCACGAGCATGGCCGTGCAGCCCACGACGAGAACGATGGCCGTCGCGATGCCGGCGGGAATGCTGATCGGTGTGAACACGAGCATCGTCGCGGGGATCACGAGGGCGATGACGGCGTACATCCAGGGGGCGGGCCAGAGGCGCTCGCGATAGCTCGACATGGCTCCATTCGACCATGCACTACCCTCGACGCGTGCCTGAAACCGTCGATGTGCTGCTGACCGGATCGCACCCACCCCGCTATGCCCACCCCGGTGATGCGGGCGCCGACCTCCTTGCCGCCGAGCACGCCGTCATCGGCCCCGGGGAGCGCGCGACGATCGGAACGGGCACCGCGATCGCGCTGCCCGCGGGCTACGCGGCGTTCGTGATGCCCCGCAGCGGCCTGGCAGCGCGGCACGGCATCACCATCGTCAACGCCCCGGGCACGGTCGACGCGGGCTATCGCGGCGAGATCCGCGTGACGCTGCTCAACACCGACTCGCACGAGGGTTTCGAGGTGCGCCCGGGCGACCGGATCGCCCAGCTCGTCGTGCAGCGGGTCGAGCGCGTGCGCTTCGTGCCGGTCAAGGCGCTTCCGGGTTCGCACCGCGGCGAGCGCGGCTTCGGCTCGACGGGCTACCGTGAAGACACCGCGTCGAATGAAGGAGCCACCGCGTGACCGATCCGATCACCGACGGCGGGCCGCTGCCCGACGACGAGAAGTCAGCGCCCGAGGATCGCGCGACCGCCGGCCCGCTCGACGAGAGCGAAGCCAACGCCGTGCGCCCGTACGTCGACCTCGGCGGCGTCAAGATCGTCCCGAGGCCCGAGCTGCAGCTGCGGCTCGAGGTCGAAGAGGGCTCGAAGCGCGTCATCGCCGTCGGCATCGATTACGCCGGCTCGACGCTGCAGGTGCAGCCCTTCGCCGCCCCCCGATCGAGCGGTCTCTGGCACGAGGTCCGCGGGCAGATCGTCGAGCAGATCAGGAAGCAGGGCGGCGAGACGACCGAGCGCGACGGCGTGTTCGGGCCCGAGATCATCGCCCGCATCCCCGTCGTCGCCGACGGCGGCGGCTCGACGCGCATCGCGCGATTCATCGGCGTCGACGGGCCGCGCTGGTTCCTGCGCGGCGTCGTCGCCGGCCAGGGCGCGATCGACGCGCAGGCTGCCGCTCAGATCGACGACGTGTTCCGCAGCATCGTCGTCGTGCGCGGCTCGACGCCGATGCCGCCCCGCGATCTCATCCCGCTCCAGGTGCCGACCGGTGCGGCGCCGGGCGGGCCCGCTGCCGTTCCGCCCGCCCCATCGGCATGACCGAGCCGGACCCGCAGGCGCCTCTGCGCGACGCACTGGCCGATGCCGCGCGGAAGTCGGGCTTCGGCGTCGTGCGGCCGGGGGAGCGGCCGACCGCTCACGCCCTGTGGTCCGCCGTCGGCGGCGTGCGCGGTGTTCTCGAGTCGTTGCTGCCGGGCTTCCTCTTCCTCGTGGTGTTCACGGTCACGAGCGAGGTCGTCCCCTCCGTGCTGATCCCGGTCGGGGTCGCGGTGGCGTTCGTGCTCGTCCGAGCGGTGACCCGATCGCCGATCGCGCCCGCGGTGGTCGGCCTCGTCGGAATCGCCCTCTCGGCCGGTCTTGCGCTGCTGACCGGCCGGGCGGAGGAGAACTTCGTGCTGGGCTTCGTCATCAACGCGGTCTGGTTGACGGCGCTGCTGGCGAGCCTCGCCGTGCGTCGCCCGCTCGTCGGGGTCATCGCCGCGCTCCTCACGGGCGACCACGAGTGGCGTGCCGACCCGGCCAAGCGTGCGGTGCTCACGGTGACGACCTGGCTGTGGGCCGGAATGTTCGCACTCCGCCTGGCGGTGCAAGTGCCGTTGTACCTCGCCGGCCAAGCCGCGGCACTGGCGGCGACCAAGCTCGTCATGGGGGTGCCTCTGTACGCGGCGCTGCTCTGGGTGACATGGCTCCTGGTGCGGTCGGTCTACGCGCGTCGCCCGAGCTGAGCCGCCGCCGCGAGCCCGCAGCGGAGGGTGTCGCCGGTGGCCGCGTCGGACGGCCGGTGCTACCATGAAGTATCTCGATATCGAGATAAATCTCGAGGCATCCTGCGCACCTCCGACCTCCCTCGGAGCCGGTGCCGCGGCGGATCGGGGCGGCTAGGCTGGCCCTCGTCCGGCGCGGGGATGCGCCCGGCAGAACCAGAGGAGACGGCCAGTGTCCGCAGTGAACAGTTTCGATTCCATCGACACCCTCCGCGTCGGTGACAGCGAGTACCAGGTGTTCCGCATCGACACGGTGCCCGGCTACGAGAAACTGCCGTTCAGCCTCAAGGTGCTGCTCGAGAACCTGCTGCGCACCGAGGACGGCGCGAATGTCACGGCCGCGCAGATCCGCGCTCTCGGCGGCTGGCAGCCGACGGCCGAGCCCGACACCGAGATCCAGTTCACGCCCGCTCGCGTCGTCATGCAGGACTTCACAGGCGTGCCCTGCATCGTCGACCTCGCGACGATGCGCGAGGCCGTCGCGGCCCTCGGCGGCGACCCCAACAAGATCAACCCGCTCGCCCCCGCCGAGCTCGTGATCGACCACTCCGTCATCGCCGACCTCTTCGGCACCGCCGACGCGCTCGAGCGCAACGTCGACATCGAGTACGAGCGCAACGGCGAGCGATACCAGTTCCTGCGCTGGGGCCAGACGGCCTTCGACGACTTCAAGGTCGTGCCCCCGGGCACCGGCATCGTGCACCAGGTCAACATCGAGCACCTCGCCAAGGTGACATACACGCGGACGGTCGACGGAGTGCTCCGCGCATACCCCGACACCTGCGTCGGCACCGACTCGCACACGACGATGGTCAACGGTCTCGGCGTTCTCGGCTGGGGCGTCGGCGGCATCGAGGCCGAGGCCGCGATGCTCGGTCAGCCCGTCTCGATGCTCATTCCCAAGGTCGTCGGCTTCAAGCTCTCGGGGTCGATCCCGACCGGGGTGACCGCGACCGACGTCGTGCTGACGATCACCGACATGCTGCGCAAGCACGGAGTGGTCGGCAAGTTCGTCGAGTTCTACGGCGAGGGCGTCGCCTCCGTGCCGCTCGCCAACCGCGCGACGATCGGCAACATGAGCCCAGAGTTCGGCTCGACGGCCGCGATGTTCCCGATCGACGAGGTCACGCTCGACTATCTGCGCCTCACGGGCCGCAGCGAGCAGCAGGTCGCGCTCGTCGAGGCGTACTCCAAGCTGCAGAGCC
Source organism: Microbacteriaceae bacterium X2B (assembly GCA_005502445.1). Classification (GTDB taxonomy): domain Bacteria; phylum Actinomycetota; class Actinomycetes; order Actinomycetales; family Microbacteriaceae; genus Microcella. The sequence goes on from SCPB01000009.1 coordinate 8,885, forward strand.
TGTGGCACGACCCGAGCGTCGAGCCCGTGTTCAGCGAGTACATCGAGCTCGATCTGTCGACCGTCGTGCCCTCGATCGCCGGCCCCCGCCGGCCGCAGGATCGCATCGAGCTCGCTTCGGCCAAGCAGGCGTTCGAGACCGCGCTCGTCGACTACGCCGGCCACAACCACTCCAAGGTCGACGCCGCGGTCGAAGGCACCTTCCCGGCCTCCGACCCGGTCGGCTTCACCCCGCAGGACGAGCAGTCGGCGCACGCGCTGTCGCACCACCATCGCTCGCACGCGCCGACGGCGGCCTCCGCGCCGATTGAGGTCACGGTCGACGGCACGCCGTTCACGATCGACCACGGCGCCGTGACGATCGCGGCGATCACCTCCTGCACGAACACCTCGAACCCCTCGGTCATGCTCGCGGCGGGCCTGCTGGCCCGCAACGCGGTCAAGCGGGGCCTGACGGCCAAGCCCTGGGTCAAGACGACCCTCGCGCCGGGCTCGAAGGTCGTCACCGACTACTACGAGAAGGCGGGCCTCACCGACGACCTCGAGGCGCTCGGCTTCTACACCGTGGGCTACGGCTGCACGACCTGCATCGGCAATTCGGGGCCGCTCGCGGCGGAGATCTCGGCGGCGATCGCCGAGAACGACCTCGCGGTGACCGCCGTGCTCTCGGGCAACCGCAACTTCGAGGGGCGCATCAACCCCGACGTGAAGATGAACTACCTCGCGAGCCCGCCGCTCGTGATCGCCTACGCCCTCGCCGGCTCGATGAACTTCGATTTCGAGAAGGATGCTCTCGGTACCGACTCGGAGGGCACCGAGGTGTTCCTCCGCGACATCTGGCCCGACGCGGCCGAGGTCCAGGCGACGATCGACTCGTCGATCGACACCGCGATGTTCGACACGCAGTACGCCTCGGTCTTCGAGGGCGACGAGCGCTGGCGCTCGCTGCCGACTCCCGCGGGTGCGACCTTCGAATGGGATGCCTCCTCGACGTACGTGCGCAAGCCTCCGTACTTCGACGGGATGACCCTCGAGACCACGCCCGTGAGCGACATCGCTGGGGCGCGCGTGCTCGCCAAGCTCGGCGACTCGGTCACTACCGACCACATCAGCCCCGCCGGCTCGATCAAGGCCGATTCGCCTGCCGGCGCCTACCTGCTGGCGCACGGCGTGGACCGCAAGGACTTCAACTCCTACGGCTCGCGCCGCGGCAACCACGAGGTCATGATCCGCGGCACCTTCGCCAATATCCGCCTCAAGAACCAGTTGCTCGACGGAGTCGAGGGCGGGTTCACGCGCGATTTCACCCAGGCCGACGGCCCGCAGTCGTTCATCTACGATGCGAGCGAGCGCTACCAGGCCACCGGTACGCCGCTCGTGATCTTCGCCGGCAAGGAGTACGGCTCGGGCTCGAGTCGCGACTGGGCAGCGAAGGGCACGAGCCTGCTGGGTGTGCGGGCGGTCATCGCCGAGAGCTTCGAGCGCATCCACCGGTCGAACCTCATCGGCATGGGCGTCGTTCCGCTGCAGTTCCCGGCGGGGCAGTCGGCGGACAGCCTCGGGCTCGACGGCACCGAGGTCGTGTCGATCTCGGGCATCACGGAGCTCAACGAGGGCCGGACGCCCAAGACCGTCCGCGTGACCGCAGCGCCGAGCGAGCACTCGCCCGCAGGCAAGCAGTCGGTCGAGTTCGACGCGGTCGTGCGCATCGACACTCCTGGCGAGGCGGACTACTACCGCAACGGCGGCATCCTGCAATACGTGCTCCGCAGCCTCGTCTGACGACCGCCGCGGTGCTCGCTCGCACCGTCGAGCCACGCACAGTGAACGGACAGCAACCGGGCGGCACGGCTCCAGGACGACGCCGTCGGCCCTCGCGTAGAGTGCTGGAATGGCACTGCTCGAGACGATCCACGGCCCGCGGGATCTCGACCTCCTCACCGAGTCGGAGCTGACGGAGCTCGCGGGCGAGATCCGGCGGTTCCTCGTGGCGGAGGTCTCCAAGACGGGCGGCCATCTCGGTCCGAATCTGGGCGTCGTGGAGGTGACCCTCGCCATCCATCGCGTCTTCGACTCGCCCCGCGACGCGATCGTGTGGGACACGGGCCACCAGTCGTACGTGCACAAGCTCGTGACCGGTCGGCAGGACTTCTCTCGCCTGCGGCAGAAGGGCGGCCTCGCCGGCTACCCGCAGCGATCCGAGTCCGCTCATGACATCGTCGAGAGCTCGCACGCCTCGAGCTCGCTCAGCTGGGCCGACGGCATCTCGCGCGCCTTCGAGATGACGGGCCAGGATGATCGCCACGTCGTCGCGGTGGTCGGTGACGGAGCGCTCACGGGGGGCATGACGTGGGAGGCGCTCAACAACATCAGCGACGACAACTCGCGAAATCTCGTCATCGTCGTCAACGACAACGGGCGCTCGTACGCCCCCACGATCGGCGGCATGGCGCGGTTCCTCTCGGACGTTCGCACCCGGCGCGGGTACCGCCGCCTGCGTCGCTCGAGCGAGAGCCTCTTCGCCCACCTCGGTGCACCCGGGCGCGCCTTCTACCGCGGGGTGCGAGGCGGGCTCCACGGCTTCCTCTCCCGCTTCTCCAACAACGAAGCGCTCTACTCCAACCTCGACATCAAATACCTCGGCCCGGTCGACGGCCACGACGTCAAAGCCATGGAACGGGCGCTCCGCCAGGCGAAGGATTACGGGGCCCCGGTGATCGTGCACGCGATCACCCAGAAGGGCAAGGGCTACGAGCCAGCGCTCGCCGACATGGCCGACCAGTTCCACGCCGTCGGCCAGATCGACCCCGAGACGGGCGAGTCGATGGAGGTCGCGAACCGGCCGTCGTGGACGAGCGTCTTCGCCGAGGAGATCGTGGCGCTCGCCGACCGGGACGCACGCATCGTCGGCATCACGGCGGCGATGCTGCGACCGACGGGCCTGCACAAGCTCGCCGAGAAGCACCCCGGCCGGGTGCTGGATGTCGGCATCGCCGAGCAGCACGCCGTCGCCTCCGCCGCAGGCCTCGCCTTCGGCGGTCTGCACCCGGTCGTCGCCGTCTACGCGACGTTCATCAACCGGGCCTTCGACCAGGTGCTCATGGATGTCGCGCTGCACCGGGCAGGGGTCACGTTCGTGCTCGACCGAGCGGGAGTGACGGGGCCAGACGGCCCGAGTCATCACGGGATCTGGGACCTCGCGATCCTCCAGGTCGTTCCGAACATCCGCCTCGCCGCGCCGCGGGACGCCACCCGGCTGCGCGAGGAGCTCGCCGAGGCGGTCGCGGTGCAGGATGCTCCCACCGTGCTGCGCTTCTCGAAGGGCTCGGTCGGCACCGAGTTCGAGGCCGTACGGCGCACGGACGACGGCGTCGACGTGCTCCGCGAGGCCCCGCACAAGGACGTCCTCATCGTCACGGTCGGCCCGATGGCGAAGACCGGACTGGAGGTCGCCGAGCGCCTCGCCGCGCAGGGCATCGGCGCGACAGTGATCGACCCGCGCTGGGTCGTGCCCGTCGCGGCCAGCATCATCGACCTCGCGCGCGCCCATCGCATCGTCGTGAGCATCGAGGATGGCATCCGCGTGGGTGGCATCGGAACGCGCATCCGCCAGGAGCTCCGGGCTGCGGGCGTGGACACCGCCGTCGACGAGCTCGGGCTCCCCGACGAGTTCATCGACCACGCGAGCCGCGACGAGATCCTCGAACAGGTCGGGCTCACGCCTCAGGCGATCGCGCGGGACCTGGTCGCGCAAGTGCTCGGCACGCGCATCCCTGTCGCACGGCCGCTGCCTGTCGAGGCCGACGCCGAGATCGACCAGGACGAGACCGCGCGATAGCGCTCCTCGGCAGCGAGCGCATGCTCTACGGCGCTCTTCGCGAAAGTGGTGATGGCGCGATGGGCACGAAGTTCTATTCGACGCACCGGAGTGCTAGACAGGGCGCTGGGAGTGGACCACTGCAGTGCGGCTTCTGAGGCGCCAGCCGTTCTTCGTGCTGATGTAGGTGTCGTAGTACGAGCCTGCTACCGAGAGCCAACTCTGATCGAGAAGCTGCGTCTCGGAATAGACATCGAAGCGCGCCGTTCCCTGCGCTCGGTCTACTCCAATCTCGATCGAGGGATTCGATGTCCAGTGGAACGTTCTCGTTGTCGTCCGCCACTGGGTCTGGATTCCCTCGGCGATGTGTTCTCGTCCGACGAACTCCAGATCGTCTCGAACTCGCCACGTGCCGTCGTCGCTCCACACCGAAAGGAACAGTTCCAGATCTCGGAGGTCCGCCCCGCGGCAATAGTCTGCAGACAGACGTGCAATCGCGTTAGCGGCCTCCAACCTCTCGATCCGCATCCCCAAAGAGTCATACTGATCGCTCATTGAGCAATCCTATTGTCGACTGATGGTCGCATCAGTGCGCCATAACCTCATATCGCCGTCACGAAAATCAACTGGCGCACGACATTCCGATCCCGAATGGCACTCGGTCGTCACATCGCCCGGGAGGCTTATCTGGACTAGCGCGCGCCGCGGATCGGCGGGTGATGGAACGTGTCGCCGAACACGCGCTCGGAGGCGCCGACCCGATCGAGGAACGGCGTGATGCCGCCCATCTGGAACGGCCAGCCCGCACCGAGGATCATGCACAGGTCGATGTCCTCCGGCGCGGCCACGACGTCATCCCGCAGCATCCGGTGGATCTCGTCGGCAAGGCCGTCCTCGAGGCGACGCGTGAGCTCGGCGACCGAGGTCGGCTGCGAGCCCGCCGGCCGGTGCTTCGCGACGATCGCGACGGCATTCTTGTCGATGCCCTTCGGGTTGCCCTTCCCGTCCTTCTCCAGCAGCACGCCCGCCTGGGCGAGCTCGTGCAGGGCCGGCGACTCGAAGAACCGGTCGGGGAACGCCGCGTGGTGCGTGTCGAGCACGTGCGCCCCGACCGTGAGGCCGACGAGGTCGAGCAGGACGAACGGGTCCATCGGCAGGCCGAAGTGGCGCTGAGCGGCGACTACGTCCTCGAATGGCGTGCCCGTCTCGACGGCGTGCATGGCCTCGCCGAGGAGCTTGGCGAGGACGCGGTTGACGACGAAGCCGGGGGAGTCGGCGGTGATGACCGCGTTCTTCTTGAGCGCCGCCGCCGTGACCATCGCGGTCGCGAGCGTCGCCTCGTTCGTCGCGGGCGCGTTGACGACCTCGATGAGGGGCATCACGGCGACCGGGTTGAAGAAGTGGAAGCCGACCACGCGCTCCGGGTGCTCGAGCTTCGACGCGATCTGCTCGACCGAGAGCGACGACGTGTTCGTCGCGAGGACGGCCGTCGGCGAGACGTGCTTCTCGATCTCGGCGAACACCGCCTGCTTGATCGCGAGCTCCTCGAAGACTGCCTCGATGACCCAGTCGCAGCCGGCGAAGTCGGCCTTGTCGGTCGTCCCCGTCACGAGCGAGCGCAGGCGGTTCGCGTCATCGGCGTGCAGGCGGCCCTTCTTCTCGAGCGCGGAAATCTCGCCGTGGATGTAGGCGATGCCCTTGTCCACGCGCTCCTGGTCGAGGTCGGTGATGATGACCGGGACCTGCAGGCGACGGACGAAGAGGAGCGCGAACTGGCTCGCCATGAGGCCGGCGCCCAGCACGCCGATCCGGGTGACGGGGGTCGCGAGCGACTTGTCCGGTGCGCCCGCCGGCTTCTTCGCGCGCTTCTGCACGAGGGTGAATGCGTAGATCGACGCCCGGAACTGGTCGCCGGAGATCAGGTCGGCGAGCGCGTCGTCCTCGGCCGCGAAGCCCGCGGCCTTGTCGCTGCTCTTGGCCGCTTTGAGGAGGTCGAGCGCGACGTAGGGGGAGCGGGCGACGGAGCCGATGCGCTTCTCGAGCATGTTCCGCGCGATGCCGATCGCGGCATCCCACTTCACTGCCCGCTCGATCTTGCCGGGCTGGTTCGGGCGCTTGACCTTCGTGCGGCCGGCGATGACGCCGTCAGCCCAGCGGATCGAGCTCTCGAGGAAGGTCGCCGAGTCGAAGATCGCGTCGGCCATGCCGAGCTCGAAGGCCTGCTCGGCGGTCAGCATGCGGTTGTTCTTCAGCGGGTTCTCGACGACGACCTTGAGCGCGTTCTCGATGCCGATGAGGTTCGGCAGCAGCCACGCGCCGCCCCATCCGGGGATGATGCCGAGGAACACCTCGGGCAGGGCGACACCCGCGGCGTTGCGGTCGATGGTGCGGTAGTCGGCGTTGAGGGCGACCTCCACGCCGCCGCCGAGGGCGAGCCCGTTGATGAAGACGAACGACGGCACACCGAGCTCGCCGAGCTTGCCGAGGGCGTAGTGGCCGAGCTGGGCCATGAGCTTCCCCGAGGCGCGGTCGGGGATGCTCTCGACCTTCGAGAGGTCGGCGCCCGCCGCGAGGATGAAAGGCTTTCCGGTCACCGCGACGGCCGCGATCTCACCGCGCGCTCCCCGCGCGGCCTGCTCGTCCATGACCTGCGCGAACTCCAGCAGGCCCCGCGGGCCGAGCGTGCTCGGGCGGGTGTGGTCGCGACCGTTGTCGAGCGTCACGAGGGCGAGCGTTGCGCCGCTCGGGAGGGGGACGTCGCGCACGAAGGAGTGCGTGACGACCTCGTCGTCGCTGAGAGCCAGCAGCGGCTCGAACTGCTCGGCCGAGTACTGTGCGATGGCGCTGGTCATCTACTCGCCCTTCCGTTCGCCGCGATAGTGCGGGTTCTCCCAGATCATCGAGCCGCCCTGGCCGAGGCCGACGCACATCGCGGTGAGTCCGTAGCGCACCTCGGGGTGCTGCTCGAATTGACGGGCGAGTTGGATCATGAGCCGCACGCCCGAGCTCGCGAGCGGGTGGCCGATCGCGATCGCGCCGCCCCAGGGGTTGACGCGCGGGTCGTCGTCGTCGATGCCGAAGTGATCGAGCAGGCTCAGCACCTGCACGGCGAAGGCCTCGTTGAGTTCGAACAGGCCGATGTCCCCGATCGAGAGACCGGATTTCTTCAGCGCCTTCTCGGTCGAGGGGATCGGGCCGATGCCCATGACCTCGGGCTCGACACCGGCGAAGGCGAAGCTCACGAGGCGCATCTTGGTCGTGAGGCCGAACTCCCGCGCGGCCTCGGCGCTCGCGAGCAGGCTCACGGTCGCGCCATCGGTGAGCGGCGAGGCGTTGCCGGCGGTCACGCGACCGTGCGGGCGGAAGGGCGTCTTGAGCCCGGCGAGGCCCTCCATGGTCGTCTCGGGGCGCATGCCCTCGTCCGCAGTGGCGAGGCCGAAGCCCTGTTCGCTGCGGAGCGCGACCGGCACGAGGTCGGGCTGGATGTGACCGGCCGCGTAGGCGGCGGCCACCTTCTGCTGGCTGCGCATGCCGAAGTGGTCGGCGCGCTCCTTGGTGAGGGAGGGGAATCGGTCGTGCAGTCGCTCGGCCGTCATGCCCATGTTGAGCGCGTCGCCGCTCACGAGCTTCTCGGAGAGGAAGTGCGGGTTCGGGTCGGCGTTGCCCCCCATGGGGTGGCGACCCATGTGCTCCACGCCACCGGCGATGGCGACATCGTATGCACCGAAGGCGATGCCGCCCGCGGTCGTCGCGACCGCGGTCATCGCTCCGGCGCACATGCGGTCGATCGCGTAGCCGGGAACCGACGTCGGCAGCCCCGCGAGGATCGCGGCGGTGCGCCCGAGAGTGAGGCCCTGGTCGCCCTCCTGCGTCGTCGCCGCGATCGCGACGTCGTCGACGCGCTCCTTCGGCAAGGAGGGGTTCCGCTCGAGCAGACCGATCATCGCCTTGACGATGAGGTCATCCGCTCGGGTGTTCCAGTACATCCCTTTTTCGCCCGCTCGCCCGAACGGAGTTCGCACTCCGTCGACGAAGACGACATCGGCTCGATCGGCCACAGTGCCTCCCCTGTCGGTGGTCAACTCTCCCAACCTAGGAGTCGCGACTCGGGGCGGTCGGTTCGACTGCGCCTTCCTACGAAGGGCCTTCCTCGGGTTCCCCCGGGGCTTGGTGCGCTTCGACAAAGGCATCGGCGATCAACTGTGCTGTTGCGTCAATCTGCCAGGGGCGAGCGCCGAACGACTCGAGGGCAGCGCCGATCGACGCGGGGCTGATCTCCGCGGGCGGCCTCCAGGCCAGCCGACGCAAGTGGTCGGGGGTCAGAACGTTCTCGACCGGGATGCTCCAGGCGTCGGCCACTGCCTGCACCACCGGACGTGTGGCACGCAACCGCCGGTCGGCCTCCGGATTGCGGTCGCCCCACGACCGGGGCGGCGGGATCGTCTCCTCGCCGGCGCGCAGCACCGGGAGGTCATCGGTCGTGCGCCCCACCTCGATCGCGGCCCACCAGCGATCCAACTGGGACCGACTGGCTCTGCCGTGGAAGCCCTGGAGGGCCGCGAGCTCGCGCTTGCTCGCCGGCATCGCGCGGGCCGCGACGACGATCGAGGAGTCGGGGAGCAGCCGGCCGGGGGCACTGTCGATCTCGCGAGCATAGGCATCCCGCGCGATCCACAGCTCGCGAGCGACCGCGAGCGCGCGCTGGCCGCGGACGGCGTGCACTCCGGACAGGCGGCGCCAGGGATCCGAGCGCGGCTCGGGCGCCTCTCGGGCGAGCACCGCCGAGAACTCCTGCTCCGCGAGCTCGGTCTTGCCGGCGTCGGCGAGCGAGTCGGCGATCGCATCGCGCACGTCGACGAGCAGTTCGACATCGAGCGCTGCGTAGGTCAGCCACGTGGCCGGGAGGGGCCGAGTCGACCAGTCCGCCGCCGAGTGCTCCTTCGCGAGGTGGAGCCCGAGCGTGTGCTCGACGACCGCGCCGAGGCCGACGCGTGGGAGTCCGGCGAGTCGGGCGCCGAGCTCGGTATCGAACAGGCGCGAGGGATCGAGGCCGACCTCTCGCAGGCATGCGAGATCCTGACTGGCGGCGTGCAGCACCCACTCCTCATCGCCGATCGCCTCCTGCAGTTCGGCGAACGAGCCGAGGGCGGGCGGATCGAACAGGAAGGTGCCGGCCCCCCGTCGGAAGATCTGGATCAGGTAGGCGCGCTGGGAGTACCGGAAACCGCTCGCCCGTTCCGCGTCGACCGCGACGGGGCCGTGCCCAGCAGCGATCCGCTCGACAGCGGCGAGATAGACGTCTCTGTCGTCGATGACGACCGGGGTCACCGCCGGCACCGCCAAGCGCAGCGGCTGGCCCGGCTCGGGGGCGGTACTCGCGGCGGCGCCCTGCTCGTCCGGCCTCGGACCGGATGAAGCCTCAGCCACGCGCTGCTCGTCGGGTGGGCAGCACCGCGACGCCCTCCGGCGCGGGAGGGTAGCCGGCGACCATGCACAGCAGCTCGGCCCAGCCCTCGACGTGCGGGGCCAGGTCGTCGTCGAGAGGCGTCCACGAGGCGCGGAGCTCGAGCTGCGCGCCACTGCCCTGGGGCGCGAGCTCGCCGTAGCCGGTCGAGAGAACCTTGGTGGCGGTGCCGCTCGCAGCGGTGTACACGGCGCCGCGCGCCTCCAGCGCGTCAACGAGCCACGCCCAGGTCACGTCGGCGACGAATGGGTCCAGCCCGATGTCGGTCTCGAGCGGGGCTTGGGCGAAGCAGACGATGCGGACCGTTCCGTTCCACCCCTCGGGGGCATCGGGGTCGTAGAGGATGATGAGGCGCCCGGTGCCGAGGTCGGAATCGTCGTGATGGCGCGCCGGGTTCACGTCGGCGGCGAGCGCGTAGGAGAAGGGGGCGAGCCCGCTCGGGGCGGGGATCGCCGTGACGTCGAGTTCGTCGCGCAGGCGGGCGCGCGCGACCGAGGCGACGAGAGAGTCGAACACGGCCTGAGGCGAGGCGGCGGGCGAGACGGGCACGTGTGCAGACTAGGAGCACTTGCTAGGTTCGTGGCGTGAGACTCGCCGTTCCGTGGGCAGCCGTCCGGACCGAGCGACCGGGGAGGACTCGGCGACGCCGCCCACCGAGCCTCCTCGCCGTGGGCATCGGCGCCGCTCTCGGGGCCGGGGTTGCTGTGCTCGCAGCGGGCGCCGCCCTCGCCGTCTCGACGGCCCGCGCCATCGTCACGCCGCCGCGCGATCGGGTGGAGGACATCGTCGTGCTCGCGGTGGATCGGCTCGCCGGAGAGGTCAGGCTCAGCCGCACCCGCGACACCGTGCTCGCCGGGCGATACAGCCTCTGGTTCGATCGGGACCGCGGCCACGCCCGCGTGGGCCGCGTGCTGCACGAGGACTCGGCGAGCGTGACGCGCGTGCTCGAGTCGGTGCAACGGGGCGCGCTCGAGGCTGCGCGCACTGCTCGGTGGGGCGGCTGGTACCACCTCGTGCCGGGCGACATCGGTGCGGTCGAGCGCGAGGTGAGCATCCGGACCCCGATCGGCGACGCGCCAGCCTGGCTGATTCCCGCCGACGGCCCGCCGGACGGCCACGGCACCGACTGGGTGATCCAGGTGCACGGGCGCGGCGTGACGCGAGCCGAGGGGCTGCGGGCGGTGCCGGTCTTCAGCAGCGCGGGGTGGACGAGTCTGCTCATCAGCTACCGCAACGACGGCGAGGCCCCCGCGAGCGCCGACGGCCGGTACGCGCTCGGATCGACCGAGTGGCTCGATCTCGAGGCGGCCGTCGCGTTCGCGCGCGATCATGGTGCGCGGCGCATCGTGATCATGGGGTGGTCGATGGGCGGGGCGATCACGCTGCAGTTCCTCGTGCGCTCCCCGCTCGCAGCGCTCGTTCACGGCGTCGTGCTCGACTCCCCGGTCATCGAATGGGCGACCGTGCTGCGGTTCCATGCCGCACTCGCGGGAATCCCGCGTCCCGTCGGCGAGGTCGCGATGGCGCTTCTCGGGGTCTCGGCCGCCGTTCCGCTCATCGGCAGCGCCGAGCCGATCGACCTGCGTCAGCTCGACCTCGTCGCGCGGGCCGATGAGCTGCGGGTTCCGATGCTCGTCCTGCACAGCGACGACGACGGGTTCGTGCCGATCGACGCCACGCTCGCGCTCGCCGAGGCGAGACCCGACATCGTGACAGTCGAGCGGTTCACGGTGGCGCGGCACGCACGGCTGTGGAACTTCGATCCGGATCGGTGGGAGGGCGCGATCCGCTCCTGGCTCACCCGGCTCGAGGCACCCACCGGGCGTACAGCACCCCGTCGTCGTCGATGAGCAGCTGGCGAGGCTTCCATCGGCTCGCCGGAACGTCGTCGACGGCCGGCACGCGGATGCCCGCCCCGCCCCATCGCGGAACCGTCGTCAGGCACAGCTCGTCGACCGATCCCGTCGCGAGCACCTGGGCGGCGAGCGAGGGCCCGCCCTCGCAGACGATCCCGGCCGCTCCGCGGTCGCGCAGGGCTGCGAGCGCGTCGGCGACGGCGACGCGCCCCGCGCGCTCGGGCAGCGGCACGACCACGTGGTCGACGCCGCCGAGCGCGCGGTGCGCGGCGCGAGCGCCCGCCGCGGAGGTGAGGACGAGCACCGGGGCGGCCCCGTCGCGCGGCTGGATGGCCGCTCCTCCGAGGTCGCCGGTGGCGGTGACGATCGCGAGCTGCGCCCGTTTCGGCAGACGGTAGCCCTCGGCGCGCACGCTCTGCGCGCCGACGAGCACGACGTCGGCGGCCTCTCGGATCACGCCGAGGATCATGCGATCGGCGCCCGCCGTGAGCGAGTTCGAGGTGCCGTCGTCGCCCGCGACCCGGCCGTCGAGGGTCGTCACGAGGTTGATGCGCACCGAGTCGGCGGCGAGCGGCCGGTACCACTCCAGCAGCCGCGCCCGCGCGCCCGCGGCCTCGGTGTCGAGCTCGTCGGCCGGGCCGGGCGCGACGCGGCGCAGGATCACGCGGCGCTCGCCTCGCGCACCTGGCGCTTGATGCGCGCGAGCATGCCCGTCATGCCGCGCAGCCGCAGGGGGCTCACCGCCTTCGTCAGGCCGATCTGGAACGCGTAGTCGTCGGGCACCGCGAGAATCGCGGTCACGTCGAGGCCCGAGAGACCCTGAGCGAGAATGGACGCGAATCCCCGGGTCGTCGGCGACTCGGCCGGCGCGGTCGCATGCACCGCGACGGCGCCGGCCTCCACCTCCACGATGAGGAAGACGGGCGACTGGCACTCCTCGACGCGTTCGAGAAGCTCGGGGTGGTCGCGGAAGCGCTCGGGCAACTCGGGGAGCTCGTTGGCGAACTCCAGCAGGAGCTGCAGGCGGTCGCGCTCGCTCAGCGCGAGGAAGTCGTCGCGCGTCTGCGCGAGCGACTCGGGCAGGGCGAGGTCGGGCTCGGTCATCGACTCCACGCTACCGAATCGGTGCCTCGCCAGGCTCGGCTCCCGTCGCGATCGGCACGCGCACGGCGCTGCCCCACTCCGTCCAGGAGCCGTCGTAGTTGCGCACGCGCGGCACGCCGAGCAGGTGCGTCAGAACGAACCAGGTGTGGCTCGATCGCTCGCCGATGCGGCAGTAGGCGACGACGTCGTCGGCGTCGCGGATGCCGGCGCCCTCGCGGTAGATCGCGGTGAGCTCGTCGACGGTGCGGAAGGTTCCGTCGTCGTTCGCCGCGCGCGCCCAGGGCACGCTTCGCGCCGTCGGGATGTGACCGCCGCGCAGTGCTCCCTCCTCCGGGTAGGCGGGCATGTGGGTGCGCTCGCCGCTGTACTCCTCGGGCGAGCGCACGTCGATGAGCGGCTTGCCGAAGTGGGCGAGCACGTCGTCCTTGAAGGCCCGGATGCGGCTGTCGTCGCGGTCGACGACCGGGTAGTCGACCCGTTCGGGGGAGGGCGCGTCGGTCGTGATCGGGCGGCCCTCGGCGATCCACCGGTCGCGACCGCCGTCCAGCAGGCGGACATCCTCGTGCCCGAAGAGGGTGAACACCCACAGGGCGTATGCCGCCCACCAGTTGCTCTTGTCGCCATAGACGACGATCGTGGTCTCGCGCGCGATGCCGTTGCGACCCATGAGGTCGGCGAAGGCCGGACCGTCGATGTAGTCGCGCACGACGGGGTCGTTGAGGTCGGTGTGCCAGTCGATCTTCACGGCGCCGGGGATGTGCCCGACCTCGTAGAGCAGCACGTCCTCGTCCGACTCGACGACGACGAGGCGGGGATCGTCGAGGTGCTCCTCGAGCCAGGCGGTGGAGACGAGACGCTCGGGGTGCGCGTATGACTGGAACTTCTCGCTGGAGTCGTAGGGGGCGGTCATGTCGGCCTCTCGGGGTTCGCTGGGTTCGATCGGTGGCGGTCGGCGCGCTCGCCGGCTGCGCCGCTCACCGGGGGCAACGCCCGCGGCGGCCCCGGTATTCTGAGACACGCCGTGCCCGTCGAATCTACGCACTCCGAGCGGGCGCGCTCCACCGGCGCGTCATGTTGCGTCGCGGGGCCGGCCGAGTGCGATCCCGGCGAGCGAACGGCACCGAGTGGACACTGCGACGACGGCCCTGCACCTGACCGACCGGCAGCCCGGCCTGACCGCTGCGGAGCTCATCGGCCACCTCGCGCCGCCTCCCCAGTTCGCGCACGCGAGCCTCGAGAACTATGTGCCCGACCCCGCGCACCCCTCGCAGGCGGAGGCCGTCGAGGCGATCCGCCGGTTCGCCGACGGCGTTCCCGCCGAGCAGCCGGGCGGCCTGCGGTCGCTCTTCGCCAAGCGCGCCCCCGCCCTGAACGGCAAGGCGGGCATCTACCTCGACGGAGGCTTCGGCGTCGGCAAGACCCACCTGCTCGCCGCCCTCTGGCACCGCACGCAGGGCCGGAAGCACTTCGGCACGTTCATCGAGTACACGGCGCTCGTCGGTGCCCTCGGCTACCAGCAGGCGGTTCAGCAGTTCCGCGGCGCTAGCCTCATCGCGATCGACGAGTTCGAGCTCGACGACCCGGGCGACACCATGGTCATGTCGCGACTGCTCGGCGAGCTCGTCGCGAGCGGCTCGCGCATCGCCGCGACCTCGAACACGCCACCGCACGCCCTCGGCGAGGGGCGCTTCGCCGCCCAGGACTTCCTGCGCGAGATCAACGCGCTCGCCGAGCGCTTCGAGATCCACCGCATCGACGGCGACGACTACCGCAAGCGCGACATCGAGGGCCACGCCGTCGCACTCAGCGACGATGAGCTCGCGTCGCGGCTCTCGACCGAAGCCGGTCCGGTCACGGTCGACGCCTTCGACGCCGTGCTCGCCCACCTCGCGACCGTGCACCCGAGTCGCTACATCGGGCTGATCGACGGGCTGACGGCCGTCGCGTTCACGAAGGTAGCGCCACTGCGCAATCAGACGGATGCGCTGCGTCTGGTCGCGCTCGTCGACCGGCTCTACGACGCCCAGACCCGGATCCTCGCCACGGGCACCCCTCTCGATCAGGTGTTCACCGACGACATGCTCGCGGGCGGGTATCGGAAGAAGTATCTGCGGGCCGCCTCGCGCATGATCGCGCTGACCACGGCATCCTGACCCCCTAGACTCGACGGCGGAGCGCCGGGAAGTCTGGTCGGCCCGCACGTCGCACGGCGACGCGCGGAGTGAGCACGGCCACGACCCCACGGAGCGAGCATGACGACCGGCGCCGAGCGCTACCGCGAGAGCCTCTGGATCGAGCAGATCCTGCGGAAGGAGACCGTCGGCGGCATCCTGCTGCTCGTCGCGACGGTCGTCGCCGTGACGCTCGCGAACACGGGCGCCGCCGACGGGTACTTCGGGCTGCGCGACACCTACCTGTCCCTCGGGTTCGGCGATGCCGTGTTCCGGATCTCGGTGGGGCATCTCGCGTCCGACGGTCTGCTCGCGATCTTCTTCTTCCTCGCCGGGCTCGAACTCAAGCGCGAGTTCGTCGCCGGCGAGCTGCGAGACCCGCGCCGGGCCGTCGTGCCGGTCGCGGCCGCGTTCGGCGGGGCGGCGGTTCCCGCGGTCATCTTCACGCTCGTCAATCTCAGCCAGGGGCCCGAGGTCCTGCGCGGCTGGGCGATCCCGCTCGCGACCGACATCGCCTTCGCCCTCGCCGTGCTCGCGGTCGTCGGCACCGCACTGCCGCTCGCGATGCGCACCTTCCTGCTGACCCTCGCGGTCGTCGACGACCTCATCGGCATCACGGTCATCGCCTTCGTCTACACCGACGACCTGCAGCCGTGGTACCTGCTCGGTGCGGGCCTGGGTCTCGCACTGTTCGGGCTGATCGCCCAGAAGTACCAGGAGCTCTTCCGCCTGCGCTCGACCGCCGCTCTCGCGATCCTCGCACCGATCGGGGTGCTCGTCTGGTACTTCATGTACTCCTCGGGCGTGCACGCAACGGTCGCGGGCGTGCTCCTCGCGTTCACCGTGCCGGTCCTGCGGCGCGGGGGAGCGGCCGACGGCCTCGGCGGTCACGAGGGGCTCGCTGAGCGGTTCGAGCACGGGTTGCGCCCCGTCTCGGCAGGGTTCGCCGTGCCGGTCTTCGCCTTCTTCTCGGCGGGTGTCGCGGTCGGCGGCATCGCCGGCCTCGTCGAGGCGGTCACGTCGCCGGTCTCGATCGGCATCGTGCTCGGTCTCGTCGTGGGCAAGACGGTCGGCATCACGGCGGCGTCGTGGCTGGTGACGCGGATCCGGGGGGTGAGTCTGCCGCGCGGCATCCGTTGGATCGACGTGCTCGGCCTCGCGCTGCTCGCGGGCATGGGCTTCACGGTGTCGCTGCTCATCAGCGAGCTCAGTTACGGCCAGGGCGACGCCCTCGACGATGTCGCGAAGGTCGGTATCCTGCTCGGCTCGCTCCTCGCCGCGCTCGGCGCCGGCGCCCTGCTCGGAGTACGCAACCGCCACTACCGGCGCATGCGCGACGACGAGGAGCGCGACTCCGACGGCGACGGCATCCCCGACGCCTTCGCCGACTCGGCGACGGCATAGCTCGGCCCCGGGGAATCCTCCGCGGCCCGCAACGAGATGTTTACATTCCGAACGTTCGCGTAACACTCGCGAAACACGACGACACCGCCCGTGAAATCTCCGCCGCCGACACTTCAAGAGCGCCCGAGCCTCGCCGGGGGGCCGGAGTCCCTAATCCGAGCCCCCGAGCCGGGCGCCTCCTTCACCACGGCAAGAG
This sequence comes from Microbacteriaceae bacterium X2B, assembly GCA_005502445.1. Lineage (GTDB taxonomy): Bacteria > Actinomycetota > Actinomycetes > Actinomycetales > Microbacteriaceae > Microcella. The sequence continues at coordinate 24,896 of SCPB01000009.1, forward strand.
AGGTTCCACATGGATCAGGGAAACACGACCTTCCTCCTGGTCGCCGCCGCGCTCGTCCTGCTCATGACCCCCGGTCTCGCCTTCTTCTACGGCGGCCTGGTCAAGGCCAAGAGCGTCATCAGCATGATGATGCTGAGCTTCGGGGCGATCGGACTCATCGGCGTCCTCTGGGTGCTCTACGGCTACTCGATCGCCTTCGCGAACAACGTCGGCATCGACGGCCTCATCGGCATCGACACCGGAGCGATCGGTCTGAACAGCCTCCTCGAGGTTCCCGAGGGCGCCGCATTCCCGCCGCTCGCCTTCGCGGCCTTCCAGGCGACCTTCGCGATCATCACCGTCGCGCTCATCTCGGGCGCGATCGCCGACCGCGCCAAGTTCGGCGCGTGGATGGTCTTCGCCGGCGTCTGGGCGACCGTCGTCTACTTCCCGGTCGCGAGCTGGGTGTTCAACTTCACTCTCGACCCCGAGACGCTTGCCTTCACCGACGGCGGCTGGATCACGTACGGCATGCAGCAGGTCTTCGGCGTGGGTGCCATCGACTTCGCCGGCGGCACCGCGGTGCACATCAATGCCGGCGCCGCCGCTCTCGCTCTCGCTCTAGTGCTCGGCAAGCGCATCGGCTTCGCCAAGGGCGCCCACGTGCCCCACAACCCGCCGTTCGTGCTCCTCGGCGCCGGTCTGCTGTGGTTCGGCTGGTTCGGCTTCAACGCGGGCTCCGAGCTCGCCGCCGACGGCACGGCCGCTCTCGCCTTCATCAACACGATCGCCGCACCGGCCGCCGCGCTGCTCGCCTGGCTCGTCGTCGAGAAGATCAAGGACGGCAAGCCGACCTCGGTCGGCGCCGCCTCGGGCGCCGTCTCCGGTCTCGTCGCCATCACTCCCGCGTGCGCCTCGCTCACGCCGGGCTGGGCGATCGTGCTCGGTCTCGTCGCCGGTGCGCTGTGCGCGCTCGCGGTCGACCTGAAGTTCAAGCTCGGATTCGACGACTCGCTCGACGTCGTGGGAATCCACCTCGTCGGCGGCCTCGTCGGCACGCTCTACCTGGGCTTCTTCGCCAACGGCACCGGCCTCATCTACAGCGGCGAGTTCACGCAGCTGCTCGTGCAGGCGATCGCCGCCTTCTCGGTCATGATCTACTCCTTCGTCCTGGCCTTCATCATCGGCCTGGCGATCGAGAAGACCATGGGCTTCCGTGTCAAGGAGGAGGACGAGCTCGCCGGCATCGACCCGATCGTGCACGGCGAAGAGGGCTACGTGCTCGAGGCCACTCGCTGATCGACTGAACCTGCGCCTCCGGGCGTGCGCGGGGCGCTACTCTTCGTTTCGAGTAGCGCCCCGTCGTCGTGCACGGGGGCCGATCCCGACACCCGAGGAGCGCCATGAGCGCGAGCGACCCGCTGCTGCAGCTCGTCACCGCGGTCCTCGTCCTGCTCGCCCCCGCCGGGCTGCTGGTCGGGTTGCCGATGGGGCGGACGAACGTGTTGCGGGCGGTCGTCAGCGCAGGGCTGGTCGGCGCGATCGCCTCGCTCGCGGTCGATACGGTCGTGGTGGATGCCGCGGCCGGCTCGGCAGCGGACCTCCCGGCGCGCATCCTCGACGCCGCGATCGCGGCTGCGGTCACCGCGATCGTCGCACGCCTCGCCGCCGTGCGCCTCGGCGCCGCGGGCGCCGTCACGGTCGCCGCCGCATGGTCGGTGCTCGTCTATCAGCCGGTGATCGCGGCCGTCGTGGGGGAGTTCCCGCCGCTCGTGCAGTCTTTGACCGGCGCCGTCGACTTCGCCGGAGTGCTCGCGACGCACGTCGCCGCGGCGGCGACGCTCATCGTCGTGCACGTGCTGCCGTGGCCGCGCCGGCCTGACGTCTCGGTGCCGACCGAGGGTGGGCTTCCGCGCTCCCTCACGGGCGCCGCCCTCGTCCTTCTGGGCGGTGTGGCGTGGTTCCTCGGCGTCGAGCGCGTGATCGACGCCGCGACCGGCCGCATCCTCGTCAACGGCCTCCTGGGCATCGTTCTGGCGACGGCCGCCTGGGCCGCGGTCGAGAAGATCCGTTGGAACCGGTTCACGCCCACGGGCCTCGTCGGCGGCGCTCTCTGCGGATGGGCCGCCGTCGGTCTCGGTGCGCCCTTCCTCGAGCCGCCCGCGCTTGTCGCGACGGCCGTCCTCGGCGGCGCCGTGGCGAGTGCGATGAGCGGCGGGGGTGAGGGGCGACGCGCCGCCCCCGGGCTCGGGTGGTCGCTCGGGGCGATCGGCGCGGCCGCGATGGGCGGCATCGTGCTCGCCCTGCTCGGCGATGGCTTCGGGCTCGCCTCGACGGGCACCCTGCTGCTGGTGGCGGGCCAGCTCGCGGCCGTGCTCGTCATCGCGCTCATCGCCGGGCTCGCCGGGCTCGCGTGCGCGGGGCTCGCCGGGGTCGTCGTCGTGCTGCAGACTACGAAAAACACATCGAACGCCGCCTGACTACGTTACAGTAGTCATGTTCTGATCGACGTGGAATTCGTAGTCAAGGGGGTGGGCCGTGCAGGCTGAGATCGGATCGCAGAAGGACCTCGGCGCGCTCGTCAGGCGCGTGCGGGTACGCCACGGCTACACGCAGCGCGAACTCGCTGCGGCTCTCGGGACCACCCAGCGGTACATCTACGAGGTCGAGAACGGCCTGCCCAAGCGCGTCGACGACGACTTCCACGCTCTGCTGCGCAAGCTCGGCATCACGCTCATCGCGGAGATCGACGATGAATGAGCGGCAGCTGCCGGTCACGCTTCACGGCCAGAGCCTGGGCCACCTCACCGATGGGCCAGACGGTCGGCCGATCCTCCGATGGCACACGCCGGGGCCTTGGCGGCTGAACAGCGCCGTCCTCTCCCGTCACCTCCGTGTGGGCGTCGAGAGCTCCGACGCCACCGAGTCGTTCTTCGGCGGGTTGCTGCCCGAAGGTGTTCACCTCGACCGGCTGGCCCGCGAAGTCCAGACCAGCACCACTGATCTCGTCGGCATGTTCGCAGCCGTCGGCGCCGACCTCGCCGGCGCGCTCCACGTCGGCCAGCCGCGCGAGGTCGGCGAGCCGCAGCGTCTCGAGCCCGCCGAGGTGCGCGAGCTGCTGCGGCAGGCACCCGGCTTCCTCGTCGGTGGAGGAGGTTCGGCACTGCCCGGCTTCCAACGCAAGCTCACCCTCACCCGCCAGGACGGAGGGTGGGTTCGGGGCAACGGGCAGATCGCCTCCACCCACATCCTGAAGCCGGTCACCTCGGACCTGCGGGCGGTGGTCGAGTCTGAGGCATACGCACTCGCGCTTACTCGGCACATGGGTCTTTCGCCGTTCGCGTCCTGGGTGGAGGACTGGGACGACCTCGCCGTGCTGATTGTGCAGCGCTACGATCGCGCCCCCACGCCGTCCGGTCGGATCGACCGCATCCATCAGGAAGACCTGGCGCAGGCGCTCGGACTGCCGCCGCACGGCGACCACAAGTTCGAGTGGTACGAACCCGGCGCGAGCCTCACGGCGATCGCCGCTGAGCTCGATGACAAGGCCACGATCTTCGCGCCGAGCGGCGATCGGGAGCAGCTGCTGCGGTACGTCACCGTCAACGTCGCCGTCGGCAACACCGACGCGCACGCCAAGAACTACTCGCTGCTGCACGATGAGCGCGGCGGCACCCGCCTCGCTCCGCTGTACGACATCGCACCGGTCGCGCTCGGCTACAACGCCAGCGACCGACTCGCCATGAGCATCAACGGCAAGCGCCACCAGGGCGACATCACCACCGAAGACCTTGCAGCCGAAGCCGCCCGGTGGGAGATCGGGGAAGCCCGTGCAATCGAGATCGTCGGCGACACGCTCGAGCGCCTCATCGAAGGCACTCGCACCCTGCCCGCCCACGACAGCATCGAAGCGCACGTCCCCGGTTACGTCCGCCACCAGGCCCAGAACCTCATCGAAGGCAAAGCTGCCCGCATCGACTCCTACACGCCGCTGATGCTGCTGCCCCGCCTCGGCACACCAGCAGGGCGGGTTGGGGAAGGCGGCGCGTTCGTCAGCCGTGACCACCCCGAATCCGGCGCCGACCTGCGCTAAGGCCACCCAACCCTCAGCACCCCTGTGCGCGGTCAGGCTCCGGTCGCTCAACCGCGACACCTCGGGGGAGTTTGGTGGGCGATACCAGACTCGAACTGATGACCTCTTCCGTGTGAAGGAAGCGCGCTACCAACTGCGCCAATCGCCCGTGCGCGTCCATCTTGCCATAACTCGTTCAGGCCCTGCGCACACCCGGAGACGGTACGCGAGGGCCGGGGACACGCCCGCTCCGCCCGGTTTGGCATCCCCCCGAGAGGTCGGCTATGGTTTCCATGCGCGCCGGAGACGGCGAGCGAAATGCGGATGTGGCGCAGTGGTAGCGCATCACCTTGCCAAGGTGAGGGTCGCGAGTTCGAATCTCGTCATCCGCTCGAGTACGACCCGTCGGTAGTGGAGGGTCGTACCCACGGTGGCGTGGCCGAGAGGCGAGGCAGCGGCCTGCAAAGCCGTGCACACGGGTTCGAATCCCGTCGCCACCTCGTCTTCACAGACCGAGGTCACTACCAACCGAGCACCACCTCGGGCGATTGGCGCAGCGGTAGCGCGCTTCCCTGACACGGAAGAGGTCACTGGTTCGATCCCAGTATCGCCCACAAAGAAACCCCCGGTAACGCGGGGGTTTCGGCGTTTCTAGGGGCCGTCGTGCGATCTACGTGCGATAGCGAGCTCCGCAGCGGGCTCGATAATGGCCAGCCGCGGCCGCATCGTATGGCGAGCCGACGCCGGCCGGGTCGGCTCGAGCGCATCCCCGCGGTGGTGGTGGCAGTCTGCGCCCACGGATCGAGCGCTAACGCTCACCGACCACGCGCCGCTATCGCCCCGGAACACGTCGCGCGGTGCTTAGCGGCGACGATTCGGCGCGCTTAGCGACTTATGACACCCGTGTGTCTCACCAGAAATGTTGGTATGCCCCCAGCCCCTAGAAGAGAGACTCTCCGCGACCCTCTCGACCGTGCACCCCTACCAACAAATCTGGTGAGCCTCGCCACGTCGCCGTCGCACGCCACGAGCCGCCCGAGCGCCCTCCACTCCGCGACACGCCCACTACATGCCGTAATTGCCAACGACGCTCCTAGGCCCCTACTCTGCTGATACCGGATCAAGGCGGTGCATCCAGCCTCCGGGGCCACGTTGCTCAGGTGCACCAGGGCGCGCAACGCGCCGCGAGCCTCTCGAATCCCGAAGCTCCGCCATTCCGGGTAAACGGCAATCGTCTCTCACAGAGAGCCGCCGCCGTGACCCGCTCGCTCACAACCGCTCACCGCTCCACAGCCCGCCAAGGTGCCTCCGAACTGGAGGGCACCAAATGACCACCCGCGACGCCGCGCCCGCGGCTTCCCCGCTCGTCACAATCGCTGACGCCGCTGAGCGCCTGAGCGTCAGCCCCAAGACGATCCGCCGCTACGTCGCATCCGGCGCGCTGACCGCCGTGCGCATCGGCCCGCGTCTCGTCCGCGTCGAGCTCGCCAGCCTCGAGCGCCTCGGCCGCCCGATCGGCAACCGGCGATGAGCGGCAAGAAGGGCAAGAAGAAGCGCGCAGCCGAGGCGCTCGAGCCCGTCGAGCAGGCGACCGCGACGCCCGGCGCCAGCTTCCACAAGCCGTCACGGGAGAGCCTCGCCTCTCGCGGTCGTCTTGGCGGATACGTCACGGCGTCGCGTATGAGCCCGGAGGAGCGCTCTGAGCGCGCCCGGCAGGCCTCAGCGGCCCGCTGGGAGGCCGAGAACGAGCGCCGTCGAGCGCTGGGCCTCCCTCCCACCCGTCGCCGCCTCCCGCTGCTGAGCACCGAAGAGCTCGAGCCGTGGCTGGAGGCGGTCGACCGGCGCTTCCCCGACCGCCAGTGGTCGAGCCATGAAGAGCGCCGCCGTCAGGCGCTGCTGCTCGCCCGCATGGCCGCCGCCGCGGCGTCGCACGAGTACCTGACGCGGAAGGCGCGAGGCGATGTCTGAGCGTCCCTACGCCGACGCTGAGAAGCTCTACGCCGCCGCCGGCTGGACGGCGATCCCCGTAACCGGGAAGTTCCCGCCCGTGGCGGGCGCGACGGGCCGCGAGGGCGTCGCCGACGCCGCGAAGCGCAAGGCGTGGCGCAAGACTCACGCCGGCCACAACATCGCGATACGTCATGAGGGCACGATCGCCCTCGACGTCGACGAGTACGGCGACAAGCACGGTGCCGACGAGCTCGCCGAGCTCGAGCGCCTGCACGGCCCACTCCCGCCGACCTTCACGAGCACCGCGCGCGGGCGGAAGACGGCGAGTCGACAGCACCTCTATCGGATTCCCGAAGGGGTCGAGCTGCGCGCGCAGCCGTCGCCGAGCATCGAGGTCGTGCAGCGGCACCACCGCTATTCGGTCGGCCCGCCGAGCCGGCACCCGGACACCGGGAAGCTCTATCGCTGGTACACGCCGACGGGCGAGCGCTTCGACGGCGTGCCGAAGGTCGACGACCTGCCGATGCTCCCCGAGGCGTGGGTCGACGCTCTACGCGCCGAGCCCGCGAAGCGCGACGAGGCGGCCGACTGGGAGACGATCGTGCAGGACGCGGGGGAGGGGGCTCCTACCGCTGACCTCGCCGCGGCGCTGCAGGCCGCCCACGAAGCCGTGTACGTGGGGCATAGCGTCTTCCGCGACCTCTCCCAGCGCGTCATGCACCTCGCCTGGGAAGGCCACCGCGGCGCGGGCGTCGTGCTCGACGAGCTCCGCACGATGCACCTCGAGTACCTGCTGTCGAAGGGGACGACCGGCCGGAAGGCGAACAGCGAGATTGAGCGGCTGCTGAAAGGCGCAGCCGAGAACGCGGCCGGGAACCCGAAGCCGACGACCTTCCCGCTCGACGCGCCGACCGTCGCCCCGGTGACCCTCGACGAGTGCGACGACGCCTTCCGGGCGTGGCTCGGGCTCGAATACGACCTCGACGCGCTGCACGCCGTGCTCGCGGTCGCTGTGGGGGAGAAGCTCACGGGCGACCCCGCATGGCTGCTGCTGCTCTCGGGTAGCGGCAACGCGAAGACGGAGACGGTCGGAGCTTTGGGCGGTGCCGGCGCACGTCTCGTCTCGTCGATCAGCTCGGCCGGCGCGCTGCTGTCGGCGACGAGCCGCAATGAGCGCACGAAGGATGCGACCGGCGGACTGCTCCGCGAAGTCGGCGAGCGCGGGCTGCTCGTCGTGAAAGACGTGACGACGATCCTGTCGATGGATCGCACCGCGCGCGCCGAGGTGCTCGCCGCTCTCCGCGAGGTTTATGACGGACGGTGGGTGCGAAACGTCGGCACAGACGGCGGGCGCTCGCTCGAGTGGTCGGGCCGGCTCGTCGTCATTGGGGCCGTGACAAGCGCATGGGATCGCGCGCACGACGTCATCGCCTCGATGGGCGACCGCTTCGTGCTCGTCCGCATGGACTCATCCACCGGCCGCCTCGCTGCAGGGCGTCGAGCAATCTCGAACACCGGCAACGAGACGACGATGCGGGCCGAGCTCGCCGCCGCCGCCGCAGGCGTGCTCGCGGGCGCCAACCTCACCGCCGTCGAGCCTGACGACGAAGAGGCGGCGACGATTCTCGCGGCCGCGGACGTCGTGACGCGCGCCCGCACGGCCGTCGAGATGGACTACCGCGGGAACGTGGTCGACTCGCACGCGGCCGAGATGCCTACCCGCTTCGCGAAGCAACTTGCGCAGGTGTTCCGCGGGGCGGTGGCGATCGGCCTCGACCGGCAGGCGGCGCTGTCGCTTGCGATCCGGTGCGCGCGGGACTCCATGCCGCCGTTGCGGCTCGAGATTCTCGAGGACGTCGCCGCGCATGACTGGACGCCGCTCCGCGAGGTCACCAAGCGCGTCGACAAGCCTCGCAGCACCGTCGATCGCCAGCTGCAAGCGCTGCACCTGCTCGGCCTGCTCACCGTCGAGGAAGACATCACGGTGACGGGCATGAGCCTTCGCGAGACGACGACGTGGCGTTACACCCTCGCCCCCGGCATCGACCTCTCATGTCTCACCACCATCCCCAACAAGAAAGGCACCAAGCCATGACCACCAACATCCGCTACCGCGATCCCGAGCACGGCCCCCAGTACATCGTCCTCCCCGACCCGCCCCGCATCCCGATCAAGCCGATTCGCATGGCCCTGGAGGAGAGCATCGCCCGCAAAGGCCAGCAGGCCGAGGCCGCGGCCCGACTGCAAGGCGCCTTCAGCGTTCAGAGCGTGGCCGAAGCCGAAGCTGAAGACGAGGCGAACGAAGCGGCCGCGGGGGGCGGGGTGATCCCATCGAAGGCGCTGGCGAAAAAGGTGGGAGCCGCGGCCGAGGAGGTCGCCACGGCCAAGCTCGAGCACCGAGCACGAGCTCACGCCTACGTGGCCGCGCGAGGGACTCTGATCGACGCGATCGACCAGCACACGCCCGCATGGCGCGACGCCGCTCTCACCGCCGCCGACCGCGGGATCGCGCGCCTTGCCACCGCCCGCGAGGCGGCGCTGCAGGCCGCCGCCGAGTTGACTGAGCCGCTGGCCGTGCTCGAGATGCTGCAGATGTTCCCGCAGACGCGCGCGCCGATGATCGACCAGGGCGGCGTCACTGCCGCTCACGTGAGCCGGGCGCTGCTCGAGCTCGGGTCGGCGATCGGGTCGGCCGTCGAGGCGCTCGCCCGGTTCCGCGGCGCGGAAGCCGCGACGGCCGCGGCCGAAGACGAGAAGGCGGGCGAGGCGGCCGCTAGGGAGACCGCGGGGGCGACCGCATTGGCGATCCACGCCGAGCGGGCAGCTCGTCGCGCGGCCAAGGCGGAGGCGGAGGCGAGCGATGGTTAAGCCAGGCAAAGGGCTCCAGAAGAGCGAAGCGCGCGCCGTCGAGGCCGCTATTCGGGCCGTCGTCATGCGGCGCGAAGGCTACAGCCACGGCGAAATCGCAGAGCGGCTGGGGGTCACGCAACTCGAAGCCGAAGAGCTAACCCGCGTTGCGTACTCGCGGCTCAGCGCGGAAACGGCCGAGGAGCTCAGAACTTCCGTGGAAGACCGCATCGATGCGATCGTTCGCAAGGCAAACACGGATCTAGCACTCGCCGAGGATCAAGGGACACGGACGGCCATATACCGCGTGTTACTGGCCGCGGAAGCCCAGCGGGCCCGCCTCCTCGGACTGAATCTGCGCGGCGGCAGCGATGACTAGGGCCGCTGAGGTAGTCGCGTACTCGATCGACAGCGCTCGCGGCGAGGTAATCGTCGGCGTGACCGTGACCTGCCCGAACGGTTGCCGCGACCGGCGGCGACCGGCGACCCATCACCACGGCTGGACGCGCACGAGCGGCGAGGACGGCGGCTACCGCGCCGCCCATTGCGGCACCGGCGGCGCCAGCGGGTACCGCCTCACCTGGCCGGGCGGGCCGCCCGCCGACGTGGTCACCGCGCTCACGAACCGAACGGAGACAAGCTGATGCCCCTCGCACGCACGACCAAGAGAAACGAGCTCACCCCTGACCAGGCTGCAGCCGCGGCCGAGCTCGAGATCATGCAAGCCGAAGTGGAGCGAGCCTTTGCCGCCGACCGTGCTCAGATTCGGGCTCTCGCCGCGCTAGACGACCTCACGCCCGAGCAGGCCCGGCGGTTTGACCTCCTGGCCGAGCAGCACCGCGAACGGAAGGCAGAGCAGAAGCGCGACGCGATCGAAGACCCGCTGCGCGAAGCCGCCGCCGCGGCCCACTGGGACAAGCGCGCCGAGCGCGGCGTCCCCGGCTTCGACGACCCGGTGCGGCGGGAACTGTTCGTCATGTTGGGCCGGCGCGACTTCCCGCTCGATCGGGCCGAGCGCAAGGCGCAGAAGAAGGCGCGCCGCTCGGCCGCCGACGCGGCGAAGAAGGCCGCGCAGGCGGCCGAGCGCGCCGAGCTCGACGCCCGTTTCTCGCGCATGAGAGAGGGCGACGAGCCCGACGTCGCCAAGCCCGCAGAACGGCGCACAGCGACTGCTGCCGAGGTCGAGAAGCCTCAGCCGGCGCGTCGCCCCGTGCCGCGCGTGACGTACATCCCCATTCAGTAGCACCGACCACCGACACCGAACGGAGCACACCCGTGGACACCACGAACACCAGCCCTACCGCCCTACGTCGCCGCATTGCCGAGCTCGAGCGCAAGATCGCCAGGCGACAGCGCGCCGCGGAAACGCCTTCAGAGGCACAGGCCCGCGCAATGGGTCACCCGAGGCCGCGCACCGCCCGCGACACGCCGAGCGGCGACGCCAGCGCGCGAGCCGCGGCGAAGCTGACGGGGGTCGGCGATGAGTGAGCCGACGACGTGGGTTCAGACGGTCAAGCCGTTCGACGCGGACTCGTTCGACTGGCAACTCAACCGGGGGAACGCCCGCAACTGGATGCGCGGCGAACCGCTCGCGTCGCCCTACGGCGACGTCTCGGCGGTCGAGGTCGTCTCAGTCGTCGAGCGGGTCGACCGCCGCGGCGAGGTCGCGGCGACGATCGTGTATGGGATGCTCCCCTCATGAGCTTCAAGAAATGGATCACCGGGGGCTATCAGGCCGAAGCCCTCGCCCAACGCCTCCAATGGCAGCTGGGCGGCCTCGCTCTCGAGGGCGATCAGATCGTCATCGCGGGGGAACGTCACCTCGTGAAAGGCGTGACCGCCTCAATCGTCGATGAAGGCGTGGCACGCTCGAGCGTGTCGGCCGGTCGCGTCGTGGCTGGGGGAATCATCCTCGGGCCGGCCGGGATGGTCATCGGCGCGCTCGCGAAAAAGCACACCCGCGGCGACGGCGCGATCATGCTCGACGGGCCGAGCTTCCAAATGTTCATGGGATTCAAGGGTGCGCTACTGCCTCAGGCGCGGGAGCTCGTGGCCGCAATCAACACGGCGGCCCGTCAGCCCTAGCGCGCCGGGCGCTTGGCCATGCGGGCCGCGAGCTCGGCGTCGCGGTCGGTCGCGTGCTGATAGCGCATCGCCACAGCCGCCGACGAGTGCCCGAGGCGGGCCATCGTTTCCGCGATCGTCGCGCCCTGCTGGGCGTACGCGGTGCCCGCTCGATGCCGGAGGGCGTGGAAGGGCATGTCGGGCCGCCCCGCCGCCTCGCGAGCGCTCGACCACCACGGCGTGTGGAACGTGCTTTGCGACAGGTGCCGCGTGCCCGTCTCGTCGCCCGGCGCCGGGAAGAGCAAGGGATCCCCGAACCTGCCGACGTGCTCGGCGAGGTGCGCCGCGATCGCCTCGGCCGCGTCGCCGTAGACGTACACGGCGCGAACGCCCGCGCTCGTCTTCGTGGGGCCGCTGACGAACTTCCCGCCGACCTTCACGACCGCGTGGGACACGCTGACGAGCACGCGGGCCACCGCGCCCGACTCGTCGCGCTCGACCTCGACGTCGGAGCGTCGAAGGTCGGTCGCCTCGCCGTAGCGCAGCCCGCCCTCGGCGGCGAGGTAGACGAGCGCGCGGAAGCGGGGCGCGATCGCCTCGAGGATCGCGTCGAGTTGCGCGTCAGTCGGCGGAACGACCTTGCGACCCGTGCGGGCCGACTGGGCACCGCGGACGCGGCAGGGGTTCGCGGCGCCCTTGCCCAGCGCCTCGCGGTCGACCGCGTGCCCGAGGATCGTCGAGAGCAGGGAGTATGCGCGCGAGGCTTGCGTCAGCTTCCCGGTGCGGCTCTGCTCGTCGTACCAGGCATCGACCGTCTGGGCGGTGATCTTCGACAGCGGCATCGCGGCGAGAGTTGCGAGCGGCCCGCCGAGCAGGCGGCGATACTCGTCGACCGTGCGAGGGCGGAGCGGTTCGCCGCGGCGGTTGCGATTCGTCGTTAGCCACGTGTCGGCGTACTCGGCGAGCGACTGAGAGCGCACGGCCTTCGCGGCGGTGGCGGCCTCGGCGAGCTCGGGCGACCACTTGTGCGTCTCAGCGGCCACGAGTCGGTCGCGCAGCTGCTTGTCCGCGTCGATCTTCGCGTCGAAGGTGCCTATCGAGTAGCGCTTGCCTTCGTAGACGTGGCTGGCCTGCCACCGCCCGCTCGGCAGCTTGCGGACGTAGCCGGCCGACGCTCGGGACGCCTTGCGTCGCTTCTCAGCCATGACCGGCCCTCTCGTCGTGCGATAACGTGCGATAGCGGACGGCTATTCGTGTCTCAGCGTGTCCACTCGTGACTCTATCACCGAGGGGGCCGCATGCCAGTAAATACGCGGCATCGGGGCGGTTTGGCCCGTCGTTCCGGGGGAGTGACAAGAGGGGCGCTGTACTAATTCGATCCCAGTATCGCCCACTAAGAAACCCCCGGAAACCCGGGGGTTTTCTGCTTCTCCGGGGGTGTCGTGAGACATTCGTGGGACTGGCAGAACGCGAAAAACGGCGGACGGGTGGTCCGAAGACCCCCGCCCTCCACGAGCATCCATGTCGGATGTCCTGCTTAGCCTCATCCTGCGGTGGCCGGACTGCTCGACTCTGAGAGGCACCGCGTGAGCGACTGGCACCCGATCCTCGCCGCCGTGGAACACGAACCCGGCGTCTGGATTCTGACCTCGCAGCGGGACGCCTACGCCGTCGTGCGTCTCATCGAGATCGCAGGGGAACGCGGCTACCGGGCAACCACCTTCGAGCAGCCACGACAACTCATCGGCTACCGGCGCACCCTCCGCGGCGCGTGCGAGCTCGCACACTCCGCCTGGATCAGGCAGCACGGCCCCCACCCAGACCCTGCCACGATCTACCCGGATCTGTCGGGCAACCGTGGTCCACGGACTCGTTCCCGAGCCGGACAATCCGTACGAGCCGGCGGGCCACGCCCTTGCAGTGCTGCGCATCGCCGGGAACACGGTCGGGTATCTGGAACGTGCACACGCCCTCGAGTACCGCGACGTGGTTCACCGCTTGGTCAGCTCAGGAATCGTGCCACAGGCTGGCGTTCGAGTATGGGCCGTCACCCGATTCAGCAGCAAACGCGGCCGCGACGAGCTCAAGGCATCGATCCGCCTGAATATTCGTTCGTCGGGCGACATCTTGCCGGTCAATCCCGCACCGTCGACCCCGCACGCACTCATCCCCCCGGGCCGATCCCTGCAGGTGACGGGCGAAGCAGACCACCTTGACGTCATCGCGCCGTACGTCGGTGATCCGGCCGGCGAGCCCATAGTGGCGACGTTGCATCCGATCGACGTTCACAAGGCTCGATCTACTGACACCGTGCTCGAGGTGCGACTTGACGATCATCGAGTCGGCCAACTGCCACCGGCCACATCCTCAAGTCTGCTACCGCTGGTTCGCGAGGCGGAGAAGCTGGGCCGGATCACGGCAGCCTGGGCCAAGGTGAAGGGCTCCCGGTTCGCCGCGGACGTCACCCTGCAAGCGCAGAAGGCCGAGGAAGTGCCCAACTCCTGGCCAACAGCAAATGACACGATCCCACGCGTATCTTCGAACGCTGGCCCCGTCCCAGGAGCTTATGTGGCACAGCGAGAACTCGTTCCTCCGCCGACGAGTGGGCTATCGGGCTGGGTCGTGGTGCTCGGTGTCGCGGCGATCCTCATCCTTGCGTCAATCCCCGCCGTGGGGCCGATCTTCTTCATCGGCGGCGCGGTCGGACTCATCTACTGGTACATCGCGGCGAAACGGCAAGCTCCACGTGGCGCTCCTCGAACGATCGGACACTGATCCATGCGCCGTTTCCAGCGCCACGCGTGTGCTCGGGGCGCAACACGATGTCGACGACACCGGTGGAGTCCGGTCAGGGCACAACCCCCGGTGTGCGGTGTCGGCTGCGCTACCAACCTTCGTCGAGCGTGATCGCGGATTAGGGAGGGCAACGCTGCGCAATGAGCAATGTGTGGACGGGAGGGGCGATCCTGGCCAGTGCCATCGTCGATTCAGGGCATGTCCGTTCGCCTGCAACGTCGGCGTCGAGGATCATGACGTCGACCTGCGGCGTCGGCACCGCGCGGGCCAAGCCGTGTTCGAAGGCCAGGCTCGATTCCCCGGCGCCCAACCACCTGACCCGCTTCGGCGGATGCGGCCGAACGACGACGTCAACGATCTAGTTCCGCTTCGATCGCTTCTCGAAGGTCCTCGAACGCGGCCAGCTGCACCTTCTGATCATTGACGAAGAAGGTCGGGGTGGAGTCGACGCCGAGTTCGACGCCATCATCGAAGTCCGACTCGACCCGCTGCAGGGTTGCCGGATCCGCGACGGCGGCGTCGTACTCGGTCAGATCAAGACCGAGGTCCTCGGCGAACTGACGAAACAGTGGCGCCCGTGACTCCTGCGCCTCGCCCCAATCCTTCTGAGTTTCGAACATACGCGTGTACATCTCCTCGAGCAGTCCTTGCTGCGCAGCCGCCTCCACCGCGACCGCAGCGTTCTTCGAGTTGAAATGTCCGGGCAGCGGGAAATAACGGATGGCGAACGTCACCTGGCCGGAGAACTTCTCGCGCAGATCCTCCACTACCGGGTAGAAAGCACCGCAGGCCTCGCATTCGAAGTCGAGGAATTCCACTACGGTTACCGAACCGTCGTCGGCGTCATCCAGAATGCGGGTGTCGTCCCGGATAGCGGACGCCGGCCCGGCCCCGGACCCGACATCCGCTTCGGGGCGAGACTGCTGGGCCTGCACAATCGCGATGAAGATGAACGCGGCCACAACGAGAATAAGCACGCCGCTGAATCCGATGGCAACTTTGGTGTTGGTATTCATGTTTGGGTCTCTCCGAAGCTAATGGGACACATCAGGTTGAGCGCGCCCGCAGGTGCTCGGAGCGCGCAGAGAAGGACGGCACGAGCAAAAGAGGCACGCAGACGCGCCCTGAGCTTCTGTGCCGGCTCGTGCCTATGTGCGGCTGATGCCGAGAGCGACCAGGCTGGGCCGTGCGACAGTGGCTGGCGCGGTGGAACCCGCCCCGATAAAGACCACGCGAAGAGGTAGCGTGACGTCGCTCAACCACCCGAACAGGTTCGCCCGCCAGGCGCGAGCGGCCATGAGCGCGAGGCCCAGTGCGCAGGAGGCGATCAGTGCGATGCAGCCCATGACCAGGCCCACGGCGATGTCCTCACCAGCGATATCCGGATGTGCGCCGCTGCTGGCGGCGAACGATTGACGGGCCGGGTCGAACTCCGCGAGAACCGTGTGGCTGAACTCGCCCTGGGCGGTCTGAGCGTGATGTACGGCCAGCAAGCCCAGAACGACCAATACGAGAACCAGGATGGTGGTGACGAGTCGCGTCGGCGCCGCCGTGCTGGGCGGAGCTTTGAGGCGAAAGACAAGGGGAAGTCTCATCGGGTCAATGCTACTTCGCTGTCGGGGCGACCACGAGCGCGGCACCGCGGCTCGGACGGGCGTGGGAATTCGGATTCGCCAGTGGGATGAAGAAGCACGGTGTTTCCGACACGCTCGAGGGCCAGTACGAGGAGGACTGACTGGCACCTGCGAGTCCGCAAGCGCGTAGTAGGCGATCCTGCCATCGCGCTTGACGTTCACGATCCGGTGCCTGCGAAGAGGACGGAGTGCGGTGGGAAATTGCTAACTTGCTCAGCCACATCACGGCGGCGATGTCCCCACTGCCCTACGGCCGGCCAATAAGGCGGTCAGAGCACTGACCCGGCCGGGATCGCCGAGCAAGCTGAACACGTCGGCCAAGTCGACGATCTCCTGCGGCCCAGGCCTGCTCGCTCGGGCCTGCGCGACCTGCTCAGGGCGCAGCGGCCTCGGCACCTCGCCGTTGTGGCCGTGCGAGCGCGTCTGATCGTCGATGATTTTCACGCTGCTCGCCTGTCTCCGTTCAGAGGGGGTTGGTGCGCTCCTCGAGCGCGGACGACTCGCACTTGTATCGTTGCATGCTCGATCTGGTACCGGTCAGGGAACACGGTCGGCACCGAGTCGAGGACTTCGTGATAGTCACGATCGCCCGCGATGACGACGTGCCCGCTCGCAGACTATCTCCCCGAAGCGATCGTCCACACATGAAAATCGTGCACCTCGATCACGCCGTCGGTAGCCCGCAGTGCGGCGCGCAGTTCATCCATATCGGTATCGTGCGGGCGGCCTCCAGCAGAGTTCGCAATGCCTTCCGTGTCAGATTCCAAGCGCGCGGCAGGATGAACAGGCCGATGTCGATGAGGTTGATGACCAGCCCGATGGTGGCGACGATCAGCAGGGAGCACCGGGGTTCTCCGGTGGTTCGCTGAAGCGCGTACTGCCCCGAGGAGGACGTATCCGATCAAGTCGATACAGGCCGCAAGCGCGCAATGAGGTGGCGGGCAGTTCGCGAGTCTAGTGGTCGCCAACGCCCCCGCGCCCGAGCACGTCCGTTCACAGGTGGCCGACGCCGGAGATCACGGCGAGCGAGTTGATGGCGAATTCGACGACGAGGGCGACCGGCATGTAGCTGCCGGCCAATGCGAAGGCGATGACCAGCGGGCGGCGATGCTTCCCGCCCGCGTTCGGCGGCGAATGCGAATGGCCGGCACCCAGGGCGCGCTAACCGACAACCGTTTGAGGGATCATATGGACAGCATTGCACGCATTGGAAGTGCCCGCACTGTCTCGTCGTCTGTACGCTTGAGGGGTGACTGCGGGAGTGAGTGCGGGCCGGAGTGCCAGCAGCGAGACAATGCCAGAGAACGACCCTCCTCGTCGTTCGGTGATCCCCCTGGCCGTGATCCTGCTCGTGACGGGCGCAATCGGTTGGTTCGCCGCCGTGACCTTGCTCGTTGAGCGCGTTCGCGGCCTGCAGAACCCCGGTCAATCACTCAGCTGCGACATCAGCCCCTTCGTATCCTGCGGGGCACTCTTTGACCGCTGGCAGGCCTCCCTCCTCGGCTTCCCCAATCCGATTCTCGGGGTGGCCGGATTCGTGGCACCGATCGCAGTCGCTGTCGGCCTGCTCACCGGTGCGCGGTTTAGCTCCTGGTACTGGCAGCTGTTCACCATCGGCGTCTTCGCCGCCTGGCTTTTCGTGACGTGGCTGTACATTCAGAGCGTCTATGCGATCGGGGTCCTCTGCCCGTACTGCATGCTGGTCTGGGCCGTGACGATTCCAATGTGGTGGTATCTGTTGGCGTGGGGCCTCAAGCACGGCACCCTCTTCGGGACAGGCACGCGCCATGTCGGGGAGAAGCTCTTCCCCTTCGCCTTGGTGCTCGTGCTCGCCAACTACTCCGTGATCGTGCTCAGCATCGTCGTACGGTTCCCCTCGATCTTCGCGTTCTAGACCTTACGAAATATCGAGTTGCTGCCCGCCGCCTGGGCCGCGGGTTCCGGGGCGGGTCACATGTTCGTAGTGCCCCATACCTGAGGGATCCCAGCTGGACACGCATAATGTCTAGCGTCACGCTGATGAGCGCGGCGCGTGTATCCGTCGTCTGCCACCGGGCGTCACAAGCCGCAAGAGGCAAGCGAGCGTACGCATCGGTTGCCGATACCGGCCGCCCGGCCACGACTCGGCCGGGTTTGGAGCCCGTGAGGTTGTCTGTCCGGCGGTCGCCGACGGGTCTGGGTCTGGGTCAGCGTAGTAGGAGTCCTCGGTCTCGATCAGGATGCGGTGGCCCATAGGTCTTCATGTGGTCGGGCATTTGCCGCGCAGGGAAAGCCGCCGCTGAGGCCGGGTTCTCTCGTTTTCGCCGCCGGTAGGCTGGGGCGGTCCCGCCCACGCCCCAGAAGGAGCCCCGTGTCCGAGCACGCCGCCGAGTCGTCCACCGCCGTCCCCGAGGCGATCGTGGCAGAGACGACGACCGACGGCTTCGGGCTCTTCACCGACCGCTCCGTCGTCGCGATGCGCGTCGACGGCGAGCTGCGCGACCTCGCCCACCGCGTCGAGCCCGGCACCCGCGTCGAGCCCGTGACGATCGGCAGCCCCGATGGCCTCGCGATCCTCCGGCACTCGGCCGCGCACGTCCTCGCCCAGGCCGTGCAGTCGATCAACCCCGAGGCGAAGCTCGGAATCGGCCCGCCCGTGACCGACGGCTTCTACTACGACTTCGACGTCGCATCCCCGTTCACGACCGACGACTTCGCGGCCCTCAGCAAGGCGATGGAGCGCATCGTCCGTCAGGGGCAGCGGTTCATCCGCCGCGTCGTCACCGAGGACGAGGCCCGTGCCGAGCTCGCGAGCGAGCCGTACAAGCTCGAGCTCATCGGGCTCAAGGGCGCGGCGGCCGACGGAGCCGACGGCGAGAGCGTCGAGGTCGGGGGCGCCGAGCTCACGATCTACGACAACGTCGACCCCAAGACCGGCGAGGTGCACTGGAAGGACCTCTGCCGCGGCCCGCACCTTCCTAACACGCGCATGATCGGCAACGGCTGGGCGCTCATGCGCGTCGCGGCCGCGTACTGGCGCGGGTCGGAGAAGAACCCGCAGCTGCAGCGCATCTACGGCACCGCCTGGCCGAGCAAGGACGAGCTGCGGGAGTACCGCTCGCGCCTGGAGGAGGCCGCGAAGCGCGACCATCGCAAGCTCGGCGTCGAGCTCGACCTCTTCAGCTTCCCCGACGAGATCGGCTCGGGGCTCTCGGTCTTCCACCCCAAGGGCGGCATCATCCGCGCCGAGATCGAGAACTACATGCGCCAGCGCCTGCTCGAGAACGGCTACGAGCTCGTCTACTCGCCCCACATCACCAAGGGGCAGCTGTTCGAGACGAGCGGCCACCTGCAGTGGTACGAGGAGGGCATGTTCCCGGCGATGCACCTCGACGAGGAGCGCGACGCCGAGGGCAACATCACCAAGCAGGGGCAGAACTACTACCTCAAGCCGATGAACTGCCCGTTCCACAACCTGATCTTCCGCGCGCGCGGCCGAAGCTACCGCGAGCTGCCCCTGCGCCTCGCCGAGTTCGGCACCGTCTACCGCTACGAGAAGAGCGGCACGCTCTCGGGCCTCACCCGCGTGCGCGGCCTCACGCAGGACGACGCCCACATCTACGTCACGCCCGACCAGGTGAAGGCCGAGGTCGCGAGCCAGCTCGAGTTCGTGCTCGAGACGCTGCGCGGCTACGGCCTCGACGACTTCTACCTCGAGCTGTCGACGAAGAACCCCGACAAGTACGTCGGCAGCGACGAGGTCTGGGAGCAGGCGACCGAGACCCTCCGCGAGGTCGCGACCGAGTCGGGCCTCGAGCTCGTCGCCGACCCGGGCGGCGCCGCGTTCTACGGCCCGAAGATCTCGGTGCAGGCGCGCGACGCGATCGGCCGTACCTGGCAGCTCTCGACCGTGCAGCTCGACTTCAACCAGCCCGAGCGCTTCGAACTCGAGTACGCCGCCTCCGACGGCTCGCGCCAGCGCCCGATCATGATCCACCGCGCGCTCCTCGGCTCGATCGAGCGCTTCTTCGCCATCCTGCTCGAGCACTACGCGGGAGCGTTCCCGGCCTGGCTCTCGCCCGTGCAGGTCGTCGGCATCCCCGTCGCCGAGGAGTACGCCCCCTACCTCGACAAGGTGATCGCCCGACTGCGCACCGCGGGGGTGCGCGCCGAGGTCGACCACTCCGACGACCGGATGCAGAAGAAGATCCGCACCCACACGACCCACAAGGTTCCGTACCTGCTCATCGCGGGCGAGGAGGATCGCGCGAACGGCGCCGTGAGCTTCCGCTTCCGCGACGGCACGCAGGTCAACGGTGTGCCGGTCGACGACGCGATCGCGCGCATCACCGGCGCCATCGCGAGCCGGTCTGCAGAGCTGTAGGGGGCATCCGCCGTGACCGATCAGGATGCCGCTCTCCCGTCGATCGACGGCGTCGAGCCGGAGCCGGGGGCCGCGTTCGCGGCGGTGCCCGACGCCTTCCAGCGGCTGTGGACGCCCCACCGCCTGGTCTACATCGAGCACGGGCAGCAGCCCGACGACGACGCCTGCCCGTTCTGCCGGGCGCCCGAGCTCGACGACGAGCAGGCGCTCATCGTGGCCCGCGGCGAGCACGCCTACGTGCTGCTCAACCTGTACCCGTACAACAGCGGTCACCTGCTCGTGTGCCCGTACCGCCACGTCGCGACCTACGACGAGGCGAGTGCGGAGGAGGTCGCCGAGATCGGCGCGCTCACGCAGATCGCGATGCGAGTGCTCACCACGACGAGCGGCTGCCACGGCTTCAACATCGGCATGAACCAGGGCCGCATCGCCGGCGCGGGCATCGCCTCGCATCTGCACCAGCACATCGTGCCGCGGTGGGCGCTCGACTCGAACTTCTTCCCGATCGTCGCGGGCACCAAAGCCGTGCCGCGGCTGCTCGGCGAGGTGCGCGACGAGATCGCGCGCGCCTGGCCCGCGGGTTCGGCGCAGTAGACTTCTCGCGCCGCCCACTACGAAACCTCGCGCGGTATCGCGCGCCTCGAAGTCCTCAGAAAGGCACACAGCAATGAGCGAGACCTCTTCGACGAGCATCCAGGGCACGAGCCGCGTCAAGCGCGGCCTCGCCGAGATGCTCAAGGGCGGCGTCATCATGGACGTCATCGACGCCGAGCAGGCGCGCATCGCGGAGGACGCCGGCGCCGTCGCCGTCATGGCCCTCGAGCGTGTCCCCGCCGACATCCGCGCGCAGGGCGGCGTCGCGCGCATGAGCGACCCCGACCTCATCGACGGCATCATCGCCTCCGTGTCGATCCCGGTCATGGCGAAGGCCCGCATCGGCCACTTCGTCGAGGCGCAGGTGCTGCAGTCGCTCGGCGTCGACTACGTCGACGAGTCGGAGGTGCTGAGCCCCGCCGACTACGTCAACCACATCGACAAGTGGCCCTTCACGGTGCCGTTCGTGTGCGGGGCGACCAACCTCGGTGAGGCGCTGCGCCGCATCAACGAGGGCGCGGCGATGATCCGCTCGAAGGGCGAGGCCGGCACGGGCGACGTCTCCGAGGCGACCAAGCACATCCGAACCATCCGGGCCGAGATCAACCGACTGTCGTCGATGTCGAAGGACGAGCTCTACGTCGCCGCGAAAGAGCTGCAGGCGCCGTACGATCTCGTCGTCGAGATCGCCGAGACCGGGAAGCTGCCCGTCGTGCTGTTCACCGCCGGCGGCGTCGCGACGCCCGCCGACGCGGCCCTCATGATGCAGCTCGGCGCCGACGGCGTCTTCGTCGGCTCGGGAATCTTCAAGTCGGGCAACCCGGCCGCGCGCGCCGCGGCGATCGTCAAGGCGACGACCTTCTACGACGACCCCGCCGTCATCGCCGAGACCTCGCGCGGGCTCGGCGAGGCGATGGTCGGCATCAACGTCGCCGACCTGCCCGCCCCGCACCGCCTCGCCGAGCGTGGCTGGTAGAGCACCGGTCGTCGGGGTACTCGCCCTCCAGGGGGATGTCCGCGAGCACCTGGCCGTGCTGCGCGCGCTGGGCGCCGACGCGCGCCCCGTGCGCCGGCCGGAGGAGATCGCGGCCGTCGACGGGCTCGTGATCCCCGGCGGCGAGTCGAGCGTGATGGACAAGCTCGCGCGCGCCTTCGGCGTGCAGCAGGCGCTGCGCGACCGCATCGCGGCGGGCCTCCCTGTCTACGGAACGTGCGCGGGGCTCATCATGCTCGCCGACGATATCCGCGACGCGATAGCCGGCCAGCAGACCCTCGGCGGGCTCGATGTCGTCGTGCGGCGCAACGCCTTCGGCACCCAGCTCGACTCGTTCGAGACCGACATCGCGATGCCCGCTCTCGGCGAAGCGCCCGTGCACGCCGTGTTCATCCGCGCCCCCGTGGTCGAGTCGGCGGGGGAGTCGGTCGAGGTGCTCGGGCGGCTCGACGACGGGCGCATCGTCGCCGTCGAGCAGGGGCCGCTGCTCGCCACGAGCTTCCACCCCGAGGTCACGGGCGAGCACCGGTTCCACGAGCGGTTCCTGCAGAAGGTCGGCGCGTTCGCCGCGTCGCACGCGCGATAGCGCTCACCGCCGCCACCATGGGGGCATGAGCCTGTACTCGGCGTACCCCGCGGCGCGGGCGCGGCAGATGGTCGCCGACGCGGTCGCGCTTGCGGCGGTCATCCTCATCGTCATCGCCGCCACGACGGTCACCGCGACCATCCGCGCCTTCGCGAGGCTCGGTCGCGACCTCGAGTCGGCCGGGCAGTCGTTCGCCGACGGCCTCGCCGACGCCGGCGACCGGCTCGGAGCGGTGCCGCTCATCGGCGACGGCATCCGCGCACCGCTCGATGCCGCCGCCGGCGCCGGAACCGCGGTCGCCGACGCCGGTCGCGGCCAGCAGCAGCTCGTCGAGGCGATCGCGCTCGGAGCCGGGTGGGCGGTCGCCCTCGGGCCCCTTCTCATCCTGGCGCTCGTCTGGCTCCGGCCCCGGGTCCGCTTCGCGCGGCGCTCCACCCTCCTGCGACGGATGCTCGCCGCGGGCCTCTCCGCCGACACGCTCGCCGCGCGCGCGATCGCCACGCAGCCTCTGACCCGACTGGTCGCCGTGCACCCCGACCCGGCCGCGGCCTGGCGATCCGGAGACGCCGTCGTCGTGCGCTCGCTCGCGGCCCTCGAGCTGCGCCGCGCGGGGATACCGCTGAGTGCCCTGCCGTAGACTGGGGCGGTTGTCCCCTGAGGTTCGAGGAGCGAGATGTCCGGGCATTCCAAGTGGGCGACGACCAAGCACAAGAAGGCCGTCATCGACGCCCGTCGTGCGAAGTCGTTCGCGAAGCTCATCAAGAACATCGAGGTCGCCGCGAAGATCGGCGGCGCCGACCTCAGCGGCAACCCCACGCTCGTCGACGCGGTGCAGAAGGCCAAGAAGACCTCGGTGCCCAATGACAACATCGATCGCGCGATCAAGCGCGGAGCCGGTCTGACGGGTGATTCGGTCGATTACCAGACCATCATCTACGAGGGCTACGGCGCGGGCGGCGTCGCCCTGCTCATCGAGTGCCTCACCGATAACCGCAACCGCGCTGCCGCCGAGGTGCGCACGGGCATGAACCGCAATGGCGGCACGATGGCCGACCCCGGCAGCGTGGCGTACAACTTCCACCGCAAGGGCGTCATCGCGATCACGAAGACCGA
Source organism: Microbacteriaceae bacterium X2B (assembly GCA_005502445.1). Taxonomy (GTDB): domain Bacteria; phylum Actinomycetota; class Actinomycetes; order Actinomycetales; family Microbacteriaceae; genus Microcella. Next base: position 47,888 of record SCPB01000009.1, read on the forward strand.
GGGGCTCACGGAGGACGACATCCTGATGGCGGTGCTCGACGCGGGCGCCGAGGAGGTCGTCGACCAGGGCGGCGGCTTCGAGGTCGTCACCGATCCCTCACAGCTGCTCGCCGCTCGCGCCGCCCTGCAGGAGGCCGGCATCGAGTACGACTCGGCGGAGGCCGAGTTCGTCGCCGGCGTGCAGATCGAGGCGGACGGCGACGTCGCGCGGAAGGTGTTCCGACTCGTCGACGCGCTCGACGAGCTCGACGACGTGCAGAACGTCTACACCAACATCTCGCTCTCGGCCGACGTGCGCGCCGAGCTCGACGCCGACGACGAGTAGCGGCCCGCCGATGGTGCGGGTGCTCGGCGTCGACCCGGGTCTGACGCGCTGCGGTGTCGGGGTCGTCGACGTCGAGGCCACGCGCCGCACCACCCTCGTGCACGTCTCGGTGATCCGCACCGACCCCGCTTCGCCCCTCGAGCAACGGGTGCTCGCGATCGCCGAGGGGGTGGGCTTGCTCATCGACGAGCACCGGCCAGATGTCGTCGCGCTCGAGCGCGTCTTCGCGCAGCACAACGTGCGCACCGTCATGGGCACCGCCCAGGCGAGCGGCGTCGTCTTGCAGGCAGCCGCCGCGCGTGGGCTCGCCGTCGCCCTGCACACGCCGAGCGAGGTGAAGGCGGCCGTGACCGGGCACGGCGGCGCCGACAAGAGGCAGGTCACGGCGATGGTGCAGCGCATCCTGCGATTGGATGCCCCGCCGACGCCCGCGGACGCCGCCGACGCGCTCGCCCTCGCCATCTGCCACGCCTGGCGGCGCGACGGGGTCTCGACGCCCGTCGCCGCCGGGGGAACGCCGCTCACGCCCGCGCAGCGCGCGTGGCGCGCGGCCGAGAAGTCGGCGGGCGCCCCTAGGCTCGACGGGTGATCGCCTCCCTGCGCGGAACCGTCGTCGCCCTCGGCCCCGGCCGGGTCGTACTCGACGTCAACGGCGTCGGCTACGCGGTGACCGTGACCGAGAGGCACGCGCGCGAGCTGCGGCTCGACGACCGCGCCCTGCTGCACACCGCGATGATCGTGCGCGAGGACGACATCAGCCTCTTCGGCTTCGTCGACGAGGTCGAGTTGCAGCTCTTCGACCTGCTGCGCACCGTCTCGGGCGTCGGCCCGAAGTCGGCGCTCGGCGTGCTCGGTCAGCTGGAGCCCGCAGCGATCGCTCACGCGATCCACGACGACGACGACGCCCCCTTCCGCCGCGTCAGCGGCATCGGCCCGAAGACCGCCAAACTGATCGTGGTCTCCCTCGCCGGCAAGCTCGCCGCGCCCGCCGCCACCGCTCGGAGCGCGGTCGCGCCATCCGGTGACGCCGCCACCGCACTCGCCCTGATCGAGGCGCTCACGGGGCTCGGCTGGCCCGAGCGCTCGGCGGTCGAGGCGGCGGAGGCCGTCATCGCGGCCGAAGCCGACGGCGAGCGCAGCCCGATGCCCGTGCTGCTGCGCCGCGCGCTCGCGCAGCTGGGCCCCCGAGCGGCGCGCCCCGACGACCGCGGCGGCCGCGCGTGACCGACGACCTGCTGCGGCCGACGCCCGAGAGCGAGACCGAGCTCGCCTTCGAGGGGGCCCTGCGCCCGCAGAGCCTCGCCGAGTTCGTCGGGCAGCAGAAGGTGCGCCGGCAGCTGCAGCTGCTGCTCGAGGCCGCGACCCTGCAGAACCGCGCGCCCGACCACATCCTGCTGGCCGGTCCGCCGGGTCTCGGCAAGACGACGCTCGCGATGATCGTCGCGCACGAGGGCGACCGCCCCCTGCGCATGACGAGCGGACCGGCGATCCAGCACGCCGGCGATCTCGCCGCCGTGCTGTCGTCGCTCGTGCCCGGTGAGGTGCTGTTCATCGACGAGATCCACCGCATGACTCGCTCGGCGGAGGAGATGCTGTACCTCGCGATGGAGGACTACCGCGTCGACATCATGGTCGGCAAGGGGGCGGGCGCAACGAGCATTCCGCTCGAGCTCGCGCCGTTCACGCTCGTCGGCGCGACGACGCGGTCGGGGCTGCTGCCCAACCCCCTGCGCGACCGCTTCGGCTTCACCGCTCACCTGGAGTTCTACGAGCCCGACGAGCTGCACCGCGTGCTCGACCGTGCCGCCGCGCTGCTGAGACTCGACGCCGATCAGGATGCCCTCCGCGAGATCTCCGGACGCAGCCGGGGCACGCCTCGCATCGCCAACCGCCTCCTGCGGCGCGTCCGCGACTACTCGCTCGTGCACGGGGGCAGAGCGGACACGGCCGCCGTGCGCGCCGCGCTCGAGCTGTACGACGTCGACGAGCAGGGGCTCGACCGGCTCGACCGCGCCGTGCTCCACGCCATCATCGACCGTTTCGACGGCGGGCCGGTGGGTCTGTCGACCCTCGCGGTGTCGGTGGGGGAGGAGGCGGAGACGATCGAGGCGGTCGTCGAGCCCTTCCTCGTGCGCACCGGGCTGCTCGCGCGCACCCCGCGCGGCCGTGTCGCGACCGCGCAGGCCTGGCGCCACCTCGGGCGCGAGCCGCGGGGCGCCTCGGCTGATGACCTATAGTTGTGCGAGGCTGCGCCGGAGCATCCGCTCGACGATGCCCGCCGATTCCGGACGCGCCGCAAACATCCCCGAAAGGCTCACCACCCCATGGATCCGTTGACGATCGTCATGCTGGCCATTCTGGCCATGCTCATCTTCTTCATGTGGCGCAACTCGAAGAAGCGCAAGGAGGAGCAGGCGAAGCTCCAGGAGCAGATGGTGCCGGGCGCGGAGGTCATGACGAACTTCGGCCTCTTCGGCACTCTCGTCTCGATCGACGACGAGAACAACATCGCCGTGCTCGAGACGAGCCCCGGCAGCCAGGTGCGGGTGCACCGTCAGACCCTCGCCCGCGTCGTCGACGAGACCGCGGCCGACGAGGCGGACGCATCGGAGTCCGACTCCGCCGCCGAGCCCGCGAAGTCGGACGACTGACCGCTCCTCCCCGCGCCGCGCGCCGCTGCTCCCCATGGGGGTCGTTCGCGCGCGGCCAGCAGAAATGAGAATCTGAGGTGGCACGAAGCACCCCCGAGCGCAGGGCACTGCGCTCCCTGGTCTGGCTGCTCGTCATCATCGTCGCCCTCATCGGCGGAAACGCTGCGAGCGTGCTGTGGAACGAGGGGGCCTGGACCCCGAAGCTCGCCCTCGACCTCGAGGGCGGCACGCAGCTGACACTCACGCCCCAGCTCGCCTCGGGGCAGGGCGTCTCGCAGGAGCAGCTCGACCAGGCCGTCGAGATCATCCGCCAGCGCGTCGACGCGGCGGGGGTGAGCGAATCCGAGATCAACACGCAGGGCGGCGAGAACATCGTCGTCTCGATCCCCGGCACACCCGACGAGTCCACGCTGCAGCGCATCCGATCCTCGGCGAAGCTCGAGTTCCGGGCCGTGCTCGCGGCCGACCTCGCCTCGTCGAGCACGATCGGCGAGGACGGCGCGGAGGGCGCGGATCCGAGCGCGAGCCCGAGCGCCGCCGAGCCCACGTCCGAGCCGAGCGCCGCCCCGAGCCCCTCGGCGGCGCCGACGGACGCGAGCGACCCGAACTGGATCACCCCCGAGTTGCAGACTCGGTTCGACGAGTTCGACTGCGCGAGCCTCGACGCGGCCGGCGCGAACGTCGCCCCCGAGGAGGAGCCTCTCGTGACCTGCGAGGTCGACTCTTCGCTCAAATACATCCTCGGGCCCGTCGAGGTGACCGGGGCCCGCATCACCAATGCGACATCGGGGCTCATCCAGGGGTCGACCGGTGTGAGCACCAACGAGTGGGGCGTCTTCCTCGAGTTCGACGGCGAGGGAACGGCGGCGTTCCGCGAGGTCACCGAACGCCTTGTCGCGCTGCAGGGCGTGCGCAACCAGTTCGCGATCGTGCTCGATGGCCGGGTCATCGCCGCTCCACGGACGATCAGCGCGATCACGAACGGTCAGCCGCAGATCTCGGGAAGCTACACGCAGGAGAGCGCGAAGACCCTCGCGGACCAGCTGAAGTTCGGAGCGCTGCCGATCGGCTTCGAGCTGCAGTCGCAGGATCAGATCAGCGCGACGCTCGGCGTCTCCCAGCTGCAGAGCGGCATCATCGCCGGTCTGGTCGGGCTCGTACTCGTCGTGCTGTACTCGCTGCTGCAGTATCGTGCGCTCGGAGGTGTCACCGTCGCCTCGCTCATCATCGCGGGCGTCGTGACGTACTTGCTCATCACCTATCTGTCGAACCAGCAGGGGTTCCGGCTCTCGCTCGCGGGCGTCGCCGGTCTGATCATCGCCGTCGGCGTCATCGCCGACTCGTTCATCGTCTACTTCGAACGCATCCGCGATGAGCTGCGCGACGGCCGCAGCGTCGACGGAGCCGTCGAGGCGGGGTGGAAGCGGGCCTTCCGCACGATCCTGATCTCCGACGTCATCAACGTCCTGGGCGCTGTCGTGCTGTTCGTGCTCGCCGTGGGCAACGTGCGCGGGTTCGCGTTCACCCTCGGCCTCACGACGGTCGTCGACCTCGTCGTCGTCGCCCTGTTCACCCACCCGATGATGCAGCTGCTCGGTCGCACGGGGTTCTTCGCCGGCGGGCACCCGCTCAGCGGGCTCGACCCGAAGGCGCTCGGGGCTGTCTACCGCGGGCGGGCGCAGTTCCGACCCGCCGCCGAGCTCAGCGCCGCGAAGCGGGCGTCATCCGGCCGGGAAGCTCAGCGGCGGCAGACGATCGCCGAGCGCCGAGCCGCCCAGCAGAACGGTGAGGGGAAGGACGCCCGATGAGCAGGTTCACGTCGTTCGGCAACGATCTCTACACGGGCGCGCGCTCCTTCGACTTCGTCGGCAAGCGCCGGATCTGGTACTCCGTCGCCGCCGTGCTCGTCATCATCGCCGTGGGACTCACCGCCCTGCGCGGAGGATTCGTGTTCGGCATCGAGTTCCGGGGCGGCTCCGAGTTCCGCGTCTCGCAGGTCGCGGAGGCCTCGGCCGACACTGCGGCCACGACCGACACCGCGACCGCCGCCGTGGGCGAGGTCGTCGCCGGATCCAACCCCCGCGTCTCCGTCGTCGGCGGCGACTCGGTGCGCGTGCAGACCGAGCAGCTCACACCGGAGGAGACCGCCGAGGTCTCCGCGTCGCTCGCCGAGGCCTTCGCGGTCGACGGCGACCAGATCAGCACGAGTTTCATCGGGGCGACCTGGGGCGGCGACATCACGCGGCAGGCGATCATCGCGCTCATGGTGTTCCTGCTGCTCGCGAGCCTCGTCATGGCACTGTACTTCCGCACCTGGAAGATGGCGCTCGCGGCCATGGTCGCCCTCGTGCACGACCTCGTCATCACGGCCGGCGTGTACGGCGTTCTCGGGTTCGAGATCACGCCCGCCGCCGTCATCGGGTTCCTGACCATCCTCGGATACTCGCTCTACGACACGGTCGTCGTGTTCGACAAGGTTCGCGAGAACACCGGGGAGGACGGCGTGGAGTCGCGGCGCAGCTTCGCCGGTTCGGTCAACCTCGCCGTCAACCAGACCCTCGTGCGCTCGATCAACACCTCGATCGTCGCGATCCTGCCGGTCGCCTCGATCCTGATCATCGGTGCGGCGCTCCTCGGGGCCGGTACGCTGTTCGACATCGCCCTCGCCCTCTTCGTCGGCACGATCGTCGGAACCTACTCGTCGATCTTCCTCGCCGCCCCGCTCTACGTGCACCTTCGCGAGAACGAGCCGGAGGTGCAGAAGCAGGGCGGCCGGGCGAAGCGGTCGGCGCCGGAGTCGGGCGCGGTCCGCTGAACGAGCCCCGCGTAGAATCGCGACCGGGAGGCCCGCGATGACGGACACGACGCAGAACACCGCGACGCTCCGCGCGCTCCTGCCCCGCCTGTTCTCCCGCGCGCAGCCGGCCGGCGGCTTCGAGGGCCTCGTCAAGACCGTTCGCGCGCAGCACCCCCGGGCCGACATCGCTCTCCTGGAGCGCGCGTACCAGGTCGCCGAGCAGGCGCACCGCGGCCAGACCCGCAAAAGCGGCGAGCCGTACATCACCCACCCCGTCGCGGTGACGCAGATCCTCGCCGAGCTCGGCATCGGCGTGAAGACGCTCGCCGCCTCGCTTCTTCACGACACGGTCGAAGACACCCCCTACACGCTCGACCAGCTGCGCGCGGATTTCGGCGACGAGATCGCGATGCTCGTCGACGGCGTCACCAAGCTCGACAAGGTCAAGTACGGCGACAGTGCGCAGGCCGAGACGGTCCGCAAGATGATCGTCGCGATGTCCAAAGACATCCGCGTGCTCCTCATCAAACTCGCCGATCGACTGCACAACGCGCGCACCTGGGGCTTCGTCGAGAGCGCGTCCGCGACGCGAAAGGCCCAGGAGACCCTCGAGATCTACGCACCCCTCGCGCACCGCCTCGGGATATCCACCATCAAGTGGGAGCTCGAGGACCTCTCGTTCGCGGTGCTGCACCCGAAGATCTACGTCGAGATCGAGAGCCTGGTGAAGAACCGCACGCCCGAGCGCGAGGCCTTCGTGCAGCAGGTCATCGACGCGGTCACGAGCGATCTGCGGCAGTCGAAGATCAAGGCCCAGATCATCGGCCGGCCGAAGCAGTACTACTCGATCTACCAGAAGATGGTCAATCGCGGCCGCGACTTCGACGAGATCTACGACCTCACGGGGATCCGCATCCTCGTCAACACGATCCGCGACTGCTACGCCGTGCTGGGCGCCGTGCACGCCCGGTGGAACCCGATGCCCGGCCGCTTCAAGGACTACATCGCGACCCCGAAGTTCAACCTGTACCAGTCGCTGCACACGACGGTGTTCGGCCCCGGCGGCCGGCCGGTGGAGATCCAGATCCGCACGCAGGAGATGCATCAACGCGCGGAGTTCGGTGTCGCCGCGCACTGGAAGTACAAGGAACGCATGAACTCCGGTCGCGGCGATGTCGACCAGGGGCGCTCCGACACCGACATGGCCTGGCTCGCGCACATCTCCGACTGGCAGGCCGAGACGAGCGACCCGGGCGAGTTCCTCGACAACCTGCGCTATGAGATCGGCGCGAAGGAGGTCTATGTATTCACGCCGCAGGGCAAGGTCATCGGCCTGCCCGCCGGCGCGACGCCCGTCGACTTCGCCTACGCCGTGCACACCGAGATCGGGCATCGCACGATGGGGGCGAAGGTCAACGGCCGCCTCGTGCCGCTCGAGAGCGTGCTGAGCTCGGGCGACACGGTCGAAGTCTTCACCTCAAAGAACCCCGACGCCGGGCCGAGCCAGGACTGGCTCAACTTCGTCACGAGCACTCGCGCGCGCTCGAAGATCCGGCAGTGGTTCACCAAGGAGCGCCGCGACGAGGCGATCGAGCAGGGGCGCGACGCCATCGCACGCGCGATGCGCAAGCAGAACCTGCCTCTGCAGCGGCTCATGTCGCAGGACGCGGTGGCCGAGGTGGCGTCGCAACTGCGGTACGAGGCGGTCGATTCGCTCTACGCCGCGGTCGGCGAGGGCCACGTCTCGACGCAGTCGGTGATCGAGAAGATCGTCGCCGCGCTGCATGTCGACGCCGAGAGCGACGATGAGCCCTTCGTCGTTCCCACCCGCGGCCGGACTCCTGTGCGCACGAGCGACTCGGGAGTGCTCGTGCGGGGCGCCCCCGACATCCTCGTCAAGCTCGCCAAGTGCTGCACGCCCGTGCCCGGGGACGAGATCGTGGGTTTCGTGACCCGCGGTACCGGAGTGAGCGTCCACCGTGCCGACTGCACCAACGTGCAGTCGCTGCTCACCGAGCCCGATCGCATGATCGAGGTCGAGTGGGCCCCGACCTCGAAGAGCCTCTTCCTCGTGCAGATCCAGGTCGAGGCCCTCGATCGCAGCGGCTTGCTGAGCGACGTCACGCGCGTGCTCTCGGAGCACCACGTCAACATCCTCTCGGCGAGCGTCAACACCTCGCGCGACCGCCTCGCGTTGAGTAGGTTCGTCTTCGAGATGGGCGACGTGACGCACCTCGATCGCGTTCTCAACGCCGTTCGCCGCATCGACGCCGTCTACGACGTGTACCGCGTCAGCAACGGCTGATCCCCGGCAGAGCAGGCGAGCGCGAGCGCCTCCGTGAGGCGTTGGCGCGCCCGACGTCGCCCGGCGGCGCTGGGTCGCCGATCGAGGGCCGCCGCGACGACCTCCGGCGGCATCCCGGCGATGCGGATGCCGGCGGCGAGCAGGTCGACGACGTCCTCGGCCTCGTCGAACCGTGCGAGGTCGATGAGCGTGCGCTCCGGGCTCGTGATCGACACTCCCTCCAGCTCGTGGATCTCATCGGTGTCGATCACCACCTCGCGGGCGCGGCGGGCACGGCGCGACGGTGATGCGATGCGCGCCGTCTTAGAGATGCTGACGCGCAGCGGCCCCGACTCCACCGTCCAGCCCCACACCCAGGCCGCCGTGCGGTCGGAGAGGATCACCCGCTCCGGCACGAGCGAGGCGAGGCTCGCCGCGCGCGTCGCGGGCGCGGGCGGCAGGTCGATGATCGCGTAGGCGGCACCGAGCGCACCCAGTTCGCCGTCGAGCGTCGCCGCCCGCAGTTCGACCGGGTTCAGGCAACGGTCGTCGATGATGCGGGGCAGTCGAGAGGGCATGCCGCGAAGTGTCGCCCCGCGCCGGGATCGCCCGCGGACAGGAGGGGCGATCGGTGGAGAACCGTTCGGCGCGATTCACCTGGGGAGGACGGCGCCTCCGGTCAGCGCTCGACGGCCGCGAGCCAGGCGCGGCGCGCCTCGAGCGACTCGGTGAGCTCGGCCGTTCTCGCGGTATCCTTCGCGGTCTTCGCCTTCTCGAGCTCGGCCTCGAGCCCAGCGATCGCCTCGTGCAACTGCGCGACGAGTCCCTGCGATCGGGCCTTCTTCTCGGGGTCGTTCTTCTTCCAGTGCTCCTCCTCGAGGGCCTTGACGGCCTGCTCGATACGACGAAGGCGATCTTCGACCGCCTTGACCTGCTCGCGGGGCACCTTGCCGATCGCGTCCCACCGACGCTGGATGTTCGTGAGGGTGTTGCGGGCGACCACGCGGTCGGTCGCGGCCAGGAGCGCCTCGGCCTCATCGAGCAGGGCGAGCTTGGCGCGCAGGTTGTCGGCGAACTCCTCGTTCTCTCGCGCATCGACTTCGGCCTTCGCGGCGTACAGCACGTCGCCCGCGGCCTTGAACGCCGACCACAGGGTGTCATCGACCTTCTTCCCGGCACGCCCGGCGAGCTTCCACTCGTCGAGAAGTCGGCGGTATTCCGGGATTCCCGCCGTGCCCTGGCCGGCGAGGGCCTCTGCTTTCGCCACGAGCTCCTGCTTACGGCTCTTGGCCTCCTTGTGCTCGGCGTCGAGCCCGGCGAAGAAGGAGCGACGGTGAGCCTCGACCGCGCTCCGGGCGGCGCGGAAGCGCTTCCAGAGGTCGTCCGCCTCCTTCTTGGGCAGCCTCGGCCCGTTCTGCTGGTGATCCTTCCACTGCACGAAGAGGTCGTCGAGCGTCGCGGTGACCTGCTTCCACTGCAGCGACTGCGGGTCCTTCGCGGCGATCGCCTCGGCGGCGGCCACGATCGCAGCCCGATGCTCGATCGCCGCGGCGATCGCCGCCCGCTGCTCCGCCTGCTGCTCCTCGGTGAGCTTCTCGACCGTGCCGCTCAGCGCCGCCAGTCGGGCGCGCAGGGCCTCGAGGTCGCCGACCGCGGCCGCATCCTCGAGGGTCGTGGTCAGGTGGGCCACGGTCTTCGCGACGTCCGAGGCGGGCGCACCGCCCTTCGCGCGCTGCTCGAGCAGCCGCACCTGCCCCTCGAGCTCCGAGAACTTGCGGGTGAAGTAGGCGAGTGCCTCCTCCGCCGAGCCATCGGGGTACTGGCCCACGGCGCGCTCGACGCCGCGATCGGTCACGTACACCGTGCCGGTCTCGTCGACCCGGCCCCAGACGGCGGTCTGCTCATTCACTGCCACAACGCATCATCCTCATCGAGTGCGCCCGACTGCCTCGGATGTCGGACGGCTGTTCAGCATATTCCACGCCGCCGCGGGGATTCCGGCGGGGTGCGCGATGGCCGTGATCCTTACTGGATCGTGATCGACGAGATGACGGCCGATACGGCCGGTGCGCCGTCGCCTGCGCCGTCGGCCGTGCCGGCATCGACCACCCCGGCGATGAGGTCGTCGAGCCCTGCTGTCACCTCGCCGAGCACCGTGTAGCCGCCCGCGGCGTCGGAGGGGATCCTCGACTCGTCGTAGACGATGAAGAACTGGCTGCCCATGCTCGAGCCGTCTCCGCCCTGACGAGCCATGGCGAGGGTGCCCGTGGCGTAGACGTCGTCGGCCGGCGCGTTCTCGATCGGACCGTAGCGGTACTCGGGGCCGCCGGTGCCGTCGCCGTTCGGGTCGCCGCACTGCAGCACGAAGATGTCCTCGGTCGTGAGCCGGTGGCAGGCGAGCCCGTCGTAGAAACCGTCGCGTGTGAGCTGCACGAAGGAGGCGACCGCCTGCGGCGCGGCCATGCCGTCGAGTCGGAACTCCAGGGGGATGCTGTCGTTGATCGTCATCCTGCCGGTCCACTCGCGGAACTCGCTGACCTCCGTCGACGGCGGTTGCGGCCTCTCCGCGGCAGGATCGACGCTCGGCGACGGCGACGCGCTCGGGGCGGCTTCGGGAGCACCGGGGCCCGCGGTGAGATAGACGAGCTGGGCCGTCGTCGCGAGCGCCGCGATGGCGACGAGCGCGATGGCCGCCCCGACGTTGTCGCGCACGCGACGGCGGACGCGCGACGCGTGCACCGACTGCCGTGCCCGGTACCGGCGCAGGCGCTCTCGCGCCTCGCGATCGCTCGCCGACGAAGTGCGTGCCACGGAGGGTCTCCTCGCTGTCGATTTCCGTGGGGAACTCTAGTCGAGCGCCCGACCGGTCACGGACGCCCGCGTCGGCGGTCGGCGATAGCCTCGATCACATGGATGCTCGCCCCGGGCTCGGCTCGGCCGCTGTGCCCCTCGCGGTGCGCATGCGGCCCGCGCGGCTCGACGAGGTCGCCGGCCAGCGCCACCTGCTCGGACCGGGCTCGCCCCTCGTGAGTCTCGCACGCGACGACGGCCGGCCGCCGAGCGCGGTCTCGGTGATCCTCTGGGGCCCGCCGGGCACGGGCAAGACCACGCTCGCCCAGGCCATCGCCCGCCAGTCGGGTCGCCGCTTCGTCGAGCTCTCGGCGATCACCGCGGGCGTGCGCGACGTGCGGGAGGTCATGGAGCGCGCCCTCGCCGACCGCGATCTCTACGGCAGCTCGACCGTGCTGTTCCTCGACGAGATCCACCGGTTCACGAAGGCGCAGCAGGACGCCCTGCTGCCCGGCGTCGAGAACGGCTGGGTGATCCTCATCGCCGCGACGACCGAGAACCCCTCGTTCTCGGTCATCTCCCCGCTCCTGAGCCGTTCGCTCCTCCTGACGCTCGAGCCGCTCTCCGACGACGACCTCGGCGTGCTCGTCGACCGCGCCCTCGTCGATCCGCGCGGGCTCGCGGCAGCCGTGCAGCTCGATCCGGGAGCGCGCGAGGCGATCATCCGGCTCGCCTCGGGCGACGCCCGTCGCGCTCTGACCGCCCTCGAGGCGGCGGCGCAGTCCGCGACGACCGAATCGACGGGGGATGCGCCCGCCGTCGTCACCGCCGAGATCGTCGCGGCGGCGGTCGACCGGGCCCTGCTGCGCTACGACAAGAACGGCGACGAGCACTACGACGTCATCAGCGCGTTCATCAAGTCGATCCGTGGCAGCGATCCCGACGCCGCCCTGCACTACCTCGCGCGGATGATCGAGGCGGGGGAGGACCCCCGCTTCATCGCCCGTCGCGTGATCATCTCGGCGGCGGAGGACATCGGCCTCGCCGATCCGCAGGCGCTCCCGATCGCGGTGGCCGCGGCCCAGGCGGTGCAATTGATCGGAATGCCGGAGGGCCGGATCCCGCTCGCCGAAGCGGTCGTCTACCTCGCGACCGCGCCCAAGTCGAACGCAGCCTATGTCGGCATCGACGAGGCGATCACCGACGTGAGAGCCGGCCGGATCGGCCGCGTGCCCGCGCCACTGCGCGATGCTCACTACCCGGGCGCGAAGCGGCTCGGGCACGGCGCGGGCTACGCGTACCCGCACGATGATCCGATCGGCGTCGTCGCCCAGCAGCACCTGCCCGACGCGGTGGCCGGCCGCGAGTACTACCGACCCACCGAGCGCGGTTCGGAACGGGGGATCGGCGCCCGGCTGGCGAAGCTGCGGGCGATCATCCGCGGCGCCCGAGACCGGCGGGGGTGACCGCGCTCGGCGAGCGTCTGGTAGGCTCTACCGGCCCGTCGGATATGGGCACACCCTCCCTCGCAGCCTCCCCTGACGCCTCGGCGTGCGTCACGGATCGGAGCGGAGAGGTGTACGTCCGTGAGCCGTGAGATCCGCGGCCACGACCATGGAAGGACATCGTGTCGACCAAGTCACGTACCCGCAGCAAGACCCGCCTCTCGCGCGCGCTCGGCATCGCTCTGACGCCGAAGGCTGCGAAGTACCTCGAGAAGCGCCCATACGCTCCCGGCGAGCACGGCCGCACCAAGCGCAAGGCCGATAGCGACTACGCCGTCCGCCTTCGCGAGAAGCAGCGTCTCCGCGCGCAGTACGGCATCCGCGAGGCGCAGCTCCGCATCATCTTCCAGGAAGCCCGTCGGACGGCCGGCCTGACCGGTGAGAACCTCGTCGAGCTCCTCGAGATGCGCCTCGACGCGCTCGTGCTCCGCGCCGGCTTCGCCCGCACGACCGCACAGGCCCGTCAGATGGTCGTGCACCGTCACATCCTCGTCGACGGCAAGATCGTCGACCGTCCGTCGTTCCGCGTCAAGCCCGAGCAGCTCATCCACGTCAAGGCCAAGAGCGAGTCGATGGAGCCCTTCCAGGTCGCGGCCGCCGGCGGTCACGTCGATGTCCTGCCCAAGGTGCCGGCGTACCTCGATGTCGAGCTCGACAAGCTGCAGGCCCGCCTGGTCCGCCGCCCGAAGCGCGCCGAAGTGCCCGTGACGTGCGAGGTCCAGCTCGTGGTCGAGTACTACGCGGCGCGATAGCGCGACGCAGCAGTCTCCGACGGGGGTCCGGCCGATGCCGGGCCCCCGTTCTCGTCCTCGCCCCGGGGCTAAGGTGGAAGCACGGCCCGGCACCCCGGGCGACCGCCACCGTCGCAGTTGAGGGAGACCCCATGAAGAACGCCGTCTGGCTCGTCATCGGCATCGCGATCGGCTTCTTCGCCGCTCACCAGGTCGAGAAATCGCCGCAGGGCCGGCAGTTCCTCGACGAGGTCGACGCGAAGGCCCGGGAGTTCGGCGACGCCGTCATCGAGGGCTACCGCCAGCGCGAGACCGAGTTGCGAGCCGCCGTCGCGGAGGCCGACGCGACCATCGCCGACCTCACCGAGCGCCTCTCCTAGCTCCGCTCGCCGCCTGCCCGCCGCACCCGCGGCATCCTCTCGTCTCTTCGATCACAGGACTCCTCGAACCCCCATGCAGACCGCCGACATCCAGCGCCGGTGGCTCGACTTCTTCGGAAGCCGCGGTCACACCGTCGTCCCCTCCGCCTCCCTCGTCAGCGACGACCCCACGCTGCTGTTCACCGTGGCCGGCATGGTGCCGTTCGTGCCCTACCTGACCGGCGTCGTGCCGGCGCCGTATCCGCGCGCCACGAGCGTGCAGAAGTGCATCCGCACCAACGACATCGAGGAGGTCGGCAAGACCCCCCGCCACGGCACGTTCTTCCAGATGAACGGCAACTTCTCGTTCGGCGACTACTTCAAGGAGGGGGCGATCGGCTACGCCTGGGAGCTCCTGACGACCCCGCAGTCGGAGGGCGGGCTCGGGTTCCAGGAGAAGGACCTCTGGGTCACCGTCTACAAGGACGACGACGAGGCGATCGCGCTGTGGAAGAAGATCGCGGGCCTGCCGGAGGAGCGCATCCAGCGTCTCGACATGGACACCAACTACTGGTCGACCGGGCAGCCCGGCCCTGCCGGCCCGTGCTCGGAGATCTTCTTCGACCGCGGCCCGGCCTACGGCGCCGACGGGGGCCCGGCGACCGACGACGACCGCTACGTGGAGATCTGGAACCTCGTATTCATGCAGTACCTCCGCGGTGGGGGCACGGGCAAGAACGACTTCGAGATCCTCGGCGAGCTGCCGAACAAGAACATCGACACCGGCATGGGCATGGAGCGCGTCGCCTTCCTCCTCCAGGGTGTCGAGAACATGTACGAGATCGACCAGGTACGACCGGTGCTGGATGCCGCGTCCGCGATGTCCGGCAGGAGATACGGAGCCGTCCACGACGACGACGTGCGCATGCGCGTGATCGCCGACCACGTGCGCTCGAGCCTCATGCTCATGACCGACGGCGTCTCGCCCGGCAACGAGGGCCGCGGGTACATCCTGCGCCGCCTGCTTCGGCGCAGCATCCGCTCGATGCGGCTGCTGGGGGTGGATGCGCCCAGTTTCGAGGTGCTCTTCGCCGCCTCGCGCGATGCGATGTCGGCGGCGTACCCCGAGGTCGCGCAGAACTACGACCGCGTCTCGCGCCTCGCGCTCGGCGAGGAGGAGGCCTTCCTGCGCACCCTCGCGGCCGGCACGAGCATCCTCGACCTCGCCGTCGCGGACACGTCGGCGAAGGGCACGGGAGTGCTGCCGGGCGACACCGCCTTCCAGCTGCACGACACCTTCGGGTTCCCGATCGACCTCACGCTCGAGATGGCGGAGGAGAACGGGCTCACGGTCGACCGCACGGCCTTCGACCGTCTCATGGCCGAGCAGCGCTCGCGCGCGAAGGCCGACGCGAAGTCGAAGAAGGGCGCCCTGGCCGACTTGAGCGTCTATGGCGAGTTCCGTGCCGCGGGCGAGACGGGGTTCTTCGGCTACGACCGGCTCGAGACCGAGACGACCGTGCTCGGCCTCCTCGTCGGCGGCGTGAGCGTGCCCGTGGCGAACGCGGGCGACATCGCCGAGGTCATCCTCGCCGAGACGACCCTGTACGCGGAGTCGGGCGGCCAGGACAGCGACGAGGGCGCGATCGTCGGCGCCGGTTTCGACCTCGAGGTGCTCGACGTGCAGAAGCCCGTCAAGGGCCTCATCAGTCACACCGTGCAGGTGCGTGCGGGGGAGGTGCACGTCGGTGATGTCGCGCGCACGCAGGTCGACGCCGAGTACCGCCGTTCGGCCGCGCAGGCGCACTCTGCGACCCACGTGATCCACGCCGCGCTGCGGCAGACGCTCGGCGATGACGCCCACCAGTCGGGCTCGTACAACAAGGCCGGGTACATGCGGTTGGACTTCAGCTGGAACCACGCCCTGAGCCCCGCGACCCGCAGCGAGATCGAGGAGATCGGCAACCTCGCGGTGCGCGACAATCTGCCCGTCGAGACGCGTGTCATGGGTCTCGACCAGGCGAGATCGCTCGGGGCGATGGCGCTGTTCGGCGAGAAGTACGGGGACACCGTGCGCGTCGTCGACATCGGCGGGCCCTGGTCGCGCGAGCTGTGCGCGGGAACGCACGTCGGCAGTTCCGCCGAGATCGGCATGATCAGCCTCGTGAGCGAGTCCTCCGTCGGCTCGACCAATCGGCGCGTCGAGGCCCTCGTCGGGCTCGAGGCCTTCCGCGAGTTCGCCGCCGAACGCGCTCTCGTCCAGCAGCTGACGAGCACCCTCAAGACTCCGCGCGAGCACCTCGCCGAGCGCATCGCCGAGCTCAGCGCGCAGCTCAAGGCCGCCGAGAAGAAGGTCGCCCAGTTCGAGGCGGGCCGGCTGAGCGAGCGCGTGCCCTCGCTCTCGGGTTCCGCGTCGACCGTGGGCGCGTACACGGTCGTCGCCGAGAACCTCGGTCGGATGGCCTCGGCCGATGACGTGCGCAGCCTCGCCACGAGCGTGCGCGAGCGTCTCGCGGCCCAGCCGGCCGTGATCGCGCTCGCCGCCGAGGTCGGGGGCAAGGCGACCGTCATCGTCGCGACGACGGCGTCGGCGCGCGAGGCCGGCGCCCGCGCCGGGGTGCTCGCGCGCACCGCGTCGAG